>NZ_JBFUEN010000003.1:0-606981 GCF_056403915.1 Terrabacter sp. P2_E3
CGCTCGCTGATTAGCTACGTTCGGAAGTGATAACCGCTGAAAGCATCTAAGCGGGAAGC
Source organism: Terrabacter sp. P2_E3 (assembly GCF_056403915.1). Lineage (NCBI taxonomy): Bacteria > Bacillati > Actinomycetota > Actinomycetes > Micrococcales > Intrasporangiaceae > Terrabacter > Terrabacter sp. P2_E3. The sequence goes on from NZ_JBFUEN010000003.1 coordinate 60, forward strand.
ACGTTTCAAGATGAGGTTTCCAGGCCCGCGAGGGCGAGAGGCTCCCAGCTAGACTACTGGGTTGATAGGCCGGATGTGGAAGCACAGCAATGTGTGGAGCTGACCGGTACTAATAAGCCGATAACTTGACTTACAAAGATGCTACGCGTCCACTGTGCGGTTCCCGAGATACAAACGGGAACACCACCCACTGAATTGATATCTCCATAGAGTTTCGGCTGTCATAGCGAAGGGGAAACGCCCGGCTCCATTCCGAACCCGGAAGCTAAGCCCTTCAGCGCCGATGGTACTGCACTGGTGACGGTGTGGGAGAGTAGGACGCAGCCGGACAACCATTCACGACAACCCCGCCAACACTGTTGGCGGGGTTGTCGCATTTCTGCGTCCATTCACGCCACCAGAGCGCCTTTCCCGACGGAAAGGCGCTCTTCTCAGTGTCCGAGCACCCCGGCGGGATCTCGGACGAGCTCGTCCAGGGCGAGCAGGGCGGCCCCCGTGGCTCCGGGCGCCGGGTCGTCCGACGCGATGACGACCCGAGGGCTGACCCAGCGCCCTGACAGCACCCGCCTGCCGAGGATCTCCTCGACTTCCGGGGTGAGCAGGTCACCCACCTGCGCGAGGTGTCCGCCGAGGACGACGGTGGGGATGTCGAGGACGTTGACGACGCCCGCGAGGGCGACGCCGAGAGCCCGGGCTGCCGATCGGGTGGCCAACTGCGCCTTCTCGTCGCCGTCTCGGGCCCGGGCCGCCAGCTCGGACGGCGTGGTGGACGCGTCGAGTCCCGCGGCGTCGAGCATGGCGAGCCGGCCGGCATACTGCTCGAGGCAGCCGGTGGAGCCACAGCGGCAGGGGGGTCCGTCGGGGTCGACGCAGACGTGGCCGATCTCCCCGGCCCAGCCGTGGCGGCCGGTCATGACCTCGCCGTCGACGACGACCGCTCCGCCGATGCCCACCTCACCGCTGAGGTAGACGAAGTCCTGGGGCTGGCTGTCGTGCCCGGGCGCCGGATGGGCGTACGCGTGCGCGGCGAGGTCGGCCTCGTTGCCGATGCGCACGGGCAGGCCTCCGAGGGCGGCCTCGAGCGCGGCACCGGGGGCGATGCCCTCCCAGCCGAGGTTGGGGGCGCTGAGCAGACGACCGGCCTCGACGTCGACGATGCCGGGCAGCGCCAGGCCGGCGCCGACGACGTGGCAGCCGAGGGGAGCGCTCTCGAGGACCCGGCCGGCCATCGTCCTCAGACGACGCAATGTGCTCCCGGGGCGTGAGCCTGCGAGGTCTGCGGTCAGGAGCCGCTCGGCGAGCACCGCCCCCGTCAGGTCGACGAGGCGTACCGCGAGGTGGCCGACGCCGACCTGGAGGCCGAGCGCGGCGAAGCGACCGGTCGACGCCCGCAGGGGGGTGGCCGGACGACCCGGGCGTCCCGGCCCGCCGACGACCGACTCGACCTCCTCGAGGATGCCGCCGGCGACGAGCTCGTCGACGAGGCGCGAGACCGTCGAGCGGGTGAGCGAGGTCGCGGCCGCGACGTCGGCGCGCGACGGTGGGGAGTCGGCGGCGAGGACGGTGCGCGCGACGAGGGCGAGGTTCGCGTGGCGCAGGCTCGCCTGGCGCAGGTTGGCCATGCCTTGACCCTAGCCGGTCCACGACGTAAGTTGCGTGACAAAACTAATCCCCTCGAGGAGTCGCAATGACGCGCCAGCCCACCCCCGACGACAAGTTCTCTTTCGGCCTGTGGACCGTCGGCTGGACCGGCACCGACCCCTTCGGCGGTCCGACGCGACCCGTCCTCGACCCGTGGGAGTACTCCGACAAGCTCGCCGAGCTCGGCGCGTGGGGCATCACCTTCCACGACAACGACGTCTTCCCCTTCGACGCCGACGACGCGACCCGCGCCCGCATCACCGGCCAGCTCAAGGACGCGACCGACCGCGCCGGCCTCACCATCGAGATGGTCACGACGAACACGTTCAGCCACCCCGTCTTCAAGGACGGCGGCCTGACGGCGAACGACCGCGGCGTCCGCCGCTTCGGTCTGCGCAAGGTGCTCCGGGCCGTCGACCTCGCTGCGGAGATGGGGGCCTCGACGTTCGTGATGTGGGGCGGTCGCGAGGGCAGTGAGTACGACGGGTCGAAGGACCTCCACGCCGCCTTCGACCGCTACAAGGAGGGCCTCGACACCGTCGCCGGCTACATCAAGTCCCAGGGCTACGACCTGCGGATCGCCTTGGAGCCCAAGCCGAACGAGCCGCGCGGCGACATCTTCCTGCCGACCGTCGGGCACGCTCTGGCCCTCATCGCCGAGCTCGACCACGGTGACATCGTCGGCCTCAACCCCGAGACGGGACACGAGCAGATGGCGGGTCTCAACTACACGCACGCGCTCGGTCAGGCGCTGTGGAGCGACAAGCTCTTCCACATCGATCTCAACGGCCAGCGCGGCATCAAGTACGACCAGGACCTCGTCTTCGGCCACGGCGACCTCGTCTCGGCCTTCTTCACCGTCGACCTCCTCGAGAACGGTTTCCCGGGCGTGCCCGACGTGCCGCGCTACACCGGCCCGCGGCACTTCGACTACAAGCCGTCGCGCACCGAGTACATGGACGGGGTGTGGGAGTCGGCCAAGGCGTGCATGGCGATGTACCTCCTGTTCGCCGACAAGGCCGCCGCCTTCCGCGCCGACCCGCGCACCGCCGAGGCGTGGGCGTATGCCGGCGTGCTCGACCTCGCCGAGCCCACCCTGGGTGCCGGCGAGTCGCTCGAGGACTTCCTCGCGACCGACGACGGCTTCGACGCCGAGAAGGCCGCCGAGCGCGACTACGGCTTCGTCCGGCTCAACCAGCTCGCCCTCGAGCACCTCGTCGGCTGAGCTGCCCGAGCGCCGTCGCTGGCAGCTGAGGCGTCCGTCGACGCGGCGGTCGACGGGTCAGCCGACGGGTCAGTCGACGCAGAGGCAGAAGGGGTGGCCGGCGGGGTCGAGGAAGACGCGGAACGACGTGCCCGGCTGGTTGTCGTGCTTGGTCGCACCAAGCGCGAACACCTCCGGCTCGGCCGCGTCGAGGTCCTCGACCATGACGTCGAGGTGCATCTGCTGCGGCACGACCTGGCCGGGCCACTGGGGCGAGCTGAAGTCCTCGACCTGCTGGAAGCAGATGCACTGGCCCGTCTCCGTGTCGCGGATCTCGCCCCACCCGTCGGACGCCTTGACCGTCCAGCCGAGCAGGGTGCCGTAGAAGGTGGCGAGTGCCTCCGCGTCGGGGCAGTCGATGACGAAGCTGGGATAGCGAGCGATGGCCATGGCGAGAACGCTATGACGTCTCCCGGACGAAAGGCGTCCGTATGCCGCGTGCTTCTTCCCCGTCCCACGCGTGGTCCGGCGTCAGCGGGCATCGCTACGCTCGACGCATGGAGCACCGCATCTTCACGACGTCCGTCGGGTCCGTCTACCCCCTCTACGTGAAGAAGCTCGAGCGCAAGGGCCGCACCAAGGCCGAGCTCGACGAGGTCATCGAGTGGCTCACCGGCTTCGACGACGAGGAGCTCGACCAGCACCTGGCCGCCGAGACGACCTTCGAGGGCTTCTTCGACCAGGCGCACCTCAACCCGAAGGCGTCCGCGATCACCGGCACGGTCTGCGGCATCCGCGTCGAGGAGGTCGAGGACCCGCTCATGCAGAAGATCCGCTACCTCGACAAGCTCGTCGACGAGCTCGCCAAGGGCAAGGCGATGGAGAGGGTCCTCCGAGCCTGAGGCACTGGGGCAGCGTGGCGGTGTGACCGTCTACGACGGCGCGCCGCGGCTCACTCGCGCCTCGAGCGCGTCGAGGACGAGGTCGAGGCCGTAGTCGAACTCGAGGCCGAAGTCGTAGCCCGGCAGCAGGACGTGGCCGGTCGTGAACTCGAGCAGGTTGGGGTAGTCGGCGGCGAGGTACTCCAGCATCATCGACTCGGCCACCTCGCCCACGGTCTCCGGGCCGTTGATCGGCAACGAGGCCTCGGACATGGCGAAGCCGTAGACGTAGGAGTCGATGAGGGCGTACGCGTGTGCCGTCAGCGCGAGCGAGAAACCGGCGCCGCGGAGGCAGCCGATGACGGCGTCGAGGTGACGCAGGGTCGCCGGCCCCGGTCTCGTGCGTGACTGGAGCAGCGGGATGGCCCACGGGTGGCGGCGCAGGACCGCGCGCGCGGACGCGCAGCGGCGGTGCATCTCCGCGCGCCAGTCCCCTTCAGTGGCAGGCAGATCCATCTCGCCGAAGACGCGGTCGACGATGCCGTCGATGATCTCGTCCTTGCCGCCGACGTAGTGGTAGATCGACATCGGCTTCGTGCCGAGCTGCTCGGCGACGGCACGGATCGTCAGCGAGCCGAGCCCGCCGTCGTCGGCGACGCGCATGGCCCCGTCGAGCACCCGGTCCCGGCTGAGCGGCGCGCGGGTCGCGGGCGCGGGGCTGCCGCCTCTGCTCGTCGTCACGTCGTGCCTCTCGTCGCTCGTGGCGCTGGCCCTAGCCAGCGTCGTACTAAGTACGCTACCGTGTTCGTACTAAGTACGACGCGACCGACGCGCCGCAGACGAGGGAGAAGCAGTCATGAAGGACCAACCGGCCACCGTCATCGGTGGGAGCGGGTCAGGTCAGTCGCACCGGGTCGCGGGCACGATGCAGGCCGTCGTCCAGGACGGCTACGGCACGTCCGACGTCCTGCGCGTCGCCGAGGTCGCCCGTCCCGTCATCGGGCCGCGCGAGGTGCTCGTCGAGGTCCGCGCCGCCGGTCTCGACCGCGGCACGTGGCACCTCATGCAGGGCAAGCCGCGGCTGCTGCGCCTCGTCTTCGGCCTCCGGTCGCCGAAGCAGCCCGTCATCGGCCGCGACGTCGCCGGCGTCGTCGTCGAGGTCGGCTCCGAGGTGACGACGTTCGCCGTCGGGGACCGGGTCTTCGGCGTCGCCCCCGGCTCGGTCGCCGAGTACGCGGTCGCCCGCGAGGACAAGCTCGCTCACCGCCCGGCCACCGTGACGTGGGAGCAGGCCGCGGTGGTCCCCATCTCCGGGGGCACCGCCCTGCAGGCCGTCGTCGACGCGGGCCGGGTGGCCGCGGGGCAGAAGGTGCTCGTCATCGGCGCCTCCGGCGGCGTCGGGTCGTATGCCGTTCAGCTCGCGAAGGCGGCCGGCGCCGAGGTCACCGGGGTGGCCAGCGCGGCCAAGGCCGACCTCGTCCGTGCCCTGGGTGCCGACCACGTGCTCGACTACGCCGTCGACGACGTCGCGGACGGGACGCGCCACTACGACCTCATCATCGACATCGCCGGCCTGTCCGAGCTCTCCCGGCTGCGGCGCGCGCTCACCCCGAGGGGCACCCTCGTGCTCGTCGGTGGCGAGGGCGGCGGCGACTGGACGGGCGGCACGATGGGCCGACAGCTCCGGGCGCGGCTGTCGTCGGCCTTCAGCGGTCAGCGCCTGACGAGCGTCATCGCGCAGGAGCGGGGCGCCGACTACGTGCGGTTGGCCGCGCTCCTCGAGTCGGGCCAGGTCGTGCCGAGCCTCGAGCGGGCCTACCCCCTGGCCGAGACGGTCGACGCGATGAGGCACCTCGAGGCCGGCCGGGTCCGCGGCAAGATCGCCGTCACGGCACGATCCGGCGCATGACGCAGTTGCCCTGGCCCTTGGCCCGGACGTAGTCGAAGCCGGCCCGCTCGTAGAGGGCCCGGGTCCCGTCGTAGAGGACCGACTTCTTCTTGCCGTCGTTGTCGTGCGGATAGCCCTCGACGACCCCGCCACCGGACGCGGCCACGAGGTCGAGGACGCCTCGCAGCACGAGGTCCGACAGGTGCTTCCGGCGGTGGCGCTTGTCGACGAAGATGCACGTGATCCGGTAGTCGGGCAGGAGGTCGAGCTCCTCCTCGTACTGCTTGCGGTGGTAGATGTTGGGCAGCTCTGCGGGAGAGCCGAACTGAGCCCAGGCCACGGTCTCGTCTCGGTCGAAGGCGAGGGCGGCGTGCGCCCGGCCCTCCTCGACGAGGCGCTTCTTGAGGTCCCGGTTCGCCTCGTACTCGCGCTCCTTCTCCCAGCTCATCGTGTGGAACCACGTGCACCAGCAACCACCGAAGACGCCACCGTGCCGCTCGATCATCGCGGCGTACGCGTCCCACGTCTCGGGTGTCAGCGCCTTGACCTCGTAGTCCGTCATCGTCCCCTCCTCGGTCGGTCCCTAGTCGTCCATGGCCTCGATGCCGAGCTCGGCGAGCTCGCCCATCCGGGAGCGGATGTGCTCGACCATCGCCGCCGGCGGAGGCTCCCAGCCGAGGATCTCCTCGACGACGCGCAGCGGCTCCGTCGTGCGATAGGAGCGGGTCGGATTGCCGGGGAAGCGCTTGTCGGTGACGTTCGGGTCGTCCTCGATCGTGCCGACGGGCTCGACCCGGTAGACGCGCGGCGGCCCGTCGCCGCTGGCCAGCTCGGCGGCGAGCGGTGCGCCCTCGCGGCTGGCCGTGAGGTAGATGTGCTTCGACTGCCGGCCCGAGCCGTAGTTGGAGCGCCACCCCGGGGTGAGCAGCTCGCCGACGGCGACGTCGGCTCGCGTCCCGTGGAAGAAGGGGCCCGGGTCGTCGACGACGCGGGGCGTGGGCGGCGGGTCGCGGAGCAGGCTGTCGAGCCGGGTCATGAGGGCGGCGACCCGGGTGCGCCCGTGCGGCGCTCGCGGGTAGCGACCGAGCACGTCGAGCAGCCCGGGCGTGGCCCGCTTCGCGGCAGCCGTCACGACGTACTCCGCGACGACGGGGTCATCGCCCCGGGCGAGCTCGGCCGCCCGGGCGGCGTGGGCCGCCGCCCCGAGGATGTGGCGCACCTGCGTCGCCTTGGCCAGCGGGTGGAGGTATGCCGCCGCGGAGGCGTCGCCCGCAGCGGTTGCCGCGTGCCGGGCGGGCTCGGTCGACGCCTCCTTCGCGGCACGGTGGGCGTCGGTGGCGGCCGTCCTCTGGAGGCGCGAGCGCGGAGCGCCGTCGACGAACGCGCGCGCTGCGTCGAGCGCGGCCGCCGGGCGCGGGTCGTCGGGCTCAGCCCGCTCGAAGAGGAGGAGGGAGGGCTCGGCGCACGACACGGCATACGCCACCACGGCGCGGAGCTCGTCCGTCGTCAGCTCGAAGTCACCGGTCTGCATCCCTCCGAGTTTTCCACGGAGGCGGCCCGGGAGCGGGCGCTGCGGCCCGGCGTTCTCGATCGCGTGGCGGCGGGATGTCACATCCGGGGCGCGGCCGGTGTCTTCATGTCGACGCAACCCCGACGTTCCCCCGAGGAGGAACCATGACCACCAGGATCCAGCCGAAGCCGATCACCGGCGCGTACGGCGCTGTCGTGAAGGTCTTCAGCCGCAGGATGTTCGGCCAGGTGCCCGAGTCGCTCGGTGTCATATGGCACCACGTCCCGGCGCTCAAGGCCGGCATGCGCTTCGGGCAGCAGCTGCAGAAGTGGGACGCGTGCGACGAGGGCCTCAAGTCCTTCGCTCACATGGCCGTGGCGTCGCTTGTCGGCTGCACGTGGTGCCTCGACTTCAACTACTTCATGGCCAAGAACCACGGCCTCGACGTCGAGCGGGCGCGGGAGATCCCGCGCTGGCGCGAGTCCGACGTCTTCACGCCGCTCGAGCGGGAGGTCATGGCGTACGCCGAGGCGATGAGCCAGACGCCACCCACCGTCACCGACGAGATGGTCGAGAGCCTCGAGGGGCAGCTCGGCAACGCCGGGGTCGTCGAGCTGACGACGGTCATCGGCTACGCCAACCTCACGACGCGCTCGAACGTCGCCCTCGGGATCGAGTCGGAGGGCTTCGCGTCGGCGTGCGGTCTGGGGCCGATGGCCGAGCGCACCGCCGTACGCTCGACGGCATGAGCCGGGACTCGTTCCTCGACCACCGCAGCCTGCTCTTCACGGTGGCCTACGAGATGCTCGGGTCGGCAGCTGACGCCGAGGACGTCGTGCAGGAGACGTGGCTGCGGTGGGCCGACCTCGGTGACGACGCGCGCGCCGTCGTGCGCGACCCGCGGGCCTACCTCGTGCGCATCGTCACCCGGCAGGCGCTCAACCGGCTGCGGACGCTCGCCCGCCGGCGCGAGGACTACGTCGGCGAGTGGCTGCCCGAGCCGCTGCTCACGAGTCCGGACGTCGCCGAGGACGTCGAGCTCGCCGAGAGCGTGTCGATCGCGATGCTCACGGTGCTCGAGACGCTGACCCCGACCGAGCGGGCGGTCTTCGTGCTGCGCGAGGTCTTCGACGTGCCTTACGACGAGATCGCCGAGGCCGTGGGCAAGGGGACGGCGGCGGTGCGCCAGGTGGCCCACCGCGCCCGCGAGCACGTGGCGGCCCGTCGTCCCCGGGTGGCCGTCGACCGGTCGGAGCAGGAGCAGGTGCTCGAGCGCTTCATGGCCGCGGTGACGACCGGTGACGTGCAGGCGCTCATGGACGTGCTCGCCCCGGACGTCGTCCTCGTCGCCGACGGCGGCGGGCTGGCGCAGGCCGCCCGGCATCCGGTCATCGGAGCCAAGAAGGTGGCGAACTTCCTGTCGGCCTTCCCCCGCGTCAGCGACGGTGCGCAGATCGCGACCCTGTCGCTCAACGGCGGGCGCGCGGTGCGGATCGACCTGCCGGCCTTCGGGACGACGGTCGTCAGCGTGGACGTCGAGGACGGCCGGATCACGCACGTCTACGCGATGCGCAACCCGATGAAGCTCGAGCGGCTGGGGCAGGAGGCCGAGCTGACCCGCTGACCCCGGCTCACGGCATACGCGATCGACGGACGCGTGTGCCGTCGGGAGCGCTCGCTGCCGTCGCGGATGGGGCATGCTCGACGCATGGTCGAGCCTGCTGACTGGTTGCTGACCCGGGCCGAGCGCGGCAACCCGACGACCCGGGTCGACGCGCTGCACGGTGACCGGGCGTGGTCCGAGGGCAACCACGTGCGTCCGCTCATCCACGGCACGACGTACTTCCGTGCGCTGCACGACGCACTCGAGGCGACGGGGCCGGGCGATCTCGTGCTCTTCACCGACTGGCAGGGCGATGGCGACGAACGGCTGACCGGCGAGCCCGGCAGCGAGGTGGTCGAGGTGCTCTCCCGCGCGGACCGGCGCGGCGTCGTCGTCTACGGGCTGGTGTGGCGCTCGCACCTCGACCAGACCGGCTTCTTCGCCACGGAGAACCGTCACCTCGGGGAGCAGCTGGCGAAGCGGGGCGCCCGGGTGCTGCTCGACATGCGGGTGCGCACCGGTGGATCGCACCACCAGAAGTTCGTCGTCATCCGCCACGGTGACGACCCGACCCGCGACGTGGCGTTCGTCGGCGGGATCGACCTCGCGCACAACCGGCGGGACGACGCGACGCACGAGGGTGACCCGCAGCCCCAGCGCCTCGCCGACGAGTACGGCGCGCACCCGCCGTGGCACGACGTCCAGACGGCGATCCAGGGGCCAGCGGTCCACGACGTCGAGACGGTCTTCCGGGAGCGGTGGGAGGACCCGACGCCGTTGACGCGGGCTCCGTGGCGACGCGCGGCCGACCAGGCCCGAGGCCTGGCCAGCTCGTCGGCGCCGCTCCCCGAGCAGTGGCCGCCTCCGCCGCCCGCCGGGGACCACACGGTGCAGCTCCTCCGGACCTATCCCGACCTCAGGCACGGCCGCGACTATCCCTTCGCCCGGGGCGGGGAGCGCAGCGTGGCGCGCGGCTACGCCAAGGCCGTGCGGCGGGCGGAGCGTCTCGTCTACGTCGAGGACCAGTACTTCTGGGGCCACGACGTGGCTCGCGTCTTCGAGGAGCAGCTGCGGACGCAGCCGGGCCTGCACCTCGTCGTCGTCATCCCGCTCGTCCCCGACCTCGACGGGGTCAACCGCGTGCCGCAGCTGCTCGGTCGTGACCGCGCGATCGCCCGGCTCAAGGCGGTCGCTCCCGGCCGGGTGGCGGCATACGGCCTCGAGAACCGTGCCGGCGTGCCCGTCTACGTGCACGCCAAGGTCTGCGTCATCGACGACACGTGGGCCGGCATCGGCTCGGACAACTTCAGCCGACGCTCGTGGACGCACGACTCTGAGCTGTCGGCCGTCGTGCTCGACGAGGCGTATGCCCGCGACCTGCGGCTCACGCTGGCCGCCGAGCACCTCGACCGGCTGAAGGCGGTGGGCGACCATGGTCTCGAGGCGGCGATGGGCGACTGCCTCGATCCGGCAGGGATGTTCGAGGCCTATGCGAGCCGTGCCGCAGAGCTCGAGGCCTGGCACGCGGGCGGCAGGTACGGCGCGCGACCGCCCGGGCGGTTGCGCCTGCTGCCGATGCCGCAGCTCACGGCCCGTCAGCGGGCGTGGGCGCCGCTGCCGCTCGACCTGATCCACGACCCCGACGGCCGGCCGAAGGCGCTGCGAGAGGCCGACCGCTACTGACGTGGGTCGGTGCCGCCGCGGCGACGCCCCGGGCGGGGACGCCCCGGGTCAGGCGTGGCCGCTGAGCTGGCCGAGGCGGGTGGCGAGAGCGTCCACCATGGCGCCGGCTCGCTTCTCCGGGAGGGCCGACTTGCGGTCGCCGCCCTGGCTGGAGACGGGGAGCACGTCGATGGAGAGCTTGGCGCCGCCGGCGAGGGCGCGCAGGGCGTCGACCTTGTCGCCGAACGGCGTGCCGCTGCCGGGCGAGTAGTAGTGAACGGCCTCGTCGACGTCGTCGGGGTAGAGGTCGGTCTTCGTCACGGCGATGATGAGCCAGATCGGCTTGCTGCGGCGGACGGCCAGCGAGGCGATGCGGTGCGAGGTGATGGTCCAGTCCTCGAGCTCGGCGGCGAGCTGCTCCTCGCGGCTCGCGGTGGCGACGCCGCTCGTGCCGCCGGCGCGGCGCGGGGTGGCGTAGCCGTTCGCGACGACGTGGATGAGGCCGTCGACCGGCTCGTCGTGGAAGACCTCGTCGAGGGCGGCGAGGCGGGTGGCGGCGTTGTCGCCGGGGACGACGAGGAAGCGGAAGCCGTGCAGCTTGGCGCCCTTGCGGGTGCGGCGCTCCATCGTGGCCGAGCCGACCTCGGCGGCGGCGGCGTCGGTCGAGCGGCGTGAGAGGCGGTCGACGAGCTGGCTCTTGCCCACGCCGGTCATGCCGGTCACGGCGACCATGGGGTAGCGGTCGCGCAGCAGCCGGCTCAGGCGCTCGGGGGCCTGGGCAAGAGCGGTCAGCAGACCGGTGGCGACGGTCGCGCCCAACGCGGTGCGACTCGACGTCGGCAGGATGGTCCTGATCCGGGATGAAGTCTGAGACACGGTGCCTCCTCGGCGTGCTGGTCTGGGGCCAGTTGACCCTAGAGCCTACGTTCCGTACCCCCGGTGGCGCTGTCCGCACCGGCGGGCAACGCGCAACACCCCGTCCTGGCGAGAGGACAGGGTGTTGCGTCTCCGACTCTAGCCGTACGCCCTGGGGCTCGTATGCCGTGGGCGTCGTATGCCGTGGCCGCGGTTCACGTGGTGGGGTCGACGAGTGCGACGGGGGCCGCGAGCCGGCCGCGGAGGGCGCGGCCGACGGAGGAGCCGACGAGCAGGCCGAGCGAGATGGCGATGGCGACGCCGAGCAGACCGAGGGCGACGTCGGTGGCCGACTCGCGTCCGGCGGCGAGCTCGGTGACGCCGACGAGGCCGAGGCTGCCCGGGACGAGCAGCCAGAAGGCGGGGAGGAAGAGGACGAGGCGCGGCAGCTGCGGGCGGCGCAGCTCGACGACGCTCGCGCCGAGGCTGGCCGCGATGGCGCCGAGGAAGCCGCCGAGGGCGACCCCGCCCAGCTCCTGCCCGGCGACCTGGGCGCCGAAGGCGAGGCTGAGCACGAGCAGGACCCAACCCTGCATGCGGAGTGGGACACCCTCCATGAGGCAGATGCTCGCGCCGATGAGGAGGAGGCCGACCACGGCGCCGGCCCAGCCGATCTCGTCGACACGGAGGTTGACGAGTGTCGTCGTCGGCACGCGGAGCAGGGCGGTGGCCATGAGCAGGCCGAGCGCGAAGAGGCCGAGCTGGGCGAGGCCGTAGGTCAGCCGTGCCGAGCCGGCCTGCATGTGCCCGGAGGCGAGCTCGGACATGCCGTTGACGACGAGCGCGCCGGGGAGCAGGACGGCGAGCGGTGGCAGGACGGTGCGCAGCGGGCCCTCGAGGAGCCCGGCGTTGGCGGCGCCGAAGACGGCGAGGGACACGGCGAAGGCGGCGAGGGTCGGGAGCAGCGCCTTGACGACCTCGTAGCGCTCGGCGAGCTGAACGAGGGCGAGGACGATGAGGGCGCAGGCCGCGGCCGCGGCGATGTTGGCCCAGCCGGGTTGCAGGATGAGGGCGATGCCGACGGCGAGGACGGGCCAGGCGAGGGCGACGAGCCAGGCCGGCTGCTGGACGGGGCGCTTGGCCGTGGCGGCGAGCTCGGCGCGGGCGGCGGCGATGGTCAGCACGCCGGTGACGAGCTGGTGGCGGATGAGACGGACGCTCGCCGACTGGTGCAGGCGCAGGCCGGGAGGGGCCGAGCGGAAGGTCGACGGGCCACCCGGGGTGAGGCTGACCATGAGGCCGGTCGGTCCGACGGCGGCCTGGACCTCGGGGAATCCGAGGCGGACGCTCACCTCGGCGAGCTCCTCCTCGATCTCCTGCACCGGCTGTCCGGTGGCGATCATGGCGGTGCCGAGCTCGGCCACCAGGGCGCGGGTCTCGGTCTGCCGGTCCGCGTCGTCCTGCATGGTCGTCATCATGTCAGCGGTTGAGCCGCCCGGAAGAAAAGTCCGGGCGGACTGCATCCGGACGCATCCCCCGTGCGGAATAGGTGTTGATGGGTGACTCGCACCCACCAACAGAAAGGGATGTCTCATGAAGCGCATTCTCGCCACGGGGTCCATCGCCGTTCTCGCCATGGTCGGCTTCGCCGGCAGCGCCAACGCAGCACCGTCCACTTCGGCGTGCTTCGGCCAGGTGCACAAGACGGTGAACAGCGGCGGCGTCCCGGGATTCGAGAACGTGGGGCAGCTCGTTCAGGCCGTCGGCGGGGGCCAGGCCAAGAACGCAGTCGCGAAGTCTCTCTGCTGAGAGGCCGGCTCCTCACCACGTGATCGACAGCGGCGGCTCGAATCCTGACCCTCGGACCCGAGCCGCCGCTTCGCATGCTCACGCGAGGCGGTCCCAGAACCGGCGGAGGTGGGAGGCCAGGGCCTCAGGCTGCTCCAGCGGGACCAGGGTGCGAGCTCGCTCGACCGTCACCGCTGTGGCGTCGGGTGCCACAGCGGCGGCATCCTCGGCATTCTGCGGACTCCAGTCGCCGCGGTCGTCGGACGCCACGAAGAGGCTCGGGACCGTGAGGTCTGCGAGCTCAGCGGTGACATCGACCCGGTTGAGGATGAAGGAGCGGACGGCCAAGGCCATGCTGCGGCGGGTGGGCCGCGCCAAGGACTCCTCCACCACCTGACGCAGAGGCGCACGGTCTCGGGAGGCATCGGTGAGCATGGCCGTGAGGATCGCCGTGCGCACCGGCCCCACGGGACCTGCCGTGCGAAGGATCGGGAGCAGGAGCGTGATCTGCCGACGCAGCGGGGCGTCGACCGGCTGGGCCGGTGAGCTGACGGCCACGAGACTGCGGAGCAGCCCGGCTCGCGCGGCGAGCTTGAAGCCGACGTGCCCGCCGAAGGCGTTGCCGACCCAGTCGACCGGGCCGTCCACGCCGAGTCCGGCGAGCAGGTCGGTGGCCGCGTCTGCGGCGCCGGCGATGTCGCTGGCCTCGCGCAGGGGCTCGCTCAGGCCCAATCCGGGCGGGTCGACGAGCGCGTACCGGCGCCCCTGAGGCAGCAGCGGCAGCACCGGGTCCCAGGTGTGGCTGTCGACGAACATCGACGACCACAGCACGGTCGTGGGTCCGTCGCCGACGAGACGCACGTGAAGCCGGCCGAGCCGGGTGGGCACGAGGGCGGTGCTCCCGGCGAGCGTGCCTTCGCTGCCGGAGGCGGGGGTGTAGTGGTCCATCGAGTGCTCCTTGGGTGAGTTGATCTTAGTGAGACTGACATGAATATATTGAGGTTAGCATTGCTCGCATGAAAGATGGGGCGGCTCGTGCGTACCGGATGACGGCCCGGGCGGAGGCGGCCGAGCGGACCGGCCAGCGGATCATCGACGCGATGCTCGGCCTCTACGCCGACGTCCCGTACGACCGCATCCGGCTCGAGGACGTCGCCGCCGCGGCCGAGGTCACGGTGCAGACGGTGATCCGGCGCTTCGGCACGAAGCACGGGCTCTTGGCCGCCACGGTCGAGCGTGAGCTCTCGCGGCTCGCGGCCGACCGCGCGGCCGCAGTGGAGGAGAGCCCCGACGGCACGCTGCACTCGCTGGTCCGCTACTACGAGAACCACGGCGCCCTCATCCTCAAGCTCTACGCCGAGGCGGGGCAGGCGCCCGGTGTGCCGGAGCTCGCCGCCCGCAGCCGCGGCTACCACGTGAGCTGGTGCCGCGAGGCCTTCGCCGAGCACCTCGAAGGCGTCCACGACAAGGCGACTCGCACCCGACGACTGGCCCAGATCATCGCCATCTGTGACGCGACGACGTGGCGGATCCTCCGGTTCGACGGTGGACTCTCGGCCAGGCAGACCGAGGAAGCGCTCCGCGAGATGCTGCTCCCCTTGCTGCTGTCACGTGCTGCGTGACCGGCGCTCCCAAACGGTGTTCCGGCATCGGTGATTGGATCGGGGCATGCGCATCTTCTTCACCGGCGGCAGCGGCAAGGCCGGCAAGCACGTCTCGACGTTCCTCGCCGAGCAGGGGCACCAGGTCACGAACGCCGACCTCGTGCCGCTGCGGCATACGGCCGTCGATGACCTCCGCGTCGACCTGACCGACGCCGGCGAGGTCTACTCGGCGCTCGCGGGACTGGCGCGCTTCGACGAGCTGGACCTGCCGGCCAAGCCGGCCTACGACGCCGTCGTGCACTTCGCCGCAGTGCCGGCGATCCTGCTCACGTCGGAGGCGAAGACGTACGCGACGAACGTGCTCAGCACGTACAACGTGCTCGAGGCCGCGACGCGGCTCGGCGTGCGCAAGGTGATCTTCGCGTCGTCGGAGACGACGTACGGCGTCTGCTTCGCGCAGGGCGAGCGGCGGCCGCTCTACGTGCCGGTCGACGAGGAGCACCCGACGGTGCCGGAGGACTCCTACGCGATGTCGAAGGTCGCCAACGAGGTGACGGCGCGCTCCTTCCAGGCCCGCACCGGCTTCGACATCTACGGCCTGCGCATCAACAACGTCATCGAGCCGCACGAGTACGCCGAGATGTTCCCGCCGTTCCTCGAGGACCCGGCGCTGCGGCGGCGCAACATCTTCGCCTACATCGACACCCGCGACCTCGGCCAGATGGTGCAGCGATGCCTCGAGGTCGATGGGCTGGGCTATGAGGTCTTCAACGTCGCCAACGCCGACATGTCCGTCGCCGCGACGACCGACGAGGTGCGCGAGCGCTTCTACGACGGAGTGGAGCTGCGGCGGCCGATGGGGCGCAACGAGACCTTCTACTCCATCGACAAGGCGCGCGACCTGCTCGGCTACTCGCCGCAGCACTCGTGGCGCGACGTCCTGACGGACCCGCACGCGTCGTGAAGGCCGTCGTCTACGACGACTGCGGGCGTATGCCGGAGCTGCGGGACGTGCCGCCGCCCAAGTGCCCGGATGGCGGGGTCGTCATCGCGGTCAAGGCAACGGGCGTATGCCGTTCGGACTGGCACGCGTGGATGGGGCACGACCCCGTGTCGTTGCCGCACATCCCCGGCCACGAGCTGGCCGGTGTCGTGGCGTCGGTCGGGGTTGGTGTGCGCGACTGGGTGGTCGGCGACCGGGTGACGGTGCCCTTCGTGTGTGGGTGTGGTGTGTGCTCGTGGTGCCTCGCTGGTGAGGCGCATGTGTGTCCGGACCAGACGCAGCCGGGTTTCACGGGGCCTGGGTCCTTTGCTGAGCTCGTGGCGATCCATGGGGCCGACACCAACCTCGTGCGGTTGCCGGACTCGGTCGACTTCGTGACGGCCGCGTCGCTGGGGTGTCGTTTCGCGACGGCGTTCCGGGCTCTGACGACGCACGGTCGTCTTGAGTCTGGTCAGTGGCTGGCGGTGCACGGGTGTGGCGGAGTCGGTCTGTCGGCGGTGATGATCGCGGTGGCTCTTGGTGCCCAGGTCGTCGCTGTCGACGTGAATCCTGCTGCGCTGGAACGCGCCTCGTCGTTGGGCGCTGCTGCGGTTGTCGACGGCGAGGCTGTTGAGGACGGGGCTTCGGCGATCCGGGCGGTAACGGGAGGCGGCGCGCATGTCTCCATCGACGCCTTTGGCTCGCCCGAACTGGCGGTCGCCTCGGTGCGTAGCCTGCGTCGGCGTGGACGACACGTGCAGGCCGGACTGCTGCTCGGCCCGAACTCGACCCCGCCGCTCCCGATGGACCTCGTCATCCCCCAGGAGCTGGAGATCTACGGCTCCCATGGCATGCCTGCCCGCGACTACCCCGCGATGCTCGCCCTGATCGAGGCCGGCACGCTGCGCCCCGCCGACCTCGTGGGCCACGTCATCGGACTCGAGGAAGCCGGCACAGCTCTCGCCGCCATGGACCGCCCCTCGAGGGTGGGGATGACAGTCGTGAGCCTTGAGTCGTCCTCGCCCGGGAAGACGTAGGCGCGTGGACGTCCGGGTCGGCCTGTGCGGTTGGACGGTCTCGCAGGCGTCGTACGTGCGGCGCTTCCCCGTCGTCGAGGTGCAGAACACGTTCTACGACCCGCCGGCGGACGCCGTGCTCACGCGCTGGCGGACCCAAGTACCGGACGACTTCGAGTTCACGATGAAGGCGTGGCAGATCGTCACCCACGAGTCCAACAGCCCGACCTACCGCCGATTGAAACAGCCTCTGCCGGACAGCTCCCACGGCCAGGTGGGAGGGTTCCGGACCACGCCTGAGGTCCTTGCGGGTTGGGAGCGGACTCTCGAGTGCGCCCGCCTGCTGCGGGCCACCGCTGTCTTGCTCCAGTGCCCGAAGAGCTTCCGCCCGACGGCGGAGAACGTCCAGCGCCTGCGTGGCTTCCTCTCGAAGGTGGAGCGGCCGGCCGGTCGGCTGCTGTGGGAGCCCCGCGGCGAGTGGCCCACGTCGCTGCTCAGGGAGCTGTGTGCCGAGCTGGACTTGGTGCATGTAGTCGACCCGATGCAGACCGAGACGGTGACACCGGAGCAGACCTACTACCGCCTGCACGGCACGACGGGATCGCGGCACGTACACACGGATGACGAGCTGTGTCGCTTGCTAGACCTGGTCGACGGCCGCCCACGGCCATACGTCATGTTCAACAACCTGCCCCGCACCGGCGACGCAGAACGTTTCCTCGACCTGCTCTCTGGCGAAGGTGCGTGAAAGCGCGATCTAGAGATGCTGACGCCGATTCGCGGCGAAGGACGCAACGCTTTGTGCGGTCGAAGTGCCCGGTTACCGGACGCTTGCGGATGCCACCCGAAATAGCCGTCGGGGGGCGGCTCGACGCTGGGATCTGCCCAGTCGAGTGCAGTGCGCACGGAGGGTTGGCCGAGCCCGGCACCCACCGTGAGAGGTCAACCGTGGCATCCCGGCTCCCGGCCGCCGCTGGCTGCGCGAAGATGATGGACATGAGCCCTACTCGGCATGACGAGGTTGAGCGCAAATATGACGTCGACCCGACGATGGTGTTGCCGAACCTGGCCGATGCCGAGGGCGTGGGCTCGGTCCGTCCGCCGGAGGAGTTCCGGTTGGACGCGGTGTACTTCGACACGGCGGGTCTGGATCTGGCCCGTCGAGGAGTGACCCTGCGACGACGACGCAGCGGCGGCGCCGACGCCGGCTGGCACCTCAAGCTGCCCGTCAGCGGGGACACCCGCACCGAGCTGCAGGTTCCACTCGGGCAGGGAGAGGAGACGGTGCCCGCCTCGTTGCTCACGCACGTGCGGGCCATCGTGCGGGACCGTCTGCTTGGTGCCGTCGCATCGGTGAGCACGAACCGTCGTGAGTATGTGTTGTGTGGCTCTGACGGCGCCGTCCTTGCCCGGGTCTGCGACGACCATGTGCGGGCGCAGAGATTGGACGACCGGAGCCCGGAGCAGTCGTGGCGGGAATGGGAGGTCGAGCTCGACGGTGCGTCCCCGACATTGCTGGACGCCGTGGAGGCGCACCTCGTGGCTGCGGGAGCCTCACCGGCGCGGGTGTCCTCGAAGTTCGCCCGCACCGTCGGTGAGCTCGCATCGGCTCTCCCGGCTCCGCCCTCGAAGGACGACCTGGCCGGAGGCACGGTAGGGCAGCTTTTCGTCGCGCTTCTGACGGAACAGACGGCCAAGCTGCAACTGCGGGACGCTGGCGTGCGGGCCGGGCAGGCCGGGTCGATCCATCGCATGCGGATTGCCGCGCGCCGGCTCCGGTCCGCGCTGACCAGCTTCGCCCCGATGCTCGAGCGTGCCGCGACCGATCCGGTCCGAGCGGAGCTGCGCTGGCTCGGTGAGTCCCTCGGGCAAGCCCGCGACGCGCAGGTCCTGCGTGAGCACCTGACGGGGGTGCTCGGACAGGAGCCCCCAGAGCTGGTCGTCGGCTCCGTCGCCGCGCGGATCGACGACGAGTTGAGCGCGGCATACAAGGCCGGACGCGAACGTGCCCTAGAGGCCCTCGAGAGCGAACGGTACCTTCGGATGCTCGACGCCCTCGACGACCTGGTCGGGGCTGCGCCGCTGAGCCCGGACGCCGACGCGGCCGCGGAGGAGGGCGTACGCCGGCTGCTGCGCCGCGACGTCAAACGGCTGGATCGGGAGGTTCGTGCGATCACGTCTGCGCCGGATCCCGAGGCCCGCGACGTCGCCTTTCACGAGGCGCGGAAGAAGGCCAAGCGGCTGCGCTACGCCGCTGAGGCCGCCACACCTGTCGTCGGCAAGCGAGCCCGCTCCCTGGCAGCCTCCGCCAAGAAGGTCCAGGAGGCCCTCGGGGTCCGTCAGGACTCGGTCGTCGCCCGTCAACGGCTACGTGAGTACGGGATGCAGGCCCACCTCGACGGCGACAACGCCTTCACCTTCGGCCGCCTGCATGCCCTGGAGCAGGCCCGCGCCGACCGAGCCACCGCTGACTTCGCCACCGCCTGGTCGACGTTCCACAAGAGGCAGATACCCCGCTGGGTGGGCTAAGGACATCGGCCGGTTCGAGTTCCAGGCTGGGGAGTGCTGCCCGCCTCCAGCGGCCGGACTGGCGTGCCTCTCCTGGCCCAGATGCTCGGTGATCTGTATCCCGCGGGACGCCGGCGATGCTCGTGCTCGTCTCGTTGACCACCCGAGTGTCGGCGTCAGGGATCTGGGGGAGACGTCTACGTCACGACGGCTCCCGGGGTGACGGATCGGCTCAGGGGGCCACGCGGCGCGTGTAGTAACCCGACGGTGCGACCATTCAGCTTCGACCGTTCCGGAAGTAGACCGTCCTCTTTGCTGGGTACCTTGAAGGCAAAGCTCATGAGAGGACCAGAAGGATGAAGATCATCAGGCAGGTCACGGTCTTTGATGCGGCCGACATTGACGCCGAAAGCGCATTCTGGGCTGGCCTCGTGGGCGGGCACGTCTTCGGAGACAAGCAGTTCCACTGCGTCATCGACGAGGCCGGCAACTGGCGAATCGGCATTCAGCACGCCCCGAACCACGTCCCACCGCAATGGCCCGACGGATCCCCCCAGCAGATGCACCTCGACCTGCACGTGGAGGAGCCAATTCAGGCTCATGAGCGAGCCATGGCGCTCGGAGCAAGCCTGCTCATGAAGGCTCCTGACCTCACGAGCGAAGAGGGACACCAGGTCTACGCCGACCCCGCGGGTCACCCGTTCTGCATCGGATGGGGTCACCCCTCGCAAGAGGTAATCGCGGCCTTCGTCGCCCAGAAACACGAGTGATCGAAGCTGAGCGGAGCTGCCGCTCACGGGAGGTCGCCTCGCGGCGGAGTGACGCAGATGGTGCAGCCGCTTTGCGTCGAGTGCACTCGGTGCTCGGCGGCGAACAATGCCTCGCGAAGGTCATCTGTACTGAGGTCGCCCCTGTTGTCGGTGGCGATTCAGAAGATGCCCCCGCCTCCTCCGGCGCCCCAGGGAATGAAGTGGAAGGATGTGTTCTCGCCCGAGCTTCGGTCTGGATGTACCGAGGCGTCGAAGTGGTTGCGACCGCAGAGAACGCAGACCCGTTCGCGCATGCCCGCGACGGTGGTGGGCTGCCAGCGGTGGCGGCCGATAGTGCATCTCAAGCTCTTCTTCGTGTTCATGAGTTGAGAGTGCGCCGGGGGCTCGGGGATGTCTGTGCGCTGCGCGACATACAGGGCTAATCCCGGACTCGTGCCATGGGAGATGCGCCTGACAGGCGGCGAAAAGACGCACGCTGCTCCGTGCCCGTGCCGACGAGTGCAGACATCTGGTGAGGTCCGTGATCTAGCGGATCTGCCGGACTCGTCGGACGGGCCGTCGGCACCCGTGCCACGATGACGGTGTGACGTCCGCGGGCGAAGCGACACCGCCGGCCGCGCGGCAACCAGAATCCGCGGGACCGGATGCGGCGCGCCCCAGCGGCATCCACGGCCACCATCACAGCAGCGGCAGGACGTTTCCGCTGGCGCTTGGCGCCCTGGGCATCGTCTTCGGTGACATCGGCACGAGCCCGCTCTATGCGATGCAGACAGTCTTCAGCATCGAGCACAACACGGTGCGGGCCACCCGGGGTGATGTTCTCGGCGTGATCTCCATGGTCCTGTGGTCGATCACCCTCGTCGTGTCGATGAAGTACGTGTCACTCGCCATGCGGGCCGACAACGACGGGGAGGGCGGCATCCTCGCGCTCGTCGCGCTCCTGCGCCGCCACCTGCAAGGCACTCGTCGGCTCGCAGCGGTCATGGCGATGGGCCTGCTCGGCGCCGCCCTGTTCTACGGGGACGCGGTGATCACGCCCGCCATCTCGGTCCTGTCGGCGATCGAGGGACTCGAGGTCGCCAACCCCACCCTGGTAGACCTCGTGCTGCCGATTGCCCTCGTCGTGCTCTCCGGGCTGTTCGTCATCCAGCGTTGGGGCACGGGCGTCGTGGGCAAGGCCTTCGGTCCGGTGATGGTCCTCTGGTTCACGGTGCTTGCCATGCTCGGCCTGCCTCACATCGTCGCGAACCCCCTGATCCTCCAGGCCATCTCGCCGACGTACGCGTTCATGTTCGTCGCTCAGCACCCGTTCATCGCGTTCGTCGCGATGGGCGGGGTGGTGCTGACCATCACCGGCGCCGAGGCGCTCTATGCCGACATGGGTCACTTCGGCGCCCGCTCGATCCGCCTCTCCTGGTACGTCGTCGTCTTCCCCGCGCTCGCCGTCAACTACCTGGGGCAGGGTGCGATGATCCTCGCCGACCCGTCCGTCGTGTCGAACCCCTTCTTCCTGTTGGCCCCGTCGTGGGCCGCCCTGCCCCTCGTGCTGCTCGCCACGGTGGCCACCGTCATCGCCTCGCAGGCAGTCATCTCGGGCGCCTTCTCGGTGTCCCGGCAGGCCGTGCGACTGGGGATGCTGCCCCGGCTCGCCGTGCGGCACACCTCCCGTGAGGAGGGCGGCCAGATCTACGTGCCCGTCATCAATTGGATCCTCTTCGTCGGCGTGCTCGTGCTGACCGCGGCGTTCCGGAGCTCGAGCCGGCTCGCGGCGGCCTACGGGCTCGCGGTCACGGGCACCCTGCTCCTGACGAGCGCACTCTTCCTGCTGCTCGCGAGGTACGTGTGGCAGGTCCAGACGTGGAAACTCGTCGTGTACATCGTGCTCGTCGTCGCCGTCGAGCTGACCTTCCTCGGCGCCAACCTCACGAAGATCGTCAACGGCGGCTGGCTACCGCTCGTCATCGCGGCCCTGGTGGTCGCGATCATGACGACGTTCAGGCGCGGGACCGATGCGCTGCATGCCGAGGAACGAGACCTCGAGGGCCCGCTCCAGCTCTTCCTCAAGGTAGTTCGCGACCACCCCGAGCTCGTCCGGCGCGTTCCCGGGGTGGCCGTCTTCCCGCACCCCAATGCGACGACGACGCCGCTCGCTCTGCGGGCCAACGCCGACTTCAACCACGTCGTCCACGAACAGGTCATCCTCGTACAGATCGTCAACGAGAACGTGCCCCACATCCGCCACGTAGACCGCGTCGAGGTCGACGACCTGGGCGACGCCACCGACGGGTTCGTGCACGTCAAGGTTCACGTGGGCTTCACCGACAGCCAAGACATCCCCAAGGGACTGGCACTGGCCGTCGGAACATCGCGTGCGCTCGACGTCGACCTCGATCAGGCCCACTACTTCCTCTCGGTGCTGACCGTCCAGGCGACGGGCCACCGTGGGCTACGGACGTGGCGCAAGCGCCTCTACGCCTGGATGTACCACAACGCCGCGAACCGGACGGAGGTCTTCCACCTGCCACCCGAGCGCACCATCGTCATGGGCGCCCACATCGAGCTCTAACCAGAAGGTGGTTCGGGACACGGCGAGGTGGATGACCCCGCGTTGTCCCCGCATCCGCGCCGGGGTTCTGGTCCCGCGGCAGGGGCCGTATCGCGCCTTCTGGGGCTGCAGCACCTTTCCAACGTGCCGACACACCAGCCAGCAGGCCGAACACGCGTATCAGTGTGTGCCCCGCTAGCGGCGAACTGACGCAGACGGGTAGTCCTAGCGACCGCCCCCTCGCGAAGGTCGCGGTTTACCCGGTGAGGGGCGACCGCGCCAGCAGCGGCGCCTCTCAGACAGTCTGAGTCGTGGGCTGGGGTTGTACGTCTGTCTTTTCTACGAGCTGTTCGACGACTTCCTCAGCCAGGTTCTCGTGGCGGGCCGCTTGGGCTTCCTCGTGCTGCTTCACCTCGACACGAGCGGCCTGCCACGCGGACCAGTGGCCCGAGACGAGAGCCCACAACGACAGCGCTGACACGTACACCACGGAGTTGACCCAGTGCGTCACCAGCGACACCGGGATCATCACGAGCCAGAAGATGGTGAACCAGCCGTTGACCCGGCGCATGAAGACCGGGTCGCCCTGAACGCTGGCCCAGAGGGACTTGATGACCGTCACCGAATGCCTCCACTTCGCAAGGGCTGCGCGGCCGCAGCGAGCAGAGATTAGGGCTAGATGCTGAGAGTCCGCTACATGTCCGTCTGGGAAGTCCGTCGCGTCTTGTTCGACCTGCAGAATGAGGTGCGGCCCGGCACGCGGCGATGGGACGCAGCCGCCTCGGCATTCACGGACCTTCTAGACGGGACCCGCCCCCGGGTCGAGCGGGCGATGTCGCGTCCCCCGGTTGAACCATGGCTTGGCGCTGCGCGTCGTGATGTGTGGGGCCGACCCCGAAAAGGTTGGCGCCCGATGGGGAGGGGTGGTCCGGGTGCTGACCAAGCGATGGATGATCGCAGGACTTGTGGCAGTCGCTGTCGTGCTGGTCGTTCTCGTGATCGTCTACGGCGGTGCCGGTGGCGGTGGTGGTGGGGAGAGCGGCTACTAAGCCGCCGCACGAACTCGCTCACGGCGTCAGCCCAGGATCGATACGGTCCTCGGTGCCTATGGAGCCCGACGTGTGGACGATCGCGTCGGTATGACGCCGGCCTCCGGCGCACCGCCCACTGTGTCTGTCCGGTGGCCCCTGGGTTCAGGATCGGGTGACCAGTGCAGCGTCTCTAGCGCGGATGGCTGGTTGGGGCAGTGGGTGACGTCGGACATGCTAGGTCTCGTGAGGGCGGGTCCGCAGCCAAGATCGTCATCCAACCCTCGGGAGGGTGTTGCTCGCGGCGGGCCGGCCGAGGCTCAGGCGTCGACGATGACTGGGATGATCAGGGGGCTGCGGCGGGTTTGTCGGTAGGCCCAGTTGGACATTGCCTGGCGGACGAGTTCCTCGATCTGCTCGATGTCCTCGATGTTTTCCTTGGTGGCGGTGGTGAGTGCCTTCTGGATGGCGGGTGTGGCCTTGGCGAAGTCGCCTGGGGCGTGTTCGAATCCGTGCGCGAGGTAGTCGGGCTCCTCGGTGAGTTTGCCGGTGTCGGGATCGACGATGCAGACGACTGTGATGACTCCTTCCTCGGCCAAGGTGCGGCGCACGTGGAGCGACTCCTCGGTTGCTCCACCGACGGTCATGGCGTCGACGTAGACGAGCCCGGCAACGACGGTGCCGGTGATCCTCGCCTGGCCATCGACGAGGTCGATGACGGCACCGTCGTGGGCGATGAGGGCGCGTTTGGGGTCGACGCCTGTCCGGATGGCGATGTCGGCGTTGGCCCGCAGGTGACGCCACTCACCGTGCACGGGCAGCACGCTGGAGGGTTGGACGATGTTGTAGCAGTAGGCGAGCTCGCCGGCGCTGGCGTGGCCGGAGACGTGCACCTTGGCGTTGCCCTTGTGCACGACGTTCGCGCCCCAGCGGATCAGTTCGTTGATGACGCGGTAGATGGCGTTCTCGTTGCCGGGGATGAGGGAGCTGGCGAGCAGCACGGTGTCGCCCTCGGTGACGCGGATGGGGTGGTCGCGGTTGGCCATCCGGGACAGGGCGGCGAGCGGCTCACCCTGCGATCCCGTGCAGATCAGCGCGATTTGGTTCGCCGGGCGGCGCTCGAGCTGCTTGAGGTCGACGACCAAGCCCTGCGGGATGTCCAGGTAGCCGAGGTCCGCGGCGATGCCCATGTTGCGCACCATCGACCGGCCGACAAAGGCCACCTTCCGTCCGTGGTCGCGGGCCGCATCGAGCACCTGCTGGATGCGGTGCACGTGGCTGGCGAAACTCGACACGATGACCCGACCTGGCGTCGTCCGAAACACGGTCTCGATCGCGGGGGAGAGCTCGCCCTCTGACACCGTGAAGCCGGGGACCTCCGCGTTCGTCGAGTCGACGAGAAAGAGGTCGACGCCTTCCTGACCGAGGCGAGCGAACGCACGCAGGTCGGTGACCCGACCGTCGAGCGGGAACTGGTCCATCTTGAAGTCGCCCGTGTGCAGGACGAGACCCGCCGCGGTGCGGATCGCGACGGCCAGCCCGTCGGGGATCGAATGGTTGACGGCGATGAACTCGCAGTCGAAGGGACCGAAGGTGCGCCGGTCATCCTCGCTGACCTTGACGGTGACGGGGGTGATGCCGTGCTCCTTGAGCTTCGCCTCGAGGAAGGCGAGCGTGAGACGCGAGCCCACGACCGGAATGTCCGCCCGCTCGCGCAGCAGGTAGGGCACGCCGCCGATGTGGTCCTCATGGCCGTGCGTGAGCACGATCGCGTCCACCTTGTCGAGACGGTCCCGGAGCCAGGAGAAGTCCGGCAGGATCACGTCGACACCTGGCTGGTGCTCCTCAGGGAACAGGACGCCGCAGTCGACGATGAGCAGCCGCCCGGCGTGCTCGAAGACCGTCATGTTACGGCCGATCTCACCCAAGCCCCCCAGGGGAACGATCCGAAGGCCGTCGCGCGGCAGCCCGGGAAGATCCTGGGACCGCCGAGAGGCGCGTCCCCGCCCGCGGGTCTGAGGTCTGCGACCGCCGCCGGCGCTCATAGCCCACGCCTCGAACGGTCGAAAACCGGCGAGTCAGCCGAACTGGACGGGGCCGGGTTCGGGCTTGTCCGGTCGGTTCTGGGACTCCGCTGCGCTGCCATGGTGATCCTTGTCGTGCTGAGCATGGGACTGAGTCTCTCAGCACCTGCCCCACCGTCGCCGCCTGGGCGTACGCGGCGTTGGTCATTTGACGTTGTTTCTCCCGCCGGGTCGTCGGCTGGAGAGTAGCCGCGTCGCCGGGTGGCCGTGCCTGAAACACCTCGGTGCGAACGCCCCCCATGGACGCATCCGGTAACTCGACGCGTCCTGCAGGCGGCGAAGCCGTTCAAATTGATCTTCGGCGGTTGCGCACCAGCAGATCGTCCTGCAAACGGACGAGGGCAGTTGGGTCAAGTACCGAGTGCCCCGCGCTACCACTGCTGGCTGTCGAGGGACCCAGTGCGTCGACGCCGAACTCGTCTACGAACCTGCGGAAGTACCGGTGACAGTGCTGCTTGATTCTCTCCGAACCTTTGGTTCTCAGTCCTCTGCCGCAGGCAGACGATGATTTGCGGAGCGGGCGATCGCCGCTGCTTCTCCGCGGTTGGCCACCCCGAGCTTGGCCAGGATGTGGCTGACGTGCAGCGCCGCCGTCTTCTCGCTGATGAACAAGGTTCGGGCTATGGCGCGGTTCGTCGCTCCCTTCGTGAGCAGGCCCAGAACGTCCTGTTCACGCGGGGTGAGACGGTCTCTCGGGCCGGGGGCTTCGTCCGCGCCAGGAAGGGGCACTCGATGTCGTCGCGCCTTCGCAGCGGCTGTGGCAGCGAACCAGCGGGCACCCATCGAGTTCGCCGAGCGCCAGAGCGCGATGAGGTGCGCCTTACCGGCGTCACGTTCGCCGTGGGCCAGCTCCTCGCGGGCCCGCTCGAGCTGCGGGCGAAGGGCGAAGAAGGCGCCGAAGACGGAAGCGAGGTCCACTGCCCGTGACCACGCATCGACAGCTGGGCGCCCGTCTAGACGGCACGCATATGCTTCAGCCACGGCGAGGTGCACACCGTAAAGCGATCGGGCCCAGTCTTCGGTGAGCCCGCGCCGGGCCGCAGCAACCGCCTCCTGTGCGGCTTCCTGCAGCCCTTCAGGCGGTGCGTGCCCGACCAGGGCCGCAGTCCCAAGCGCCTGTATGGCACACCGGGCTCGCATCGCAGCCTCGACGGGAGACTCCGTCTCTGCCCGGGCCAGGAGGATCTGGGCGCTTTCGATCCCACGCCCCACGTCTTCCAACTGATCATAGAGCTCGACTCGTCGCAGGGTGTCCCAGCAGGCGTACGTTTGCGGTGCGTAGTCCGCTTCGATCGTGCGCTGCTCGATCTCCAGTGCCGAGTGCAGGTCTCCTTGGGCGATCAGCAGGTCCACCTGTGCCCAGCGACGTCGGTGTTCGGGGTAGCCCATTCGGCTGAGGTCGCTGAGGCGTCGTTCTGCCTTGGCGAGGCGTCCCCGCCAAATGAGCGCTTTCAGGTCTTGCTCTCCGTTAAACGTGGCGATCCGCGTGAGACCCTCTGCTTGGGCGCCTGCCTCGCCTTGCTTGGCCACGATCGCGGCCCGCACGAGCTGGCCACTGCACATCAGGTCCCACGCCACCTCCGCTGTTGCATCGAGGGCGTCACCGGGCGCGCCTGCCCGGCCGGCAAGCAAAACCACAGCCTGATGAGCGTTCAGCGCTTCCGGGAGCCTTCCCAACTGGTGGAGAGCGTCGGCCGCCTCCCGACGAGCTTTGTACTCTGCCGTCGGCGATTTCACACGCTGAGCTACGTCCGCCGCCGTGGCTGCCGCGGCAAGGGCGAACTCGTACTCGTGGCGACGCCTGTGGTTGTACGCCTTCGCCCGCCACGCCTCGGCCAGCTCGTGGCTTGGTCGGGCCGATAGCAGGGCGATGGCCCGGTCGCTCGCCGTCACCGGGTCGACCAGCCCGGCGACGCCGGGCCCATGCGCCGCCAGAATACGAAGGACCCGGCCTTCCACCATCGGGTCGGTCCCTTGACCGAGACACATCACAGCATGCCGCAGCAACCGCTCGACACGCTCGTACTGATTGGAGTCGAAGAGCGACTCCGCTGCCCACGCGGCTGCCTCCGCATCGGAGAAACCTACGAGCGCGTCGGCGTTCGGCACTCGAGACCACAGCTCAAGCGCCGACTCGAAGTGGTCTGCCGCCTCCGGGGCCCCGTGCTGCTGGGCGGCATGGCCCGCCCTCACGTGTGCCACCAAGGCGGTCGCTTCCTCGTCGGCGGCAGTCGCGTGCACGGCCAGAGCCGCGTTTGCCTGCCACCGCGCGGCCGCCGAGCCCGCCTCGGCACGTTCCCGCAGGATGCCGACGTAGGCACGGTGCAGCGCGACGCGTTCGCTGGGCAGCAGGTCTTCCTCCACCGCATCGCGCAGCAGCGCGTGCCGGAACTCGAACCGCTCACCGTGCCGCGTGAACACCCCAGCCGCGAGGGCTTCGTGGACGAGCGCCTCGAAGACCGCCGAGTCCAGGCCCGACCCGTCGTTCAGCAGATCGATGTCGATCACGGCCGGGCCCACGGACGCCAGACGCACCAGCGCCGCACACGAAGGCGAGAGCCTCATGACGTGCCGAACCAGCAGGTCGTGCAGCGAAGCCGGAACCGCCTCGCGGACCGCCTTCATGATCTCTTCCGCATAAAGGGGAACACCCCCCGACCGCTTGAAGAGGTCCGCCAACCCGACCTGGCCGAGAGGCCGACCGAGTCGCCGCTCGGCCAACAGGGCCACCCCGGACTCATCGAGAGGGGCCAGGTCGAGGCGTACCGCACCAGGCGAGCGCCCAAGCTCATAAAGCGCTGACCGGCCGGGGTGATCCTCGACAAGGTCGTCGGCTCGCGCGGTGACCACGAGGAGCACGGCTGACCGGCTGGTGCGGACCAGCGCCAGTGCGTAGTCGCGGGTTGAGGGGTCGGACCAGTGCAGGTCCTCGATGGCCATGACCAGCCCCCGATCTGCGGCGAGCGCCGAGGTGCTACCCAGGAGACGTTCGAGCGTCTGTCCGCGAATCACGACATCGTCGGGAATCCATCTTGCTGCCTTCGGAGCCGAGCCGGTCTCCGTGGCCCGCGCGGCGACCACTTGGCGAAGCGCCTCAGCCACCGGGGCGAAGGGCGCACCGCTCCCCAGATCAAGGCAGTGCCCCTCGCCGGTCGACAGACCCAGACCCGCCGCCGCGGCCAAGATGGCCCGCACCATCGTCGTCTTGCCGACACCCGCGTCCCCGACGATGAGCAGGGCGCGTGCCTGCGGCAGCCCCGCCGAAAGGGCGCTGACCGCGAGGTGATGGAGGAGCGCCTCGGCCGCGGCGAGTTCCGACTCACGTCCGACCGGCGACTCGGTCCCAGTTGCGATCATTCGCATCCCTCCGGGCGACCGCGCTGCTGCGTGGTCTCCAGCGTAGGGCGCACGACGGCGCCCGGCCCCCGATAAAGCACTGAGTCCAGCAATCCATGCTGCACATCAGGATCACGTGATCTCACTTAGGAGTCAGGTGTCCGCCCTCGCTCAGGTCCTGGGTCTGTCGCTCTGCGGCCGCGGAAGAGCCATCCCGTACGTGGCATTCCATCCGGTAGCCGCTGGCGTCGACCCTGAGCGGGCAGCGCGTGACATCACCACATGTCGGGGTGTTGCCCCAACGTTGGGTGGGCAGGTGGGCATTGAGGCTAGGTAGTCGCGGACTCGAGGACTGGTAGCACGCCCGATGTGGAGGCGATTGCACGGCCGGATCGTGGAGGTCGTCGGCACATCGTCGGCAGCACAAGTCCAGGAGATGTCATGAACCTTCACACCACCGCTATCGCCAGTCGGTCCTGCCTCCGCAACCGTCCGGCTCGCCGCGTCGCCGCCACGTTCGGTGCGTCAGCAGCACTGTCTCTTACCCTCATCGGCCCGGCCTTCTCGTCGCAGCCGCACGACCCCCCGCCATCGCCCGGGTCCGCCCGGTGCGAGAACTACCTGGGCGCGGGCACGCTCGGGTCCTGCACCGAGTCCTCCACTGTCCGTGGCGCCGGTGCCGCCTCGAGCAACTCGGCCGAACTGAAGATCCCGGCTCCGGCCGACGTGCCGAAGTTCGTTGTCAACTCTGGCCAACCGACGAACGTCCCAGCGATCGGGATCGGCATGGCCGCGGCGGTCGTCGTCGCGGGTGGTCTCTTGATGGCATCGGTAAGCCGCCGGCGCACCGCTTGAAAGCGCCGACTCGTGCCGGCGCTGGCGGCACACGCACTACGTGCGGCGCCAGGTCCGGCATGTAGGCCGACCACAGCTCGTCGCGATGAGCTCCTCGATAGGCCGACGGACTGAGACAAACACGTGCGTCGGCTCAATGATAGGGAGCCAGGACAGAACGGTCCTCGCGCGCTAATGCGACGGTATGGGCGTGACAGACGAAGCTCGTGTCTCTGCCTTCTAGGGCACGGGATCTGGTGCCCGCTGGCAATCGCTGGGCGGCGGAGTGGGTCGGGTCTATGAGGTGCGCGGCTACGGACGAGTGCTTGTTGCTCGGTCGGTGAGTAGGACGCGCGCTCATTTGGTATTCGTCACTTATGACCGTTTCGCAGCGGTCGTTGCCGAGGCCGCTGATACTCATCACTCGGGCAATCAGTGGCGGGTTTCGGGGGGCGTCATGCAGGAACGCGTGGAGATGGTCTACGTAGGTCGCGCGGTTCGGTGCGCGTGTGGGGAAGATCTGCGCCCCGGCGAACGCGCCGGGCAGCTCGGAGGTCGATCTGAGCTGCTGTGTCTGTGGTGCCTCGCCGACCTACAAGCGGGACGCCAGCGACCTCGCACACGACGCATCGAGACACCGTGGCCCGCGCCGGCTGTCCCGCACCCACCGACCCGTCGCGGAAGACGCCGTCGTGCGTCCAAAAGTCGACTCCGCGGCTCTACCGCCGTACCCCTGGTGATCGCTCTGCTCGTTGTAGCGGCCGCCCTGTATTTTCACCCGGCCCTTGTCGGGAAGCTGGGAAGCAGGGCAGTTGCGGGTGGGGTGCCCAACCCCAAAGGCGACGTGCCCAGCTGGGTCAACGGCGCGTCCCTGACCGGTCGGAGTCCTTCGGATACCCGGGACCTGTGGCCCCCGGCGCCGGCGGACGCACGGACTCAGCCGCTCAGTACGCCTGGTCCGCGCCTGTCGTCGTCCGCCGACTACGTCTTCATGAAGACCATCCCCGAGCTCGGGGGCCGGCCTGTCTCGTGGGACCCGTGCCGTCCAATCCATCTGGTTTTCAACCATGCCGCGGCGCCTCCTGGGGCCGACGAGCTGATTCGCGAAGCGGCCGGCTCCGCTAGCGCGGCGACGGGACTGCAGTTCGTGATCGAGGGTGCGACGACGGAGACGCCGACCGCCCGACGGGCGCCGGTTGAGAAGTCGCGCTACGGGGACCGGTGGTCGCCCGTCCTCGTGGCGTGGACCGATCCCTCAGTGGTTCCCGGGTTGCAAGGCCGTGTGGCCGGGCTTGCCGGACCCGCCGGGGCGCCGTACTACACACCTTCGCAGCAGCACTGGGTCAGTGGCACCGTCAATCTCGACGGACCCCAGTTCCGTGAAGTTCTGAAGCGACCTGACGGTTGGACTGCCGCCCGCGCGATCGTCATGCACGAGTTCGGCCACCTGGCCGGCCTGAGTCACGTGCCCGCGCGAGACCAACTCATGTACGAGGACAACATTGGCCAAAGCGACCTCGGTCCTGGTGACCGAGAAGGCCTCAGGCAGCTCGGCCGGGGTTCGTGCTTCACGAGCTAGGCGCAGCAGCGAAGACGTAAGCCGATTGTGGTCCTGGAGGGAGTGTGTCCACTGAGGGGAAGGGGCCGGTCGCGGAAGTTGAGGACGTGCCGCAGACCGGCTCGGGACGCCGACAAGCAAGCGCTCCGACTACTTCCAGAACTCGTCGTTCTTGGCCGTGTCTTCGAAGAACTGACGGGCGTCAGCAACCCGCCCATCGCGGAGCTGGAAGACGATGACCGCGTTCTGCTCCAGCGTGTGCGCGTCGCGGGTGGCCTGGTTCCTGTTCAACGCCACGGTGTGGTTGTCGCCAGCGATGACATCGTCGAGGGTGACGACCAAGGTTCCACCCGACCGCGTCATCAGCTCGCCGAATAGGGACAGGATCTCGTCCCGACCTTCTTTCGTTCCCGACAGGGACCCACTGCCGGGCACGTGCCAGACAGCATCGTCAGTGAAGAGCTCAGTGAGCGTGGCCATGTCACCGGCGCTGAAGGCCGCGTATCCACGTCGGATGACCTCGACATCGTCCGTTTTGCCCATTTCCGATCTCCTTCCGTGCCCGACTGCAACGACCGTTTCGTGAACCAAACAACGTTATCCCCGGCGTTCTAACCGTGTCCCGCGAACAACCGAGCCGCTGCTGCACCCAAGTGGCAAGCACAACCTTCCTGAGCGGCCGTGAGTCTTCCGGGCCGCCGATCGCGGCTGCGTCCGGGGAAGGCGGCCGTCGAGGCCAGTCCGAGCACGACCCCGGTACAGGGGTGGAACGCGGAGGCCCGCCGCGCACGGGGCGAGCGTGCCGGGGATGCCGACGGGAGTGCGTGCAACAAGCAGCGGTGATTGGTGGCCCTCGGCTCTCATCGGCCCATTCGCGAGACTGCGAGGCCCCGGCCACGCGCACAGCGACCTCGTCGAGGGGGCGCTCGCGACCGGATCCGGTCACGCCCCGCCCGCGGCGGATAGACGCGGGTCGGGACATGCAGCGGTGGACAGGACGGAGACGCGAGGGCGGAGCGGACGTCGCGCGACGGTCAATGGCAGAGTCGAGGCAGCAGAGCCTCAGGGATCAAGAATTGGCCATGAATGCGTCGTTGTCCTGGCCACCGGCTAACGACTCAGGCGCTGCGTCGCCGAGGGGCGGAAACTCTCCCCGCAGGTTGAACGAGACGCGGTGCGCCTTCCTGAACTCCCCGCCGATGCGCAGGCCCGCTTGTCGGGCGTTCGAGACCAGGTCGGCGTCGACTCCACTGTCGTGCTCGTAGGTGAAGGTCAGCGCGAACTCACGCATGCCGCCGTGGAGTCTGCCGTCGATGATCCCTCGCCAACCCGGCTGGTCGATCCATAGAAGTGGCGGGAGGGCTCGGGGATGCGATCCGTCACCGCTGGCCTGGTAGATGCCCCGTAGGTGTTCCGAGTCGCTCTTGTTGCCACCGAAGCTCAACACTCCGAAGAGGATCTCGACGTCGGCCTTCGCCTGGTCAGAGATCTTGCCCGAGTAGGACAGATCGATCCTGCTCGCTCCGAGCGCAGTGAGCATGGCGATCGCGTCGTTTGTCTTTTCGACGAGGATCTGCGAGTGGTAGCTCGCCAAAGGGATGAGTCGCTTCCTGCTTACGGGATGGCGGACGTAGACGACGTCAGGCTCCGGGTAGCCCACCTCGAACTCGGACGCCTCGCTGAGAGGCTGCTGCTCGATGTAGAGACGCTCCGAACTGTCCGGCATGTCGATGGGCTTCTCGCCGTAGAACGACACCAGTGCTGCCATGGCGTACCTCCAGATCTCCGCTCATGTCCGGCTGAACCTATAGGGCCTGGACGACACGGATGCCTACTGCCCAGACGACACGCGGCGGAAGGACACGGCCGCTTCGCGGCGGAAGGGCACGGTTGTCTAGCCGCTTGGTCGGCCATGAGGTGAATCATGCGGTCAATGAAGAACGAGCGCGAGTGACGCCGCCACGATGAGCACCGACTGCAGACTGTGCACGATGATGGCCAGCCAGGCACTGGTGTACCGGCGGGCGGGATAGGCCAGCGCCAGACTGTCCAGCAGGATCTTGGGGATGGCCCACGGCATGTGCAGGTGATACGACGCGAACAGGACCCCGTTGGCCAGCCAGTCGGCGCGGCCGAAGACGCCGTGCATCCTTGGCAGCAGGAGCCCGCGGAAGAGCAGCTCCTCTCCGAGAATCGTGTTGAAGACGGCCATCACAACGATCGCCGCGAACCACGGCCAGTTCCCCGACAGGAAGTCGTGCCCCTCTGAGGACCGGAGGAGAACCCCGAGGTCTCGACCGGCCGGGACCGGCAGCGAGGGCAGGAGCTGCTCGATGCCGACGACGAGAATCGCCGGGACCAGCACCCACCACAGCCGTCCACCGATGCGGCCGGTGCCCGGGCTACGGGGCGGGCGCAACCACAGCGCGTCCTTGATGGCGCCCCAGTGAAGGGGGCCGATCTCACGTCGCAGCAGCACCAGGACCACGACGCCTTGCCACATCAGGCCCACCGTCAGACATGCCAGCAGTGCTTTCGGCCAAGCGGCAGGACCACTCAGCCGATCCGCCAACGCCGGGGTGACCAGCCAAGCCAGCACCGCCATCGGCAGTGCCGCCAACGCCCACAGGCCCAGCACCTGGCGCAGGCTGTACTGAGGTGGCGCGGCCCTCGCTGCTGACGGGGACCTGCCGTCAGGCGGGACGGCCATTCGCTTCAACGTTCGGTCGACATCGTGCATGTTCCGCAGAATGCGCCCCGCGGCCACCGCTCCACATCCGGAATGACCCTGACGTCGATCCCGAACCAGCCCTGAGCTGCCACCCAGTCGCCTGTAAACCCGAACTCCCGGGACTTGGGGTTCATCCGGCCTTCGCGCGAGGGGCGCACACCACCCAGATGCGGACCCGGTCCCGCCACCTTGACCGACTTCGCTGCAGCCAGCGCTATCCCTTAAGCCCACCGCGGCGGTCGACTGGCGGCGGTGTGACGCACCTGTCGCCGCCCGCGTGGCCGTGAACACACCGGGCGGAAGTCGGCTCGGGAGGGCCAGGAGCACCACAGCCGCGCCTAATGCGCCTGGGTCTGCTGCACGGATAGGTGACATCTGATCTGCGTCGATGTGTGTCGGCGCTGAAAGGATGTGCACCATGCCCAAGGCGTTTCCCAACGAGTTCCGCGAGGACGTGATCCGGGTCTTCAAGGAGTCGGATGCCTCCGTAGCCCAGGTCGCGAAGGACTTCGGCATCTCGCCGTCGTGTCTCAAGCGGTGGCTGACGATCGATGAGCGACGCTCTGCCAGCGGGTCGGTCCCGGCAAGGACTGCGAGTGAGTCCGAGGCGCTGCGGGAGGCGAACAAGCGGATCAAGCTGCTCGAGCAGGAGAACGAGGTCCTGCGCCGCGCGGCGGCCTATCTTTCACAGGCTCACCTGCCGGGAAAATGATGTACCCGCTCGTCCGCGAGCTGGCCGGCGACGGGATCCCCGTCACGGTGACGTGTCGGGCGCTGAAGATCGGCCGCCAGCCCTACTACCGGTGGCTGGCCAACCCGGTCACCGCCGCCGAGCTGACCGCGGCCTACCGGGCGAACGCGTTGTTCGACGCCCACCATGACGACCCGGAGTTCGGCTACCGGTTCCCCGTCGATGAGGCCCGCGAGGCCGGCGAGGCGATGGCTGAGCGGACCGCGTGGAAGCTGTGCTCGCAGCTGGGCTGGTGGTCCGCGTTCGGCAAGAAGCGCGGGCGCCACGGCAAGACGCCGGGGCCGCCGGTGCACGACGACCTGGTCGAGCGGGACTTCACCGCGCCCGCCCCGAATCGCCTGTGGCTGTCCGACATCACCGAGCACTGGACCGGCGAGGGCAAGCTCTACCTGTGCGCGGTCAAGGACGTGTACTCCAATCGGATCGTGGGCTACAGCATCGACTCACGGATGAAGTCCTCCCTCGCTGTCGCGGCGCTGGACAACGCCGTCGCCCGGCGTCAAGCTGACGGCGCCGATGTGGCCGGGTGTGTCCTGCACACCGATCGCGGGTCGCAGTTCCGGTCCAGGAAACTGGTCCACCAGCTGCACCGTCACGGCATGGTCGGCTCGATGGGTCGGGTCGGCGCGGCTGGTGACAACGCGGCGATGGAGTCGTTCTTCGCGCTGCTGCAGAAGAACGTCCTGAACCGTCGGGCCTGGGCGACCCGCGAGCAGTTGCGGATCGCGATCGTGACGTGGATCGAACGCACCTACCACCGCCGTCGGAGACAGCCTCGTCTCGGCCGGTTGACCCCGATCGAATACGAGTTGATCATGACGACAACCACCACCCAGGTGGCCTAACCGAAACTGTCACCTGTTCGTGCAGCAGACCCGTCCATTTTCAGCCGCCGTTGACACCGGCGCGCCAGTTGAGTCCATAGCGCTGCCGTACGACGTTCGCTGGTCGGCTGGCGGCGAAGAGACGCGGCTGCACTCATCGGGTACGCCCGGAATTAACCACGTCTACCGATTGTGCCTGGGGGCCCCTGGGAGGCCCCCGTGAGTTGCCGTGCGTTGTCGTTGCATTGGGTAAGTGACCAACCGGCGATGCGCTTAACGGTACGGCCTTCAGTCGGACTCGAACTTCACGTGGTTGCGGAGGCGCCACAGATCCCAGGAGCCATCGCTGCCGAGGATGTCGTCCTTTTCCGTCGGGTCGTCAAGCCAGGCGTTGCGCGTGTCGGCACCGAGCCTGCTGGCCGCCTCTAGGGTCTGGGCCGTGGCTTGAAGCAGTTGACTCCGGACATCCATCATGGCCCGCCACACACGTACTACGGTGCGCATTCGATCCAACGCATTGGGCCACGGATCGCCGGTGGTCGCCTCCCGCACAGTTCCATCCCCCATCACGACCGCATGCGCAGTCGGGGACGACACCACGTACCGCAGCCGCTCCGATTGAACCGTGAGCACTAGCAGCGCCCTCGTGAGGGGGGCGGGATCGAAGTCCCGGGCGCCGGCTACCGCATTGCCCATATTCAGGAGACGGCTGGCAACTATCGCAAGCCGGTCGGCCACCGAAGCGTCGGGGAATGAGGCCAATGCCTCGACCGCGGTGTCGGTGAGGCGCTCCCGCACCTCGCCCGGAACCGATTCATGGCGCTCCGGCACAAGCCACACACGATCATCTGCATTCCTCGAGTAGTCCGCCCCCATGATCCGAACTACATGCGCGATCTGCTCCTCTTCCTGATGCACTCGTAGCACGGTCAACACCATCTTGAGTTGGATGTTGGCCAAGGCCATCGGGCCAGTCCACTGGCTTCGCTCATCGTCCTTCAGCGACTGCGCCAGCGCTTGGAACATTGCCGCCAGCTCCTCGGGCCCACTGTCGGCGCCGAGGGCAGGGTGGGTGGGTGGCAGACGTCGTACATCCCAGCGCAGCGTCTCAGAGGGGATTACGGCAGTTAGTGCCCCTGTCGACGCCACGGCCTCGTAGAGCAGAGCCGCTCCGATGGCAGCCTCATGGCGCAGGGCGTCCTGAGTCGCTCGCGCGTGCGGATACTTGTCTCGCAGCCACCGCTGGTCCTCGCGACGTTCCACTTCGTCGGCGGCCGCTCTTGCGACCCAAAACTTGATCGGATCAAACAACAACGCTGCCACCACGACGGCAGCGAACCCCCCGGCAACCACCGTCACAGGTGCTTCGAGCACACGCCATAGCGAGGCTGGCTGTGCCTTCATCCACACCGCTACTAGAACAAGGCCGAGCCACCCGAGTGAGGCCAGAAGGACCCACACGACTCTCCGGTTCATGAATCCCCACCCTTCCTTCGGAGCCTCTTCCAGGAGCCCGTGATGCCCAGGAAGCGCGACGCCAGAGGTGAACACCATGAGCAGCGTTCTCGAAGCACAATGACCGCCACGCCGTGCACAATGAGCGTCGCGCCAGAGTTCAACAGGACGTTCAGTACGTTCCATCTTCTTCCGACGAGCGAGCGAGGCGCATGTCGGACGCTCAACAGGCTCGGACAGCCGGACTTAGACCCGACGAGCCACGGCTCGGATCGGCACCTTCAGGATGCGCGACCCGCGGCGGAAGGACACTGCCGCTTCGCGGCGGTTTGACGCGCTCAATCCTTGACAAACGTCGGACGCCAGGGCTCTGTCGGTCGACGTTACTCACGTCCGTGCCGAACCAGGCCTCGAAGGATTCGAGGCGTGAGCCGGCCGGGACCCAGTGCCAGCTCTACGAGGTCATCGAAGACCTTTTGGTCGGCCGCGGACGCGCGGAGCCCGGCTGAAAGGACCAAGGGCTTTGAGACCATGCGGCCGGCGATAGCCGTGCTGACGAGGTTGGCTCGCAGGAGGCGACGCACTCCTTCACGGTGAGCGGTGCCAGGATCAGCGGGCTGCCCTTCTGCGGGTGAAGTCGCCCGGAGGGCGGCCACCCGACCGGCGCAGGCACCGGTGGCGACTGCGTAGTAGATGCCCTCTCCGCTCAGCGGGTTGATCAGCCCGGCAGCATCACCCGCAAGGAGTATTCGACCGGCAGGTTGGTGCCACCGCGCCGTCGACAGGGGCAGGTGGTGCCCGAGCCAGGAGTGCGCTGCAGAGGTCGACCCTGGAAGAAGGTCCTCTACCCGCTGCACCATGAGCGCATGCGACGGTGTGGACAACCGGTCGGACAGTACCTCGCCGTAGCCGATGTTCGACCATCCGTCGCCCCGGTCGAAGGCCCATGCATACGAGGGTTGGCGGTCCTGCCCGAAGCGAATTACCTGACGACCCGTACGCGAGCGAGGAGTTGGCGCATAGGCCCGGAGTCCCAATGCCATTCGTGGGGGCAGTCCCAGTCCGATGCTCAGGCGGACCCCTGAGCGGGCACCGTCGGCGGCCACGACGACTCGAGCGCGGATCGTCCCGTCGAGCAGTACCCCTTCTGGACTCGTTTCCACGGTGCGCACGCGGTGCCGGCGTAGGATCCCACCGGCACCGACTGCGGCGTCGACGAGGCGGGCGTCGAATTGGGCGCGGGGAACCACCAGTGCAGGTCGACGCATCCGACGGGTCACGCCTTGGGCGCCCATCGACAGTTCCAGCGTTTCAACCGCACGGTGATGGTGCTGAAGTTCCCGCACGGTCTCGTTGGCTCCCAGGGAGCGCAGTACGTCGAAAACGTGGGGTGCTATCCCATCGCCGCACGACTTGTCCCTCGGAAAGTCGGAGCGGTCAAGCAGCAACACCCGAGCGTCCGGCCTTTCGTGCAGTGCACTCAGCGCTGCTGAGCTTCCGGCCGGTCCCGCTCCGACGACGACCACGTCCCAGATGTCATCGGAGGTCATAGTCCGAGCGCCCCCTCCCGTCGTAGTCCCAAATTCTCGTGAGCCGCTCTGGAAGGTCGGCGACGAGGAGACTGTCGAGGACAGCACGCAGGGCCGGACGCAGGGTCGCGGGGACGGACGGCATCTGTCGAGTGAACCACTAGCGCCATCTCCCACCTGACGCGGCGGATAGACACAGGTCTGCCGCGCCGCGGCTCGCGGCATGGTCCGTGGATGGGGATGTCGTCGTGCGACGCGCCGGAGGGTGCGACCCGGCCGACGGTGAGGTTGCGGAACGTTGTCCTCGGCATGGGTGTGGAACGGAGTCTTGGTGCCTGGGGTGGGTCTGAGCCGGATGCGCCGGGACCGTGTTCAGCGGGTGAAGGTGGCGCGATAGCCCGATGGCGTCACTGTGGTCAGCTCGCGGAAGGCGGCATTGAACGCCGACAGCGAGCCGTAGCCCACCTCGTGGGCGATCCTCGTGATCGGCGCGTCGTCGGCCGCGAGCAGCTCCACGGCCCGCAGCACCCGCATCCGGCGCAGGGTGGCGCGCCAGGTCATCCCGACCTCGGCCTCGAACCGACGGGCCAGCGAGCGCGGGACCAGCCCGACCGCGGCCGCGACCTCCTCGAACCGGATGTCGTCGCCGAGCCGTTCCTCGGTGAGCTGCAACGCGGTCCGTACCTCGGCGGAGCGTCCCGCTGGCATGACCACGGGGCTGGGGCGCTCGGCTAGCCGCCAAGCGACCGCGGCCAGCGCGGCAAAGATAGCTCGGGCGTACGAGGGCAGTGGCTCCTCCGCCTCCTGCCACGCGCCGCACTCGCTGACGAGCGCGCGAGCAAGTGGGTCGAGGTCGAAGACCGTCAGGTGCTGCTGCGGCGGCGGCACAAAGTCGACGTGGAAGAGCACCGACGCGGTCTTAGCCGGCTGCGGGATCGCGATCGTGGCCGGCCGCCCGGCTCGTAGGAGCGCAGCCCGGGCCGGGGGGAGCAGCCAGCGCTGGCCCTCGGCCTCGAGGCGCAGCGCTCCCATGGAGGCGCAGAGCAGGTAATGACGGTCGACGACCAGCTCGGTCGGCCCGGTCGGCCCGAAGGACCGGGTGAACGCGAAGGCCTCGCGGGTCACGAGTGGACTCCCACGCACCGATCGTAGGGACGCCGCTCCGGTCAGGCGACGGCCTCGACGAGTTCCGCGCGGAATCGGCGGCTCACCGGCCCGCCGGTCACCATGGGTCGCAGCACGGCGTTGGACCGGGCGAACGCGTCGGAGGCGAGGTAGGCGGCGAACGAGCTCTGATCGGTCCACTCGTGCACGACCGTCACGGTGCGTTCGTCCTCACGTGAGGCGTACACGCGAAAAGCGAGGTTGCCCGGCATCGAGCGGACGCGCGCCCGCTCGCCCTCAAGCTGGGCCAGAGCGCGGGCGCGGTCGTCGGCTACGGTCTCGAAATCGAGAATGGCGATGAACACAATGTCTCCTGAATCTGGAAGGTGGTGGATGACTTCTCCAGCCTCCCCGGAGTCCTCGCGTGGCGCCTCCGTCCACCGGACGCGTTCACGCGTCCAGCGGACGCCGCCACAGCCGTGCCGGGAATGCCGACGCCAAGAGGGTCGACAGGCGGCGGTTAGACGCCCCGCGGCCTTCTCCCTGAACGAGCGGATCGCGGCATGGGCAGGGACGCTAAGTCATCTCTGCGGTAGGTCCGCGCTTTAGGTATGGAAGGGTGCTTGAGGTGTGCGAACGAGCGCCGGTTGAGCGGTCTGAGGAGGAGGAAGCGCGGGAGGCCGCCTTTCTGGATCTCTACGGTGCTTGGCGTCCGATGGAGCCCAGCGAGTTCGCCGAGGAGATGAGCGGATTCGACCGGCCGTGGTGGGTCGTCGGCGGCTGGGCCATCGAAGCCGCCACCGGATACCGACGCGAGCACGAAGACACCGATGTCTCGATGCTGGTGTGCGACGTGCCCGCGTTCGTCGAGTTTATGAAGGGGCGGTGGCACGTTTGGAACAACGTCGGTGGGGTCCTGCACCCTCTGGGCGACCGTTGGGCCACCGTCGATGAGCCGGCAAGCCAGCTCTGGCTGCGTTCGGATGCCGCCTCGCCGTGGATCGTCGACATTCCCCTGACTCCGGACGCCGACGGGCTTTGGACGAACAAGTTCCTTCCCGGGCATGTCGCCCCCGTCGAGGAGGTCACGTGGCTTGGCAGTGACGGCATTCGGTATCTGCTCCCAGAGATCGTTCTTGTCTTCAAGGCCCGACTGGGTCGCGCGAAGGATGAGCCCGACTTCGAGGCCACCCTCCCTACCCTCACCCGGCAGCAGCGAGCCTGGATGCGAGAAGCTCTCGCAGCCGTTGTGCCGCACCACCATTGGCTGGGCCGGCTGTGATCACGTCCGGGGATGACGCTGCCAAAGTGGGTGAAGTTCACCCACCTATCAAGCATGTGGGTGAGCGGGACACGCCCGGCAGGCGGCGGAAGGACGCACGTCTCGCAAGACAACAGGGCAGTGTGTCTTGGCCTGCGTCGGCCCGCCCTGGCAAACGTCATTGGTCCTTGGCGTAGCCCCTGACTGGGGGGATAGGGCACCTCTGCGGACCCATCCAGATGCTGGCGCTGAGCGGAGGCCCTTGGATGGCACCGTTCTCGGTCATAGCGCCAGGCAGCAGCTCGTCCTGGTGAGCTCCTCATAGGGTCGAATGTCACAGCTGTGGTGAACCATTGGGGCGTGCGACGATTTCTCAAACCATTCTGGGCGCTGACCACCGGACGCGTGGTCAGGGCGATCACCATCGTTGGCCTATTGCTCTGGCTCTTGATGATGCTGGCCGTAATGACCATGAACTTGGTCGACCAAGCCCCCGGCACGTGGTTGTGGCTGGCACCCGCTGGGCTCTCGATCGGGCCTGTGCTGGTCATGGTGCTTAGCGTGGGCTGGGTTAGACGAGAGTGGTCTCCCGCTATCCGTCGTGCACTTGCCGCCGGTGCATTCATAGGCGCGGCGGGATTGAGTCTGTGGGCCGCCTACCAGGACCGGGTCGTCGGAATCCTCGGAGCGCTGTGCGGCGTCGGCTGGCATATGGCAACTGGAGCAGTGGCGACTCCGCGATGCCGCCAAGGACCGTGACGAACAGCAGCGCTTGGCGCGGCAGCGCCACGAAGAGCTCCTGCGCGAAATTCGCCGTAGTCGTGCCTGCGAACGGCGCGTTGCGGGATATCGGCGGCACGGGGCCCATCGATTAGGCGCGGGCCAGGTGAGCTCGAGATCGGATGCAGAAGAGGCCGGGCGGCACCGGCTCGAACATGTGCCGCGCTTTGGGCCCTAGCGGCGAAAGGACGCAACCACTTGGCGGTGGTGCGGGATGTCGGACATCGCTGTCGTGAGGGCGGCGACGTCGGCCTATCGCACCATGCGTATCTCGACCAGCCCGTCGAGATCTGGATCGACCTGCTCGGTCCCGTCTGCTGTGAATCCGTTCTTCTCGTAGAACCGTCGAGCCCGCGCGTTGTCCTTGGCCACCCACAGTTGTGCAGGCCGCTCGCTGAGAGCCTGGTCAAGGAGAGCTTGACCGACACCGTGGCCATAGCAGCTGGACAGCACGTAGAGCGCATACAGCTGCTCATCGCGCTCCGGCGGGTGCCCTTGGTGGTCGGAGGCCGGACCGTTTAAGGCGAACCCCACGATTCGGCCTTCGCGCCGGGCGACACGGACCGGCTCCCCGGCATCCTCCTCTGAGAGCAGACCCGACCACATCACCTGCCGACTCCCGCGCGCGGCGTCATCGTAGAAATTCTCTGGGAGCAGCTCTCCCTAGGCTTCCCGCCACGCCTGAACGTGGACTGAGGCCAGTTCCACAGCGTCAGCGAGGTGCGGCACCACCACCTCAAAGTCTGTCGACACGGCCACTCACATCCTCATCGGAGACCCACGACATGCGTGCCTCCGACAGCGCAGAACACTATCCCCAGTTCCGCACCGCATCGATGCCGAAAAGACCGTATCGCGGCGCCTTGATGGCTGCCCCGCGCTGGTGGATCGGCGGCGCGACGCAGTTGGCGGCGGTCCGAGCAGTTGCAGGCAGCGCATCTGGGGGCGCAGTTGTTTGGCGACCTTACAGACATTAGAAGATCGCCAGCTCTACCGAGCCCTACACGCCGTGTCAGGATCCGGATCCATTACCAGCCAGCCACCCGCGACTGACTCGCCCGCCGCAGTGCAGATGGAACGACCACCCGAGAGATCAAACCATGCCTTGCCCGCTACCTGTACCGCCTGCTTGAACGGCGCAGCTGCTGGTTGACGACCATAGGAGCGTCGCGAGCCGTTACATGACAG
Source organism: Terrabacter sp. P2_E3 (assembly GCF_056403915.1). Lineage (NCBI taxonomy): Bacteria > Bacillati > Actinomycetota > Actinomycetes > Micrococcales > Intrasporangiaceae > Terrabacter > Terrabacter sp. P2_E3. The sequence goes on from NZ_JBFUEN010000003.1 coordinate 42,980, forward strand.
TTGTCGCCCTCTGTGGAGTGGGTGGCCAGGTGAAAGATCTCCGGTCGATCCATCGGGGCGTCGTCGACTGGTAGGCCTCGTATGCTTCCCCGAACCTTTCCAGGAGTGCCGTTTCCTCCGCTTGGATCTGGCCGCGGTCGATGAAGACGACGAAGCCGACCAATGGAAGGAGCGCCGTCCATGAGCCTCGCCACACGGCGTGCGCCAGCAGCAGTCCCGCCATGCCGACGTACATGGGGTTGCGGCTGACTGAGTTGGCACCGCCGGTGATCAGCACCGATGCCCGATCCGGTTGAAACGGCTCGAGGGTAGTGCCGCTTCGACGGAAGCGGCTCGCGGCTGCGCCGGCCATAGAGAAGGACACCAGCGAGATGGTCAGCGAGGCCACAGTGCGCGCCTTGGTCGGCGGGCAGGTTCCGTCCGAGAGCGCACGCTGGACCAAGGCTGCGCCCAGGGCCGCTGCTGGGGGAGGGATGCGTGGCACCTTATCTACCCTGCGCCTCCCGGCCGACTTTGTCGAGAAGCCAAACACGAGACGTGGATCGGCCAGACAGCGGAGCTAGGCACCCTGCTCGACCTGGGCTGATCCTGAGCGAGCGTCTAGAACTCGTCGTCCGTCTGGCGGCGAATAGACGCGACTGCGGAGACGGGGCCGGCGGCTTGCTTGCCCCTGTCAATTCGCGGTTGGTAGGTCCCAGGCGACGGGCTCGAGTTTGTGTCGTCGTAGGAAGTCATTTGCCTCGGTGAACGGGAAACAATCGATGAACCGCCGCTCTCTCGTCTTGCCCCAGACAGCTGGATGGGCGGATCGAATCACCGTGTGTGGTGGCTCGTTGATCGGGATCGACGTTGCCTTGCGGATGGCTTTTGATCCCCACAAGAGGAACGCGACATGGTCGCAATCTTCGTTAAGGACCTGCAGAACGAGATCGGTGAAATGCTCCCATCGCCGAGCGTGTGACCCGGGGTGGCCGTCCTCGACTGTGAGCGCCGTGTTGAGGAGGAGCACGCCGTTCTTTGCCCACGCGGACAGGTCTCCGTGAAGTGGTCGCTCGATCTGAATCGCTGGGTCGTCCTGAAGATTCGTATAGATGGTCCTGAGCGATCGGGGGATCGCCTCCTCCTCCGGGACGGAGAAGGCGAGTCCGTTGGCCTGTCCGGGGCGCGGGTAGGGGTCCTGCCCCAGGATCGCTACTCGAACGTCCTTCAATCTGGTCAGGTGGAACGCTCGGAACACGTCGGAGCGCGCTGGGTAGACCGCCACGGGACTCTGGTCATAGGTGTCAGCCACGAGCGCGTCGAGAACCTCTTGGTCGAGCCCGCGTTTGGCCAGCGCGGCGGCCCAGTCCTTGGGGAGCTTGGACGCGTCCGACCGGGTGGTCATGAGTTCCTCCTTGGGCTGAACCCGCCTTGGCGGAATGGCGGTCTCTCCCCATGCTCCTCCGCGTGAGCTGGCGATGAGCGCGCGGGTGCATGATGTCACCCCGACGGCAGGGCGACAGGTGGCGGAAAGGGCTACCTCCTCTCGCGTGCAGACGGCTCATGCCTGCGTCGATTCCATGGAGCTCGCACGCTTGTGGTCCGGTCGCCGGGGTCTTGTCCAGGCTGAGCAGTTCTGCGGGCCATCGTTCTCCACCCCTTTGCGGATCCGGCCACGAAAGAGAGCGAGGTGACGTCGCCTGCTAAGTCGGTTGACCTCCGCGGCGTTCGGAGGCTCTCAACGACGCGTGCAACTGAGGTGTCCCCAGAGCTGGGTTCCGTCTGGGTTAAATGGCGGGCGCCATTCTTGGCTGCCGTCAAGAACTGGCCGCGCTGGAGGCTGGACACACCAGTCGTGCGCGAGGAGTATCGGTCCCAAGCGTCCGGAGCTCAGACTTTCTTCAGTTCGGATGACCGTTCGGGAATCCTCAGGAGAGACGTCATGGCTCGTCGTGTCATTCGCTTGGCGCTCGCATTAGCCCTCGTCGCAGTTGGTTCGCTGCTTTTCGGACTACCAACAGATGCCAATCCGCAGAAAACCGACATGGTGGCATTTATGCGGCCGGATGCGGATGGGCACTGGCAGATTTGGGTTGCAGACTCAGACCTCAGCGCCGCCAGGCAGCTAACGTTTGAGAATGCCAACAGCGGATGGCCGGTCTGGTCTCCGAACGGCCAGAAGATCGCGTTTGACAGCGACCGCAGCGATCCGAACCCGGCAGACGAGTCGTTCATCAACGACGTCTTCACGATGAACGCTGATGGGACTTCAGTGACCAACCTGACCAAATCACAGGGCGGGGTGAGCGGGGACCCGGGGTGGTCTCGGGATGGCTCGCTCATCGCCTTCGAGTCGGACGGCGACGGCTACCCGCATGGGCAGGGAATCTATGTCATGCGACCAGATGGCAGTGATATCCGTCGGGTCACGTCGTTGCCGGCCGATGCCTCCTACGACCACGCTCCACGGTTCTCCCCCGACGGTAGCCGACTGGTGTTCACGCGAGACGCGGACGGGTCGGCACTCTTCACGACCGATTTGAAGGGACACACCGCGCAGATCACCTCATTCGCCATCGGCGCAGGTGACGCCGTCTGGTCACCCGAGGGAGGACGGATCGTTTTCGAGGCGTACCCCGACCCGACGAGTCGTGGCGATGTATACGTCGTCAACTCGAACGGAAAGCGTCTGCGCAATCTCACCCAAAACATTCCCGGAGACGGTTCGGCGGACCCAGTCTGGTCACCAGACGGTAGCAAAATCATGTTCCTGCAAGGCCGTCACCTTCAGCAGCAGAACCGTGTTCTGGGGCTGGCCGTCATGAGTCCCGACGGTTCCAATCGCCACTTCATCGAGGACAATCCGATCGAAAGTCACCAGCCGGACTGGGTTCGGGCGAGAATCACGAGATAGGCGCCAAGGCGCGCATGCATGCGGGATTAGGAGCAGCGGCGGACGCCGACTGCGTGGTGTGGGCCCGCGCGGCTTCGAGAAGACGCCGCCACGCTGGCATGCCGGCGGAAAGACCCCAAATGTGGCTACCTCTCCTCGCCTCGGCGCCAGCGACGGAGCGGAGTGGAAGGGGCGCTTGCCACCGGTGTGGGAACCGTTCGTCGCCTTCAACCTGGGTCCCCTCTGGGTTCAACGAGGACACAGGAGAGGCGATCTTCCAGGCCGACGAGGCATCGCCTTCGATGAGCCATTCGAGTTCGGTGCAGCCCGTTTCCGCGACCCTTGACAGCCATTGGCGGTGGCTCACCCGACTGTCTCCTCGGTCAATGCACGCGACTCGGCGAACCCTGTGGCGAGATCCGGCGGCTGCCGCGCCGCGATGTGAAGCAAATCCGATCCGCGTGACCAGCGGCTTTCGCGTACCAGCCGCTTATCAGCGCCCCGCGGCACTCTCCGCCGCCTCGGAGCAACACCGACTGGTGAATGGGTCCACACTGAGGTCTCGAGTAGGGGGTTGGTCGCATGTCGACGTTTGTTACGGGGGCCGAGCTGAGTCGGCGGTTGTACCACGAGGTCGTGCGGCCCCTTCTGAGCGCCAGGTTCCCTGACCTGCCGCACTCTGCGGCGCTGCTCGGCCGCGGGTCGGAGGTGCTCGGCTTCGACGACCAGATGTCGACCGACCACGACTGGAAGCCGCGTGCCCTGGTCTTCCTCGCCGAGGAGGACGAGCCGCGCCATGGCGCCGCGGTCCGGGAGGCGCTGCAGCGGGATCTGGCGAAGACCTTCGCCGGCCGCCCGATCGGCTACGAGGTCCACACCGTCCGCGGTTATGTCCGGCAGCAGCTGGAGCTGGACATCGCCCGCGACATTGAGCCGCGCGACTGGCTGACACTGCCCGAGCACGGGCTGCGGATGTTCACCTCGGGGGTTGTCTTTCACGACGAGGTCGGCCTGCAGGCGGCGCGGGACCGCCTGGCCTACTATCCCCGCGACGTCTGGCTGTATATGCTGCTCGCCGGCTGGTGGCGCGTCCACCCCGAGATGAATCTGGTCGGCAGATCAGGCGCCGCGGGCGACGAGCTGGGCTCCTGGGTGATCGGGTCGCGTCTTGTCTCGGATCTCATGCGGCTCGGCTTCCTGATGGAACGACAGTACGCGCCGTATTCGAAATGGTTCGGAACGGCCTTCTCCCGCCTTGGGTGTGGCTCGGAGATGAGGCCCATCCTGTGGAACGTCGCGCGCGCCGAGGCTTGGCAGGACCGCGAAGCGGCGCTGATGACGGCATACGAGAGGCTGGCCGCGATGCACGACGCGCTCGGCCTGACCGCTCCGGTGACGACCAAGGTCGTGCAGCTGTGGGACCGACCCTTCAAGGTCGCCTGGGCCGACATCCCGGACCTGCTCCTCCCTTTGATCGAGGACCCGGCGGTCGTGAGCATTGCGCAGAGATGGCCCGTCGGACCCGTGGACCAGTTCCGCGAGCTGATCTGGACACCGAAGAACCGGCTCATACTGTTGCGCCTCTTCGACTGAAGCGGCGCCCACTGATATCAGCTCCCCCACAAGGACCGGCGCCAGGGTCAGCGCCGAGACTTCCCGGGCGCACTCGATGTTCCGGTTCATCGGCAGGTGCGGGAGATCGGGTCAGAGCGACAGGCGGCGAAAGGACGCATCAGTCTTACGCGAAGGAGCCGAGATGATGCGCTCGGACGATGGCGCGCCTGGTTTCACCGTTTAGGACGCATATGGGCGGCTTTCCAGTTGAATGATCCTTCGCACCTAACCCGCAGTCGATCACGGAGGAGACATATGTCTGACATCGGAGGCGGGAACGCCGTGAAACATCCCAGCTCGATGACCGCACACTGGCCTGGCCTGCTCGTGCAAGTCGGTCTATCGAGCTCGCGGATGCTCGGTTGGGGCATGTTTATGGGCTTTCTCGGGGCGCTCGTGGCCGGAGTCTCGATCGCTGCGCACGCTGCGGCGGTGTCCGTGCTGGCCGCCATTGCTGCCTTGGCAGGCTGGATCTGTGTCGCCGTTGGGGTCACGAGACTTGCGGCGAAGGCGGATAGCGCCTACGCCCTATGGGTGCGAACTCAGTACCGTCAGCACCTGCGCGAGAATCCTGAGGCGGTGCTCTCACCCAAGTCGAATTAGTTAGGAACTCTGGCTGGTCCGTCGACTGGCTGTTCGCCCCCTTCCGTGTCGAGGCGAGGCAATCTGGTGGTCGAAACTGCTTAGACGCGGGCTCGGCGGGGGCCCGGATCGCGGCGGATAGACGCACCTCCGGAAACGCCCGGATCGCGGCAGCTGAGGAAGCCACTGCCCGCCATGATCGTTGGCTTGAGAAGGTGGCCGGCGCAAGGCTATGTGAGCCCCACGATCAAACGGGTGGCCACTCGACCTGATACTCGCAACCATCAGGACCCAGTTCCCATTCGCTGACGTGACCCGGCTAGAGGGGACTCACCCGGCCGATGATGAAAACGTCTACTGGATCCAGGTCGGGCGGGCAGACGTTCGAATCGACACCGGCCCGCGCGGTTCCGCGCCGTTTACCATCGAAGGCTCACAAGCCGGGGAATGCCTCGACACGGAAGATCCCGTAGCAGCCAGTCGACATGTCCGGGCACTTCTCGAAGCAGAAGGCTGACGCATCCTCGGGCGGCTTGTTGATCCGCAGCCTGTGTCACTGTGACCCGCCGGTTGCCAACGACACGTTCACCAGGCACGGACATGACGAAGCAGAGGCGCCGTCAGGACTCATTCGTCCGGACGGCGCCTCACCCTGGCTCTTGGCAGGAACTACTACATATCAGTTGCAGGTCGCTGGTGCCGGATCGGCCGGCAGTGTGGCCCGCAGCTCCTCCACCGTCCGCACGAGCGGGCCGGTGTTCGGGTCTTTCGCCAGATCCGCAAAAACCGGCTGCAAGGCCCTGCGCAGGGCGGTCAGCTGCTCGGGTGTCGCGAGCGCGAGCTCGACGCCCTGGTTGCACAGGACCTGGATCGCCTCGGACTCGATGGTGACGGGGTCGAACTCCGCGACAGCCTTGCCCGCGGCCTCTTGGATCCACTGGCGCTGTTGCTTGGTCAGCTTGCTCACGGCGCCTGGGTTGCCGATGAGGACGGTGGTGGCCGCACCGAAGGGCACGTTGAGAGTCACATGATTCGCACGGCCGGCGAAGTCGTTGATCGGGTAGCCGGTCAGGGTGAACGGGAATCCGTCGAGTCGACCGGCTGCGATGAGCTCGTCTCGGTTTGGGCCGAAGGCCGTCACCGGTGTGAAGCCGAGAGCGGTCCCTACCTCATGGCCCACTACCGCTCCAAATGTGGCCCCCCGGTAGTCGGCTGGGCCGCGGAATGCCCGCCTGACCCCGACCGGCCGTTGGAAGAGGTTCGCCATGACGGCGATACCCGAGACGTCCTCGAGCTGCTGCAGCTGCTGCTTGGTGGCGTCGGCGGCGACGATCGCCTTCAGCACGGTGTAGCTGTCGATCAGCATCGGGGTGTTGAGCGCCTCGAGGCCGGGCGCCCCGCTGCTGGCGGTGGGCACGTAGCCCAGGTCTGCGTCCCCGGCAGCCACCTGTCGCATCACGACCTGGTCGCGGTCCGGTGCGAAGTGGCCCACCTCGAACCGGCCCTCAACTCGCAGCTGGCCGTGGGAAAGCTCCGGGACGAGTGCGAGGAAGCGCTCAATGGTCGGGTGGTACTGGAGGCTGGCATCGCCGCTGGCCAGGGTGAGCACGACCGGCGCGGGCGGCCCACCCGCCTTGCCGGGTTCGCCATTACAGCCGGCAATAGCGGTGCAGATCAGCGCGAGCAGGGCGGCTGCACTGGCCCGGCATCGGGCCCGCCTCACGGGAGCCGTGTCCATGGCTTCATCACCAACGGAGTCGGGCCGATCGCGCCGTCAAGGCGGGTCAGGGTGAGGGTGTCCCCGACGAGCTGGTAAGCCGTCGTGAACGTGTTGCCTGCGAGGTCGCCGGCGGTGAAGGCCAGGGCGAGCCGGCCGTCCTTCGTGGTGTAGGTGCCGCTGCTGGTCGAGTTTGCGATCCTGTTGACCTGGTCCCAGCGCGCTTTGCCGTCGTTGAGCACCAGTGTCATGGTCCCCCAGTTCCCGTCGTTGACCTCACCCTGGTCCATTAGAAGCGGTGACTTCTCCAGTTCGGTACGGGTGCTTTCGTAGCGGTACGTGCCCTCGATCGTGCCAGCCGCCCTTGTGGCAGCGGCCGGCTCCATATCGCTGCTGCCGCAACCTCCCAGCAGCACGGTTGCGACCAGGAGGAAGCCGGCCGCGGTTGTCAGTCTCTTCATCGTTCCTGCTCCTTTCGGGATGCTCGCAACGCTAGGAATCTCGAGGCCTGCCGCCATCGTGGCCGACCCGCGACTCCGGCCGACGGGGATTGTGGTTTTCCACCATCACGGCATGGGCGTCCGGTGCGACGATCAGGGCGTGCCCGAGGTCGCGCCGTGTGTCCTGGTGGTCGACGACCACGCGGCCTTTCGTGCGGCCGCGCGCGCGCTGCTGGAGGCCGAGGGGTTCGCAGTCGTCGGCGAGGCAGCGACCGGCGCCGACGCGGTGGCGGAGGCCATCCGGCTGCGCCCCGACGTGGTGCTCCTCGACGTGCAGCTGCCCGACTCCGATGGCTTCGCCGTGGCCGAGGACCTGGCGCTGTTGGCCCCGGTGTCAACTGTCGTGCTGGTCTCCAGCCGCCGCGCGCGGACCTACGGCGACCGCGTGGCCAGCTCGGCCGCGGTCGGCTTCCTGGCCAAGGGTGAGCTGACGGGGCCGAGTCTCCGGGACCTACTTGGGCAGCGTCGATGAGGCGCCTCGCCAGTGTCCTTCTGGTCGCCGGGGCCGTGGGGCTCGCGGTGGCCGCCGAGCTCGCCGTCTTTCGCGTCAACCAGGCAGAGGAGTGGCTGCCAGACCTCGTCGTCGGGCTCGCCTGGCTGGCCGTCGGAGTGGGGCTCTGGAGCCGGACCCGGGCCGCTGGGGTGCTGAGCCTGGGCGTCGCGGTGGCATGGTTCATCGGCGGGCTCGTACCGGGCGCCGCGGTCTGGCACCGTGCCGTGCTTCTGGGCCTGCTGCTCGCTGCCCCGGGCTGGCTTCCGCGAAGCCGAATGGGCCGGATCCTGCTCGTGATCGGCTGCGCGTCAGTGCTGGTACCGGCGCCCTGGGGCGACGAACGGGTCAATGTCCTGGCGGCCGTCGTGGTCGTTGCCGGCGTCGCGATCGAGCGCCGCTCCGCCGGGCGCCTGCGCCGTCCGATGGTCGCCGCGGCCGCGGTGGTGGCGGTGTCAGTGACGGGCGGGGCCTTAGTGCGCAGCGTGGTGCCCGGCTTGGCGGGGGTGCTGCCTGCGATGCTCGCCTACGAAGGCGCGCTCGTAGTTGCGTCCGGACTGGTGTGGCTGGCTCTGGCCCGATACACGCAGCAGGTCACTGATCTGGTGGTGGAACTGGGTCCGGCCCCTGCCCGGCAGGTGGTCGCGGATCTCTTGGGCGACCCTGACGACGAGGTGCTGAAGGAGGCGCTCGCCGTGGCGGACCGGCTGCACGCCCACCATGCAGAGCTTCAGCGTGTGGTGGCCGACCGGGTCGCCGAGGTGGCTGCGTCGCGGCGCCGGCTGGTGGTCGCCGCGGACGAGGAACGCGCAGCGCTGGAGCATCGCCTCGAACGGGGGCCGGAGCGTCGGCTGCAGCGCATCACCGGGTTGCTCGACGGCCTGGACGGTGGGCACGTCGCGGTCGCGCGCTCGCATGCCCGAGCGAGCGTCGCCGAGCTACGGACGCTCGCCGGCGGCCTGCACCCGCGCCAGCTAGCCGATGGCTTGGCCCCCGCGCTGCAAGCTCTCGCAGCGACCAGTCCGGTGCCGGTCACGGTCGACGTACCGGACGCGCGGGCTGCTCCCGAGGTCGAGGTGGCGGCATACTTCATCTGCTCCGAGGCGCTCAGCAACGCGGTGAAGCACGCCGCCGCGCACAGCGTCGCCGTCTCCGCACGGATCGACGGGCCCGACCTTGTCATGGTTGTGAGCGACGATGGGCGAGGTGGCGCCGACCCAGCCGGCAGCGGCCTACTGGGGCTACGCGACCGGGTCGAGGCTCTCGACGGCCGGCTCGCGATCAGCTCGGATCCAGTCAATGGCACGTGTCTGGAGCTCAGGCTGCCGACCGGAGCGGCGCGATGAGGACCCGCATCGTCGTGGCGGCGCTGCTCGGCCTGACGGCCCTGGCCGCAGTCGTGGCGGTGCTGTCGATTCCCGGCCGGTTCAGTCCTCAGACCACCTACGTCCAGGCGTCGCAATGGGGTGCCCTGGGGTACACCGCGGGGCTGCTACCCGTCGCCGCAGGGCTGGCCTACTGGCTGCTGCGGCCGGGCCCGGTCGGTCCGCTAGCCGCGCTGGCCGGCCTCGCTTGGCTCGCCCCCGTGTGGCTGACACCCGGCCACGACGACCTGCTCGTGTCCTCGGCCCGGTTGCTGCCCCCGCTGCTGCCCGCTGCGCTGCTGCACGTGGCGATCGGCGTGCGCGAGCCGGGGCGGATCGGCCGCGCCGTGATCATTGCCGGATGGGCGACAGGGATCGGCGTCAGCATTGGCCGGGCCCTGTTCCGGGACCCCTTCCTCATGCGCGACTGCTGGGAGAACTGCGGACAAGGCACCAACGTGTTCCTGGTACGGCACCTGCCGGGCCTGGTCGCCATATCCGATCAGGTGCACCAGCTGGCGCCCGCCGTCATGGCCGTCGTCGCCGCAGTGTTCCTAGGCTGGCGCACCCGTGGTCCCGCGCTCGCGGTGGGGATCGCCTGCTGCGCAGCGCTGGCCGGGCAGACGTGGTACGGACTGTTGCTGCGCACCGGCACGCCCGAGGAGCCGACGGGGGCCTGGTGGGCCGCCTTCGTGGCTCGGGCCGCCGCCCTCACCCTGGTGGCAGTGGCGCTCGCGACCGACGTCGCGGTCGGAGAGGTACAACGCGGACGCTCCCGGCAGCTCCTGAGCGACCTGCTCGCCAGCGGCGGCTCCCTGCGCGAGTCTCTGATGCGCCGGCTCGACGACCCCACCGTGCAGGTCGCGTACTGGCTCCCCGGGACCGGCCGGTTCGTCGACGAGCGCGGTCGCGAAGTGCCTGAGCCTGCTGGCCCCATCCGGACCACCGTCGTGCGCGGGGGTGAGACGGTCGCCGTCATCACACACCACTCCACCGAAGAGCCACTGGACGCGGTGGTGGGCCCCGCGGCCCGGCTCGCGATCGACAACGAGCGGCTCCAGGCCGAGGTGCTCGCCCGGCTCCGGGACCTCCGGGCGTCCCGGGCTCGCGTCGTCACCGCCGCTGACGCCACCCGCCGAAGCCTCGAGCGGGACCTGCATGACGGAGCCCAGCAGCTGCTGCTCGCGCTGACGTTCGAGCTGCGCCTGGCTTTTGCGGCGGCGCCGGGGGACATTCGAGTCGCCGCGGCGCTCGACGAGGCGGTCGCGGCCCTGTCGGAGCTGCGGGAGCTGGCGCACGGGATCTTCCCGGCGATCCTCGACGAGGCCGGCCTCGGCGACGCGCTCGAGGGCCTCATCGACACCGCCGCGGTGCCCGTCCTGCTGGCGCCGGTCCCGCCGATCGATGACCCGGCGGTCCGGGCCGCGGCGTATGCCGTCGTGGCCGGCGCCGTCAGCCAAGCCCAGGGCGGGCTGGCTGTGTCGATCAGCAACGGGGCGGGACTGCGGGTTCTTGTAACGGGAGCGGCCGCCGGCGACTACATTCAGGTGGCGGACCGGGTCGGCGCCCTCGGCGGTGACCTGCAGTTGCGACCCGGAGAGATCGAGGCGGTGATCCCGTGCGCGTCGTCGTAGCCGACGACACCGCCCTCACCCGGGCCGGCATCATCGCCATGTTACGCACAGTCCACGTTGACGTCGTAGGGGAGGCAGACGACGCCGCCTCGCTCCACCGTGAGATCGCGCTGTCGGATCCCGACCTTGTGGTCGTGGACATCCGGATGCCACCGACACACACCGACGAGGGCCTCGTCGCCGCCGAGCGGATCCTTCAGGAGCATCCACAGGTCGGCGTGCTGGTGTTGTCGCAGTACATCGAGCCGGCCTACGCAATGCGGCTGCTCCAGGAGCGCCCCGAACGGGTCGGCTATCTGCTCAAGGAGCGGGTCTACGACGCGGCGGTCCTACTCGACGCGCTGCGACGGCTGCAGGACGGCGAGACCGTCGTCGACCCTACTATCGTTCACCGGTTGCTCGGCCGTCGACGCCCCGCCGACCCGCTGGAAAGCCTCAGCGACCGCGAGCGGGATGTTCTCGCTCTGGCAGCCGAGGGGTTTTCCAATAGTGCCATCGCGGAACGGCTGTTCATCACGCCGCGGACCGTCGAGGCGCACCTGACCAGCATCTTCGCCAAGCTGAACATCACGGCCGAGGCTCACGGCAACCGCCGAGTGCTGGCGACGCTGACATTCCTACGCTCGCCCGGGGACCCCGCCTAGCCGGACACCCCCTATCTCGGCGGAGCGACGCTGCGTCCACGAGGGCGCTACCCGGCGCAGTGACTGTGAGGATCGCGTTCGCAGCCTGATGGTGCTGGCTGTGGTTGGTGACCACGAGTGTGACCCACGGAGTGACTGGCCTCGTGCCCTGCTGCGACTTGTCCGTTCGTGGTCGCCGGCCCCGGCCCGGTTGGGAGGAGCTGGCCTGATCAGGAGCTTGACCGCGTGGCGTTAGCAGCGCCTGGCGTGTCTCATCACAGTCCTGCCGAGCCTCCGTCCCGGACCGGAACCACGTCCCATCCGGCGAAGGAGAGAACGCATGGCCAGTCTGACCGATCTGCGTGAGGTGGTCGATGTCGTCATCGGCGTCGACACCCACGTCCACACTCACTCCGCGGCCGTGGTCGACACCGCGACCGGTGGTCTCCTCGACGAGATCACGGTCGAGGCGACAACCGAGGGCTATGCCGAGCTGGTGGAGTTCGCCAACAACCACGCGACGTTGCGGGCCTGGGCGGTCGAGGGTACCGGCGGCCACGGCGCCGGTCTGAGTCGTCACCTGCTGCAGGCCTGCGAGATCGTCATCGAGTTGGACCGCCCGAAGCGGGCTGCGCGCCGCAACGGGGCGAAGTCAGATCCGCTCGATGCGATCCGGGCCGCGCGTGAAGCACTGGCTCGACCCCAGCTGGGGACTCCCCGCAGTGGCGCCGAACGCCGAGCACTGTCAGTGCTTCTGACTGCTCGCCGCTCCGCGATCAATGCCTCCACCGAGGCTCAGCTGCAGGTCTTCAGCCTGGTCATCGCCGCGCCCGAGCCGATCCGAGCCCGGTTCCGCGGCCAGAAGGGTGCCGCGATGCTCAACACGGCCGCGAACCTGCGCGTGCACTCCTGCTGGGACATCGAGACGACCAGCACCGTGGTGGCGTTGCGGGCGTTGGCGCGTCGCGCGCACGCGATGCTCAAAGAGGCACGTGAACACCAGAAGGCCATCGGGAGCATCATCCGCAGCTGGCGACCCGACCTGCTCGAGCAGTTTGGGGTCGGTCCGATCGTGGCTGCGACGGTGTTGTGCGCGTGGTCCCACCCCGGTCGCGTGCACTCTGAGGCGGCGTTCGCGATGCTCGCCGGCGTGGCACCGATCCCGGCGAACAGTGGACAGGTCACCACCCGGTATCGGCTCAACCGTTACGGCGATCGCCAGCTCAACCGAGCCCTGCACACCGTGGTCCGGATCCGGATCCGGATCCAGTACCAGCCAGCCACCCGCGACTACGTCGCCCGCCGCAGTGCGGAAGGAAAGACCAGCCGAGAGATCAAACGCTGCCTTGCCCGCTACATCGCCCGCGACCTCTACCGCCTACTTGAAAACGGCGCCGCAGCTGCTTGACGAACCATAGGAGCGTCGCACCGGCAGAACAGGTCAGCGGTCTGCGCACCCGCGGCCAATTTGTGGCGGGGTCTCGGCAACCGGACCCACCGGGCGGCGAGTTCACGGGAGCCGGAGGCGGTGTACCGCGACGATCAGGGGCGCGAGTTCGCCACAGGACCGCCTTTCCTGCGCGGAAGCCGTATGCGCCCTCCACGCGACCCAAAGGAACCCCCTCGTAGTGCCTGAGCGACCTTCGCGGGGAGCCCGGTCCTGACAGCGACAGTCAGGGACTTCTGGAACGAGCTGTCGTGGGCTCCGGGTACCTTGAGCGCCGAGCCGTGAAAGGGACTGACATTGGGTGATGAAATCGAGCTGGTCAGCGATGGAGACGGGCTGGTGGTCGTCGGCGACCAGTCAGCTGTTGAGCGTTTCCTGATCCAGACGGGGCTGCTGCCTGACGCCAGCCGCATCTCCTTGGCGAGGCTCAGAAGGGTGATGCGGACCGGAGGCGAACTCGCCGAGATCGCGTCACAGATTGCCGAGAGGTCAGCCTTCTACCTGAAGCTCACGCCTGAGTCGGTCGAGCGCATCAAAGAAGCCGGCGGGCTGATGAAGACTGATACCGAGGGCATCAGCCACATCATGCTCGGTGTACCCGGAAGGATCGGCGGGTGGCTGCAGACCGAGGACGGCCCCGTCGCACTGCTGACGAACCCCGCGGTGCTATCGGGTCTCGGCGGTCTCATGACCCAGCTCGCCCAGCAGGCCGAAGCCAACGACCTCAGAGCGCTCCTGGTCCGGATGGACGAGAAGCTCGACGACGTCCGTCGGGCCCAGCGCGACGCGGTGCTCGCCAAGCTGCACGGCGCTGCTGCGACGATCGAGGAAGCGATGATCCTGCGCGAGCGAGGCGGCGATCCGGAGACCCTGTGGTCGAAGGTCAGCGCGACGAGCGAGACGGTGCACGAGGTGCAACGCGCGGCGCTCCTCGCGCTCGGCGCTCTCGCCGAGAAGGTCGAGGGCAAGCGCAAGACCGGGGAGTTGAGGAAGACGACGCAGGAGATCGAGCAGCAGGTCGCGGTCCAGCTCGCGATCCTCGGCCGCTGCTTCGAACTCCAGGACCAGTTCGCGATCATTGAGCTCGACTACGTGCTCGCGACGGCCCCGCAGCACCTGGATGGCCACCGTCTGGGGCTGGCGGATACCCGCCGTCAGCGCCGGGAGGCGGTACTCGAGCGGACGACGAACTTGATGAAGCACTTGGATGCCGCTGGAGGAATCGTCAACGAGAGCATCCTCCTCCATGTGAGGGCCGCACGCGCGGTCGTCGACAACCTCAACACCACCGCAGCTGCGATCGAGGACTTCCACGAACCGTTGGGCATCGAACCCAGTCGGGAAGAGCTCGACGTCGTCCCATGGAGTGAGGCGATCCGCGACCCGCAGCAGTTGAAACGCGCCGGCGCTGAGGCAGGAAAGGCGGCTTTGGTCGCGGGCGCCGTTGTGGGGATCGGCCTCAGAGCGGTGGGCGCAAGGAACGGTTCGACCGGAAAGGTGTGAGTACAGGGGGCAGCGATTCTGCCGTCTCCAACAGCCGCGGTCGACTGCGGATGTGACGCAGGCTCGACACGAGCGATTCGCGCCATGGCCGGGCGCATCCTGTCGAACCGAGATCCATCCCCGTCGTCACGCTGAGATTGTGAACTGAGGTGGATCATCAGGTGATTCGCCGCCACGTCCAAGCGCGTGCCGACCGCGGTAGCCGCGTGTGCCACGGCGACTAGAGCGTCCCTCGGTGCTGTCCAGTCGGTTTGCCCAGCAAACCGCGGACCCGACCCCGAGCACGGAAACACCCACGGATGCCCGGTGTCGGCAGGAGATCGAGGAACCAGTCGGTGACGGCGAAGACCACTATCGGCGCTGTCGCGAGGACCCAGATGGCAGCAGCGAGGGCGTGCCTCCGGCGGAGCCCCGACATGGCCAAGATGTTACTGACGGATCCCGAGTGCAGTCGCTCCGCTAAGGTCCGCTGGGGCGGGTCGGCAGGCGGCGGGATGACGCAGCGGTGAGCCGGTCACGGCTCGATCGACCGGTTCGTGTCACGCGGGTGCGTCGGCGGCTCGCTGCGGTGAGGCGAGGGACTTATGTGGGGTGGCCGGTTGCTCAGCATGAGCTGCCGGTAGGTGTCGGCGTAGTACGGCGCGATCTGCTCAGGGGTGAAGCGTGCGGCGTAGACGCGCCCCGGTGTGGGGTCGGGTACCCCCCGCCCGTGCAGGAGCTCGTCGATGGCGCAGGCGAGCTCTTCGGGGTCCTCGGGCGGGACGAGCACACCGCGGCCCTGTCCCAACGTGACGGGCAGCCCTTCGACGGCGCTGGCAAGGACGGGCACCCCCAGGCCCAGGGCGAGGACGGCACTCTGGGACCAGGCTTCCTCGCGGGACGGGACGACGTGCAGGTTGGCTCCTGAGATGTAGGAGCCGGGCGAACGCACCCATCCCGGCAGGAGAACCCGGTCGGACAGGCCGAGGGCGTGCGACCGGGCAGTGAGGGACTCGCGCAGCGGGCCGTCTCCGAGGAGGAGCGTCGTCGGCGGATCGGGGAGCAGGGCCAGTGCCTCGAGCAGGACGTCGACACCCTTCTCGGGGTGCAGGCGCCCGGCGAAGGTCACCCTGAGGCTGGGCAGGCCGGGCAGCGGTCGCGCATCGAAGCCGTCGACGATGGAGCGTCCCTCGAGCATCCGGCTTTCCGGGACGCCGAGTGATTCGGCGAAGCCGCGTGCGGCGGGGCCGTGGGCGAAGAAGGCCGCAAGGCGTCCGGCGGCGGCGCGGGCCTGGGCGACATGGTCGCCGTACGGCCAGGTCATGGCGTTGTGCTCGGAGGCCACGAGCGGAACCCCGTCGGGCACGGCGGCGGCTGCCGCCCACCAGGCCCCGAACATGTGGGCGTGGACGAGGTCGGCGTCGGCCAGGCGGGGGCGCAGCCATGCTGCGAAATCGGTCGACGGCACCCATTGCAGGTGTGCCTCCCGAGCGAAGGTCTCGACGGGCACGTCGAAGGCGGCCGCGAGGGCGATCCCTTCGTCGGTGGCGTCCCCGGCGTACAGGCGGGTGTCGAAACCCTCGGAGCGCAGGGCGGCGGACAGCCGCAGCGCGGAGAGCTGGGCCCCCCCACGCTCCAGCACTCCGATGATTCGCGCGATGGTGAGCGGCCGCCGGCCCGTCGAGGTCGGGTCAGCCATGGCTGGGGCCCGAGCCCTCGGCGGCCAGCCGGGCCACGGCTACGCCCCCACGCTCGGGGCTGCGGTCGAAGGTGAGGCCGGTCTCGTGCTCCCACCGGCGCAGGACCTCCTGCTCCCCGGGACGATCGGTGTCGTCGAGAACGACGGTGGCGCCCGGGGCAAGGAGGTCTGCGAGAACCGGCAGGGCGGGGTAGCGGGCCAAGCCGTGGCCGGTGGCATGAGCGGGCGGGCCGTCCACCAACAGCAGGTCGATCGAGTCTCCTCGTAGCGCTTCGCGAAGTCCCTGGGCCAGGGCCGCCTCGTCGTACCAAGCGAGGCCGGGGTCGGCGCGGGCGTGCGGCACCAACGGCGCTGGAACGATCGTGACATCGGTCCCAATGCCTTCGCGATCGAGCTGGTCGCGCACCCACCGGGCCCAGACCGGGTCGTGCTCGACGCTCGCCATGAGGAAGCCACCGGGCGGTGGTCGCTGGTGCAGCAGGCGGGCCAGCAGAACGGTGCTCACACCGCTGCCCAGCTCGACGATGCGACGCCGCTCGTTCAGGACGATGTCGTTGCACACGGTCACGAGCCCGGCGGGTCGCATCGCGCCCGAACTCCACGGCAAGTACGGGCCGGACAGTGCAGTAAGCCCGTGCAGGGCGGCCCCGTCAGAGAAGCCACGACCTGCCGGCGTCGAGAAACTGGGCACGGCCACAGGCCGACCGTAGCGCGTGACGGACCCACAAGCGGAGGTGTGTCATCGATCTGCATCGTGTCCGCCGAGTGCTGGTCAGAGAGGTAACCGATGACGTCCAATGGCCGCCCGGGAGGGCGCGCTCGTAACGCGACGGCCCGAGCGAGCGCAGTCAACTGGCCCTTGCAACGGTGGCGACTCGGCACGTCCGGAACACGGCAGGCGCCCCCTCACGCGGCGGTAGGACGTGACCGCTTGGCGGCGAAAGGACGCAGGCCCTTGGCGCAGGCCTGACAGGATCGAGGCATGACCGCGTTGGAGGGGACATGAGGGCTGTCGTATACGAGCGCTACGGGGGCCCCGACGTGTTGCGTATGGAGGACGTCCCGACTCCGTCCCCCGCTGCCGGGCAGGTCCTGGTGAAGATCGCGGCAACGTCGATCAACCTCAGCGACTGGGAGGGCCTTCGTGGCTCGCCCTTGTACGCGCGCATGGGTGGGCTGCGCGCGCCGCGACGTCCGACGCTTGGCTCGGATATCGCCGGGCTTGTCAAGGCAGTCGGCCAGGGCGTCACTCGATTCCATCCGGATGACGAGGTCTACGGCGACAACCTGCAGCTCATGGGCGGCTTCGCCGAGTACTCGGTTGCCCGCGAGTCGGCCCTGGCTTTCAAGCCAGCGGAGCTGACCTTCGCCGAGGCGTCGACGATCCCGCAGGCCGGCGCGATCGCGCTTCAGGGCACTGCCCGCGCCTCGACCGGGAGCCGAGTGCTCATCAACGGTGCGGGCGGCGGCTCTGGTTCCTTCGCGATCCAGCTAGCCAAGCGCTCAGGTGCTCACGTCACCGGCGTCGACAACGCACACAAGCTGGAGTTCATGCGGACCCTCGGTGCCGATGAGGTGATCGACTACCGCCGCGATGACTTCACCCGGGGCCACGAGCCGTACGACCTCATCCTGGACCTCGTGGCCCACCGGTCGGTCTTCGCTTACCGTCGCGCGCTCGCTCCCGGCGGCTGGTACCGATGCGTCGGCGGGTCCGTCCGATCACTGCTTCGGGTGCTCACGATCGGTGCGACGGTAGGCATGATCACGGGCCGCCACCTCGGGGTGCTAGCCGTGAAGCCGGGTCCGGCCCACTTCCAGCCGTTGACCAATCTGTGCCTCGCCGGTCAGGTGGGCATCCACATCGACCGCACCTACCCACTCGATGAGGTACCGGAAGCGCTGGCCCACGTCGGGCAGGGCCGCGCCCTCGGCAAGGTCGTCATCACCCCAACCTGAACACGGCGCGCTCGGGCCGTCTGAACGGGGACGCCTCGCCGCGGACGGCCACATAAAGAGTCACCCTGAAGAGTCATCGCAACCGCGCGGGGCGGATGACTTGGAGTTCATCCGCAGATCCGGGTGGCTTAGCGACGGAAAGACACAAGTTGCTGTTGGAGCCCCTGGTACGACGCGTCGCGAGCTGTATATGACAGCACCGGAACGTGAGAGGTGGGCGGGCGACAGTACTCAACTACGTCAAGGTCACGTTGTGACAGGCGTCAAATAGGCGCCCCTCCCGCACGCTCTCGAGGTCGGGGGCCGGTGCCCTAAGCGGGGACGTAGGTCTCCCCGGACTCTGCGGGTCCGGGGAGCCCTACGTCGAAGGGGAAAACTACTCGTTGGCCACCTTGGGCTTCGCCGGCGGGAACTGGGTCACGTAGATCGTGGCGGGCACGTTGTACCCGGCGCTGTCCGTGTTCACCTGCGAGCCGTCTTGGCGATAGAGGGAGTACGTGCTGTTCAGCACGTACATGGCGATGGCCGTCATCGGAGGCACGACGTATGTCGTCTTCTTCGAGGTCTCGCTACTCCACCCGTTGGAGCTGGAGGTCGTATACGTGAACTTCTGACTCAGCTTGACGCTGCCCTTGACGAGCTTGCTGAACCCGTATTCGAAGCCCAGCTCGATACCCGTCTCGGATGCGAACGAGGTGGCGCTACTGCCGTTCACTCCCACGGTGACCTGCAGTTCCCGGGTGATGGATTCCGACTCGTCGTTGAACCAGAAAGCGTCGTCCAAGGCCCATTTGTCGGTGCGCTCGAGCCGGTAGGTCGGCGACTTGACCATGCTCTGTAGCG
Source organism: Terrabacter sp. P2_E3 (assembly GCF_056403915.1). NCBI lineage: Bacteria > Bacillati > Actinomycetota > Actinomycetes > Micrococcales > Intrasporangiaceae > Terrabacter > Terrabacter sp. P2_E3. The sequence goes on from NZ_JBFUEN010000003.1 coordinate 61,806, forward strand.
CCGGGTAGTCAGGGTCATTGACGGCGAACCACGGCAGGCTGCTGGTGACGGTGGCTGCTCCCGCGCCGAACGGTCCGGGGTTCACGTTGCTCGTCAGCGCCGGGTAGGCGGGCGGCGCCGGTTCAGGCTGCTCGGGAAGGGCCACCGCGAAGGAGTAGAGGGTCGTCGGCTCGGCCCGCACGGTGTTCTCGTCATAGGACCCTGACCCACAGAACGTGCCGGGGGCCAGCGACAGCGTGCCCGGCGCGGCGGCGGGCGGGAGGACCTCCCACGAGCCGAAGTCGCCGTGGGCGCCACTGCCCGCGTCGCACCACACCGATGCGCCTGGGGTGGCCCGGTGGACCAGCGACTGGGAGACGCAACGGACGGCGTCCAGAGACGGCTGGTTGTAGCCGCCGACCACGACCAGTCCCATCGCGATGTAGCCGTCGGGAGCGATCGGTCGCCAGACGGAGCCGTCGTTGTTACCGCCGGAGCCGTGGTCGGCCCAGATCTGGGTGTAGCCGGTGGGGGCGGCCAGCGCCGTGCCGGTCAAGTCCTTGACGACGACGATGGCCCGGTCACCTGACGGGTTGTAGTTGTAGTTGCCGCCGTTGTTGACCCCGAGGCTGCCCAACGACCAGTAGCCAAGCATGCCCGAGACGTTGGGATGCCAGAACGAGCCGCACGCGGCGGCGCCGGTGCCCTTGTCGTCGTAGACCCAGTCGAAGGTCGTCGTGAAGCCGATCTCGAGAGCACCCCCGACCAGCCATGTTGTTGCTTCAGTGTCCGGTGCGATAGCGGTCATCGTTGCTCTCTTCCCTGGAGACACTCAGCTGCCGTGACTCGGCACCGGGTGTGGCCGAAACGTTACATTTGTCCGATATGTGCCGCAGCGAAATGGGCAAAGTGGCCGGTGCCGCCTGGGTCGGTTCCTGTCCCCAAGCTCGGTCCACGGAACGTCCGGTCTTGCGCAGAGCGGAGTGCCGAGGAGCGGTCACGTCGCGCGTTCATACGGAGAAGGTGTCTTGCTCCGCATCACGAAACCTCAAGGTCCTCGGGCCGTCCCCGCGCCCCATGAAGGCTTCGAGCGCAGTTGCAGCACTGTCGCGCAACTGCTCCCACACCTGGACAAGCCCGGACGTCGGGCAGCGCGAGTAGTCCTCAGGGATTACCGACGCTGCAACGTCAAGGTCCCCCTCAATCCGGGCAGAGGCTCTCGACCTCCGGGCGGTCCCTCTCTGTAACCAGCCAAGACCGTGCCGGCCGTGGCGCTCTCATATCTGTCGGCGTCGGGTGAAAACTGACCCCTGATCGACGGGTGAAAACGGACCCCTCTCCGTGAGCCTGTGGAGGGTGATCAGCGTGGAGGACTGGGCAGAGATTCGCCGGTTGCATCGGGCCGAGCAGATGCCGGTCAAGGCGATCGCGCGTCGGTTGCGGATCTCCCGGAACGCGGTGCGGCGGGCGTTGGCCAAGGACAGCCCGCCCCGGTACGAGCGGCCGGGGAAGGGCTCGTGCGTGGATGCGGTCGAGCCGGCGATCATCGAGCTGCTGCGCTCGTGTCCGACGATGCCGGCCACGGTGATCGCGCAGCGGGTCGGCTGGCAGCGGTCGTTGACGGTGCTGAAGGATCGGGTGCGTGAGCTGCGGCCGTTGTTCCTGCCGCCGGACCCGGCCACCCGCACCGCGTATGTCGCTGGGGACCGGGTGCAGTGCGACTTGTGGTTCCCGCCGGTCGACATCCCGCTCGGGTTCGGGCAGGTGGCGCGGCCGCCGGTGCTGGTGATGGCCGCGGGGCACTCGCGGATGCTGTTCGCGGTGATGATCGCCTCCCGTGCGGCGCCGGACTTGATCGCGGGGCACTGGCTGTTGTTGAGCGAGCACCTGCGCGCGGTGCCGCGGCAGCTGGTGTGGGACAACGAGTCGGCGGTCGGGTCCTGGCGGGCTGGCAGGCCCCGGCTGACCGAGGAGTTCGAGGCCTTCCGCGGCATTCTGGGCTGCGGTGTGCACCAGTGCCGCCCGCGGGACCCGGAGGCCAAGGGCATCGTGGAGCGGGCCAACCAGTACCTGGAAACCTCGTTCCTGCCCGGGCGCACGTTCACCGGCCCGCGTGACTTCAACGCTCAGCTGAAGGCGTGTCTGCCGGTGGCGAACACCCGGATCGTGCGCCGGATCGGGTGCGCTCCGACGGCGCGGTGGGACGCCGACCGGGCCGCGATGCTGCCGCTGCCGCCGGTGGCCCCGGTCCCGGGCTGGCGCCACCAGCTCCGCCTCGGGCGGGACCACTACGTGCGCGTGGCCGGCAACGACTACTCGGTGGACCCGGTCGCGGTCGGTCGCACGGTGCAGGTCTTCGCCGATCTGGACACCGTGACTGTCACCCTGGCCGGGCGGCCGGTCGCCACCCATGAACGGTGCTGGGCCAAACACCAGAGCATCACCGACCCGGTCCACCATGCCGCCGCCTTGGCGCTGGCCCACACCGCCGCTCACCGACCCACGAGGTCCGGTGACGACGGCATCCAACAGGTCGAAGAGCGGGACCTCTCCGTGTACGACACCGCCTTCGGCATCACCGAAACCGACGAGATCACCGACGGGCGGGTCGCGTGATGCCCGCCAAAATCTCCGCCACGACCCGGGACGTGGGAGCCGAGCTGGCGTTCTTGACCCGCGCGTTGAAGGCGCCATCGCTACGCGAGGCCGTCCCGCGGCTGGCCGAACGGGCCCGTGCTGACGCGTGGACCTTCGAGGAGTTCCTCGCCGCGTGCCTGCAACGTGAGGTCGCCGCCCGCGAGTCCCACGGTGGTGAAGGCCGCATCCGCGCAGCCCGGTTCCCCGCCCGAAAAGCGTTGGAGGAGTTTGACTTCGACCACGCCCGCGGTCTGTCCCGTGAGGTCATCGCGCACCTGGGCACCCTCGACTTCGTCGCCGCGAAGGACAACGTCGTCTTCCTCGGCCCGCCCGGCACCGGCAAGACCCACCTCGCGACCGGGATCGCGATCCGCGCCTGCCAAGCCGGGCACCGGGTCCTGTTCGCGACCGCCTCCGAGTGGGTCGACCGCCTCGCCGGCGCCCACCACGACGGCCGCCTGCAGGACGAGCTGCGACGCCTCGGGCGGTACCCGCTGCTGGTCATCGACGAGGTCGGCTACATCCCGTTCGAGCCCGAGGCCGCGAACCTTCTTCCAGCTCGTGTCCTCCCGCTACGAACGGGCCTCGCTCATCGTCACCAGCAACAAGCCCTTCGGGCGGTGGGGCGAGGTGTTCGGCGACGACGTCGTGGCCGCCGCCATGATCGACCGGCTCGTCCACCACGCCGACGTCGTCAACCTCAAAGGCGACTCCTACCGGCTCAAGAACCGCGACCTAGGCCGCGTCCCGACAGCGGTGGGCGCCGAGGACTGACCATGACCAACCCAAGGAGAGGGGTCCGTTTTCACCCGTCGCGAAGGGGTCCATTTTCAGCCGCCGTTGACAATATCTGCCTGACATCTCCCAAGACCGCGTGATCTGGCGCTCCCGCAAGCTGAGTCGGCGGCTTTGGCCGCATGCCCATCGCATCGTTCACGTCGGGTCACGGTCGACTTGGCAGAATATATATGCGCTCGACCATGCTGAGCGCGCATTGCCGAGCGGCGATCCTTGACGGGCTCACGCAACCGACAAGCGGCGGAGTGACGCGGGTCGTCTACGCGCCTCGCCGCATGTCCGGATGTGGATTGTGACTCGCATAGCCCCATCGCGCTCCCCGGCTCGCGCACGACCTGGTACGCGGGGTCTTGGTTGAGTTCGGCGAGGAGCGAGGGTCGAGCGGGTGTGAGAACCGACTCGGGTTGAGTGGAGGCCTGGGGTCCCGGGTCTGTTCAGTTCGATCGTCGGGCCAACGCTGCCGCCTCCCCGCGGTTCGCGACGCCGAGCTTGGCGAGGATTCGGCTGACGTGCAGCGCGACGGTCTTCTCGCTGATGAAGAGGGACCGGGCGATGGCGCGGTTCGTGGCCCCCTGTGTGAGCTTTTCGAGGACGTCGCGCTCGCGCGGGGTGAGGCGATCTTGGCGGTGTGGGGCGTCGGCTGCGCTGGCGGGTAGCGGGACCCGATGCCGTCGCGCCTCTGAGACTGCCTGGTCCGCGTACCAAGCTGCACCCATGGACTCAGCGGAGCGCCAGAGTGCGATCAGGCTCTCCTTGCCGTCCTCGCGTTGTCCGTGGATCAGCTGTTCGCGGGCGTGCTCGAGCTGGGGGCGCAGTGCCAAGTACGCACCGAAGTGCTCTGCGGCGGCGGCGGCGCGGGCCCATTCGTCGATGGCGGGCTGCCGGTTCAGCCGTGCGGCGAAGGCCTGGGCTGTGGCTAGGTGTGCGCCGTAGATCGACGCGGCCCAGTCCGGGCTGAGGCCGGCCTCGGCGGCGGCCAAGGCGCCTTCTGCTGCTTGGGGCAGTCCGTCGGGTACTTGGTGCCCGGTCCTGCCGGCGGCGCAGAGTGCCTGCATCGCGCACCGGGCGCGGATGGCGGCCTGCACGGGTGACTCCGTCTTGGGGTTCGCCAACAATTGGGAAGCAGCTAGCAGCTGGCGTGCCGTGTGGCCCAGCTGTTCGAACAGCTCGACCCGCCGTAGCGTGTCGCCCGGAGCGTAGAGGTGTGGTCCGTGGTTCGCCGCGATGGTCCGTTCTTCGATGGCCAGTGCTGCATCGTGGTCACCGGCGGCCATGAGCAGTTCCACCTCGGCCCATCGACGTCTGTGCTCGACATATCCCCGGGCGGTGAGACCGTCGAGGCGTCTCCTTGCGTCGGCGAGCCGACCGCGCCAGATCAGAACGTCCAGCTCCTGCTCGGCGTTGGAGTTCGCGATGCGGATGAGTCCTTGCTCGAGAGCGGCATCTTCGCCTTGTTTGGCAAGGTCGCAGCCCTCGTCGAGCCGGCCGGCACAGATGTACTCCCACGCGAGGTCCGCCCGCTGTGCGAGTGCGTTCCCTGGCGTTTGCTCTTGCTCGGCCAGCTCGACGGCTGCCCGGCTGGCGGCCAGCGCGTCGGGCAGACGTCCGAGCTCGTGCTGGGCTCGGGCGACAGCCATCTGGCACACGTATTCTGCAGTTCCTGCCCCCACGGCTCGCGCGACGTTTCCGGCAGCTTCCGCTGCGTCCAGCGCTTGTGTGTACTCGAAGACTTGTAGGTGCAGGCGGGCCTTCGTCGCCAGCGCTTGGGCCAGCTCCGCGGACGGCGCATCGGAGGCGAGGGTGATGGCGCGCTCGGCGGCCGCCCAGTTGTCCACGAGACTGTCACCATCGACGCCCCAGTAATAGGAGAAGATGGTGAGCACCCGACTCGCCGCAAGTGGATCTCTCACATGATCGAGCAGGCGCATGGCATCCGCCAGCAGTCGCTGGGGGCGCTGGTCATGAGCAGACCTCACGAGCGACTCGGCGGCCAGGGCCGCGACCTCAGCATCGGTGAGGCCCGCGATCTCGGCTGCGTCCGGCACCCGGGGCCACAGGACGAGCGCGGCTTCTAGGTGGTCGGCGGCCTCGGGCGCGCCGTGCTGCTTGGCTGCAAGCCCCGCCTTGATGTGCGCGCCAAAAGCGGTCCCCGCGTCGCCGGCAGCGGAGGCGTGGAGGGCCAGGGCCGCTTGGACGCGCCACCGGACGGCCGCAGTCCCGACCTGGCCAAGCCGGCTCAGGACATCGGCGTACGCCTGGTGAAAGGCGATCCGTTCGGTCGGCAGAAGGCCCACCTCGACCGCATCACGCAGCAGCGCGTGCCGGAACAGCACCTGGTCACCGTGGCTGGTGAACACGCTCGCGTCAAGCGCTTCGTGGGCCAGAGCCTCAAAGGTCGGGGAGTCCAAGCCCGACGCCTCTTGCAACACGTCGAGGTCGATGGCCGCACCGCCCACGGAGGCCAAGCGCACCAACGCAGCCGCGGGCGCCGACAGTTGCGTGACGTGCCGCAGCAGCAGGTCATGAAGGGACGCCGGTACCGGCTCGGTCGGGGTCTTCATGATCTCCTCCGCATGGAGCGGGTTGCCTCCCGACCGGGTCAGGACCGAGGCCAACTCGGCCGCGGAGAGTGCGTGTCCCAGGAGGCGCCTCGCGAGCTCGGCGAGCTCGTCCGCGTTGAGGGGCCCCAGTTCCAACCGCACCGCTCCGGGTGAGAGCGCCAGCTCGGAAATCGCAGACCGGTCCGGGTGCTCAGCGCTCAGGTCGTCGGAGCGGACCGTACCCACCAGCAGCACCCGTGCCCGGCAAGTACGAACGAGCGCCAGAGCGAAGTCCCTCGTGGAGCGATCGGACCAGTGCAGGTCCTCGACAACAAGGACCAGCGCTTGCTCCACGGCCAGCGCGGCGGCCGCTGCGACAAGTCGCTCCAGGACGTCACCGCTGACCATGGTGTCCCCGGCAAGCCACCGGGCAGCCGCTGGGATCGATGTTGAATCGGCCGAACGCGAAGTCAGCACTTGGCGCAGAGCCTCAACGACCGGCCCGAACGGGGTGCCGGTCGAGAGGTCCAGGCAGTGGCCCTCCCCGCCGGCAAGCCGCCGCTGGGCAGCGCGCGCCAAGATGGCCCGGGCCAACGTCGTCTTGCCCACGCCCGCGTCTCCCACCAAAAGCAGCGCCCGCGCCCGTGGCAAGACATCTGGTTCAGCGTCGTCCGCCAGCGAATCGAGGAGCCGGTCGACCAACGCCAGTTCCGGTTCCCGTCCGATCAGCGGCTCGATTCCGGTCACGCTCATCCTCGGACCTCCGTCGACCGCCGCCCCTACCGCTTTCCCAGCCTAGGTTGCGGGCGGGGGCGACGGACCGGTTCGGGCAAACCGCCTCAGAGCGCTGAATTCCCGAGGTTTAGCAGAAGGGTGATCTCGTTGTGTAGGCGGCGCTTGCCGGCCCAGGGCGCGGCCCGGTAGGCCCCGCTCAGCTCCGCGCGGATGGCGCCGAGGTCTGTGCCACCGAGGACGGCCGTCCGGGGCGGGGGAGGCGGCGGATCGGGCAGTGGGCCGGCTGCTGCCAGGCCCGTTGGGACAGCAAACGTGCTCAAGGCGATCACCGTGATCGCCGTGGTGCGAAGGTTCATGGCGTGCTCCTGAATCGTGTTCTGTCGACACCCTGCCGACGTCTTCCACGATCGGTGGACACCCCCGTTCACCACATCGGACGTTCCACCAGTGTTGCGCCCGCGACTACCTATGCTCGTCACCAATCGGTGGACACGCGGCTCGACGCAGGTTGTGATGAGCGCTTCGCGGCGGAAGGGGCGTAGATGTTCTGAGGCAATGACTGGGCCGCCCGGCAGCCTTTCTGCTCACCGCCGGCGCGAGGGGTTGCGCATGGCGTTCGCCCCGTCAGCGACGACGTTGATTCAGGCTCCAAGGGTCCGGTAGCGCCTATTCGGGGCATGTCTGCGCCGTCATCAGGGCTGCGTGAGGCCGTCGTCTGGCGCGCGCGGATGGCAAGGCGCTGTTGGGGCGACATTCACTACCGCCCCTCGGATGAGCCGGGGCCGGGTCTGCGCGACGTAGCGTGTCGAGGTGATGTTCAGTCGCGAACTGCGAGCCGCGATCGCCTGCGGGGAGATCACCGTCACGATCCGCCGGTGGGACCGCCCGCAGGTCAAGGTCGGGGGCCGATACCGGACCGCGGGGGTCGTCATAAGGGTCGACGTCATGGAGGTCATGCCGTTCTCTGGCGTGACTTACGAGGACGTGCGCGCATCGGGCGAGACCGACCTCGAGGCGCTTCGCGATCGAGCCGCGCACTCCGGGCCGATCCACGACGACACCTTGGTCTACCGGATCCAGTTTCACGTCGTGTGACCGCGACGCGACGCCGCTGCACCGTGCGACCGCGATGTCTCCGCGGCAGTCAGCGCCGCTCTTTCTCGCTTCTCACCCCGTTCTGGTCGGTGTGTCGCCGAGCGCACAGACAGCGCGCCGTGGGCGGCCCACAGTGGGGGATCGGAAGTTCTCGTAGGACTGGAGGTGGACTCCGATGGCTGCCAGGAACCGAACCCAAACACCTTGTGGCGCAGAGGCCCTCACCGCGTCCGACCGCAGCCCAGCGGTGCAGCAGCACCGTCCGAGGCGAATCCGACGCCGTGCATCGATCGCACTGTTCCTCGCCGTGGCGGCTCTGGCAGTGCCGCACGCGGCGGCCGCGCTCGTGCCCATCCCACCCGCGCCGGTGAGGTTCCCGATCGCGGACGTCGGGCACACCGTCCTGACGATTGCCGCGCAGTACTCGCAGGCGCCGCTCACCGACAAGCGCAGACTCCACAACGAGATGGTGCTGCTGATCAACACGGGCCACGTGCCGATCTGAGCCACTGCGCAGCAGCGATCAGGTGCACCTCGACGGGTAGGTTCCGGGTGTGACCGAGAGCGACACCGCACCTCACCCAGCTGCGACCCACGGTCGAGCCGCCCACGTCCGCGGGCTCGTCCTGGCCGCAGGTGCCGGCAGGCGGATGGGCGGCCCCAAGGCTCTGGTTCGCCGACACCCTGACGAGCCGACTCTTGTCGAGCGCGCCGTCTCCCTGCTCCACGCCGGCGGCTGCTCCGGAATCACCGTCGTCGTCGGTGCCGCCGCCGACGAAGTGACGGCGATCGTCACCGCCCTTGGCCGAGATGTCGACGTCGTGACTTGCCCCGACTGGGACGAGGGCATGGGCGCCTCCCTCCGCGCCGGACTGACCGCGCTCACTCGCTCCACCCATGAGGGCGAGGGCTGCGTCGACGCCGTGCTCGTCACCCTCGTCGACCTCCCGGACCTGACACCCGAGGTCGTCGCAAGAGTCCTCGACGCCCCCGGCCATGTCGACAACGCCCACTCACCGCACCCCGACCCCGACGAGCACGCCGTCGAGCTCCACAAGACAGCCGCCCCCACCAACCAGGAGCTCCGAGCAACACTCCGCCGCGCGGCATACGACGGAGTCCCCGGACACCCCGCGCTCATCGGGCGCGACCACTGGGAGCAGGTCATCGCCTCGGCGACCGGCGACCACGGAGCCCGCCACTACTTCCGCACCACCCCTCACGAGCTCATCGAGTGCGGCGACCTCGCGACGGGCCGCGACGTCGACACCCGCGAGGAGCTCGACACGTCTCGCTGAAGAGGCCCTCCGCTTCCGCAACCCCCGTTCATGAGTGATGCTCAGGGGATGGATCACCTGTTCAACAGTGCCGACGACGTCACGACCGCCCTGGGCGGCACGGGCTATCTCGCCGACGAGGCGCTCGCGACGATCACCTTCCTCGCGACCCGGCTGAACCGCCCGATCCTGCTCGAGGGCGAGCCCGGCACCGGCAAGACCGCTCTCGCGGAGGGCCTCGCCCAGGCGCTGGACCTCAAGCTGATCCGCCTCCAGTGCTACGAGGGCATCGATGCGACGCAGGCCCTCTACGACTGGGACTTCCCGCGCCAGATCCTCCACCTCCGCACCGTCGAGGCCCTCAGCCGCGAGGAGCACCACGACGCCAAGGCCCTCGAGGCCGAGCTCTTCGACGAGCGCTTCCTCCTCGCCCGCCCCGTGCTCCAGGCCCTGCGCGAAGCCCCCTGCGTGCTGCTCATCGACGAGATCGACCGCGCTGACGACGAGTTCGAGGCCTTCCTCCTCGAGGTCCTGAGCACGTGGCAGGTGACGATCCCCGAGCTCGGCACCATCGCAGCCAAAACCCCGCCGATCGTCGTCCTCACCTCCAACCGCACCCGCGAGCTGCACGACGCGCTCAAGCGCCGCTGCCTCTACCACTGGATCGACCACCCCGGCCTGGCCCGCGAGCTCGAGATCGTGCGCACGCGCCTGCCCGAGGTGAGCGCCGCGCTCGCCGAGCAGGTCGTCACCCTCGTCCAGCGCCTCCGCACGGGTGGCGAGCTCATCAAGCCCCCGGGCGTCGCCGAGACGCTTGACTGGGCGCGCGCCCTCGAGACCGTCGGCGCCACCCGCCTCGACGCCGAGGTCGCCGCCGCCACCCTCGGCGCCGCCCTGAAGTATCGCGAGGACTCCGAGCGGATCCGCGCCTCGCTCGACAAGCTGCTCACCGCATGACCCGAGACCTCACGCCCGCCGCGCGCCCCGCCGCAACCACCCGGCCCCAGACCGAGCCCGACGTCGACGAGCTGCTCCTCGGCTTTGCCCGCGCCCTGCGCGCCGCCGGCATCAACGTCACCGCCGACCGCGAGCGCACCTTCCTCGTCGCTGCGGCCACCGTCGGCATGGGCGAGCGCAACGGGGTCTACTGGGCCGGCCGCTCGACCCTCACGTCCACGCCCGCGGACTTCCCGGCATACGACGAGCTCTTCGAGCGGTGGTTCGGCGGCGAGTCCATCCCGCAGGGCCGCCGCGTCGACATCCAGCGTCCACCCGTGCGCCAGGCGCCCCTCGGCGACAGCGAGGGGGAGGCCGGCGACGGCGACGCCGACACGATCCAGGCCAAGGCGAGCGCGCAGGAGGTGCTGCGCCACCGCGACGTCGCGAGCCTCAGCGCCGCCGACCGCGCGGCCGCCGCGCGCCTCTTCGCGAGCCTCGACCCCCGCTCGCCGCTGCGCCGCGCCCGCCGCCACGTCCGCGCGAGCAGCGGCACCGTCGACGGCCCCGCCACGCTCCGCGAGCAGCTGCGTCGGATGGGCGAGCCCGGCCGCATCCACCACCGCCGCCGCGGCACCCGCCCGCGCCGCATCGTCCTGCTCATCGACGTCTCCGGCTCCATGAGCCCGTATGCCGACAGCCTCCTCCGCCTCGCCCACGTCTTCGTGCGCACGGTGCCCCACGTCGAGGTCTTCACCATGGGCACCCGCCTGACCCACGTGACCCGGGCGCTCACCGAGCGCGATCCGGACCGCGCGCTCGCCGCCGCCGGACGCGTCGTCCCCGACTGGTCGGGCGGCACCCGCCTCGGCGAGGCCATCGGCGCCTTCCTCGACCGATGGGGCCGGCGGGGTATGGCCCGGGGCTCCGTCGTCGTTGTCATCTCCGACGGCTGGGAACGCGAGGGTCCGGAGGTGCTCGGTGAGCAGATGCGAAGGCTGGCCGCCCTCTCGCACCGGGTCGTGTGGGCCAACCCGCACCGCGGGAAGGTCGGCTACGAGCCGGTGCAGCAGGGGATCGTCGCGGCCCTGCCGCACATCGACGACTTCGTCGCGGGGCACTCGCTCGCGGCGTTCGAGGAGCTGATCGAGGTGGTGGCCCGTGCGTGAGGTGATGGACGAGCTGATGCGGTGGTGGTCGGCCGGCGAGACCGTCGGCGTCGGCACCGTCGTCGGCACGTGGCGCTCGGCGCCACGCCAGGCCGGCGCCTCGATGCTCGTCGGCCCGGGCGGCGAGGCCGTCGGCTCGGTCTCCGGCGGCTGCGTCGAGGGCGCCGTCTACGAGCTGAGCCAAGAGGTCGTCGAGACCGGCCGGCCGGTGCTCCAGCGCTACGGCGTCAGCGACGACGACGCGTATGCCGTCGGGCTGACCTGCGGGGGCATCCTCGACGTCTTCGTCGAGAAGGTCTCCCGCGAGACGTTCCCCGAGCTCGGCGACGTCGCCGCCGACATCGCGGCCGGCCGGCCCGTCGCCGTCGTCACCGTCATCGAGCACCCCGAGCCGACGTGGGTCGGCCGCCGCGTCGTCGTGCACGCCGAGGACGAAGGCGACGACGACACCTCCGTGCTCGGCTCGCTCGGCAGCGGGCGCGCGGACGACGCCGTACGCGACGACGCCCGAGGCCTTCTGGCACAGGGCCGCTCGGCCATCCTCACCTACGGCCCCGACGGGGAGCGTCGCGGCGAGGGCATGCGGGTCTTCGTCGCCGCGCACGCCCCGAAGCCGCGGATGCTCGTCTTCGGCGCCATCGACTTCGCCGCGGCCGTCGCGCGGGTCGGCGGCTTCCTCGGCTACTACGTCACCGTGTGCGACGCCCGGCCCGTCTTCGCGACGAAGACGCGCTTCCCCGGCGCCGACGAGGTCGTCGTCAAGTGGCCGCACGACTACCTCCAGAACGAGGTCGACGAGGGCCGCATCGACAGCCGCACCGTCATCGCCGTGCTCACCCACGACCCGAAGTTCGACGTGCCGCTGCTCGAGGTCGCGCTCCGGCTGCCCGAGGTCGCCTACATCGGCGCCATGGGCTCGCGGCGCACCCACGAGGACCGGCTCGAGCGGCTGCGAGAGGCCGGCCTCACCGACGACGAGCTGGCCCGGATGAGCTCACCGATCGGCCTCGACCTCGGTGCCCGCACCCCCGAGGAGACCGCGGTCTCGATCGCGGCCGAGATCATCGCGCTGCGGTGGGGCGGCGCCGGCGAGCGGCTCGCCGCGACCGAGGGCCCGATCCACCACCATCATCCCGCGCACGACAACCCGCTCGGCCACTGAGCACTCCGCTGTCGGCGGTGCCGCCGTCGGTCGGCTACTGCGAAGCGACCCGGTCACGCGCGCAGGAGACGACGGCCGTGAGGTCGAGCCCGTAGGTGGGACCCCCGCTCGCGGCATACTGCTGGAGCCTGTCGACGCCACGGTCGAGCAGCCGGTGAGCCCCGACCCCGTTGCCCCGAGCGGCGTGCGTCAGAGCGACGCAGAGCTGGGCGAGGCCTTGCCAGAGGTCACGCTCGCCATCGGGCCCGGCCTTCCAGCGGGCCTCGAGGACCTCGTGCGCCGAGAAGGGCCGCCCCTCCTCGACGAGGGCCTTGGCCGCAGCCAGGCTCTCGTGCGGCGGGAGTGGCTCCTCGGAGACCGGCTCGACACCTTCGGCGCCATACGGCAGCGGCCGACCGAGAGCATCCCGGGGTCGCTCCTGGCGGGGTCGCCCGGCCCCGTCGCGGTCGCGGTCGCTCGCGCCGGTCACCGCAGGTTCCGCTGGACGTGACGTCGGATGGGCAGCCTCATACGCCCACCGTAGGCCGTGCCCTCGCGGTCCGGTCCTACCCGTCGACCCGCGACGAGAACGGCGGCGGGCCGAGCAGCTCGATGCCGCCGTGCTCGCGGGCCGAGGCCGCGATGCGGTCGAAGTCGACCACCCCCGTGCTCGTCGCGGCGTCGATGGGCTCGCTGGCCCCGAGGTAGAACGCCTCGCACGTCCCTGGTGTGTGCAGGCACAGCATCCGCGCGCCCTCCGAGCCGACGAGGAACGCGTGCGGCACTCCGGCCGGTGCGAGCGCGACCCCGCCTGCCGTGACGCGGTGGTCCGTGCCGTCGAGGTGGACGAGCAGCTCTCCCTCGAGGACGACGAGGGTCTCGTCGGCGGGATGGGTGTGGAGCGGCGTGGCCTTGCCGGACTCCATCGACATCTCACACAGCAGGAAGGTGCCGCCCGTGTCCGCAGCGCGCGCCAGCCAGGTGTGGACCCCGCCGCCGTAGAACCACCGCCGCTCGGCGTCGTCCGCGTTGCGGACCAGGGACGGGACCATCTCGGTAGCGCTCATGTCGCGCCTTCTCTCGTCGGCGGCAGCATTTGGTACTGCCGTACCAAATTGAGACTGACGTACCATGTTCAGCATGTCAACCCCCTACGAGCAGGGCGGCTACGTCAACCCCAAGCGCCGCACGAGGCAGGCCCTCGTGACTGCCGCGCAGGACATCGTCGCCAACGGCCGCGCGCCCAAGGTCGAGGAGGCCGCCGCCGTTGCAGGGGTCTCGCGCACGACGGCCTACCGCTACTTCCCCAACCAGGCAGCCCTGCTCGCAGCAGCACACCCGGAGGTCGCAGCGCCCACGCTGCTCGACGCCGACGCCCCCGAGGACGTGGCCGTCCGGCTCGACGCGGTGGTCGTCCGTTTCGTCGAGCTCATCTTGTCGACCGAGGCGCAGCAGCGCACGATGCTGCGCCTGTCCCTCGACCCCGATCCCCAGCGTCGAGCCGACCTCCCGCTCCGGCAGGGGCGGGCCATCGGCTGGATCGAGACGGCCCTGGAGCCGCTCCGGGCCGAGCTCGGCGAGGACGCCATCCACCGCCTCACGCTGGCCGTCCGCAGCGCCATCGGCATCGAGTCCCTCGTCTGGCTCACCGACGTCGCGGGTCTCTCCCGCGAAGCCGCAGCCCGGACGATGCGCTGGTCCGCGGCGGCCATGCTCTCGGCAGCGCTCGCGGACGGCGGCCCGCTGGCCTGAGAGGCTCAGGTGCGAGGGCGCCAGCGCTTCCAGACGGCGGTCGCCTGCGCGCGCACCTTGCCGTCGAAGTGCAGCTCGACCGAGACCGTCATCTGCGGCTCGTCCGACTCGGTGACGGTCGCGAAGAGCTCGACCTCGTCGTGCAGGGGAGCCGGTCGGAGGTAGCGCACGTCGAGCCCGGCCGTGACGTAGGAGAGGTCGGCGCCCGGCAGCGGCGGCCAGCCCCGGCGCTCGGCCTCGAGCATGACGGCGGCCGCGCTGTGGCAGTCGAGGACCGTGCCGATGATGCCGCCGTTGAGGTAGCCGAGGCCGTTGTCGTGCTCGGGCCACGGCGTGAACGCCGCCGTCACGCCGCCCGCGCCTCTGTCACCGTCACGGTCGTCCCCGAGGGGATAGCTCTTGAGCTGGAGCCCCTTCGGATTGCCCTGCCCGCAGCCGAAGCACGGGAGGCTCGGGTAGAGCCGCTCCTGGATGCTGAGCGCATCGTCAGCGCGGGCGATGTCGACGTCGGTGTCCGGCATGCGCCCAACCTACAAGCGTGCGCCCGGTCACGAATTGGTCCAACCTCTTGATGAGTTGACGCACCCGGTGTCATCCTCGACGACATGAGTCAGAGTGGATTCAGCCCCGTCCCGCGACGGTCGGTCTCCGACGAGGTCTTCGCCGAGCTGCGCGACGCCGTGCTCACCGGCCGCTTCGCCCCCGGCGACTCGCTGCCGCCCGAGCGCGAGCTTGCCGCCTCCTTCGCCGTCAACCGGCACGCCGTTCGCGAGGCCCTCCAGCGCCTCCAGCTCGCCGGTTTCGTCCGCGTCGTCCACGGCGGCGGCACGACGGTCCTCGACGTGCGCAGCACCGCCGGCCTCGACCTGCTCGCCCACCTCGCCCGGTCGGGCGACGGGCTCGACCCGATGATCCTGCGCGACGGCCTCGAGATGCGCCGCTGCATCGGCATCGAGGCCTCCCGGCTCGCCGCGACCCGGGCGACCGAGCCGGCACGCGCGAGCGTCGTGGCGGCAGCGGCGGCATACGGCTGCCCCGACATCGACGACGCCGACCGCGACTTCTGGCTCGCCGTCGTCGAGGCGAGCGGCAACCTCACCTTCCGGCTCGCGCTCAACTCGCTCGTCCACGCCATCGACGGCAGCCCCGACGTCATGGATGCGCTGCTCGCCGGCGACCGCGCCGACCTGCTCCCGCACGCGCCGCTCGCCGAGGCCATCGCCACCGGTGACGCCGCCGAGGCCGCGCGTCTCGCCGACGCGATCCTCACCCAGGCCATCGACGTGTGGGCCTCGCTCACCGACGACGGTCGCACGCTCGACCCGATGACCAAGGGGGCGTGATGGTCGACATCATCGTCACGGCGATCCCCTTCTTCATCGTCTTCATCGTCATCGAGGTGCTGTCGCTGTGGCTCGCGCCCGACGACGACGAGGTCGGCTACGAGGTCCGCGACACCGTCACGAGCCTCACGATGGGCATCGGGAGCGTCGGCGTCGGGATCCTCTACAAAGCATCCCAGCTCGTCGTCTACGCCGCGTTGTATGCCGTGACGCCCCTGCGCCTCGACACCTCGCTGTGGTGGGTGTGGGTCGTCATCTTCTTCGCCGAGGACCTCGCCTACTACTGGTACCACCGCGCCCACCACGAGGTGCGCATCCTCTGGGCCAGCCACGTGGTGCACCACTCGAGCCAGCGCTACAACTTCTCCACGGCGCTGCGCCAGACGTGGACCCCCTTCGGCGGCATCCCGTTCTGGGCGCCGCTCGCGCTCCTCGGCGTGCCGGTCTGGGCGATCTTCCTCCAGCAGTCGATCTCGCTGCTCTACCAGTTCTTCCTGCACACCGAGCGCGTCGGGAAGCTCT
Organism: Terrabacter sp. P2_E3; assembly: GCF_056403915.1. Classification (NCBI taxonomy): domain Bacteria; kingdom Bacillati; phylum Actinomycetota; class Actinomycetes; order Micrococcales; family Intrasporangiaceae; genus Terrabacter; species Terrabacter sp. P2_E3. The sequence goes on from NZ_JBFUEN010000003.1 coordinate 77,730, forward strand.
GGCGCCCAGTGGAGTTCGTCCTGAACACGCCCTCGCACCACCGCGTTCACCACGGCATGAACAACGCCTACCTCGACCGCAACTACGGCGGCATCCTCGTCATCTGGGACCGGCTCTTCCGCTCGTTCGAGCCCGAGGGTGAGCGCGTCGTCTACGGCCTGACGAAGCAGCTGCGCACCTACAACCCGCTCGTCGTCGCCACCCACGAGTACGCCTCGATCTGGGCCGACGTCCGCGGCGCCCGCTCGTGGCGCGACCGGTGGGGCTTCGTCGCCCGCGGCCCGGGCTGGCAGCCCCGCACCTGAATCCGCACGGCTGGCCGAGGCCCGCCCCCAGGGCCACGATGGAGGGATGGGCGCGGCCCCCGCTCCCCGACCAGGAGGACCCATCGTGAGCACGTACAAGGTCGGCTACTTCGTCGGCAGCCTGTCATCGGCGTCGATCAACCGGACGCTGAGCAAGGCCCTGATCCGCCTCGCACCGAAGGACCTCGAGTTCGCCGAGATCCCCATCGGCAACCTCCCGCTCTACAGCCCCGACTTCGACGCCGACTACCCGGCCGAGCCGCGCGCGCTCAAGGAGGCCCTCGCCGCGTCGTCGGCCGTCCTGTTCGTCACGCCGGAGTACAACCGGTCCATCCCCGGCGCCCTGAAGAACGCCATCGACTGGGCGTCGCGCCCGTGGGGCCAGAACTCCTTCAACCACGTGCCCGCCGCCGTCATCGGCGCCTCGCCCGGACAGATCGGCACCGCGCTCGCCCAGCAGAGCCTGCGCGGCGTCCTCAGCTTCTGCAACGCCCGCCAGATGACCTCGCCCGAGGCCTACGTCCGACTCGCGCCCGGGACGATCACCGACGACGGCGACGTCACCGACGAGTCGATGAAGACCTTCCTCACCGACTTCATGCAGGAGTTCCGCGACCACATCGAACGCGTCCTCACGGTGCTGCCCCGCCACTGAGTGCCACACCGGGCCCGATGCCTCGGATCGGTTGGACGAAGAGGCACCTGCGGGCCGTGTGCCGGGTTACCGTGGCGGGACCTCGGGGGAACGAGCCACGCGCTTCGGCGCGCCCGCCCTCGAAAGGTCAACTCACATGAAGAAGATCTGGTTCGCGCTCGTCGCGACCCTCGCCCTGCTGCTCGGGGCGTCCGCGCCCGCGGGTGCCGTCACCAACGGCACGCTCGACGGCAACGGCCACCCCTACGTCGGGCTCATGGTCGCCCAGGACGCCGCCGGCAACCCCCTGTGGCGCTGCTCCGGTACGCTCCTCAGCCCCACCGTCTACCTCACCGCCGGTCACTGCACCGAGGCTCCCGCTGCCCACGTCGAGATCTGGTTCGCCGCTGACGTCGAGCACGGCATCCCCGGCAACGGCTACCCGCGCAACGGCGACGTCGGCGGCACGCCGCACACGATCCCCTCGTTCGACACGGACGCGTTCTTCCTCCACGACGTCGGCGTGGTCGTGCTCGACACGCCGATGCCCATGTCGACCTACGGCGCCCTGCCCTCGACCAACCAGCTCGACGCCCTCAAGCCGAGCCGCGCGACGACGTTCACCTCGGTCGGCTACGGCCTCCAGAAGGCCTTCCCCGACGCCGCCGCGTGGAAGGAGTCGGCGCTGCGCATCCGCATGGTCGCGCACCCGCACCTGCTGCAGATCAACACCGGCTTCACCGGCCCCCAGTCGCTGCTGCTGTCCAACAACGCCAACACCGGCGGGACGTGCTTCGGTGACTCCGGAGGCCCGAACTTCCTCGGCACGAGCAACGTCGTCGCGGGCGTCACGTCCTTCGGGATCAACCCGACGTGCGCCGGCACCGGCGGGGTGTTCCGGGTCGACCGGCCCGACGTCCTCGCGTTCGTCAACGGCTTCCTCGCGGACTGACGACCGCACGCGGGCCCGCAGCCAACAGGCACCACCTGGGTATGCCGTGTCGCCGAGCTGCACGGCGGGGTCAGGACAACCGGCCCACACCTCGACCCACGTCCGTGACTTCGGGCCGGCGGCTGGGACCGCGCGCAGGCGCAGTCCCAGCCACACGGCATACGCCATCAGTGGGCGCTGGAGGTCTTCCAGAGGTTGATGCCGCCCTCGACCGCGTGCTGGTCGATCGTGTCGAGCTCGTCCTGCGAGAAGTCGAGGTTGTCGAGCGAGCCGAGGCTGTCCTCGAGCTGGGCGACCGAGGAGGCGCCGATGAGCACCGACGTGATGCGCTGGTCGCGCAGGATCCACGCGAGCGCCATCTGCGCGAGCGACTGGCCGCGCGACTGCGCCATGTCGTTGAGGGCACGGATGTGCGTGAGGTTCTGCTCGGTCAGCAGGTCGGTCGAGAGCGACTTGCCCTGCGACGCGCGCGAGCCCTCCGGCACCCCGTTGAGGTACTTGCTCGTGAGCATGCCCTGCGCGAGCGGGCTGAAGGCGATGCAGCCGACGCCCTCGTCGCCGAGCACGTCGAGCAGGTCCTCCTCGACCCAGCGGTTGAGCATCGAGTAGCTCGGCTGGTGGATGAGCAGCGGCGTGCCCATCGACCGCAGGATCTCGACGGCCTCGCGAGTGCGCGGACCCGAGTAGGAGGAGATGCCGGCATACAGCGCCTTGCCCTGGCGGACGGCCGTGTCGAGCGCGCCCATCGTCTCCTCGAGCGGCGTCGTCTCGTCGAAGCGGTGGGAGTAGAAGATGTCGACGTAGTCGACGCCCATCCGGGTGAGGGACTGGTCGAGCGAGGACAGGACGTACTTGCGGCTGCCGCCGCCCTGACCGTACGGGCCCGGCCACATGTCGTAGCCGGCCTTCGTCGACAGGATCAGCTCGTCGCGGTAGCGCTTGAAGTCCTGCGCGTAGATCGTGCCGAAGTTGCGCTCGGCGCTGCCGTAGGGCGGTCCGTAGTTGTTGGCGAGGTCGAAGTGCGTGACGCCGAGGTCGAAGGCGCGGCGCAGCGTCGCGCGCTGGCGGTCCAGCGGGACGTCGTCGCCGAAGTTGTGCCACATCCCGAGCGAGACGGCCGGCAGGTCGAGCCCCGAACGGCCCGTGGGGCGGTAGGTCATCGAGTCGTAGCGGCTGCGCGAGGCCTGGTAGTCGTCGGCGTGAAGAGTCATGCGACCCAGTCTCGTCCCCCTGGCGTATGCCGCCAAAAGCCGGGTCACGCTGTGGCCGCGGCATCGCCCGGCTGGGGATCCGCTGCGGATGCTCTGCGGATGTGGAGGGTTCTCCCCGTTGCCCTTGTGCAGTAGTTGAACGCGAGTCAGACTGCGCGTGGGGAAGTCAACGATGTCAACTGCAGTGTGGCAGGAGGACCGACAGCATGACCCGAATCAACATGACCGTCGACGGGGTGAGCTACTCCGATGAGGTCGAGCCCAGGACTCTTCTGGTCCAGTACCTTCGCGAGAGCCTGGGGAAGACCGGAACCGTCATCGGATGCGACACGAGCAACTGCGGTGCCTGCACCGTGCACCTCGACGGAACCAGCGTGAAGTCGTGCAACGTCCTCGCCGTCCAGGCCGACGGCCACGAGGTGACGACGATCGAGGGGCTCGCCCAGAACGGCGAGCTGCACCCGGTCCAGCAGGCCTTCCACGAGTGCCACGCCCTCCAGTGCGGCTACTGCACCCCCGGCATGATCATGCAGGCGTGTGACGTCCTCAAGAACAACCCCGACCCCAGCGAGCAGGAGATCCGCGAGGGTCTCGAGGGCAACCTCTGTCGCTGCACCGGCTACCACAACATCGTCAAGGCCGTGCAGCAGGCGGCCGGCACCATGAGCTCAGCCAGCTCAGCCAGCTCAGCCAGCTCAGCCAGCGCGGCAAGCCCGGCGAGCTCGCAGGCGGTGTCGTCATGACGATCACCGAGGACCGCGCGGCCGACGCGCCGACACCCGAGATCGGCAAGTCGCGCACCCGCAAGGAGGACCAGCGCCTCATCACCGGACGCACCCGGTGGACCGACAACATCCAGCTCCCCGGCATGCTGCACCTCGCCATGGTGCGCAGCCCCTTCGCCCACGCCACGATCAGCGCGATCGACACCTCCGAGGCCAAGGGATCGTCCGGCGTCGTCGCCGTCTTCACCGGCGAGGACCTCAAGGACATCCAGGGCGTCAACATCACCGCCTGGCCCGTCTCCGCCGAGCAGAAGAGCCCCGACCACCTGCCCGTCGCCGTCTCGCACGTCGCGCACGCCGGTGAGATCGTCGCCGTCGTCGCCGCCCGCACGGCGGCCGAGGCCCGCGACGCCGCCGAGCTCGTCGACGTCGACTACGACGAGCTGCCCGCGGTCCTCGACCTCAAGGAGGCCGCGAAGGACGAGGTGCTCGCCCACCCCAGCCTCGGCACCAACACGAGCGCCACGTGGCAGCTCGACTCGGCCGGACAGGGCTCCGGCGGCGACATCGAGGAGGCCATCGCCACGGCCCGCGAGGGCGGCATCCTCATCGAGCGCGAGTACCGCCAGCAGCGGCTCATCCCCGCCTTCATGGAGCCGCGCTCGACCGTCGTCGACCCGACCGGCGAGCAGGTGACGATGTGGTCGTCCACGCAGGTGCCGCACGTGCTGCGTTTCTGCATCGCCGCCACGACGGGCCTGCCCGAGTCGAAGATCCGCGTCATCGCCCCCGACGTCGGCGGCGGTTTCGGCGGCAAGCTGCAGACGACCCCGGAGGAGTTCGCGACGCTCGCCGTCGCGCGCAAGCTCGGCAAGGCCGTCAAGTACACCGAGACCCGCTCCGAGACGATGGTCTCGGGCCACCACGGCCGTGACCAGTGGCAGAAGCTGACGCTCGCCGCCGAGAAGGACGGCCGGGTCACCGGCCTCAAGGTCGAGCTCATGGCCGACCTCGGGGCGTATGCCGCGCTCGTCGGTGGCGGCGTGCCGGTCCTCGGCGCGTGGATGTTCAACTCGATCTACAAGTTCGCGTCGTACCAGTTCAACCTGACGAACTACTACACGAACAAGACGTGGGTCGACGCCTACCGCGGCGCCGGCCGGCCCGAGGCGACGTATGCCATCGAGCGGCTCATGGACGAGCTCGCGGCCGAGGTCGGGGTCGACCCGCTCGAGATCCGCGAGAAGAACTGGATCACCCACGACGAGTTCCCGTTCACCACGGTGGCGGGCATGACGTACGACTCGGGCAACTACGAGGCGGCCACGGCCAAGGCCAAGGAGCTCTTCGGCTACGACGAGCTGCGCGCGGAGCAGAAGCAGCGCCGCGAGAGCAACGACCCGGTCCAGCTCGGCATCGGCATCTCGACGTTCACCGAGATGTGCGGCCTCGCGCCGTCCCGCATCCTCGGCGCGCTCAACTACGGCGCCGGCGGCTGGGAGAGCGCCAGCATCCGGATGCTCGCCACCGGCACGGTCGAGGTCATCACCGGCGTCTCGCCGCACGGCCAGGGCCACGAGACGGCGTGGAGCCAGATCGTCGCCGACAAGCTCGGCGTGCCCTTCGAGAACGTCGAGGTGCTCCACGGCGACACGCAGATCGCACCCAAGGGCATGGACACCTACGGCTCGCGCTCGCTCGTCGTCGGAGCCGAGGCCGTCGTCCGGGCCGCCGACAAGGTCATCGAGAAGGCCAAGGTCGTCGCGGCCCACCTCCTCGAGGCGAGCGTCGACGACATCGAGTTCTCGGCCGGGACGTTCGGCGTCAAGGGCACCGACAAGGGCATCTCGATGCCCGAGGTGGCGCTCGCGACGTGGACCGGCCACAACCTGCCCGACGGGATGGAGCCGTCGATCGACGCCGACGCCACCTTCGACCCCGACAACTTCTCCTTCCCGCACGGCACCCACCTGTGCGCGATGGAGGTCGACACCGAGACCGGGGCCTCGACGATGCGCAAGTACGTCTGCGTCGACGACATCGGCAACATCATCAACCCGCTCATCGTCGAGGGGCAGGTCCACGGTGGCCTCGTCCAGGGCATCGCCCAGGCCCTCTGGGAGGGGGCGGAGTACGACGACCAGGGCACCCTCGTCACCGGCTCGTTCGTCGACTACACCCTGCCGACGTCGGCCGACACGATCAGCTTCGTCACCGACCACACCTACTCGCCGTCGACGTACAACTCGCTCGGCACCAAGGGTGTCGGCGAGGCGGGCTGCATCGCCTCGACCCCGGCCGTCGTCAACGCCATCGTCGACGCCGTGCGCTCGTTCGGTGTCAACGACATCCTCATGCCGTGCACGCCCGAGCGGGTGTGGAAGGCGATCCAGAAGGGCCGTTCGGTGCCCGGCGAGGGCGAGCGCGACGCGCAGCCGCACTTCGACGAGGGCGTGCCCAACCAGGATCCCGGCGCCGCGGCCGAAGGGAGCCAGGCATGATCCCCGCACAGTTCGACTACCTCGCACCGACGTCGGTGGCGGACGCCGTCGCAGCGCTCGCCGAGCACGGTGACGACGCCAAGGTGCTGGCCGGCGGTCAGTCCCTGCTGCCGATCCTGCGCATGCGGCTCAACGCACCCGGGGTCGTCATCGACCTCGGCCGCATCCCCGAGCTCCAGGGCGTCTCTGAGGACGGTGACCACCTCGTCATCGGAGCCATGACGACGTATGCCGCCGTGCTCGCCTCCGAGGCCGTCACGACCCACGCGGCCCTGCTGTCCAAGGCGATCGCGACCGTCGCCGACCCGCAGATCCGCCACCGCGGCACCATCGGCGGCGCGCTCGTGCACGCCGACCCGGCCGGTGACGTCGGTGCGCCGGCGCTCGCGCTGGGCGCCGAGCTCGTCATCGCGGGCGCGGACGGCTCGACCCGCACGGTCGCGGCGGAGGACTTCTTCGAGGACCTCTTCGCGACGGCGGTCGGCGAGGGCGAGCTGCTGACGCAGATCCGCATCCCGAAGCACACGGGCTGGGGCGCGCACTACGAGAAGTTCGTCCGCGTCAGCCACCAGTGGTCGATCGTCGGCGTCGCGGCCACGGTGCGCGGCGAGGGCGGCTCGATCGCCGAGGCCCGCGTCGGCCTGACCAACATGGGCTCGACCCCGCTGCGGGCGCGCTCCGTCGAGGAGGCCCTCGTCGGGCAGCCGGCGACCGACGAGGCCGTTCGCGCGGCCGTCGCCTCCGTCACCGACGGCACCAACCCGCCGTCGGACCTCAACGGCGACGCCGACTACCGCAAGCACCTCGCCACGGTGCTGACGCGGCGTGCGGTCCTCGCCGCGGCAGGAGCGTGATGCCCGGATGGACCTGACGCACTCCTTCACCGTGCCGACCTCGGTCGACGACGCCTGGGCCCTCTTCATGGACCTCGAGCGCGTCGGCAGCTGTTTCCCCGGGGCGACCGTGACGGAGGTGACCGACGACGGCTTCTCCGGCACGGTCAAGGTCAAGCTCGGGCCGATCGCGCTCGTCTACTCCGGGTCGGGCTCGTTCGTCGAGCGCGACGACGCGGCGCACCACGCCGTCATCGAGGCCAAGGGCAAGGACAAGCGGGGCAACGGCACGGCCGGCGCCACCGTGACGATCACCCTGAGCCCCGACGGCGACGGCACCCGCGCCGACGTCGTCACCGACCTCGCGGTCACGGGCAAGCCGGCGCAGTTCGGCCGCGGCGTCATGCAGGACGTGTCCGACAAGCTGCTCAACGCTTTCGTCGCGTGCATCGAGAAGCAGCTGACCGGTCCCGAGGCGGCACCGGAGGCGGCGCCTGCTGCTGCCGGCGCACCGTCCTCCGGCGGCTTCGTCGAGACGGCGTCGGACGCACTCGCGGCCGACACGGGGGCCCGGGTCGGTGCCGGGGTTGGTGCCGGCCTCGGCTCCACGACGGCCGCGCCGGTCACGACGGCGCCCGCAGCGGCGCACCGTCCGCCGGCCCCGCGCCGGGTCCCGGCCTCCGTCGAGGAGGACGCGCCCCTCGACCTCGGTTCGGCAGTGATGCCCGTGCTGGTCCAGCGGTATGCCGGTTACGCAGCGGCTGCCGCCATCGGGGTCGTCATCGGTTGGCTCATCGGCCACCGGGGCGACTGACCCCAGCACGTGCAGCAGGCCCGGTCGCGCTCCCGACCGGGCCTGCGGCATACCTAAGGGGTCCGGTGGCGTTGGACCTGACGAGACCCCCGTCCCCGACCCCCAGGAGAGTCATGTCCCGCGTCATCCTCATCGGCGGCCACGGCAAGGTCGCGCTGCTCGCCGCCCCGCTGCTCGTCTCCGACGGCCACGACGTCACCTCCGTCGTGCGCAACCCCGACCACGTGGCCGACGTCGAGGCGACCGGCGCCTCGGCAGCCCTGCTCGACGTCGAGCACGCCACGACCGAGCAGATCGCCGACCTCGTGCGCGGCAGCGACGTCGTCGTGTGGTCGGCGGGCGCCGGCGGTGGCAGCCCCGAGCGGACGTATGCCGTCGACCGCGACGCCGCGATCCGCTCGATGGACGCCGCGGCGCAGGCCGGCGTCGGGCGCTACGTCATGGTGTCCTACTTCGGTGCCGGCCCCGACCACGGCGTCCCCGAGGACAACGGCTTCTACGCGTACGCCGAGGCCAAGGCCGCGGCCGACGAGCACCTCCAGGGCACCGACCTCGCGTGGACGATCCTGCGCCCGAGCGGCCTGACGACCGACGCCGCCACGGGCCACATCGAGACCGGTGCGGGCGTCGAGGCCGGCAAGGTCTCGCGCGATAACGTGGCCCACGTCATCCGCGCGGTCGTCGAGCACCCCGACACGACGGCCCGCCGCATCCTGCCCTTCAACGACGGCTTCCAGCCCATCGACGACGTCGTCGCAACCGCCTGACCCACCCCCATCCCACTCGAGTGAGCGCCCCGTCCCACTCGAGTGAGCGCCCCATCCCACGTGTCTGTGTCGCATGTGACTGCCTACTCACTCGACTGTGACTGGGGGCTCACTCGACTGTGACTGCCGGCTCACTGGTGTCAGGCGCGGGCGAGGTGCTCGGCGATGACGAGGTCCTGCCACGCCATGCCGACGCTCTTGAAGACGTTGGGCCGGTCGGTCGTCCGCTCGACCCGGCCGTGCACGAGGTCGGCGAGCGTGTGCACGTCGGCCCAGTCGAGGGCGCCCTGCGCGGCGGCGAGGATGACGTCGCCCGCCTCGCGGTGCGCCGTGCCGATGTCCTCGACGACGACGAGCGAGCGCCCGAGCAGCGCCGACCCGAGCTCGCGCCGGTGCGGCTCGTGCGACCCGATGGCCACGACGCACGCGCCGTCCGCGACCCAGTCGTCGCCGAGCACCGGGGTCGCCGCCGACGTCGCCGTCACGACGACCTGCGCCTCGCGCACGGCTGCCTCGACCTGCGGGTCGTCGACGGTGAGCCCACGCGTCGTGAGCGGGTGCGTCGAGGCCAGCCCCGAGATCCGTTGCGCGGTCGCACGGGCCGCGTCCTCCCGGCGACCGACGACGGTCACCGAGGTCGTGTGCCGGATGGCGAGCAGCGCCTCCGCGTGACCGAGTGCCTGAGGCCCGCTGCCGAAGATGACGGCCGACTCGACCTCCTCCGGGGCGAGCGCGTCGATCGCGACGGCGGACACCGCCGGGGTGCGCAGCGACGTGACGGCCGTGCCGTCGACGAGCACCGACGGGGCCAGGGTGTCGGCGTCCATGAGGACGTAGACCGCCTGGATGCGGTCGAGCCCGCGCGCCGGGTTGCCCGGTGCGACGGTGAGCACCTTGACCCCGGCCACGCGGCCGTTCGTCGACGGCATGACGAGCAGCTGCCCGCGGCCGTCACCGACGTCGGCGACGAGCCTTGCCGGGTCCGACGCCGGGTCGAGGCCGTCAGCGAGCTCGCGACGGATGAGCCTGCGGGCGCGGTCGGGGGAGAGGCTCCGGCGCACGGCGGCGGCGTCGACCCAGCGCGGCTGCTGCACCTCAGTCCTCGCCCGCGCTCGAGCGGGCGCGCTCGACCCGCACCGGGTCGCCACCGGCATCCGTGAGGGTCGCGAGGTGGGTGCGCAGCTGCTTGGCGAGCGACCACTGGGTGACCTCGTGGGTGATCGAGCGCACCCAACCCGGGTCGACGGCATACGCCAGCGTCAGCACGACGAGCGTGCCGTCTCCCTCGGCGTCGAAGCGCCAGGTGAGGGGCTCGGGGGTCACGTGCGGGGGCAGTCGGAGGGCCGGCTCACCCACGGTCGCGGCCAGCGCCCGGGCGACGGACGGCGGGAGCGGGACGTGGACATCGGCACTGACCTGGGGCACTCCTCGACTGTAGGTGTCAGCGCTGGGAGCCGCCCGTCCGCCCTGCGCCGGGGGAGCGGATCCACGCATGTGCGTGGGGGTGCCCCCGGGACGTAGGCTCGAGCGGATCGCCCACCACCCCCGGGCGGCAGCCGTCAACGACGACACGAAGTCAGGACTCCATGGCGCTCAGCGTTTTCGATCTCTTCTCGGTCGGCATCGGGCCGTCGAGCTCGCACACCGTCGGTCCGATGCGGGCCGCCGCCCTCTTCGCGGAGCGGCTGCGCGACGAAGGAGTCATCGACCGGGTCGCCCGCGTGCGCTCGCAGCTCTTCGGCTCGCTCGGGGCCACCGGGCACGGGCACGGCAGCGACAAGGCCGTCCTCCTCGGCCTGACGGGCGAGCGGCCCGAGCTGTGCGACCCGCGGGCCGTCGAGGGCCGCCTCGCCGAGATCCGCGCGACCAAGCGCCTCCGCCTGCTCGGCGAGCACGAGATCGACTTCATCGAGCTCGAGGACCTCACGCTGCACCGCCGCAAGACCCTCCCGCTGCACCCCAACGGCATGACGTTCACGGCGCTCGACGCGGACGGCGCGACCGTCGCCGAGCACACGTACTACTCGGTCGGCGGCGGCTTCGTCGTCGGCGAGGACGCCGACGGGTCGACGAAGATCGTCGAGGACTCGACGCCGGTCGCGCACCCCTTCCGCACCGGTGACGAGCTGCTCGCCCACTGCAAGGAGACGGGCAAGTCGATCGCCCGCATCATGCTCGAGAACGAGCTGTCGTGGCGCACGGAGCAGGAGGTCCGCGACGGCCTCCTCGAGATCTGGCGCGTCATGAAGGAGTGCGTGCGCAACGGCATCGCCACCGAGGGCGTGCTGCCCGGCGGTCTGCGCGTGCGTCGCCGCGCTCCGGAGCTGGCCCGCCGCCTCTCGCTCGAGGCCAACAGCGACGACCCGCTGCGCGGCATGGACTGGATCACCCTCTACGCGCTCGCCGTCAACGAGGAGAACGCCTCGGGTGGCCGCGTCGTCACCGCCCCGACCAACGGGGCGGCCGGCATCATCCCCGCGGTGCTCCACTACTACGCGAACTTCGTCAACGGCGCCGACCGCGACGGCATCGTCCGCTTCCTGCTCACCGCCGGCGCGATCGGCGTCATCTACAAGGAGACCGCCTCGATCTCCGGTGCCGAGGTCGGCTGCCAGGGCGAGGTCGGCTCGGCCTGCTCGATGGCGGCCGCCGCGATGGCCGCCGTCATGGGCGGCACGCCCGAGCAGGTCGAGAACGCCGCCGAGATCGGTATGGAGCACAACCTCGGCCTGACCTGCGACCCCGTCGGCGGCCTCGTGCAGATCCCGTGCATCGAGCGCAACGCCATCGCCTCGGTCAAGGCCATCACCGCGGCCCGCACCGCGTTGCGCGGCGACGGCTCGCACGTCGTCTCGCTCGACAAGGTCGTCAAGACGATGCGTGAGACCGGTCGCGACATGAAGGTGAAGTACAAGGAGACCGCGCGCGGCGGTCTCGCCGTCAACGTCATCGAGTGCTGACACCCGGGACGGGCGCTCACGACCGCCGTACGCGGCCCGGCCACGCAGCACCGGGAATGTCCCGGTATGCGTGCAGGACGGTCTCAGGCTGGGACGTGATCCTCCGAGTTTCCTGACAGTTGCGGCCTTTTCGTCTCTGGAGACGTGCTTCGGAGCACCGTGGAGAGTGGCGCCGAAACGGCGTCGCCCGGCGACCTCGGGGGCCCTGCGCCGGCTTCAACAGGGAAAAGGGGAAGTCATGCGTTCACTGCGCAGCCGTGCCGTCGTGGCCGGCATCACCGCACTGGGCACGATCGGACTGGCATCAGGAGCCGCCTTCGCGGCACCGGCGAGCGGGGGGACCGAGCACTCGTCGTTCCCTGCGGCGGGTGCCGTCTTCGAGTGCAGCGCCCCGACGGGCGACATCACCGCGACGAGCGGCACCGTCGACATGGTCGACCACTGGAACGTCGACGCTCGTGGGGTCTTCCACGAGACCGGGACCGTCCACACGAGCGGCGTCACGCTGCAGGGGTCGAACGGTGACCTCTACACGGTCTCGGGCGCCTCGTGGTTCGGCGGAAAGGTGTCTGCCGGGGGCGCGCCGCTCGTCTTCACCGACACCGAGCACTGGGTCCTGCACGACGTCACCTCCGGCGGGAACGTCAAGGTGCAGATCGTCAGCCACTGGTCACCCGGTTCGAGCTTCACGTGGGACAAGGGCGCCTGCTCCGCTCCGGAGGGGTGAGCGGAAAGGCCTGCCCGGGCGCCGCCCCGTCCCACCGAGGGGCGTGGCGGCGTTCCCGTGTCCGGGCTGCTCAGGGCTGCGTCGCGTCGCGCAGCGGCAGCTCGACCTGGCACTCGTAGTAGCGCATCTGGAGCCGGGAGTGCTCGACGTCGATGGTGCCCTCGCCCACGGCGATGACGTCGTCGAGCCACCGGTGCGACGGTGCCTCGGCCTGGAAGGTGAGGACGTGGACGCCGCGACCGTCCGTCAGCGACGACAGGCCGGTCAGGGTGAAGAGCACGACCCCGTCGTCGACGTGGATGACGCCCCTGGCCTCCGGTGAGGCCCAGCCCTCCCGGATGCGCGGGAAGTTCGACCACGACGCCGTGCCCGAAAGCCGGCCCGTCAGGGTGCCGGTGCCCTGGCCGTAGACGCGTCCGTCACGCCCGGCCGAGGGCTCGACCTCGTGGATGAGGTCATAGACCCAGCTTGCGTCACAGAGAGGGATGAGACGCATGGCAGCCTCCTCGGGAAGGTCCGACCCCTTCGACGGTACTCCCGTCGTCGCGCCCGCGCCGACGTCTGCGCGAGATCACCTCAACGGTGATGGGCCTCGGTGCTGCTCACCGGATAGGTCTGTCCCGCAACGTATCTCGCGTGCATGTCGGCCGTCGCTCCGCCCTCACGGGCGACCTCGGCGAAGAAGCGCCCCGAGTCGCGCACCGTGCGCGCCTGCGTGTCGTAGTCGAGGGCCACGAGGCCGAACCGCGGGCCCTCGCCCTCGTTCCACTCCCAGTTGTCGACGAAGCACCAGTGGTAGTAGCGGTCGACCGGAACCCCTTGGGCCCGAAGGTCGCTCAGGACCGACAGGTGCTCCCAGAGGTAGCGCGACCGGAAGGCGTCGGCGGCGTCACACGTGCCGTTCTCGGTGACCCAGACGGGAAGGCGGTAGGTCTCCCACGCCCACCGGGCCGTCTCGCCGAGCCCGGCGGCATACACCTCCCAGCCGAGGTCGTTGACCGGGACGCCCGGCGGCGTGCCGTCGTCGAAGCGCGTCACCGTGGTGCGGGAGTAGTAGTTGAGCCCGAAGAAGTCGGCGTAGCGCCCGGGCGTGATCCCGTCCGGTCGGCGCAGCGGCGGCGCGAACTCCCCGGTCGTCATCGCCCGCACGATCGCGTCCTGGAAGAGGTGGCGCATGACGGGTGTCAGCGCGCGGTGCCAGGGGTTGCGGGGGTTGCCCGGCCGGAAGGGCCGCAGGTGGTGGGCGACCCCGACCATCGTGTCGGAGCCGGGCCGCAGCGCGTGGATGAGGGCGTACGCCCGGATGTGCGCGGCCGCGAGCACGCCGTAGACCCGCATCCCCTCGCGCAGGCTCCGGTGGCCCGGCGGGAAGTCGCCGAAGACGTGCGCGCCGGTGACGTAGACGTTCGGCTCGTTGATCGTCACCCACTCCGCGACGAGGTCGCCCAGCCGCGTCACGACCTCGGCGACGAAGCGCTCCCACACCCACAGGGCGCCGGGCGCGAGCCATCCCCCGTCGCGCTCGAACCACAGCGGGTGGCTGAAGTGGTGCAGCGTCACGAGGGGGCGGATCCCCTTGTCGCGCAAGAGCTCCAGCTCCTCTCGGTAGCGGGCGAACGCCGCGTCGTCCCACACGCCCGGGAGCGGCTCGAGGCGCGCCCACTCGATGCTCATCCGGTAGACCTGCACCCCGAGCGAGGCCATCAGCCGGGTGTCCTCGCGCCAGCGCCGCCAGTAGTCGGTGGCGCGCCGTGGCGTCGAGCCGTCGGCGATGGTGCCCGGGCGGTCGGCCCAGTCGGTCCAGCTGCTCTCGACGTCCCCGCCCTCGATCTGCGTGGCCGCGGTCGCGACGCCGAGCAGCAGCCCGTCGAGCCTGAAGCCGTCAGCGGTCGCCATGCGGCTCAACGTACCGGCGCCCGATGCGTCAGACTGGCGCGCGTGGGTCACGTCTCCGTCGCAGATCACCGGTCCGCCGTCGAGCGGCTGCTCGGCGACGGGTCCCTCGAGCAGGTGACGCTCGACCGCCACGCCGCCGGACGCCGCCTCGCCGCCGACCTCGTCGCGGCCGACGACCTGCCGCGCTTCGACGCCTCGGCCATGGACGGGTATGCCGTGTGCCCGGGTTCGCCGGACCAGCGCGCCTATCCCGTCGTCGGGGACGTGCCCGCCGGGTCGGCACCCGACTTCGTGCTGGCCCCCGGTGAGGCGGCCCGGGTCATGACGGGCGCGCGGGTGCCGCAGGGCACGGTCGCCGTCGTCCCCGTCGAGCGCACCGACGCTAGCCCCACCGGCCCCGCGCCCGAGCACGTCACCGTCGACCTCGATCCCGCACCGGGCCGGCACATCCGTCCCCGCGGCGAGGACGTGGCGGCTGGGTCGGTCATCGCGACCGCCGGAACGGCCGTGACGGCGGCGCTCATCGCGCTGGGCCGTTCGGCCGGGTGCACGAAGGTCGAGGTCCACGTGCCGACGAGGGTGGCGGTCATCGCGACCGGCGCCGAGCTCGCGCCGCCCGAGGCCGACCCCGGCGCCGGCGGCATCCACGAGTCGAACTCCGACATGGTCGCCGCGCTCGCCGAGGCCGCGGGCTGCGACGTGCGCCGTGTCGAGGTGTGCTCCGACGAGCCCGACGACCTGCGGGCCAGGCTCGACGCGCTCGACGCCGACCCCGCCGTCGACCTCGTCGTCACGACCGGGGGCGTCAGCGCCGGCGCCTACGAGGTCGTGCGACAGGTCTGCGAGCCGCTCCCGACGTTCGACTTCGTCCACCTCGCGATGCAGCCCGGTGGCCCGCAGGGGCTCGGCCGCTACGGGTCCACGCCGGTCGTCTGCCTGCCGGGGACGCCGGTCGGCGCGTTTGTCGCCTTCCACGTGCTCGTCCGTCCGGCGCTCGACCGACGCCACGGGGTGCCGCCCACGCGACCCGGCCGGGCGGCATACGTCGGCAGGACCCGACGCACCCGCACGGGGCGCGTCCAGTTCGTCACGAGCGTGCTCCACGACGACGGCACCGTCAGCGCGCCCGACGCCCGGCACCTGACGGCGCTCGCCGCTGCGACCTGCCTCATCGAGGTGCCCGAGGGTGTCGACCAGCTCATCGAGGGCGACCTCGTCGCCGTCCACCCGGTGTGAACGGGGCACCGGCCGAGCGCCCCTAGGCTGGTGGGCGTGAGCGCGACCCTTGTGGCCAAGGACCTCGCCGGGGGCCACGCCCACCGGACCCTCTTCGAGCACCTCGACCTCACGGTCGCGCCCGGCGACGTCGTCGGGGTCGTCGGCGCCAACGGGGCAGGCAAGTCGACCCTGCTGCGCCTGCTCGCCGGCGAGGACGAGCCACTCGGCGGCACCGTGACGACCGCGCCCTCCGACGCGTTCGTCGGCTGGCTGCCGCAGGAGCACGAGCGGGTCCCCGGCGAGACCGTCGCCGACCACATCGGTCGCCGCACGAGCGCCACCGCCGCGACCCTCGCCATGGAGGAGGCGGCTGCCGCCCTCGGCGGTGACGACCCCACCGCCGACGAGAGGTATGCCGTCGCGCTCGACCACTGGCTCGTCAGCGGTGCGCCGGACCTCGACGACCGGATCCCGCCGATGCTCGCCGAGCTGGGCCTCGACGTCGGACCTGACGCGCTCATGACGTCCCTCTCCGGAGGCCAGGCGGCCCGGGCGGGGCTCGCCGCGCTGCTGCTGAGCCGCTTCGACCTCGTGCTCCTCGACGAACCGACCAACGACCTCGACCTCGCCGGGCTCGACCGGCTCGAGGCCTTCGTCGACGGCCAGCGCGGGGGAGTCGTCCTCGTCTCGCACGACCGCGAGTTCCTCGCCCGCTGCGTCACCCGCATCGTCGAGCTCGACCTCGCGCAGAACTCCGTCGCCGTCCACGACGGCGGCTACGAGTCCTACCTCGAGGAGCGCGAGGTCGCCCGTCGGCACGCGCGCGAGGCGTACGAGGCGTATGCCGGCACGAAGTCCGACCTCGAGGCGCGGGCCCGCACGCAGCGCGAGTGGTCGTCCAAGGGCGTGCGCAACGCGATGAAGAAGAGCCCGGACAACGACAAGATCCGGCGCTCGGCGCAGCAGGACTCGGCCGAGAAGCAGGCCCGCAAGGTGCGCCAGATGGAGTCGCGGATCGCCCGGCTCGACGAGGTCGCCGAGCCGCGCAAGGAGTGGGTGCTCCAGTTCAGCATCGCCGCGGCGCCCCGGTCGAGCTCCGTGGTCGCGACGCTCAACGAGGCCGTCGTGCGCCGGGGTGACTGGACCTTCGGACCGGCGTCGCTGCAGGTCGAGGCGCGACGGCGCATCGGCATCACCGGGCCCAACGGCGCCGGCAAGACGACCCTGCTCTCGCTCCTGCTCGGGCGGGTCGACCCCGACGAGGGGAGCGCCTCGCTCGGGGCCAGCGTCGCCGTCGGCGAGATCGACCAGTCGCGCACGGGTCTGCGCGACGACCTCCCGCTCGGGGACGCGTTCGGCGAGGCCGTGCCCGATCTCAATCCGGCTGACCGCCGCACTCTGCTCGCGAAGTTCGGGCTCAAGGCCGACCAGGTCGGCAGCGCCGTCGGTCGGCTCTCACCCGGCGAGCGCACCCGGGCCGCGATGGCGCTCCTCCAGGCGCGGGGCGTCAACCTCCTCGTCCTCGACGAGCCGACGAACCACCTCGACCTGCCCGCCATCGAGCAGCTCGAGGAGGCGCTCGACTCCTACGACGGGGCGCTCCTGCTCGTCTCGCACGACCGCCGACTGCTCGAGAACGTCCGTCTCGACGAGCGCTGGCACGTCGAGGCCGGCAAGGTCACGGCGACCTGACCGGCCGGTCGAGCGGGGCGCGTGTCGATTTCCGGGCCGCTCGTTCGTCATCGAGGTGAGCGGTCACCGGCCGGTGACCGTGAGCCCACGGAGGTCATCATGAGTCACCCCATCGTCCACGCCGAGATCCGCTCCAGCGACCCCGACGCCACCCGCTCCTTCTTCGGCGACCTGTTCGGCTGGACCTATCCCACCGAGGGCGCCTTCCCCGGCTACACCTTCGTCGAGACGGGCGTCCCGGGCGCGCTCTACACGGCGATCAGCCCGCTGCAGGGCGATGCCGACCTCGTCACGTTCTTCGTCGGCGTCGACGACATGACCGCCTCCATCGCCGACGCGACCCGCCTCGGCGGCCGGGTCGTGCAGGATCCGGTCACGGTCCCGGGCGTCGCGTTCGCCCTCATCGCCGACCCGCAGGGTCACGTCGTCGGCCTGGCCCAACAGCTCTGACCCCCCTCCCCCACCCCCGCAACACACCGAGCAGGTCACAACACACCCGGGTCCGATCCCGGTGTGTCGCGACCTGCACGGTGTGTTGCCGGGGGAGTGGTGCGGGGTGTCAGCCCGGTGAGTTGGTCGGGTCGGCGACCCACGGGCCGAGCGGCGGGTCCCACCGGCGCACGACGCGGCGCAGGATGTGGCCGCCGAGCCAGTAGGGGTCCTCGTCGAACGCCTCGGTGACCGCCTCGAGCGACTCGCCCGAGCACACGATGAGCGCCGCGTTGACGGCCTCCTGATCGGTCGGCTCGCCCTCGCTCACCTCGTCGATGCCGTCCTGGTACATCCCGGCGACGAGCAGCCCCGAGAGCCCGCTCAGCCACTCGCGGTGCTCGGGGCGGATCGTCAGCATCTCGGTCGCGTCGTCGGGGTAGGTGTAGTGGATCGCGAAGATCGCCACGGGTGGGCCTCCAGTCGCTCGGGTGGTCAGGGTGCTCGGGTGGTCAGGTGGTCGTGATCCGGTGCGCGCCCGCATACACGTTGAGGCGGGTGCCGCGCACGAAGCCGAGCAGGCTCATCCCGGCGTCCTCGGCGCACTCCACCGCCAGTGACGACGGCGCCGAGACCGCTGCGAGGCAAGGGATCCCGGCCATGATCGCCTTCTGGGTCAGCTCGAACGACGCGCGCCCCGACACGACGAGCACGCACCCGACGCCGGGCACGCGTCCGCTCTGCAGGGCCCATCCGACGACCTTGTCGACGGCGTTGTGCCGGCCCACGTCCTCGCGCACGACGAGCAGCTCGCCGTCGGCGGTGAAGAGGCCGGCGGCGTGCAGCCCGCCCGTCTTGTCGAACGACCGCTGCTCGACGCGCAGGGCGTCGGGCAGCTCGGCGATGATCTTGGCCGCGAACTCCGTCGTGTCGGCGCGCACGTCGAAGGCCGACTGCGCCCGCAGCTGCTCGATGCTGGCCTTGCCGCAGACGCCGCACGACGAGTTCGTGAAGAAGGCGCGCGTGGCCGAGGCGGCCGGCGCTGCCACGCCCGGCGCCAGCGTCACGTCGATGACGTTGTACGTGTTCTCGTCGAAGCCGCTCTCACCCGAGACGACCGCGCCCTCGCAGTAGCGCGCCAGGGCGATGTCGTCGGCGGACCTGATCAGCCCCTCCGACATGAGGAAGCCGTGGATGAGCTCGATGTCGTGCCCCGGCGTGCGCATCGTCACCGTGAGCGGCGAGCCGTTGACCCGCAGCTCGAGCGGCTCCTCGACCGTGAGGGTGTCGGGGCGCGTCGTCGACGACGGGGTCGCGAGGTCGATCGTCGTGACCTTGCGCCGTACCGTGACCCGTCCCATGACCTCAGCCTGCCAGACTCCGTGCCAGACTCCGATGGGTGCCGCCCCGCCCACCTGAAGCGCCCCCGGTCGTCGTCGTCCTGACGGGCGGGGCCTCCCGGCGGATGGGCTCGCACAAACCCGTCCTCGACGTCGGCGGCCGCCCCCTCGTCGCGCGCGTGCTCGACGCGGCCGGCGACCGCCCGGCGCTCGTCGTCGGCCCGGGCCAGGGCGTCCCCGACGGCGTACGCGTCGTGTGGGAGCACGTCCCCGGCGGCGGTCCCGTGTCCGGCGTGTCCACCGCCGTCGAGGCCCTCGTCGCCGATGCCGCCGCGAGTGCCACCCCGCTGCCGTATGCCGTCGTGCTGCTGGCCGCGGACCTGCCCTTCGTCACCTCCGCCCACGTCGACCGGCTCCTCGAGGCGCTCGGGTCGGCCGACCTCGCCGTGACGGTCGACCGTGACGGACGCACCAACTGGCTCTGCTCGGCCTGGCGCGTCGCCGCCCTGCACGGGCGTCTCGACGAGCTCGGGGACCCCTACGGCAGGAGCATGCGCGACCTCGCCGACGGCATACGCACGCAGTCGGTGGACGACCCCTCCGGGGTCGCGCTGGACGTCGACACACCGGCCGACCTGACGCGTGCGCGCGACCGTGCGCGCGGCCGCGCGGAGCACCGTCCGAGCGTCGACTGAAGGCCGGCCGAGGCCCTCGACGGGCGACTCTGGGAGATCGCCCAAGTCGGACCCTGCGGCGAATCCCCCTGCGGCCAAGTGCTACTCCGGACTTCGGAGGCATTTGGCAAAGACTTGGTAAGCCCCGTTGACCCGTGTTCCGGGCGGCTGCCAACGTCACGCTCGTTCCGGCCCGATCTCATGTCGTGAGATGAGCGGAACTCCCTCCAGGCGGCCCTCGAGCCGCATCTCGACAAGGAGCAACCAGTGAATCGACTGAAGTCTGGGCTGGCGACCGGAGGGCTGCTCGCCCTCGCCCTCGCCATCTCGCCGGCGATCCCGGCGGGCGCAGCGGCCGGTGCAGGACGCGACAAGGCGCCCGCCCCCGAGTCGCAGAGCCTCAAGGCGACCGAGCAGTCCCGAGCAGCATCGTCCGCGAGCGCCCTCGGCCTCGCGTCGGGCGAGAAGCTCACCGTCAAGTCCGTCATCCAGGACGCCAACGGCGCGACGCACGTCCGTTACGAGCGGACCCTCGACGGCCTCCGCGTCATCGGCGGCGACTTCGTCAGCCACAAGGACTCCTCGGGTGCCGTCAAGAGCGTCACGTGGAACTACCGCAAGAACGTCACCCCCGCGACGATGACCCCGAGCGTCTCCAAGAGCGAGGCGCACCAGGCTGGTCTCGCCGCGTCGAAGGCCAACAAGGAGACCGCCACCCCCGGTGAGCTCGTCGTCTTCCAGTCGGCCACCGGCCCCAAGCTCGCCTACGAGGTCATCACCGAGGGCATCAAGGCCGACCAGACCCCGACCCGCCTGCACACGATCGTCGACGCCACGACGGGCAAGACCCTGACGAGCTGGGACGACGTCAAGCAGGGCACCGGCAACGGCATCTTCGTCGGCTCCGTCACGCTGGCCACGACCGCCGGCACGACGTACACGATGAAGGACACGCACGGGAACTACACGACCGACCTCAACCAGGCCACGAGCGGCAACGGCACGACGTTCACCGACGCCGACGACGTCTGGGGCAACGGCGCCCAGAGCAACCGCCAGTCGGCGGCCGTCGACGCGCACTACGGCGCCGGCAAGACGTACGACTACTACAACACCCAGCTCGGCCGCGCCGGTATCTGGAACAACGGCACCGGCGCCCGCAGCCGCGTCCATTACGGCCAGAACTACGTCAACGCCTTCTGGGACGGCACGCAGATGACCTACGGCGACGGCGCGGGCAACGCGGCCCCGCTCGTCGAGCTCGACGTCGCCGGCCACGAGATGAGCCACGGCGTCACCGAGAACACCGCGGGCCTCGCCTACACCGGCGACGCGGGCGGCCTCAACGAGGCGACGTCGGACATCTTCGGCACGGGTGTCGAGTGGTACACCAACAACCCGAGCGACACCCCCGACTACCTCATCGGCGAAGAGATCAACATCAACGGCAACGGCACGCCGCTGCGCTACATGGACAAGCCGAGCAAGGACGGCGGCTCGAAGGACTGCTGGAGCAGCTCCCTCGGCGGCCTCGACCCGCACTACTCGTCCGGCCCGCTGAACCACTGGTACTACCTGGCCTCCGAGGGTTCGGGTGCCAAGACGATCAACGGTGTCAGCTACAACAGCCCCACCTGCAACGCCTCGACGGTGACCGGCATCGGCCACCTCAAGGTCGAGAAGATCTGGTACCGCACGCTGTCGACGTACCTCACCTCGAGCAGCAACTACGCGGCGGCCCGCACCGGCGTCATCAAGGCGGCCAAGGACCTCTACGGCGTCGGCTCGGCCGAGTGCACCGCGGTCGACAAGGCCATGGGCGCCATCTCGGCTCCGGCCAGCACCGAGACCTGCGGCACCGGTGGTGGCGGCGGCGGCGGCGCTGCCCTGACGAACGGCGGCTTCGAGTCCGGCCAGACCGGATGGACCGGCACGACGGGCCCGATCACGAACAACACGGGCCGTCCGGCCCACGGTGGCTCGTACAAGCTGTGGCTCGGCGGCAACGGCACGGCCGGCTCGGAGAACGAGTCGCAGACCTTCGCCATCCCGGCCACGGCCACCGCTCCGGCGCTGACCTACTGGATCCGCATCGACACGGCCGAGACCACGACGACGAGCGCCTACGACACGGCCACCGTCCAGATCAACGGCGTGACGAAGCAGAGCTACTCCAACCTGTCCACGCCGAAGGCGTCCTACGTCCAGAAGACGATCGACCTCACGGCCTACAAGGGCACGAACGTCACGCTGAAGTTCGCTGACACCGAGGACTCCTCGCTCCAGACGAGCTTCGTCGTCGACGACGTCGCGACGAACTTCTGACGGACCGAGCACTCCGGGCCGCGTGAGCTGCCCAGATGGACACGCACCACAGAGGTCGGTATGCCGCCGGGTCAGCCCCGCGGCATACCGACCTCCTGCGTGCGGCGGGGGCTCCTGCCCGCGCGGACGCTCAGGA
This sequence comes from Terrabacter sp. P2_E3, assembly GCF_056403915.1. Taxonomy (NCBI): domain Bacteria; kingdom Bacillati; phylum Actinomycetota; class Actinomycetes; order Micrococcales; family Intrasporangiaceae; genus Terrabacter; species Terrabacter sp. P2_E3. The sequence goes on from NZ_JBFUEN010000003.1 coordinate 99,869, forward strand.
GGCGGGCGCGGTGGTCGGCGTCCCCGGCGCAGCGGTGGTCGGCGTCGTGCAGCGGGTCGTCGAGGGCGCCGTGAGGGTGACGTCGCTGACGAGGATGCCGACGAGGCCGGAGATCTCGCCGAGCGACGGGTCGCTGAGGTCGATGGCGCGGGCCTGGTGGTCGGTGACCGAGATCGTGATCGGGTCGCTCTCGGGGACGGCGTCGGGGTCGAGCACGGTGGACCCGTCGGTCGGCGGCGGGGCCGTCGAGGGGCCGAGGCGGAGCGTCGCGAGGAGGGTGACGAGCAGGCGCTGCTGCGGGGCGCTGAGCGTGCACACGCGACCGTGGACCGAGCGGGTCTCGACGCGGACCCGACCGTTGGCCTCGAGCACGATCTGGTCGTCGAAGCCGGCGATGCCACCGGTGCGCCGCAACGTCAGCGGGAACGTGGGGCCGTACGACGATCCGAGCGCGTCCTCACCGGCGGCGCCGAAGCGCAGCGCCGAGGTCGTCGACGACGTGGGCGCCGAGGCCGACGAGGTCACCTCACCCGTCGACCCGTCCTCAGGCGTGGCTGACCCGCAGCCCCCGACGAAGAGTGCTGCGACGGCCATCCCCACGCACAGGCCTGCGCGCCCCATGACGTCCATGGTGGCCCCTCGCGGCGGACGATGCACGCCCGACGCGGTGGAATCGGGACAACGCTTGGGTGACGGTTTCAAGTGGCGGGCCTCGGGGTGCGCGGGAATGCTCGGTGTCAGAGGTGTGTGTCGGGCTCGGGGCCGGACGCACCCATTCGCACGGAGGCGGGCACCGACGGACCCACGTCGGCGGTCGGCGTCCTGCGGTCACCAGGGACATGAAAGGGACATCGAGTGATACCCATCTCCACACCACACCGAACTCCGGGAAGCCGCAGGGCGCGGCGGTCGGTCGCAGCGCTCGGCGCCGTCGCGGCCGTCGCCGCCGGCCTGGCTCTGACGAGCCCGGCCGCGCAGGCTGCGGACCCGTCGGCCTCGGCCTCGGGCAGCGACCCCGCCAGCCGGGAGCGGGCCTTCGCCGCGGCCTCGGCGGAGTACGGCGTGCCGCGCACGGTCCTCGAGGCGGTGTCGTACGCCCAGACCCGCTGGGACTTCAACCCCGGGCACAGCACGTCCGGCGGCTACGGCCCGATGCACCTCGTCGACGCGGACCTCGGCACCCGCGCCGACGCGAAGGGCCTCGGGGAGCCGTCCGCTCCGGAGGCCGCACCCGTGGCCGACATGCTCGGCCGCGCCGCGGAGCTGACCGGCCTCGCCGAGGACGCACTGCGCACCGACGAGGTCGCCAACATCCGCGGCGGTGCGGCCCTGCTCGCCGCCACGCAGAAGCGCCTCGGGCTGCCCATGGGACAGTCCACCGACGCGGGCCAGTGGTACGCCGCCGTCGCCGACGCCTCGGGCTCGGCCCAGGAGGACGTCGCGGCGGCCTTCGCCGACGACACCTACTCCGTCATCGCGTCCGGCGCCTCGCGCCGCACCGTCGACGGCAAGGAGGTCTCGCTGCTGCCGTCGGCCGTCAGGGCCGACACGGCGCAGGTCGACCGCCTCGGGCTGCTCAAGAAGCCCAACGGCGGCCCCGTCGACTGCCCGCCCGGGCTCGACTGCGAGTGGGTCCCCGCACCGTACGAGCAGTACGGCCCGGGCGCCGGTGACTACGGCAACCACGACCTCGCCCAGCGTCCGCGCTCGCCGAAGATCACCAACATCGTCATCCACGACACCGAGGCGACCTACGACACGACCCTCAAGCTCGTGAGCGACCCGACCTACGTGTCGTGGCAGTACAGCCTGCGCAGCTCCGACGGCCACATCGCCCAGCACCTCACGCCGCAGGACGTCGGTTGGCACGCGGGCAACTGGTACGTCAACAGCCACTCGATCGGCCTCGAGCACGAGGGCTTCGCGCCCCAGGGCGCCGAGTGGTTCAGCGAGCCGATGTACCGCTCGTCCGCGCGGCTCGTGCGCTACCTCGCCACGACGTACGACATCCCGCTCGACATGCAGCACGTCTTCGGCCACGACCAGATCCCGGGTGTGACCCCGGGCGGCGTCGCCGGCATGCACTGGGACCCGGGCCCCTACTGGAACTGGGAGCACTACTTCCAGCTCCTCGGGGCGCCGCTCTCGGCCCACCAGTCCGGTGCGGCCCAGGACCTCGTGCGGATCCTCCCCGGCTTCGAGGACAACATCCAGCCGGTGACCGGCTGCACGACGGCGGGCGTCGCCTGCCGCGCGCAGGGCACCAACTTCGTCTACCTGCACACCCAGCCGTCCGAGACGGCGCCGCTCGTCAACGACATCGGCCGCAAGTCCAACGGCGCGGCGTCGACGACGAACGTGTCCGACATCGGGGCCCGGGCCCAGACCGGTCTGACCTTCGCCGTGGCCGAGCGCAGCGGTGACTGGACGGCCATCTGGTTCAACGGCGTCAAGGGCTGGTTCCTCAACCCGGCGTCCGACCCGACGGCCGTCCCGGTCAAGGGCTCCTACGTCGTGCCCAAGGCCGGTCTGGCCAAGGCCCCGGTCTACGGGCGGGCCTACCCCGAGGCGTCGGCCTACCCGGCGGGCATCCCGGTCCAGGCGCTCGCGCCGCTGCAGTACTCCTTCGCGGCGGGCCAGCGGTATGCCGTCGGTGACCTCACGGTGCCGACGAACTACTACCGTGCCTCGACGTTCTCGCTGGGGACCCCGAACGACCACGTCGACGTCGTCGGTCAGGACCGCTACTACCAGATCTCCCTCGGCCACCGCTTCGCCTACGTGCGCGCGGCCGACGTGGACGTCGTCACGGCCCAGTAGCCAGCGGCACCACCCTACCGTCGAGGGGCCAGAATCTGTCGCCTCATCGACGTCGAAAGGCCGCTTCTCGTCACGAGAAGTGGCCTTTCGACTGCCCGTGACCGGCACGAAGTGGCCTCTCGACGGTCAGGGGGCGGGGGCTCAGCGGAGGTCGTACGCCTTGAGGAAGCTGACGATGAAGGGCGCGGCGCCCGTCACGCCGTTGTCCCCGACCTCGTTGTAGGCCGCGATCGCGATGTCCCCGCGGCCGGCGACCATCCACACGTGGGTGTCGGGCGGGCTCTTCGTGCCGAACTCGGCGGTGCCGGTCTTGGCGTACTCGACGCCGAGCGGACCCAGGACCTTGCCTGACCCCTCGGTGACGACGTCACGCATCTCCTGACGCAGCACACCCGCCTCGGTGGGGTCGAGGGGCGTCGTGGGCTTGGGCAGGGCGGGGGCGCCGGCCACGAGCTGCGGGCGCACCGTCTGGCCCTTCATGACCGACGCGACGACGATCGCCATCGTCAGCGGTGACGCCTCGACGCGCCCCTGCCCGATGAACGACGCCGCGTGCTCGACGACGTCGTCGGTCGTCGGCACCGAGCCGAGGAAGCCGGTGAAGGGCAGGTCGAGCTTCTCGCCCATGCCGAGCGACTGCGCGGCGGACACGAGGTCGTCCTGGCTCACCTTCTCGTGCTGGCTGATGAAGGCCGTGTTGCACGAGTAGGCGAGGGCGGTCCGCATCGGGATGTCGCCGAGCTTGTCCTTGGGGTAGGTCGTGTAGTTGCTGAACCGGCGGCCGTTGACGGTGAGCGTCTCGGTGCACGGCAGCAACGCGTCGGCCGTGGCGCCCTTGCGCACGTTGGCGAGCGAGCTGACGATCTTGAACGTCGAGCCCGGCGCCTCCTTGCCGGCCAGGGCGAGGGTCGTGCCGGCAGCGGCAGGCCCGACGGCCGCGGCGAGCACCTCACCGGTCGACACGCGGACGGCGACGAGCGCGGTCGGGTGCTTCGTCTGCTTGGCGAGCGCCGACTCGGCCGCGGACTGGGCCTTGGGGTCGAGGGTGATCGTCAACGGCTCGCCCTCGGTCGACTGCTCGGCGAAGAGCTCGCGCTTGTCGAGGGTGCTGCCGTCGGCGCCGCGCTTGACGGCGTGGACCGCCAGGCCGGGCGTGCCCCGCAGCCGGGCGTCGTAGCGGTACTCGAGGCCGTTCTTGCCGACGGTGTCGCCGGCCTCGAGGGCGTCCTTCGAGGCCTTGATCTGCTCGGCCGTGGCCTCGCCGACCGTGCCGAGGATCGGGGCGGCCCACGTGCGGCTCGGGCCGAGCACCTGCAGGGCGGGGACGGTGAGCGCACCCGTGACCTTCTCGATCGCAGCGCCCCGCTCCTCGATGATCGGGTCGGTGGCTCGCAGGGTGACGCCCTCGACGAAGGCCTTGGAGCCGGCTGCCTCGACCTTCGCCGCGAAGCGGGCGGGATCGATCTCGATGAGTGCGGCGAGCTTCTTCGCCGCGGCCGTCGCCTCGGCGCCCGACACCTTCGTCTTGTCGATGCCGACGGCGGCGACCTCGCGCTCGGTCATGATCTTGCCGCCCGAGGAGTCGACGATGTCGGCCCGCCGAGGCCACTTGCGGGCGAGGTCGAGGGTCTCGTCGGAGGTGAGCTGGGGCGCGACGACGCCGGGCGTCCAGGACACCCGCCACTGGTCGTCGACGAGACTCAGGTCGACCTGCGTCTCGTAGGTCCAGTCGGTCGGGGACGTCGAGACGTCCCAGCGGCTGAAGAGCGTGGCCGTGGCGTGGTCGGAGCCCTCGGTGTGGCTCATCTCGCTGAGGGCCACCTGCGGACGCAGCGTGCCTAGGTCCTTGTAGGCGGCCTTGACGAAGGCGGTCGCCTTGGCGGGCGTCGTGTTCTTGAAGGTGACCGCGCCGAGGTCACCGCTCGCCAGCCCCGAGGCGAGGGCACGAGCGGTGTCGTCGGGCTTCGGCGGCGAGTCGAAGAGGGAGCAGCCGGCGCCGAGCGTGCCGACGAGCACCCCCGAGAGCGACACGGCGACGAGAGTCCTGGCACGAGATCCCCTGAGCATGGCTCCACGGTACGTGCCGGGCCGCGGCCGCCGTGTCATGAGGTCGTGGCGCCGGCGTGACGATCGTCTGCAGGAGCGGGCGTGTGCCGGGCGGCCTGGCCGGGTGCCTGGCGTGCGCCGCCGCGGGGCGGCGTGCGCGGCCGGCGCCACAGCACGAGCGACCCGAGCAGGCCGACGACGAGCGCGACGAGGTGAACGCCCCAGGCCTGGTTGGCGGGCGACAGAGCGGCGAGGAAGACGTCGCGGCTCGCCTCGACGTGGTCGCGCAGCCCGTTGGGCAGTCCCGAGCGCGGCCGCAGGTAGGACGCGAGGTAGGAGAAGGCGGTCTGGCCGGCGGCGCAGACGGAGAGCAGGACGAGCGCCGCGAGCCACGCGACGAGGCGTCGGGCCGGGCGCAGACCCAGGCCGGCCAGGGCGAGACCCGCGGCCACGCCCACGACGACGGAGCTCCACTGCAGCAGGCCCAGCGACCGCTGGAGGCCGAGCAGGGCGACGACGACGGCGCTGACCCAGCTGCCGAGAGCCACGGCGAGCGGGGCGGCGGCCAGGGCTCGCAGCACCGGGCCGCCGAGGGCGACGAGAAGCCCGAGCACGAGACCGAGGACGGTGCCGAGGACCGCGACGGCGAGGACGCCGACGATGACGCGGTCGTCGCGGTCGAAGTCGCTGCCGAGCTGGCGGGTGGCCCCCGCCGACTGGGCGATCGTGTAGGCGCCGGACGTGAGGGCCCCCAGGGTGGCGAGCACGGCCACCCGGAGCCGTCGCCCGGCGCGGGGACGCACCCAGAGCGTCGCGAGGGCCGCGAGGCCGCCGCCGACGAGCGTGATCGTCAGGAGCAGCCCGAGGCGCGCCGTGATGAACGGCAGGAGGCTGATGTAGCCGTCGGTCGCCGAGCCCGTGGCGACGTCGTAGGGCCAGTTTCGTGGTGAGCGCGCGCCGAGCCCGTCGAGGATCCAGGGCAGCGCGCCGCCGACCCACCAGGCCGCCGCCGCGAGAGGGAGGACCGGCCACAGGTGGGCACGCGCAGGCCGACGGTGTGCCTCACTGCCCACGCCAACGCCGGTGTCCACGCGCAGATCCGATCATGACTGACCGACATCCGCCAATCGTCGGCGTGCTCGAGTGCCACAAAGGTCAGCGGTCGGGGTCAGCGCTCGGGGCGCCAGAGCTGCACGGACGCCACCGGCTCGAAGCCGGCCGCGAGGAACGCGCGCAGGGCGCGGGCGTTGCCGGGCGCGCAGGCCGCGACGACGACGTCGCCCTCGTCGATGAGGGTCAGGGCGTCGCGGACGACGTCGGTCCCGACGTGGTCCTTGGACGGATCGGTCTCGAGGCCCACCTCGGGCAGTCCGCCCAGCCCCGTCGAGAGGGTCACGAGCGTGTGGTCGTCGGGGGCGGCATACCCGAAGGTCGTGACGTCGCTGCGCACGGAGGTCGCGTGCTGGGCGCGGGGGTGGTTGCGCAGGTCGCTGCGCGGCACGAGCGCGGGCTCGCCGCCGGCTCCGCGGGCCACGAGGATGAGGTCGAGGGCGTCGATCCAGCCGGTGCCGGCCAGGCGCGAGACGAGGCGCGGGTTGCTCGCGCCGCCGAAGCCGTCCGGGCTCAAGGAGTCCAGGGTGCCGTCCGAGACGTCGTCGTCGACGGCGAGGTAGGCGTGCCCGGTGAAGGCGACGACGCCCTCGACGCCGGGCCGCCACGGCTCGACGCGCTGCCACGCGCCGTCGACGGTCGGGAAGTCGCCGCCTGCGGCCTTGCTGAGGACTTCGGCAATGGGGTGCACGGCGTCCATCAAACCCGCCGCGTCGACCCGGCGCCCGCCGGGGTCCACCTGTTGGCACCCGGCCGCCGCGCGCCCGCCGCGCGCCCGCCGCGCGCCCGCCACGCTCCCTCTGCTCGCCCGACACCCCCGCCGGGTAGGTTGTGGCCATGTCCCGACCGCACGCGGCCGCCATCGTGGAGGACGCCGTCCACGAGCAGGTCGAGCGCGTGCTCCGCAGCCGCGGCTGGGGCAACCGGGTCATCACCCACGTGGGCTACGGCTCGTCCTCCTTCGTCCGTGTCTATGCGCGGATCCTCCTCGGGCGCAAGGGCCGTGAGGACGTCGAGGGTCCGGAGGCCAGGCAGGACGCGACCGGTGCCCTCAGCCCGGCCCACTACGACCGGGGTTGGCGCGCCTTCATCACCTCGCCCGCGACGGGCGTCCCGGTCAAGGTCACCGCCGGTGACCGTGAGGTCTACGGCCGGTCCGACCGCGGCGGACACGTCGACATCGTCGCCCGCGACCACGGCCTCGCCCCGGGCTGGCAGCAGGTGGTCGTCGAGGTGCAGGGCGCCGACCCCGTCGCGGCCGACGTCTTCATCGTCGCCGACGGCGTGACGCACGGCATCGTCAGCGACATCGACGACACCGTCATCACGACGATGCTGCCCCGCCCGATGATCGCGGCGTTCAACACCTTCGTCCGCAGGGGCAAGGCGCGTCACGCGGTGTCGGGCATGGCGCCGATGTACCGCCGCATCCTCGCGGCGCACCCGGGCGCGCCCATCGTCTACGTGTCGACCGGCGCCTGGAACGCGGCCGCCACCCTCAACCGCTTCCTCGTCGAGAACGGCTTCCCGCTCGGTCCGCTCATGCTCACCGACTGGGGGCCCACCAACACCGGGTGGTTCCGCAGCGGACAGGCGCACAAGCGCACCTGCCTCGACCGCCTCGCCCGCGACTTCCCCGAGATCACGTGGCTGCTCGTCGGCGACGACGGCCAGCACGACCCCCAGATCTACGCCGACTTCGCCGAGGCGCGCCCCGACCGCGTCGACGCCATCTGCATCCGGCACCTGTCGCCGACCGAGCAGGTGCTCTCCAACCCGATGAAGATCGACTCGCCCATCCGTCCCTGGGCGTCGCGGTCCGTGCCGACCTTCTCGGCTGCGGACGGGCACGGGATGCTCCGCGTCCTCGAGGGCGCCGGCAAGGTCGGCGAGGTCGTCGCTGCCGACGAGCAGCCCTCGCGTCCGGGCCGTTCCGTCGGCTCCGGGTGACAGACTGGGGCCATGCCTGAGCTGCCGGAGGTGCAGGCGCTCGTCGACTTCCTCGCCGAGCGGACGGACGGCCTTGCCGTCACGAAGGTCGAGCTCGCCTCGTTCAGCGTGCTCAAGACGTTCAACCCGCCACCGCAGGCGCTCGAGGGCGCACCCATCGACGGCGTCCACCGCCACGGCAAGTTCCTCGACATCGACGCCGACGGCACCCACCTCGTCTTCCACCTCGCGCGGGCCGGCTGGCTGCGCTGGTCCGACCAGCTGCCGATGACCGTCCTGCGACCGGGCAAGTCACCGATCGCGCTCCGGGTGCGGTTGTCCGACGGCTCCGGTTTCGACCTGACCGAGGCCGGCACGAAGAAGTCGCTCGCGGCCTACATCGTCACCGACCCGGCCCAGGTGCCCGGCATCGCGCGCCTCGGTCCCGACCCGATGGCCGACGACTTCACGCTCGAGCAGTTCCGCTCGATGCTCGAGGGCCGGCGCACGCAGATCAAGGGACTGCTGCGCGACCAGGAGTTCATCGCCGGCGTCGGCAACGCCTACTCCGACGAGATCCTCCACGTCGCCAAGATCAGCCCGTTCGCCATCGCGGGCACGCTCGCCCCCGAGGTGGTCGACCGGTTGTATGCCGCCCTGCGCGACACGCTGAAGAGCGCGGTCACGACGGCGTCGGGCAAGCCGGCGAAGGAGCTCAAGGACGCCAAGCGCGCGGGCATGCGGGTCCACGCGCGCACCGGCCAGCTGTGCCCGGAGTGCGGCGACGTCGTCCGCGAGGTGTCGTTCGCCGACACGTCGCTGCAGTACTGCGCCACCTGCCAGACCGGCGGCAAGCCGCTCGCCGACCGACGGATGTCCAAGCTGCTCAAGTGAGCACGTCCCGTCAGGCATGACGGCCCGGCGCGGATTCGTCCGGAATGCAACGCTTCCGGTCTCGTGGTTGTCTTCATCGTCATGAAGCCGTTGACCCACCACGTCCTGCGCGGTCCCCTCCACCCGGTTCGTCCCGGTCGAGCGTTCGTCGCGCTCGCCCTCGGATCCGTGCTCGTCACGAGTGCCTGCGGGCAGGCGACGCCGTCACCCGGGGCCGCCACGCCCGCCGGTGGCGACGGTCCGTCGGCCACGGCCGGCTCGACGGTCGACGCCGGCGCGGGCGCCGAGACGGCGACGTCCGGCGGCGTGCGCCTCGAGGCGACGATGGCGCCGGGAGGGCCCGAGGTGGGCGCGACGGGTGCCGGCATCGCGGCGAGTCCCGGCCTCGTCGTCGACTACACGCTGACCAACACGGGCACGAAGCCCATCCTCGCCTACGACGTCGTGCCCGCCGACCTCGGCAGCGCGACGCTGCCCATGGACGTCGATGCCAAGCACGCGTGGGTCTACGAGGAGTCCGGCGTCCTCCGCCTCAGCAAGCAGGGTTTCGCTCCCGGCCCGAACGTCCGCTTCGCGGCGGCGCCCGTCATGGGCGGCCACACGATCGCGCCCGGTGCCAGCATCACCGGGAAGGCGTATGCCGTGTCGCCGCCGACGCTCGACGTGCCGGGTGACTCCTTCGAGGCCCCGCGGACCCCGGTCGACCCGGCCGTCAAGCAGTGGCAGTTCTGCGTCCAGGTCTCCGATCGTGCCGGGCAGGCCCGACCGTCCGCGGTCGGCGGCGGCGTCGTCGAGGCGGCCTCCGCGGCGCCGCAGGGCGACGAGCTCGTCTGCACCCCACCGTCGACGATCCCGGTCGCCTGACGGGTCAGAGGTGGATCGAGACGTGGCCGCCGTTCGCGATGCCCAGGCAGCTGAAGAGCATGAAGGATCCGGGCCAGGTCGCGGCGGCGGCCAGGCACCACGTCTTGACCGACCGTGAGGCGGCCCGCGCCCCGTCCCAGTCGCCGAGGGCCCACTTCGCGTTGACCTGGGTGGACTTGATGATCGCGACGATCCCGAAGGGCGTGAAGCAGCAGATCGTGCACAGGATCGCCCAGCCGAGGCGGGTCGGCGGTGGCGGGGCCTGGCCGCTGCGGGGGCCCACCCACTCGGCGATGGGGGTGGTGGCATACGGCAGCGGGTCGACCCGGCCTGCGGGCGGCGGCAGCGGGACGGGCGGCGGCATCACCGGTGAGCTCGGCTCGCTCGGCGCGCTTGGCGCGCTCGAGGCCGTGGCGTCCGGCGACTCGAGGTCGGGCAGCCACTGCGACCAGGTGTCCTGCGTGGGATCGGGTCGACGGTCGTCCATGGTCCGGGTGCTCCTGGCTCGGCGGGTCGGTCACTGGTGAGACCCGTCAGGAGCGACAGCGTTACACGGAGAAGGCGCGTGCGGGTGTGAACCGGACGAATCGCCCCGAGTCAGATGATGGTGGGGTCGCCGTCCGCGCTGAGCTGCTTGCCGGCCCGCTCCCACTCGAGCATCCCGCCCTCGACGTTGGCGACGTCGTAGCCCTGGTGCACGAGCCACTGGACAGCGCGGGCCGACCGGCCGCCCATCCGGCAGACGATGGCGACGGTGTCGTCGGTCTCGGGCAGCTCGTCGATACGTGCCGGCAGCTCCGCGAGGGGGATGTGGATGGCGTTGGGGGCGTGGCCGGCGGCCCACTCGTCGGCCTCGCGGACGTCGACGAGGACGGCGTCGTCGGGCAGCTCGGACACGGTCGTCGTGGGGATGCTCATGCCGTCCATCCTGACACGGGACCTCGTCATCCCACGCGTGCGGCGAGGGTGTTGAGCACGGCGGCGGCCTCGTCGGCGTCGTCGACCGTGACGACGACGTCGGGCTCGCCGACGCGGTGCACGACGAGGGCCTCGCCGGCGCGGGTGACGTAGCCACGCCGGCCGTCGACGCCGATCCGCCAGCCCCAGCCGCCGAACTCGCGCAACGGGGAGACGGTCGTCGTCCCGGCCGACGCCACCCGCTCGAGCGGCACGCGGGACCACGAGAGCCCGGCGCTCGAGACCCGCAGGCCGGAGGCGTCGACCGTGACGCGCGCCGAGAGAGTGAGAGCGAGGAGAGCCCCGAGGGCGAGCGCCAGCAGCCAGACCCAGGCGAACCCGGCGAGCGCCACCCAGACGAGCGGTAGCGCGACGACGACCGCGAGCGCCGCCGTCGGGCCCACGCGCAGGCTCGCCCGCCCCGTCCACGCGAGCCGGGTCGTCGGTGTGACGTCGAGCCGAGGCGCGTCGGCGGGCAGGGGCGCGCGGGCACCGGTGACCTCGGGTGGCGTCGTGCGTCCCCAGCGCCAGAGCCCGACGGCGACGAGGGCGGTCAGCACGAGTGTCGGGACGGCCCACTGCGGCGGGAACGCCTGCGGGACCTGTCCCGGCCGCTGCGCGAGGAGGCCACCGAAGAGCACGCCGCCGAGGAACACGGCGAGGCCACCGGCGACGGCGGCGAGCGGACCCCGGGCGGAGCGGTGCATGAGCGCGCCGAGGCCGACGAGGGCCAGTGGCATCACCGTCGTGATGACGGCCGCGGTGACGACGGCCGCCCCGAAGGGCTGCCAGCGGTCCGGCTCGCCGTCCAGGCCCCAGTGGACGGCCACGGGGTCCGGCACCAGGTCGCGGACGGCATACGCCAGCCCGGTGCCGACCGCGGCCACGACGGGAGCCAGCACGGCGCTCGCGACCAGGGCGTGGGTCGGGCGGCGGTCGGTGGTCATCGCTGGAACTCGCTCTCGATGAGTCGGGTGAGGTCGGCCGGGGTGGCGCCGACGAGCCGAGCCTCGGCGACGAGCTCGGCGACGAGGGTGCGCAGCCGCGCGTCACCTCCGGGGTCGGAGGTGCTGACGACGGCCCCGCGGCCGCGGCGCAGGTCGATGAGCCCCTCGTCCCGGAGGGACTGGTAGGCGCGGAGCACCGTGTGGAGGTTGACGTCGAGCACGCCGGCGACCTCCTTGGCCGAGGGCAGGCGGTCGCCCTTCGCGAGGCGTCCGGAGGCCATCTCGCGTCGGACGCAGGCGGCCACCTGCACGTGCAACGCCGTGCTCGACGTGGGGTCCACCTGCCACAACATAGTTCTAGTATCACTAGAAATAGATCGTCAAGACAAGCGGCTAGGGTGGAGGCCGTGAAGATCCTGTCGATCCAGTCCCACGTCGCCTACGGTCACGCCGGCAACTCGGCCGCGGTCTTCCCGCTCCAGCGGCTCGGGCACGAGGTCTATCCCGTGCTCACGGTCACCTTCTCCAACCACACCGGCTACGGCTCGACGCGAGGCCCGCTCATCGCGCCCGCCGACGTCGCGGCCGTCATCGACGGCGTCGAGGAGCGGGGGGCCTTCCCGGCCATCGACGCGGTGCTCTCCGGCTACCAGGGCGCCGAGGCGGTCGGCGAGGTCGTCCTCGACGCCGTCGCGCGGGTCAAGGCGGCCAACCCCGCCGCGGTCTACTGCTGCGACCCGGTCATGGGCGACGTCGGCCGCGGCTTCTTCGTGCGCGAGGGCATCCCCGAGTACATGCGCGACCACGTCGTGCCGAAGGCCGACATCGTCACGCCCAACCTGTTCGAGCTCGAGTTCCTCGTCGGTCGCCCGGTGTCGACGCAGGCCGACCTCGTCGCCGCGGCGCGCGAGCTCGTCGCGCAGGGGCCGAGCGTCGTCCTCGTGACGAGCGCGCTGACCTCCGACACGCCTGAGGGCTCGATCCAGATGGCGTGCGTCACCGCCGACGACGCCTGGGTCGTGACGACCCCGATGCTGCCGATGACGGTGCGCGGCGGTGGTGACGTGACCGCTGCGGTCTTCCTCGCGCACTACCTGACGGACGGCCCGGAAGTGGCCCTGCGCCGCACCGCGGCGACGATGTATGCCGTGCTCGAGCGCACCCACGCGAGCGGCTCGGACGAGATGCTCCTCGTCGCCGAGCAGGACGCGATCGCGCACCCCGACGAAGTTTTTGAAATCTCTTCGATCAGTTGACCGTTTCGCCCCAGAGCGCGTTATAGTCGCAACGCGCCGTTCCGCATGACCACCCCTGACCGTGCGGAACGGCGCTTTTTCATGCCTGAATTCAGTGGAATCCGAATCAAATGACTTCGGTATCCATGGAGTCGGTGTCGGCCTCGCGCTCCGCCCCGGCGTTCGGACGACGCGCCGATCAGGGTCGATCGGGATGTCTCAGGTTTTCGGTAGAGATGCGTATAGCCTCCGATCGTGGACCCGATCACGAACCCGTACGCCCCGGGGGCGGGCCAGCGCCCGCCCGAGCTCGCCGGCCGTGACGAGCAGCTGCGCACCTTCGACGTCGTGCTCGAGCGCATCGCCCGCGGACGCTCCGAGCGCTCGATCGTCCTCACCGGCCTGCGCGGCGTCGGCAAGACCGTCCTGCTCAACGCCCTGCGCAGCTCGGCCGTGCGGGCCGACTGGGGCACGGGCAAGTTCGAGGCCCGCCCCGACCAGCGGCTGCGGCGACCGCTTGCCGCGGCCGCGCACCAGGCCGTGCGCGAGCTCGGTCACCCGCGCAGCGAGGACGTCGACCACGTGCTCGGCATCATCAAGGCCTTCGCGCTGCGTGACGCCCCGACGGGCGCGAAGCTGCGTGACAAGTGGCAGCCGGGCATCGATGTCCCGGCCGTCACCGGCCGCGCCGACTCGGGCGACATCGAGATCGACCTCGTCGAGCTCTTCACCGACATCGGTGGCCTCGCCGCCGACGTCGGCAAGGGCGTCGCCGTCTTCATCGACGAGATGCAGGACCTCGACCCGGACGACGTGTCGGCGCTCTGCGCGGCGTGCCACGAGATCTCGCAGTCGGGCCTGCCCGTCATCGTCGTCGGTGCCGGCCTGCCCCACCTGCCCGCGGTGCTCTCGGCCTCGAAGTCCTACTCCGAGAGGCTCTTCCGCTACTCGCGCATCGACCGGCTGCCTCGCGACTCCGCCGACCGCGCCCTCGTCGGCCCGGCCACCGAGGAAGGGTGCGAGTTCACGCCCGAGGCGCTCGACGAGATGTATGCCGTGACGGCCGGCTACCCGTACTTCATCCAGGCCTACGGCAAGGTCGTGTGGGATGTCGCGCCCTCCTCACCCGTGACCGCCCAGGACATCCGGGTCGCGGTGCCCGAGGCCGAGTCCGAGCTCGCCGTCGGCTTCTTCGGCTCACGCTTCGAGCGGGCGACGCCGGCCGAGCGCGAGTACCTCCGGGCCATGGCCGACGCGGCCCTCGTCAACCCGCCCGCAGGGGAGGGGGACGCGGAGGGGAGCGACGCAGCGATCGCGGACGAGACGGCATACGTCCGCGACGGGGTGACCGAGCGCGAGGCCGTGCCGACGTCCGCCGTGGCGGAGGTGCTGGGGCGCAAGCCGCAGTCGCTGTCGCCGGCGCGCGACGCCCTCATCAAGAAGGGCCTCATCTACTCCGGCGAGCGCGGCCTCATCGCCTTCACGGTGCCCCACTTCGGGCGGTACCTGCGCACCCAGTCCTGAGGGCTACGCGGGCGCCTCGCCCGCAGCGACGTCGAGGTGCGCGCGCCGTCCGTCCCGGTCGAGCACGAGGATGACCTCGACCGGCTCGTCGTCGGCGGTGATGGCGTGCGGGACCATCGTCGAGAACTGCGCCGACTGGCCCTCCTCGACGAGCACGACGCGCTCGCCGAGGTGCAGCCGAGCCGTCCCCGACAGCACGGTGAACCACTCGTGACCCGGGTGCACGCCGAGCCGGCCGCTGTGGCGCGTGGCCGTGATCCGCATCTTGGCCACGACCAGACCGTGCGGCTCGTCCTCACGCGTCAGCAACCACGTCGTGCGCCCCTGGGTCGTGTCCCGGCGCGGGTGGATGACGACGTCGTCGTCGCTCGCGAGGTCGACGAGCTCGTCGATGGTCGTGCCGAGCGCGCGGGCGATCGGACCGAGCTGGTCGATGGCGATCCGGCGGTGGCCCGTCTCGATCCGGCTCAGCGTCGACGGGCTGAGGCCGCACCGGCCGGCGAGGGCGTCGAGGGACCACCCGCGGGCGACGCGGAGGCCGCGGATGCGGGCGCGGATCACTGCGTCGAGGTCGAGTTCTTGCGTCATCGGCAAGATCGTATGCCGTGTGCGCAACGGTGTCCTACCGTGACACGTATGTCGCACGCACAGCACGGAGACGCCCCCGCCCACCACGGACACGGTGACCATGACGGCCACAGCCACGACGACCTGGCGTCCGAGGCCGAGGGCGCCGACCTGCTCGACCTCGACGGCGACGTGCTCCGGACCTACTGGGACGCGGCGCTCGACCGCGTCACCGCGGCCCTGGTGTCGTCGCCGGCCGACGAGCAGGGCGCGCCCGCCCGGGTCGTCGACCTCGGTGCCGGCACCGGCACCGGCACGCTCGGACTGGCCCGACGGCTGCCCGACGCCGAGGTCGTCGCCCTGGACGTCTCCGAGCTCGCCCTGGCTCGCGTCGACGCCAAGGCGCGGGCCGCCGGCGTGGGCGACCGCGTCCGCACCGTGGTGGCCGACCTCGATGCCGGATGGCCCGACCTGGACCCGATCGACCTCACCTGGGCCTCGATGTCGCTTCACCACCTCGCCGACCCGAACCGCGCTCTCTCCGACCTTCGTCGGATCACCCGCGACGGGGGTCTGGTCGCCGTGGCCGAGTTCGACGAGCCGCTGCGCTTCCTGCCCGACGACCTCGGTCTCGGCCGTCCCGGTTTCGAGGGCCGGGCGCTCGGCGTGCTCTCCGCCGTGCACGCCGAGGTGCTGCCCTCCATCGGCGCGTCCTGGGACGAGGTGCTCCGCGAGGCCGGCTGGACGGTGGTCGACGAGCACGACGTCGTCATCGACGAGCGCTCGCCGGACCATCCGCTCGCCGGCCGCTACGCCCGAGCCTGGTTCGACCGGCTCGCGCACGGCCTCACCGACCGGCTGGACGCCGAGGACCACCGCACGCTCGAGGCCCTGCTCGACGACGACGGCCTCCACGGTCTGCTCCACCGCACCGACCTGCACCTGCACGGCGTCCGCACGGTGACGATCGCGCGCCGCTGACCGGTCCCGGTCTGCCGGCGGCACGCCGATGGGGAGTGCTCCCCGCTTTCCGGCGCGCCGGCCGGGAGCGGCTGTCCTAGCGTCGGATCCGGGACGAACGTCGGGCGACCGCCCGACGGCCCGGGGGCCATGGCCCACGACGACAGGGGACACCATGAAGAAGACGATCGCGTCGGCCGCCGTCGCGGCCGCGCTCGCCGGGGCCGTCGTGGCTGCGGCACCCACCGCGCAGGCCGCCACGGCGCGCAACGGCGTCTGCGAGACGGGCGAGTTCTGCCTCTACTACAACTCCGGCAACGGCGGGTCGCTCGTCGACCTCGCGAACAGCCAGTCCGACTACGGCACCGGGTCCGGGTGCGTCACCTTCGTCTCGGCGGGCAACGGCCAGGGGCAGTGCGTCAAGAACAACGCCGCGTCGGTCTGGAACCGGGAGGCCGCCGTGGCGACGGTCTTCTACCGGAGCGGCTACTCCGGGGCCATCGACTCGGTCGACCCGGGCGTCATGGCGGACCTGCGTCCGGAGCTGAAGAACGAGAATGCCGGCCACATCGTCGGCGTCGCCACCAACGACGCCTTCGAGTACGGCGTCTACCACTCGGCGGGTGCTCGCGTGACGGCGTGGTTCGACGGCTACCTCAACACCCCGGGGCGACACGAGGGCATCGACGTCGCCTACCAGTCCGGCGCTGACGTCTTCGCCGTCCTCGGCGGCACCGTGACCCGGGTGACCGAGGGCAGCGACGCGACGGATGCGCTGTCCACGCTCGCGGTCTACAACGCCACCTACGACAAGACCGTCGTCTACCTCCACCTCAACCCGTTGGGCTTCGCGGTGGGACAGTCGATCTCGAAGGGCCAGAAGATCGGCGACGAGGCGGCTCGCGGCGCCCCTGCCACGCACACCCACGTCGAGATGCGCCCCGGGCGCCAGACCGCGGCGACCTTCAGCAGCGACACGACGCTCGTGAATCCGGTGCCCACCCAGTTCTGGATGGACCGCGGCTACAACGCCTGCTGCCAGTGACGCGTCGGGTGTGGCCGACGCGCTCGGCCACACCCGAGGCCGGCGCGTCAGCTGGGCGCCTCAGCGGGGGACGGCGAGCTGGACGGTGCGCCAGGTCGTCCGGAGTGCAGGACCGATGACGTCCACACCGCCGGCCATCGTCACGACGAGCCAGGCCGCCGCCACGGTGAGAGCCGGCCCGACGACGTAGCGCTCGACGGCGTGGTCGGTGCTCAGGGCCAGGTAGTTGTAGCGGTGTCCGTGCACCGGCCAGAAGAGCGGGCAGCCCTGCACCGTGGCCATGTCGCCGAGGAGGTGGACCACCACCCCGACCGCGACCGCCCACGGCACGACGTCGACGGGGAAGGAGTCGAGCACGGCGCCACGAGTCAGCATCGCGCCCATGAGCAGGCAGAGCAGGGTGTGGCCCACCGTCGCCCGGACCATCGTGACGCGCAGGGCCGCCGCCGCGAGGGCGAAGAGGAACGACAGGAACAGACCGAGGGGCAGGCCGCCGACGTTCGTCAGGTAGGCCCCGAGTGCGGTGAAGGCCGCCAGGCCGACGAGCGAGTGGGTGCCGTTGCGGTGCCCGCCACTGACCAGTCCCACGCACCAGGCGATTCCGGCCGTCAGCGGCCCGAGGGAGCGTGCCGGTGTCGCGTGCGCGTGGTCGATGTCCGGGAGCACTGCGGCGCCCGCCGCGGTCACGGCTGCGACCGGGACCGCCCAGGCCTCGACGGGGACGCCGTGGTCACGCAGCAACGGCGTCAGGGCGAGCACGGCCACCGCCCCGGACAGGGCATGAGTCCTACCGAGCACCGCGGGTCACCGATCGCACGACGGCAGACTCTAGCCAGCCGGCGCGGTGACGCCGACACCGGGGGCCAGCCGTCTCGGCGAGCCGTATGCCTCCCAATTCCATTGTGTGGCAAGGTTGCCGATCGTGCCTGCTCGCTCCTTGCCCCCGCTCCTGGCTGTTCTCGTCGCGGCGGGCGTGGCGCTGGCCGGCTGCGGCCTTCCGCTGCCGTCGCCCGGCGCCGGCTTTCCGCACGCCCCGACCCGCGTCGTGCCCGGCAGTGCGGCAGGCGGAGCCACCGCGAGCTCCGGGCCGTCCCCCGTCCCGCCCCTGACACCCGCGCTAGCGCGCGCGGCGCTCTCGACGCTCGACGGCCTCCCGGTCAAGGGCCGGGCCCCCAAGACCGGCTACGACCGGGACGCGTACGGCCCCGCCTGGAGCGACGACGTCGACGTGAGCCTCGGACACAACGGCTGCGACACCCGCAACGACGTGCTGCGCCGCGACCTCGTCGCCGAACGGTTGAAGCCCGGCACACACGGATGTGTCGTCGTCTCAGGCACGCTCGCGGATCCCTACACCGGGCGCAGCATCACCTTCGTCCGGGGACGCGCCACGTCGGCGAAGGTGCAGATCGACCACGTCGTTGCCCTCGGCGATGCCTGGGTCACGGGTGCGCAGCAGCTGACGGCGACCGAGCGCAGGACGCTCGCCAACGACCCGCTCAACCTGCTCGCCGTCGACGGCCCGACGAACAGCGCCAAGCGTGACGCGGACGCCGCGTCGTGGCTGCCTCCGAACAAGGCCTACCGCTGCACCTACGTCGCGCGTCAGGTCGCCGTGAAGTCGCGCTACCGCCTCTGGGTCACCGCGGCGGAGAAGGCGCAGATCGCTCGGGTCCTCGCCGGGTGCTCGCGAGCGCGCTGACTCCGGCTGACGCCTGGGAGGTGGAAGGGCCGGACCCCACCTGACTGCCAAGCCGTGAGGGAGGGGTGGAGTGGCAGTCAATCCCGGCCCTTCCAGTAGGACACGCTACGGGACGCGGGGTGCCCTGTGGGGGTGAAGATCCCCGTGAATCCTGTCGATTCGACCGGAAATGCGCCTTTCGTCGGGCTCGTAGGCGTCACATCCTCGGTGCACCGTTCTCCCGGAATCGCCCGAACCGCGTTCGCCGCGCACGTCGACCACCCGCGAGGCGGTGCGACCTAGCCTGCTGGCATCCGGGGTCCTCGGCATCCCGGCGACCTCTGGCGGACCCGATGCCCAGACCGACAGAACGCCCGACCGCCTACGTGCCGGGGCTCGACGGAGTGCGTGCCCTCGCGGTGGCGGCTGTCGTCGGCTACCACCTCGGTGTGCCGGCCCTTGGCGGAGGGCTGCTCGGGGTCGGGGTCTTCTTCACGCTCAGCGGCTTCCTCATCACGGGCGTCCTCGTCGCCGGGTGGGAACGTACGCGGACCGTCGGACTCAGCCGCTTCTACGTGCACCGGGCCCGTCGGCTGCTTCCGGCCGTCGTCGTGCTGCTCGTCGTCGTGTCGTTCGTGTCCGTCGTCACCCACCCCGACGCCGCGGGTGAGCGCCTGGCCGAGTCCGTGGCCGCCCTGCTCTACGTGAGCAACTGGAAGACGATCTCGGACGGCGAGTCCTACTTCCAGCGGTTCGGCGGGCCGGGACCCTTCGACCACCTCTGGTCCCTCGCGGTCGAGGAGCAGTTCTACGTCGTCTGGCCCGTGCTCATGCTCGGACTCCTCGTCGTCGTGCGGGGTCGGCTGCGTGGCGTGGCGACGCTGACGACCGCACTCGCCCTCGCGTCGTTCGTGCTCCTCTGGCTCCTCGCCGTGCCGGGCTTCGACAACACGCGGGCCTACGAGGGCACCGACGCCCGCGCCGGAGGACTCCTCGTCGGCGCCGCCGTGGCCCTCGTCTGGCGTCGCGGCTCACTGCCACCACTGCCCGAGCGGAAGGACCGTCGGGCTCTCGACGGCGTCGGCCTCGGCTGTCTCGTCGTCGTCCTCGCCCTCATGACGCTCACGGACGAGTACTCGCTGTCGCTCTACCGCGGCGGACTGCTCCTGCTGTCCCTCGCCACGGCCGGCCTCGTCGCGGTCGTGTCGCACCCGCGGTCACGACTCGGCCGCCTGCTCGGGGTCCGGCCCCTGCGCTGGGTCGGCGAGCGGTCGTACGGGATCTACCTCTGGCACCTGCCCGTCGTCGCCCTGACCGGCCCGGACGTGCTGCGGGGGCATCACGGGCTCAGGGGCGCGCTCCAGCTCGGGCTGACGCTGCTGCTCGCGACGCTGTCGTGGAACCTCGTCGAGGACCCGATCCGACGGCGCGGCTTCCGGCGCGCCCTCCGCCCGCGACGGCCGCGACCCGGCGACCTGCCGCGCGCCGTGCCGTCGATGCCGGCCGTCGCCGCTGGCACGATCGCCCTTGCCCTCGTCTCCGTCACCTCGCTCAGCGCGGCCGCGCTCGTCGGCGGGGGACGGGCGGACGACCGGGCGCTCGACCCGGGCGACCCGCCCGTGCCGCCGACGACCGCCGCGACCTCGACGTCCCCACCCGCGGCGTCAACGTCGCCGCCGTCCCCGACCTCACCGACGTCCACGACGTCACCGACCGCGCCGCCCTCGCACCCTCCGGCGCGGACGTCGTGCACGTCCCTCGTGCACATCGGGGACTCGACGTCCGTCGGTCTCGTCGACCCGGCATACCAACCCCGTGCGTCGACGCGGCTGCCCGCCCAGTACGCCCGCGTCGGGGTCACGAGCTTCGTGCCGGACATCCTCGGCGCGCGCTCGATCGTCGAGACGTTCCGGGGGCAGCCGAACGCCGAGAGCGCCGTGACGTCACGGACCACGCAGGGGTATGCCGGGTGCTGGGTCCTCGCGATGGGCACCAACGAGGTCGCGAACCAGTACGTCGGGGGTGTCGTGCCGCTCGCCGACCGGATCGACCTGCTGATGCGGCCGATCGGCAACCACCCGGTGCTGTGGCTGACGGTGCGCACCACCGACACCTCGGGGCCCTACGCCGACCGTGAGATGGAGAAGTGGAACGCGGCCCTGCTCGACGCGTGCAGCCGCTACCCGACCATGCGCGTCTACGACTGGCGCACCGAGGTGCACCGGTCGTGGTTCGTCGACGACGGGATCCACTTCACGACGCGGGGCTACACCGAGCGCGGCAAGCGCATCGCCGACGCGCTGGCCCGGGCCTTCCCGGCCGCAGGGGCGCCGGCCCCCGGCTGTCTCGTGCAGTCGGGAGACTGACCGGCCGGGACGCCCCGGCCACCAGCCGGTTTCGCGACGAGGCCTCCGGGAGGGCATGCTCGTCGCATGCGCCCGGCCCTCGACCTCCTCCTCGTCGTGGCGCTCCTGGGCCTCGCGGTCCACCTCGCGCGTGCCGACCCGCGCCGATGGCGGATCGGGGTCCTGCTCCTCGGCGCCCTCTGGGCCGTGCTGTCGGCGGTCGGGGTGGACGTGCTCGTGCTCCCGCAGGTCCTCTCGGTCGTGCTGGGACTCCTCTTCGTCGGCAACGGCCTGCGCCTGCTGCGCCCGCAGGGCCGGGGTCCGACCAACGTCCTCGCGCTGCTCCTCGGCATCGCGATCCTGACGGCGACGGCCGTCGGGACGGGTGTCGTCGGCTCCGGTGCCGCCGGCGCGATCGCCGCCGTCCCGACGGGGCCGGAGGTCCTCGGGATCGTCGTCCTGCTCCTGCCCGGCTACCCGGCGCTCGCCTTCGGCAGCTTCGCGCTCTACTGCCTGACCTACCGGCGCCACCGCGCCCGCGCCGAGCCGGCGGCGGTCGTCGTCCTCGGCTCGGGACTCGTGGGCGGCACGGTGCCGCAGCTGCTCGCCCACCGGCTCGACGCGGCCGCCGACGCGTGGCGCGCAGAGCGCGACCGCGGCCACGAGTGCCTCCTCGTGCCGAGCGGCGGGCAGGGCGACGACGAGCCGATGTCCGAGGGGATGGCCATGACCGCGTACCTCATGGCCCACGGCATACCCCAGGCGTCGGTCGCGACCGAGGACCGCGCGACGACGACCGAGGAGAACCTGCTGCTCTCACGCGAGATCCTGCGGTCGCGCGGGATCGGCGACGCCGGGCCCCTGCGCGTCGTGACGAGCAACTACCACGTCGGCCGCGCGGCGCTGCTGGCCCGGCGCCTCGGCATCGACGCCGACGTCACCGGCGGCCCGACAGCCTGGTACTTCGTGCCGAGCGCCTTCGTGCGCGAGTTCCTCGCCGCGCTGACGCTCCACCCGCGCACCAACCTCGCGGGCCTCGGCGTGTGGGCGGCCTGGACGGCCTGGCTCGCGTATGCCGTCCTGCCCGTCTGAGGGCGCCGCGCGCGGTCACGACGTGGCTGGCCCCTGAGCCAGGTCGTCACGCAGCACTCGCTTGAGCAGCTTGCCGCTCTGGTTGCGGGGCAGCTCGTCGACGAAGTGGATCGCCTTGGGCAGCTTGAAGGGCGCGAGGCTGGCGCGGGCATGGTCGACGAGCTCGGTCTCGGTCACCGTCTGTCCGTCGCGTAGGACGACGACGGCGGTGACGGCCTCGACCCAGCGTTCGTGCGGCGTTGCGATGACGGCGACCTCGGCCACGGCAGGGTGGGTGTAGAGCGCGTCCTCGACCTCGCGGGAGGCGACCATGACGCCGCCGGTGTTGATGACGTCCTTGATGCGGTCGACGACGGTGAGGTAGCCGGCGTCGTCGCGGGTGACGAGGTCGCCGGAGTGGAACCACCCGTCACGGAAGGCCTCGGCCGTCGCGTCCTGCTTGTTCCAGTAGCCGGTGCACAGCTGCGGCGATCGGTAGAGCAGCTCGCCCGACTCCCCGGCGGGGACGTCGGTGCCCTCGGGGTCGACGACGCGTGCCTCGACGAAGAGCACGGTGCGGCCACACGCCTCGGGTCGCTCGGCGTGCTCCTCGGGCCGCAGCACCGTGGCGAGCGGGCCGATCTCGGACTGACCGAAGCAGTTCCAGAAGCCGAGCCCGGGCAGGCGCTGCTGGAGCCGGTCGCGCACCGGGACCGGCATGATCGACGCGCCGTAGTACGCCTTGCGGAGCGAGCCGAGGTCGGCGGTCTCGAGCGCCGGGTGGTTGGAGAGCGGTACCCAGACGGTGGGGGCGAGGAAGAGCGAGCCGATGCCGTGGGTGGCGACCCGCTCGAGGATCGTCGCGACGTCGGGGCGGGGCAGCAGGTGGTTCGTCGCCCCCACGGCGAGGTAGGGCAGGAGGAAGACGTGCATCTGGGCCGAGTGGTAGAGCGGCATCGAGTGGAGTGGGGCGTCGTCCTCGCGCAGGTCGAGGCCGACGATGCACGAGACGTACTCGTGGACGAGGGCCCGGTGCGTCATCATCGCGCCCTTGGGCTGGGACGTCGTGCCCGAGGTGTAGAGCAGCTGGACGAGGTCGGTGTCGCGCGTCCCGACGTCGAGCGTGGGCACATCGCCCTCGCTCCACCGCGGCAGCACGGCGTCGTCCCCGCCGTGGAGCAGCAGCACCTGCTCGAGGTCGGTGTCGGCGCGCACGGCCTCGACGCCGTCGCGCAGCGCCACGTCGACGAGCGCGACGCGCGCGCCCGAGTCGCGCAGCAGGTAGGTCAGCTCGGGGCCGGTCAGCGCGTAGTTGACGGGGACGTGGACGAGGCCCGCGCGGGCACAGCCGAGGTAGGCGAGCAGGTAGGCGTCGGAGTTGACCCCGACCGTCGCGACGCGGTCGCCGCCGGCGAGTCCGAGACCGAGCAGGTGCGCGGCCGCGCGGGACACGGCGGCGTCGAGGGCGGCATACGTCCACGTGCGGTCGTCGAAGACGAGCGCGACCCGGTCCGGATGGCGCGCGGCGCTGCGGCGGACGACGCCGTCGACGGTGCTCGAGGTGATCTGCGCGGTGCTGACGCTCATGGGGTGTCTCCGGGGTCGGGGCGTTCGCGAGGTCGGTCGGGTCGGTGGGCGGGCGCGGCGAAGGACTCGAGGAGGGCTCCCGCCTCGGCGCCCCCGGCGAGCCGCGCGATGGTCGCGGCCTCGTCGGCGAGCTGGACGTCATACGGGCGCTCACCCGCGAGGCGCAGCAGGCGGGCTGCCTCGCCGACGGCCTCGCGGGGGAGGGCGGCGATCGCGGCGACGACCTCGCCGGCGCGGGCGTCGAGGTCCGGGGCGGGGCACACCTCGGTGACGAGTCCCCAGTCGAGCGCGGTCGCCGCGTCGATGGGGGTGCCGGTCAGCAGGAAGAGGGCGGCCCGGCGCGCGCCGACGGCGGCGGGCAGCAGTGCGCTGACGCCGCAGTCGGGCGACAGGCCGACGCTGGGGTAGGCCGCGACGAACGTCGCGTGGTCGGCCGCGAGGACCACGTCGGAGGCGAGGACGAGGCCCACACCGGCGCCCGCGGCGGCGCCCTGGACGACCGCGACGACCGGGACCGGCAGCGCGCGCAGGGCCGTGAGCGTCTCGTGCAGGATCCCCGCCAGCTCGGCGACGAAGGCCCGGCGCTCGGGTGCCGCGGCCATGGCGCGCACGTCGCCGCCGGCGCAGAAGAGCCGGCCGTCGGCCCGGAGGACGACGACGTGCACCGGCCCGGCGGCGCTCGCGACCGCGCCGACCGCGTCGCGCAGCGCGATGGCGGTCGGCAGGTCCACGGCGTTGCCGGCGTCGGGTCGCGCGAGCCGGATCGTGGCCACGCCGTCCGACACCGACAGCATCGGCACCGTCGTCGTCACGGGGCTCATCCTGCCCCGCCGGAGCCGTCCTGGGGAGGGGTGGCGCACGGAACGACCGGTCGCGTATGCCGTCCGGCGTGGTCGGCAGCCCCGTACAGTGACTGGGCATGGACTTCGTGACACGAGGGTTCCAGGGTCGGCCACGCGGCCGCGACGACCGGCTGCCCCCGGGCCAGTACCTCACCGGTGACTTCCCGGTGCTCTCGGCGGGCCCCACCTCGAACGTCGACCACGACGAGTTCGAGCTGTGGGTCGCGACGGAGGACGGCACCCGCCACACGTGGTCGTGGGCCGAGCTCATGGCCCTCCCGGCCGAGAACGTGACCGTCGACATCCACTGCGTCACGAGCTGGTCCAAGCTCGACACCGAGTGGCGCGGCGTCTCGCTCGACACCCTCCTCGCCGACGTCGAGACGGCCGCCGACTTCGCGATGGTGCACAGCTACGGCGGCTACACGACGAACCTGCCGCTCGAGGACCTCCTCGACGGACAGGCCTGGGTCGCGTACGGCTACGACGGCGACGACCTCCGACCCGAGCACGGCGGTCCCGCAAGGCTGCTCGTCCCGCACCTCTACTTCTGGAAGTCGGCCAAGTGGGTGCGCGGCATCGAGCTGATGCTCGAGGACTCACCCGGCTTCTGGGAGCAGCTCGGCTACCACGACTACGGCGACCCATGGCGCGAGCAGCGGTACCAGGGGGACTGAGTGCCCGGCGCGCGTGGCGGGAGGCCACGCTCGTCGAGCGACGTCCCGAGACCGACAGCGCAGTGACGCTCGTCCTCGACGTCGACGGGTGGCCCGGTCACCTGCCGGGTCAGCACGTCGACGTGCGGCTCACCGCGCTCGACGGCTACACGGCGACCCGGAGCTACTCCGTCTCGGCGCCCGAGCGCGGTGACCGGGTCGAGCTGACCGTCCAGCGGGTGCCGGACGGGGAGGTCTCGACCTTCCTCGCCGACGGTCTCGCGGTCGGTGACGCCGTGCGCGTGCGTGGGCCCGTCGGTGGCTGGTTCGTCTGGCGCACCGGGCAGCCCGGGCCCGTGCTGCTCGTAGCCGGCGGCTCCGGCGTCGTCCCCCTCATGGCGATCCTGCGGGCCCGCGGGCCCGGCGCACCGCCCTTCCGTCTCGTCTACTCGGTCCGCGGGCCCGACGACGTCATCTACCGCGACGAGCTCGCGGTGCTGGCCGCCACGGACGGCGTCGACGTCCGGCTCGTCCACACGCGCCGGGCCCCCGACGGTGACGACCGCCCGGTCGGCCGGCTGCGCGAGTCGGACCTCGCCGCGCCCGGCTGGACGGGGGAGGACGCACCCACGTGCTACGTGTGCGGGCCGACCGGCTTCGTCGAGGGCGCTGCCGACCTGCTCGTCGCGCTCGGCCACGCGGCCGACCGCATCCGGACAGAGCGATTCGGGCCGAGCGGCCCGTGAAGGAGGACCTCCCATGACGATCCCCGACGGTCCAGGGCCCACGGCGGCATACGACGGCAACCTCATGGCCGGCCCGCTCTCGGAGCTCTTCGCGCTCGACGTCACGGTGGCCGTCGTCCACTGTCGCGGCTGTGGCGCGGACGCGGAGGTCGCGACGCTGCGCGTCTACGGGCCCGAGCCGGGCCTCGTCGGTCGGTGCCCGGGCTGCGACGACGTGCTCGTCCGGGTCGTCCGCACTCCCGACGCGGTGTGGCTCGACCTCGGCGGCGTCACGTCACTGCGGGTGCCGGCCCCGAAGCGCTAGCCGGGTCAGCTCAACGGTGCGGCGTCGTGCCACAGGTGCGCGTTGCAACGCGCACTCCTGCCGTCGGTGACCATCTCCCGCGCCACCGCGCACCGCTGCCGGTGACCCTGGTCAGCTGAGCAGGGCGTGGATGCCGATGGCGGCGAAGGCGCCCACGGTGAGGACGATCGTGGCGATGCCGACGACGAGAGCGCCACGCTGCTCGGTGTTCATCCGCTCCGTCCAGCCGAGCTCCTTCGCCACACCCCGGATGAGGTCGCGTCCCTCGCCGGCCCGGAACGAGTAGTCGACGACCTTGCCGACCCGACCCGTCCCGGCGTCGACGCCGAACTCGACGCGCCGCGAGTAGCTCATCACCCGGCCACGCTTGAACGACCTCTCGGCCGAGAGCGACGCGGTCCCGCCGCTGTAGCTGACGGTGTTGTCGACGTCGGTGATGCCGTAGCGGCCATCGTCCCTCAGGTGCACCTCGTGGGTGAAGACGCGCTTGAGCCCGTGCGCCCGCGTGATGGTGAGCCACCGGGCGTCGGCGAGGTCGATCGTCAGGTCGAAGCCGTACGGGCGCTCCGCGACGGCATACGGCGTGCCCTCGGCTGCCGCGCGGGCACGCTCGACGAACTCCTGCGTGCTGCTGCTCATGTGCTCCCCTGTGTGTCGGTGGTGGGCGCGCGGGACGCCGCGCGCCCACCCGGTCAGCCCTGCAGGCCGGCCTCGATCGCGGCGATGATGCGCGGACGCATGTCGTGGGCGTCGATGACGGCGTCGACCGACCCGACCGAGACGGCGCGGTGGATGCTGTGCACCGTGTCGAACTCGGACGCGACCTGGCCGAGCTTCTCGGCGCGCACCGAGCTGCGCAGCTCGGCGAGCTCCGTGGCCAGCCGGGCGCGCTCGACGCCGCTGGCCGACGCGACCTGACCCTCGAGCTCGGTGACGCGCGGGTCGGACGCCGTGCGGGCGTCGACGTCGCGCGAGAAGACGACGGCCGCCGCCGGCGCACCGCCGAGCACCGACGCGAACGACCCTTCGATGGCCAGCACCGTCATGCGCGGGTTGAGCGTCTTGGAGAAGACGACGAACGCGCCGCCGTGGTAGCGGGAGACGACGGTGAAGACGATCGGGCCGTCGAAGTTGACGATGGCCCGGCCGATCTCGGCGCCGTACTCGAGCTGGAGGCTGCGCATCGACTCGGGTGAGCCGTCGAAGCCCGACAGGTTCGCCAGGACGACGACGGGGCGGTTGCCGCTCGCCGCGTTGATGGCGCGCGCCACCTTCTTGCTCGACCGCGGGAAGAGAGTGCCGGCCGTGTACGTGTCGGGGCCGTCGGTGGGCGGGAAGCCGCGGCGCGGCACCGACTTGGACTCGATGCCGATGAGGCACACGGGGATGCCACCGAGGTGGGCGTCCTGCACGACCGCGGTCTCGGCGTCGGCCATGCCGGCCCAGCGCTCGAGCGGCTCGCGGTCCTGGTCGCTGACGGCCCGCATGAGAGTGCGGATGTCGAACGGCTTCTTGCGGTCCGGGTTGGTGAGCGAGCTGAAGATGTCGCCGACCGTCTTGAAGCCGGAGTCGGCCAGCTCGTGCGGGTAGAGCGTCACGTCACGGTGCGACGGGTCGCTCGTCGTGACGCGGCGCGGGCCGGACTCGCCCGGGCTGACGTAGGCGTGCTCGTAGTGCGCCATGAGGATGGCCCGGGCACCCGCGAGGTCCTTGGCCCAGTACTGCGCCTGCCCGTTCGGGCCCATGACGCGGTCGTAGCCACCGATGCCGAAGTTGTCCTCGGCCGAGACGCCGCCGGAGAAGTCGAGCGACTGCTTGCCGGTGAGGACCATGGCGCTGTCTGGGGTCATGACGAGGATGCCCTTGGTGTGCATGAGCATCGTCGCCTCGGCGTTCCAGTAGGGCTGGGCGCCGACGTTGATGCCGGCGACGACGATGTTGATCTCGCCACCCGCCTGGGTGAACTCGATGATCCGCTTGAGGGCACGGGCGACCCAGTCCATGTTCTCGGTGCCGGAGTCCATCGAGATGCGGGCACCGGCGGACAGGGAGTACCACTCGAGCGGCACCTGCATCCGCTCGGCGAGGTCCAAGGCCGCGATGACCCGGGCGCACTCGGCCTCGGCCACGGAGCCGAGCGACCGGAGCGGGTCGCCCGAGAGGACGACGCGCGTCACGCCCTCGGGGTGGCGGACCGTCGGCGAGCTGACGACGGCGACGATGATGCCGGCCTTGTTGAGGCCCTGCGGACGGTCGACGGGCACGAGCGTGCCCGAGTCGTCGAGGTCGTGCTCGAGCACCGTGCCGCCGTCGCCGGCGATCATCGACTGGAGCTCGTAGGGGTAGACGAGACCACGGCGTCGGGCCCGGACGACCTTGGAGGCGTAGTCGTCGAGCGGCTTGAGCGGCTCGGTGGGCGGGGCGCCCAGCGAGCCGGTGACGCCCGAGCCGGGCTGGTAGAAGAAGCGGCCCGCGATCGGGGCGGGCGCCTCGCCGGGTGCCCCGGCGACCTGCGCCTGCACGAGGACCTCCTCGATGCCGGCGCCGGCGGTGACGGGGGCGATCTTGCTCTGGAGCGCCGTCAGCTGGCCGAGGTCGGCCTCGATGGTCGGCCAGATCTGGACCCACACGTGGTTCATGTCGAGCCGGGAACCCTTGGCGCCGCGGCTCGCCCGGACCCGACGGATCGCCTCGAGGCAGTTGGCGATGGCGCGCTCGACGTGCGGCAGGCCCGACACCTGACCGGACTCGTCGCGCACGACGACGACCTGACGCACCTGCGCGAGGGCGACGAGGCGGTGGTCGTCGGGGTTGTCCTTGGCGACGCACTCGTAGAGCAGGACGTCCTCGGGGGCCTCGAGCCGCGTCACGTCGAAGGACGTGAGGCGCCACAGGTTGAGGCGGCGCCCGACCATGGGGTGCACGCCGCGGACGAGGCGGTCCTCGACGAGGGTGCCGTCGACGGGGCGGAAGGTGAAGTAGCCGACCGGGCGCCCCTGGCCGGCGCTCACGGCGACGGCGACCCGGCGTACGTCCTGGGCGAAGGGCAGCTGCTGGAGCAGCGCGGCGAGCTGATCGCTCGCGGCGTCCGGCGACTCGGGCTCCTGCGCCCAGCGCAGGTAGAGGTCGACGACGGACTGGAGCCCCGTGGGTCGCGACCACACGTCGTTGGAGACGGCCGCGTCGAGCGGGCTGCCCGGCACGAGCTCGTCGACCCCGCCGATCGTCGACGTCAGGTGCGTCGGACGCTCGTCGAGCGTGTAGTCGGCGACGGCGAAGGGCCGGTCGCCCTCGGAGAAGGTGCGCAGGCCGTGCAGCTCGTGCTCGCGGTAGTGCCGCTTGATGAGCACCTCGAGCATCGGCTCGTGCTCGGGTAGCCGCTCCGGCGCCTCCTCGTGGAGGCGCTCGGTGAGGAACCGGACGATCTGCTCGGGGATCGCAGCGAGCTCGTCGATGCGCGCCGTGTGGTCGGGTGCGTCGGGCTCGGCCGCGAGCGCCGCGAGCTTGTCGCGGACCCCGGCGAGGACGCTCTGGCGCTCCTCGTCGACGAGCGGCTGGTCGAACCAGCGGAAGCGGACGCTGCGGGCGAGGTCGCCGATGACGGGGAAGCGCAGCTGGGTCGCGACGACGAGCCGGTCGAGCGCGTCACGGGCTGCCGCGTCGAGCGGCGGCGCCGGGATCGGCTCGGCGAGCCACCGCTGGAGGATCGATGTCGCGAGCTGCACCTCGGGCGCCGAACGCTGCTGCGCGAGGAAGACGCGGAAGACCGCCTCCTCCAGGTCGGGCGTGCGCTCGAAGTCGGTGACGCCGTAGTGGCGCAGGACGCGGGCGAGCTTGTCGCGGAAGTCCGCCGAGAGACCGGCGCGGTCGACGTCGAGGCTCTGGAGGTAGGAGTGGAAGTGCTCGCGCGGGCTGTGGACGAGCAGCTCGGTGTGGCGCTCCTCGGCGGCCGGGCGGTTGCGGCTCAGCTCGGCGAAGTCGGTGAGCAGCTCGAGGACGTCGATCTCCTCGGCCAGTGGGATCGTGCCCTCCGCCGCGAGCTCGTCGCGCGCCGAGAGGTAGCCGGTGAGCACCCTGCGGTCGCCGATCGGGTCGCCGTCGAAGCCGAGGACGCTCGCGGAGAGGTCCTCGATGCCGCGGCCGACGCGCTCGCGCACGCTCGCCTGCCCAGCGTTCGAGTCGGGCAGGTCGAGGTCGACGGTCTCGGTGGCCACGGCCTCGGCGACCTCGGCCTCGTCGCCGGTGGGTTCGAGCCGCACGAGCGGTGCGCCGGTCTCGACCTGGCTGCCGACGGAGACGAGCAGCTCGCGCACGCGGGCGGCGAAGGGCGCCGGGAGGACCGTCTCCATCTTCATCGACTCGAGGACGAGCACCGGGGCACCGGCGGCGACCTCGTCGCCCACGGCCGCGGGGGTGGCGACGACGAGCGCGGGCGCGGGCGAGCGCACGACGCCGCCCTCGTCGCGGGACACGCGGTGGGTCACGCCGTCGACCTCGACGAGGTGGACGGGGCCGTGGGTGGCGGTCACGAGGCGGTGCGCGCGTCCCTCGACGACGATGCGGCCGGCATACTCGTCGATGCGGTCGAGCGTCGCGTCGACGACGTGCTCGTCGCCGCCGTTGGCGATGGAGACGCGGTAGCGGTGCGACGCGGTGCGCAGCACCATGACCTTGTATGCCGTGCCGCGCAGCTTGAGGTCGATGGCGCGGCCGACCGTGTGCTGCACCTGCGGACGGCCCCCGCGGGCCGACTCGAGCAGGCGGGCCCGCTCGATGGCCTCCGCGTCCTCGTAGGCCTCGATGCCGGCGGCGACGAGCGCGACGCCGGAGTGGCGGTGCGACACGAGGCGGCCCTCGGCGCGGACGCGGTCGATCCAGCCGGTGTCGGCGGAGCCGTCGATGATCTCGGGCTGGTCGAGCAGGTCGAGGATGAAGCTCTTGTTCGTCGAGCCGCCGTCGATGACGACGGTCGTCTCGGCCATGGCGCGCCGCAGGCGGGCGAGGGCCTCGTCGCGGTCGCGGCCGTGGGCGATGATCTTGGCGATCATCGAGTCGAAGTCGGCGGGGATCGAGTCGCCTTCTCCCACACCGGTGTCGACGCGGATGCCGGGACCGGCCGGGAACTGGAGCAGGCTGATGCGGCCGGGGCTCGGGGCGAAGTCGCGGTCGGGGTCCTCGGCGTTGAGGCGGGCCTCGACGGCGTGGCCGCGCTGCGTGGGGCGGCCGCCGGGCAGGTCGTCGAGACGCCCGCCGTTCGCGACGTGGATCTGGAGCTTGACGAGGTCGGTGTCGGTGACGACCTCGGTGATCGGGTGCTCGACCTGGAGGCGGGTGTTGACCTCGAGGAAGGCGAAGAAGCGCTCGCCCGGGTGGTAGAGGAACTCGACGGTCCCGGCGCCGGCGTAGCCGACCGCGATGGCGAGCCGCTCGGCGCTGGCGCGGACCTCGTCCTCCTGCTCGGGGCGCAGGACGGGAGAGGCGGACTCCTCGATGACCTTCTGGTTGCGGCGCTGCACCGAGCAGTCGCGCACGCCCACGGCCCACGCGGAGCCCTGGCCGTCGGCGATGACCTGGACCTCGATGTGGCGGGCGCCGGTGACGAGCTTCTCGAGGAAGACGACGCCCGAGCCGAACGCGCGCTGGGCCTCGTCGCGGGTGCGCTCGTAGGCATCGGTGAGGTCGGCGTCGGAGTCGACGCGGCGGATGCCGCGGCCACCACCGCCGGCGGTCGCCTTGAGCATGAGGGGATAGCCGATGCGTGCGGCTGCTGCCTTCGCGTCCTCGAGGGTGTCGACGCCGCCGCGGCTCCACGGCGCGACGGGGACGCCGACCTCCTCGGCGATGAGCTTGCTGCCGATCTTGTCACCGAGCTTGCGCATGGCATCGGGGCTCGGGCCGATGAAGGTGACGCCGACGCGCTCGCACAGCTCGGCGAAGGCGGGGTCCTCGGCGACGAAGCCCCAGCCGACCCACGCCGCGTCGACCTTCGTCTCGCGCAGGGCGCGCTCGAGGACGGCGTGGTCGAGGTAGGGGCGGGCCGAGGCCGGTCCGAGGTCGTAGGCGTCATCGCTCTCGCGCACGAACATGGCCCGCCGCTCGCCCTCGGTGTGCAGGGCGACCGTCTCGATGCGGTGGCCGTCGCGACCCGCGGCGGCGTTGAGGTCCCGCACCGCGTGGATGAGCCGCATGGCGGCCTCGCCGCGGTTCACGATGGCGATGCGCGAGATCATCGGTGCTCCTTCAGACGGGGGTGGTGTCGCACCCTGCAGCCTTCCACGCCTGCCCGGTGACCGGCGAGTAGACAGGCGCGGAGTCGTGGGGTGCGTGGTTCGGCCGGTCGGTCATGCGAGCTCGGCGACGACGGCGCGCACCATCTGACGGCCGTGCTCGGCCATTCGCGGGAAGGTGTGCCGGTAGTAGTCGATGCCGGTGAGCGACGGCGCGAGAGCCCACCCGCACGCCCGGAGCCACGTGGCGTCGTCGGGGCAGACGGTCTCGCGGTAGAGGTCTCGTGCGTCTCCCGTGAAGGTCCACAGGGCGGCGGCGACGTCGGGAGCCGGGTCGCCGACACCGAGGGCGCCCCAGTCGATGACGGCGACTAGGCGGCCGGTGTCGACGACGAGGTTGCCGGGCTGGAGGTCGCCGTGGATCCACATGGGGTCGCCCTCCCAGTCCGGGGCGGAGACGCAGATGTCCCAGGCGCGCTCGGCGGCGTCGAGGTCGAGGGCGTCGCCGTGGCCGCGCAGCCGCTCGAGGCCGGCGCGCGCCGCCGCGTCGACGTGGGAGAGCGGGGTGCCGCGCGAGCCCGGTGGCTTGGTGGGGCCGCCCGTGGCGTCGACCTCGCGCAGTCGCAGGGCGAAGTCCGCGACGTCGCGGGCGAGAGGGACGTCGTCGGAGCCGAGGCGCGGCGGGGTCGTGCCGTCGACCCAGGGGACGACCGACCACGCCCACGGGTAGTCGTCGGACGGGCGTCCGAGGTGGACGGGGACCGGCACGCCGACGGGCAGGTGCGGTGCGAGACGAGGGAGCCACCGGGCGTCGGAGTCGGCCTGCTGCGCGGCCCACTCGACCTTGGGCATCCGCACGACGAGCGCGTCGCCGAGCCGGAAGAGGACGTTGTCGGTGCCCTCGACGTCGTCGGGGAGGGCCGTCACGGGCCGCTCCGCAAGCTGCGGGCACTGGTCGGCGAGCAACCGTCGGACCAGCTCGGGAGTCGCGCGGACCTCGTCCTCGTGCATGGGCATCCCGGCACGCTAGGCGGCGAGCAGCGTCCCTGGCGACTGCTTTCCGGGCGAGGCGTCGACCTTGGGAGTACCTTCGCCTCACCGGCACAGGGGAGCGCCACGGACGACAGGGGCAGTCGCATGGACGAGACGGTGACGAGCACGACGCGGGCGGAGGCGCCGGACGGGCTCGGGCAGCCGGGGCAGCGCGGTCCGGACTCGCCTCTCAGCGGCGTGGAGCGCTCAGTGGGTCGCCCCGTGAGCGTGGGCCTCGTGCTCCTGCTCGTCATCGCCAACACCATCGGCTGGCTGTGGTTCGTGGGCCACCAGGACGAGCAGTTCCAGATGCTCCAGTCGCAGGTGGGGGCGGTCGACGTGTCCGTGCCGTCCACCCAGACCGACCCGACGCTGTGCTGGCTCTTCGGAGCGCAGGCCCGGGCCGCCGGTCACGCCAAGGAGCTCGTGGGTCAGGTGACCACGTCGGGCACCGTCGACGCGTGCATCGAGAACGTGATCCGAGGCGCCAACGGCTACGGCCGCTGACCCGGGTGCGAGGCGATGCCACCGACTGACACCGGGGGCCGATAGCGTTCTCGCCCGTGACCACGATCGACGACGTCAGGCAGGCCGTCCGCACCGCGTCCGAGGTGTCGCTCGACGTCGTCCTCGGGCCGATGAAGTCGGGCAAGAGCCTCGCGCTCATCTCGCTGCTGTCACCGCTGCAGTTCACGCGGGTGCGACACCGCGTGTACCAGTCGGAGCGGCACGTCCGCGACAGCGGCGTCACCTCCCGCAGCGGTGGTGTGCTCGCGACGACGAAGGTGCGCAGCCTGCACGAGGCCCTCGACGAGCAGCTCGACGTCGTGGCCGTCGACGAGGTGCACATGTTCGACCTCGACGACGTCGCGGTCGTCGGCCAGCTCCTGCGTCGCGGCACCCGTGTCGTCGTCGCCGGCATCGACCTCGACCACCGCGGCGAGCTCTTCGCCCCCGTCCGGGCGCTGCTCGAGCTCGGGCCCGACACCGTGACCTACCGCCGCGCCGTGTGCGACCAGTGCCGCGACTTCAGCGCCACGCACACGCAGGTCCTCCGCTCGGGCGAGCCCTTCCTCGACAGCCTCGGCGGCTCCGAGGCCCTTCCGGACGACGGCACCTTCACCTACGAGGCACGCTGCCGCTCCTGCTTCGTGCGGCCCGCGTCGTCCTGAGCCGGCGGCACCCGGGCTCCTGTCCGGCTCTGTCGCCGCGCGCACAGACACGCGTCCCCTGAACGGTCATCCTCGGGTCGAGGACGCAACGCCCTCGCTCTCGCAGAGGGAGACCGAGATGGGAACCACGACCGGACGCAGGCACCGGACCGGAACCACGCACGGCCTGAGGTGGCTGACCGTCGTGCTCGTGATGGCGCTGGCACCGGCCCTCGCGGCCTGCACGTCCGGCTCCGCCGGTGCCGGCGCCGTGACGACCCCGACCGCACGAGCAACCCCCACCGTACGAGCAACCCCGACCGTGCGAGCGACCCCGACCCTCGAGCCCGAGCGTGACGTCGTCGTTGCCGGCCGGCACCTCAAGGCCCGGTGCGCCGGCAGCGGCCCGTCGGTCGTCCTCGTGGCCGACTACGGACTGGCCATGGACGACGCGTGGGGCACGATCCCGCAGACCCTCGCGACGCGCGGCCGGGTCTGTGTCTATGACCGACTCGGGATCGGACGGAGCGACTCGGTGCCCGACCGCCAGACCTTCGCCAGCCTCGCCGACGACCTCGACGGAGTCATCTCGGGGCTCGGGCTGACACGGCCCGTCGTCGTCCTGGGACTCGCCATGGGGGCTCCGATCGTGCTGACGTGGATGAGCCGGCACGAGTCCGACGCCAAGGCCGTCGTCCTGCTCGACCCCGTCCCCCCGGGCTACTTCGGACCCGCCGGCGCCCTGCTCAGGCTCCTGCCGCCGAAGGACCCGAGCGACCCTGAGCTGGGCAGCGTGTGGGCCGACCTCGGCCGCTTCAACGCGGTCGCGACGAACAAGGAGAGCCTCGACCCGACCTCGTGGACGGCCTACGAACGGCTGCCCGTGACGTCCACGCCGCTCTACGACCTCGTCGGGGCGCAGGTGCAGCCGTGGCCGGCGGCGGTCGACGGCAGCAAGATCGACGGTGTCTGGAGGCAGTACCAGCGCCGGGTGCTCGCGCTGTCGTCGCAGGCCGAGCTCCGGATCGTGCCGAAGCCCGACGACTGGCCCGCGACGATCAGGAGCACGCTCGAGCGCGCGCTGCAGTCATGACCGAGGACCGCCCGGCGCCACCACCCAGCCGCCAGCGTCGCCGCTGACCACGAGGTCGGCTCGCTGCCAAGGACGGTCGCCGGCGAGGAAGGGCTCCTCGGCCGTCATCCACTCGTCCCAGAATCGCTCGGCCTCCGCACGCGTGCGACCGAGCTCGACGTCGCGCCGCAGCCCGCGCTCGCGCGCCTCGTCACGGTCGGCCTGCACCCAGACGACCACGTCGGCGTGGAGGGCCAGCGACGCGCGGCCCGCGCCGACGCCCTCGAGGACGAGCACGCGTACGCCCTCGGGGACGGTCACGGAACCGTCGCGCCCCTGCGCGGCCCAGCCCGGCGGTCGGTGGTCGACGAGCTCGCCGCGCCGCCAGGGCCCGATGACGTGCTCGAGGGCGACGTCGTCCCACGCGATCGCGTCGTGGTGCCAGGCGAGGTCGTCGGTGTGGACGACAGCACCGCCGAGCAGCGTCGCCGCCCGCTCGGCGAACGTCGTCTTGCCCGACCCGGACCGGCCGTCGACGAGCAGGACGCCCCGTCCGTCCGGGAGCAGGGTCCCGAGGAGCGTCTCGATCGCGGCATCGTCGACGGGACGCCACGGCCCCGCCTCGGTCTCCTCGGGGTGCAGTCGCATGGCGTGAGTATGCCGTCCGGTCGCGTCGGTCACGGTCAGGTCGGCTCGCGCACTAGCGTCCTGACCATGAGCCGACCCACCAGCGCCGTGCGCCTCATCAGGGCCGCCGCGCTCACCGACACCGCGCCCTACGCGTATGCCGCGACGACCGACGCCGGCGCCAGGCTCCTCTTCACGGCGGGAGCCTGCCCCCTCGACGAGTCCGGTGCGACCGTGGCGCCCGGCGACGTCGCAGCCCAGGCCCGGCAGTGCGTGGCCAACCTCGTGACCGCTCTCGAGGCCGCCGGCGCGACGCTGGGGGACGTCGCCTACACGCGCGTCCTCGTGGCGACGGCCGTCCGCGAGGACCTCGTGGCGGCGTGGACCGTCGTCCACGACGCCTTCGGCGAGCACGAGGTGCCGAGCACCCTGCACGGCGTCACCGTCCTCGGCTACCCGGACCAGCTCGTGGAGATCGAGGCCGTCGCCGCGCTCAGGTAGCCGGCTCGGCCTCGTGGGTCGTGACGATGTCGTTGGCCGCGGCCCAAGCCGTGATGTCGCGCTTCTCGATGGCCGTCGCCATGAGGTCGGGGAACTGATCGGGCGTGCAGGCGAAGGCCGGCACCCCGACGGCCGCGAGGGCCGAGGCGTGGTCGGCGTCGAAGCTCGGCCGGCCCGAGTCGCTGAGCGCGAGCAGGGCGACCATCGTCGCGCCGGACGCGACGATCGAGGATGCACGTCGGACCATCTCCTCGGCGATGCCGCCTTCGTAGAGGTCGCTGATGAGCACGAGGATCGTCTCGCCCGGCTGCTCGATGAGGCCCTCGCAGTAGGCGAGCGCCTGGTTGATGTCGGTGCCTCCGCCGAGCTGCACGCCGAAGAGCACGTCGACGGGGTCGTCGAGCTCGTCGGTGAGGTCGACGACGGCGGTGTCGAAGACGACGAGGCGGGTCTCGACCGACCGGAGCGAGGCGAGCACCGCGCCGAAGACGCTGGAGTAGACGACGGACTCGGCCATCGAGCCGGACTGGTCGATGCAGAGGATGATCCGCCGCTCGACCCGGTGCGCCCGCCGGGCGTGACCGACGAGCCGTTCGGGCACGACGGTGCCGTGCTCGGGCTGGTAGTGCTTGAGGTTGGCCGCGATGGTGCGGTTCCAGTCGATGTCGGACGCCTTGGGGCGCCGGGTGCGTGACGCCCGGTTGAGCGCGCCGGAGACGGCCTGGACCGTCTCGGAGCGGAGCCGCTCCTCGAGCTCGTCGGTGACGACGCGGACGACCGCCCGCGCCGTGGCGCGCGACCGCTCGGGGATGACGCGGCCCAGCCCGACGAGCGTCGTGACGAGGTTGACGTCGGGCTGCACGGCCTCCATGAGCTCGGGCTCGAGGAGCAGCTGGGTCAGGCCGAGGCGGTCCATCGCGTCGTGCTGCATGACCTGCACGACCGACGACGGGAAGTAGCCACGGATGTCGCCGAGCCAGCGCGCGACGCGCGGCGCCGACGCCCCCAGACCGCTACGGCGCTCGCCGTCGTAGAGCTCGCGCAGGGCCTCGTCGCGCTTGAGGTCGTCGGGGTCGAGGCTCGCGCCCTCGCCGATGCCGTCGGACTGCTCGCCGCCGAGGACGAGGCGCCAACGGGTGAGCTGGTCGCGGTCGGTCATGACGCCACCTCCATCCCGAGCAGGCGGGCGACCGCGGCGATCGCCGGTGCCGCCCGGTCGAGGTCGAGCGAGTCCGTCGACGACGGGGTCGTACGCGTGCCGCTCGCGAGGTCGCGCAGGTGCGTCCCGATGAGGCGGCGTTCGGCGGGTTGGTAGCGCGAGAACGTGCGACGCACGAGGGGCAGGAGGTCCTCGAAGGCCTCCTCGGACGCACCCACGAGCCACTCGTCGATGATCGAGAGCAGGTCGTCGCCGTGGATGAGGAGCAGCGCCTCGCCGGTGAGGAAACCGTCGAGCCAGGCCGCGGCGGCCGGGGCCGGGGTGCCGGGGGAGAGCCGGCGGCTCAGGCGCGCGGCCGCCTCGTCGTGCGTGAGGTGCGAGCCGTCGAGCAGCAGCCGGTTGACGCGTCCGGCGACGGCGCCGTGGATGACCTCGTCGCGACCGACGCTCACGAGCGCCTCGGTCCACGGGTCGCGCAGGTCGTCGCGGTCGACGAGCGCCACACCGCGGTGCGCCGCCTCGACAGCGGTGCGCATGGCGGCCGCGCTGTCGTCGTCGAGGCTCGAGCACGCGGCGCGGAGCCCGACGGACGCACGCACGACGACGGTCTGGAGCACGTGCGCCACGTCGGCGACGTCGACGCCGCGCACGTCGCCGTAGCGGCACGTCCGCGCGAGCGGCTCGACGGTCTCGAGCAGGGCTTGGGTGTCGTGCTGTCGGGCCGTGCGCTCGGCCAGCGCGGCCACGACGGCGCGCAGTCCCTCCGGCAGGTCGGCGAGCAGGCACTCCTCGATGAGCCGCCCGAGGACGCGGAGGTCGGCCGCCTCCCCCGCCTCCTCGGCGATGCGGGACTCGGCGGCGCTGCGGACCGTCGTGCCGTGGAGGCTCGCCTCGATGACGGCGACGGCGAGCTCGGGTGTCCACTCGAGCTCCCAGGCCTCCTTGAAGGTGCCCGTCGTGCGGCCGGCGTCGACCTGTGTGCCCCACGGGACGTCGAGGACGGCGAGTCGGTGCAGCAGCACCGACCGGGCGAGCTGGGACTCGCGGCGGAGGTCGAGCTGCACGACCGTCGAGGTCGCGGACGCCTTGAGCCGCAAGGTCTTCTGCTGCTTGGCGAGGTCGCCGGCCAGTGGCACCATCGGCGTCGACTCGGGCACCCTCCCGAGCAGCTCACCGATGACGAGGGTGCGGTCGACGAGCCGCAGGGGCAGGTCGGAGCCCTCCGTGAGGACCGCCCGGGCCGCATCGGTCAGCTCGGCGAGCCCGACCGACGGCCTGCCCCGCACGACGGCGAGCGCGCCCGCGAGGCGGGTCGCCTCGACGACCGAGGCGGTCGACGCGTCGAGGTCCTGGCCGCGCAGGGCCCGGGCGACGCGGACGAACCACGACGGCACGACCTCGTCGTCCGGGGTGACGAAGAGGTGGTGGTACCACCCGGGCGAGCGGACCCCCGCGCCGTAGCCACTGGCATACGACAGGCGCTCGGAGCTCCACGGCGCCCACGTGGCGGCGACCTTGATCTTCGGCAGCTTGCTCATGAGCGCGTTGTCACGGCTGGCCGGCGGGAAGGATGCCGGGTCGAGAGCCGGGGCGTGGTAGGCGCCGCAGACGACGGCGATGCGCTCGCGACCGCCCCGCATCTCGGCACGGATCACCTTGCGCATGAACGCCTCTCGCCGCGCGTCGTCGTCGACCTCGAGGTCGCCCCGGACCCCCTCCATCGCCTCGCGCAGGTGGGCGAAGTGGGCGAGAGACGACGTGCGCCGGTGCTCGACGGCGTCCTCCCACCAACGCTCGGGGTCGTCGTAGCCGGCAGCCGACGCGAGGGCCGAGATGGGGTCGAGGCGCCGGCCCGGACGACGCGGAGCGTCCTCGGCGTCGCTGTCGGCGAGGTGGTGCGTCGCGGGCAGGTCGGCGAAGCGGACGTCGACCCCGTGCTCGAGGGCCCACCGCAGCGCGACCCACTCGGGGGAGAAGACGGCGAACGGGTAGAACGCCGCCCGCCTCGGCTCGTCGACGGCGTAGACGAGCCCGGCCACCGGCGGCACGAGGTCGGGGTCGGCGGCGAGCGGGATCAGCGCGTCGAGCTCGGGCGGCCCCTCGATGACGACGACGTCGGGCAGCAGCTCGTCGAGGGCGCGCCCGACGGAGCGTGCGGAGCCCGGACCGTGGTGCCGGACGCCGAGCACCTCGACACGAACGTCCACCCTAGGAACGCTCACGGGCTCAGCCGAGCTCGCGGCACGCGCGGTAGAGGTCGGTCCACTCGGTGCGGTCCTTGACGACGGTCTCGAGGTACTCCTGCCAGACGATGCGGTCCTGGACCGGGTCCTTGACGACGGCGCCGACGAGGCCGGCCGCGACGTCGTCGGCCCGGACGATGCCGTCGCCGAAGTGGGCGGCGAGCGACAGCCCGTTGGTCATGACCGAGATGGCCTCGGCGGTCGACAGCGTCGCCGACGGCGACTTGACGGTGGTCCGGTGGTCGGCGGTGACCCCCGAGCGCAGCTCGCGGAAGATCGTGACGACGCGCTCGATCTCGGCGAGGGACTCGAGCCCGGGCGGCAATTCGAGCGAGCGGCCCAGCGAGTCGACGCGGGTGCGGACGATCTCGACCTCCTGCGCGAGGGTGTCGGGCAGGGGCAGCACGAGGGTGTTGAAGCGGCGCTTGAGGGCCGACGAGAGGTCGTTGACACCCTTGTCGCGGTTGTTGGCGGTGGCGATGACGTTGAAGCCCTGCTGCGCCTGCACCTCGGAGTCGAGCTCGGGGATCGGCAGGTGCTTCTCGGACAGGATCGTGATGAGGGCGTCCTGGACGTCAGCCGGGATGCGCGTCAGCTCCTCGATGCGCACGAGGGTCCCGGTCTCCATGGC
The DNA here is from genome assembly GCF_056403915.1 of Terrabacter sp. P2_E3. Classification (NCBI taxonomy): domain Bacteria; kingdom Bacillati; phylum Actinomycetota; class Actinomycetes; order Micrococcales; family Intrasporangiaceae; genus Terrabacter; species Terrabacter sp. P2_E3. The sequence continues at coordinate 140,642 of NZ_JBFUEN010000003.1, forward strand.
CCGCATGACCGGGCTCGGCACGAGCGCGCCGCGCGTCGGCCCCTCGGCGAGCAGGCGCGCGTAGTTCCAGCCGTAGCGCAGCGACTCCTCGGGCGTGCCGGCCGTGCCCTGGACGACGAGCGTCGACGAGCCGCTGACGGCGGCCGCGAGGTGCTCGCTGACCCATGTCTTGGCCGTGCCCGGCACGCCGAGGAGCAGCAGGGCCCGGTCGGTGGCGAGCGAGGCGACGGCGACCTCCATGAGCCGCCGTGACCCGAGGTACTTCGGGGTGATCTCGGTGCCGTCGTCGAGCGTGCCGCCGAGGAGGTAGGTCGTGACGGCCCACGGCGACAGCCTCCATCGCGGAGGGCGGGGGCGGTCGTCGGAGGCAGCGAGGGCGGTCAGCTCGGCGGCATACGCGTCTTCGGCGTGGGCGCGCAGGACCGTGGTGGGAGAGGGTGATTCGCTCATCTGAAGGCCTCGGTGATCGATCGCTTGACGGAGTGGAACTGGAGCAGGTGGCGCAGGTTGGTCGTCAGGGTCTGGTCGGCGCCGCTGGACTCGAGCCAGCGCTCGACGGCGTCGAGCGCGGCGGGGTGCAGCCCGGCGACGAGGTAGGGCATCGTCGCGACGACGATCGCCGAGCCCTGGGGTGCGGCGCGGAGCCGGGACACGAGGGCGACGCTGTAGTCGGCCGACCACGGGGGCTCGACGGCCGCGATGACGGCGGCCGCGTGGTGCGGCTTGGTGCGCGTCGCGTCGACGCGCCTCAGCACGGCTCGCTCACGCAACTCACGCGGAAGGGCGGGCACGAGCGTCGGGTCCCAGCCGCCGTCGAGGAGCGCCGCCGCCCACTCGGGGTCGCGTCGGACTCGCACGGCACGGCGTATGCCGGCCAGGGCGTCCGTCGCCTGCGCGTCGGTGAGGCGCTTGACCGTCGCCACCGGACCCGCGCCGGTCAGCTCGGCCCAGAGCTCGAGCGGGGCGCCGGCGCAGAGCTGCTCGAGCCACCAGCCGCGGGCGGAGCGGCGCAGCGGGGGCTTGCCGAGGCCGTCGCGCACGGCTGCGTCGTCCGGCTCGTCGGGCAGCCGCACCTCGACGCCGCGACCGAGCAGGCCGGTGCGCTGGACGAGCGGTCGCAGGCGCGCGGCCATGCGAGCGGCGCGTGCCGAGTCCGGGAGGGCGTCGAGCAGCTCGGCCGCCAGCTCACGCACACTGGCGGCCCGGTCGTCGAGAGCGTCCTCGAGGAGCGGCTCGTCGTCGGGGCCGAGGGCGATGCGCAGGGTGTCGAGGTGTGCGCGTCGGTCGCGCGCCGCGTCGGTGGCCCAGGTGGAGCGGACGAGCTCGCGCGCCGCAGCCGGGTCGTGAGCCCGGACACCGGTGAGCACGGTGACCCGGTCGGTCGAGGGCAGGCGGGCCCAGTCGTCGGCCCGCGGCGCGGCGCCGGTCCGGCGCGAGGCGGTGCGGGCCTCGGCGCCCGCGGAGGCGTCGGCGACCCACGACCACTCGTCGCGCAGCCCGGCGAGCCATCGGCCCCGTTCGTCGAGCACCGCGGCCGTCGGGCGCCGCAGCTCGCGCGCCCCGGTGGCGAGCGCGAGCAGCGTCGGCAGCAGGGCGTGCGGCACCCGGCAGCCGGCGTCGTCGGCGGCACCCAGCCAGTGCGCGAGCAGGGCGCTACGCTGTTGGGCCCCGGCCGGAGGCTGGGTCATGACGAGCTCGAGCAGCTGGACGGCCCGGCGCGGGGCCACGGGACGACGGTCGTCGGGGGCGGCTTCCGGTGGGTCGGCGTGGTCGAGCCGGCGCCCCGCGCGCAGGGCCGCGCCGCCCAGCGCGGCGGCGTCGAGGAGGGCCTCCTCGCGGGAGGACTCGCCGGAACGTCCCAGGACACCGGCCCGCCCGAGGTCGGGCAGCGGGGGCGCCGGCCGGCGCGCCGTGCCCAGCAGCGCGGCGTTGCCGACGTCGCGCCACCACGTGTCGAGGTCGCTCACAGCCCGACCACCTCGCCGTCGAGCACGACGGTGAGCGGCCGCAGGCGGGTCTCCTCGAGCTCGCCGAAGACGCGCGCCGGTCCGCCGCCGGTCAGGGCGAGCAGCGACCACACGTCGGCGTCGTCGGTCAGGGAGACGCTCGCACCGTCCGCGTCGACGACCCGGTCGACTCCGACGCGCACGTCGGACAGGACGACGGGGATGCGGCGCGCCCACGGGTTGCGGCCCCAGGCCTCGGCCGCCGCCGACCGCGCGTCCTCGAGGGACGCGCCGGACGGCATACGCACGTCGCCGTCGGAGACGGTGGGCTCGTCGACGAAGAGGGCCCGCCGCACGGCGGCACCCGGGTAGCGGGCCAGCGTCGCGTCGAGCCCGGATCCGACGACGCGCGCGACCGGCAGCACCTGGCCCCCGGCCGCGAAGTCGAGCACCTGCACCGTCTCGCCGGTGGCGCTCCCGCGCAGCCACGTGCGCTGCTGCTGGAGGCGGCCGTCGTCGCTGCGGTGCGCGCCGAGGACGAGCCAGCGGTCGGTCACGGCGTCGGCCCCGCGCACCGACTCGGTGCTCGTCGACCAGCCGAGGTAGGCGCGCAGGTCGCCGAGCCGGGCCTCGTCGAGGGACTCGCGTCCGGACCAGGCCCGGGTGGCGGTCCACCAGCGACCGAGCGCGACGAGCAGGCGCTCGGCCCAGTCGGGGCGACCGCTCACGGCGCCTCCGACCGAGCGCACGTCGTCGGCGAGTCCGGGCAGCTGGGCGTCGACGAGGCGCGCGGCCGTGCCGTCCCACCACGCGTAGGACTGGTGCCGTGCGGCTGCCGTGCCGCTGCGCGCGAGGTCGGTGAGCCACCGCGCGAAGTCGTCCATGCCGTCGTCCATGAGGGCGAGCCGCTCCTCGAGGCGCTTTGCCGCGGCTGTGGGGTCGGGGGTCCTCGCCGGGCGGGCGGCGTCCCCGGCGGCCTTCGCCTCGGCCCGGGCCGAGCGCTCGGCGGCCCACTCCTGGGCGAACCCGGCCACCTCGGTCGCCTCGGCGACGGACCCCGACCCGTCCACCCAGAGGAGCAGGAGCGCGAGCCCGTGCTTGCACGGGAACTTGCGGCTCGGGCACGAGCACCGGAACGCGGGCCCGGTGAGGTCGATGCTCACCTGGTAGGGCGTCTTGCCGGAGCCCTGGCACTTGCCCCAGAGCAACGTCTCGGTGGAGCCGGTGTCGGACCACGGCCCGGGGCGCGCGAGCCTCCGGGCAGCGGCCAGCGACGAGGCGTCGGGAGCCAGACCGGCCACCTGCTGGGAAGTCCATCGCGTCATGACTCGCACATCATGACCGACACCCCCCACACCCGTGGGCGGAGCGCCGTATGCCGTGTCGCCGCGTGCGGTCAGGCGTCGCCGGTCGAGCTTCGGCTGCGGTCCGCGTCACCCTCGCGCACGAGCCGCTCCAGGTGGGCCATGACGCTGGCGCGCTCGAACCGCCGGTGGCCGCCGGGCGTCCGGGTCGAGGTCAGCAGGCCGACCCGGGCCCAGCGGGTGATGGTGGCCGGAGAGACCCGGAAGATCCGGGCGACCTCGTGCGGAGCCATGAGCTCCCGGTCGTCACCGTCGTGCCCGCGGCCGGATGAGTGTGCTGTCGCCATGGTGCTGCCCCCGTGTCCCCTGTGCGCTGCGTCCCCCGACGCGCGATCGACCACAACATACCCACCTTCGCAGCCGTCCGTCGGCGAACCGAGCGACCCGGGGCGCACCTTCCGGCCGGCCGTTCGCCGGGTGATGATGGCCGGGTGACCGACCTCGCCTCTGCGCACGTCCTCGTCCTCGGCGCCACCGGCGGCCTCGGCAGCGCGATCGCGAGGCGTCTCGTGGCGTCCGGCGCCCGGGTCAGCGTGTCCGGTCGGGACGGAGCCCGTCTGGAGGCGCTCGCCGACGAGCTCGGCACCGCCGTCGTGACAGTCGTCGCCGCCGACCTGACGATGCCCGACGGACCGGCCTCGGTCGTGCGTGCCGCGAGTGGGGACGCAGCCCTCACGGGGGTCGTCAACGCGGCCGGTGTCGTCGCTTTCGGCACGGTCGAGGACCTCGACGACGACACGCTCGACGAGGTGCTCCTGCTCGACCTCGTCGCGCCGATCCGCCTCGCCCGTGCCGCCCTCGCGGTCATCCCGGAGGGTGGCTTCCTCGCGCAGGTGAGCGCCGTCGTCGCCGAGAAGGCGATGCCCGGGATGGCGGCCTACAGTGCCGCGAAGGCGGGCCTCACCGCCTTCGACGCGGCTCTCGCGACCGAGCTGCGGCGGCGACGCATCCGGGTCCTCGACGTCCGTCCGCCGCACACCGAGACGGGTCTGGCGACCCGACCGGTCGCCGGCGAGGCGCCGAGGCTGCCGCAGGGGCTCGACCCCGACGCCGTCGCCGAGCGCGTCGTGCGGGCCCTCGCCGACGAGGAGCGCGACCTCCCGTCGACGGCCTTCACAGCCTGACGCCGGAGGCCCTGAGCAGATGGGCGAGGTCGGGGGCGAGCTGGCGGGCGTACTGCACCGACGTGTGGAGGTAGTCGCCCTTGAGCACCGTCCCGGTCGTCGTCGTGAAGATGGGGCACCGTCCGTCGACGCAGTACCAGTGGGTCGTGTCGACGAAGACGGCGTGCTGCACCTTCTTCTCGACGTCGCGCGTGCGCGCCCACCACGTCGGGATGCCGGTGACGCACCGTCCCGGCGACCCACCCGGCCGGTAGCAGTCGAGGAACGCGACGCCCGGCATCGACGGCGCGACGATGACGACGGTGCCGACGCTCCCGCGCACCGCGTCGACGAACGCCTGGTCGGCGGCCAGCCACTCCTTCGCCGAGGCCGCGCCCTTCGCGTGGGACGTGAGGCGGACGGCCCACGAGTACGTCTCGGTCATGATGAGGACCTTCGGCTTCACCTTCCGCACGTAGTCGAGCACCATCTTCCGGTGGTCGACGCAGGGGAGCGCCCACTCGTCCTTGCCGTAGTTTGCGTCGACGCCGTTGACGGCACAGGCGATCTTCGTCATGCCGCGCACCTTGTAGGTCCTGCCGTAGGCCTTCTCGACCGTCGCGAGGAGCGGGAAGCCGATGGAGTCGCCGTAGACGATGATCTCGGGCCCGGCGCGGTTGCCGAAGGTGCACGACTCGGGGTCCTCGGCGTCGGTCGCCGTGCAGGCGCTCATCGCGGCGCGCTGGTCGGCGGTCGTCTGCCACTGGTCGGGTGAGGGGTTGAGGTCGGTCGGCCACGACCCCGACGCGAGGGCGCCCCGGAGTCCGTCCTGGATGCGGGTTCCGCTGGCGCCCAGTGGGATCGGCGTCCAGCTCTTGGACGTGGGCGTCGGCGTGGGGGTCGGCACGGGGGGCGTCGTCCGGGTCGGTGGGCTGGTCGTCGCGGTGGGCGTCGGCTCGGGGGTCGGCGCCGTCGGCGCGGGCACCTCGCCCTCCGGAGGTGGGACGGCGCCATCGGGGTCGTCGGCCGCGACGACGGTGCCACCCGCGAAGAGGTCGGGTCGGGCCGACGCCGCCCCGCCGACCCCGACGACGAGGAGCACGAGCGCCAGGGCGGCGGCCACCATGCTGCGACGCCGCACCCGTGGCGCGTCGAGAACCGGTCGCTCGACGAGGTGGTGCGAGATGACGGCCAGCGCGAGCGTCGCCGTGAGGACGATCGCCGCGCTCGTCGCGCCCGTGGTCGTGAGCACGACCGGGGCGAGCACGACGAGCGGGAAGTGCCAGAGGTAGAGCCCGTAGGAGATGTCGCCGACGTAGCCGCTCACCGGGTTCGTCAGCAGCACCGCTCCCGGTGCCGGCGCACCGATCCCGGCGACGAGCACGAGCACGGTGCCGACGGCGACCCCGAGCGCCGCCGGCCAGGGGATGCCCGTGCCCGGCGTGACGAGGACGTATGCCGTCACGACCGTCGCGAGCCCCGCCCAGGACAGCGCGGTGCGGGCTGCGGGAGCCAGCCGGACGGCATACCGGGGCACGGTGGCGAGCGCGGCGCCGAGCGCGAGCTCCCACGCGCGGGTCAGCGTCGAGAAGTAGGCGGTCGTCGGGTCGGAGGAGGTCGAGGCGGCTGCCCAGACGAGGGACGCGACGCCGACGGCCGCCGCGAGGCTGCCGATCGCCACCCGGTGTCGGCGCACACCTCCCGCGACGGCGACGACGAGCACGACGAGCAGCGGCCACACGAGGTAGAACTGCTCCTCGACCCCCAGCGACCAGTAGTGCAGGAGCGGCGAGGGCGCCGAGCCGGTATCGAAGTACGTGTCGGCGCGGGCGGCGTAGTGCCAGTTCGCGGCGAAGAGCATCGCCCACAGGGCGTCCGTGTGGATCGAGGCGACCTTGGCGCCCGCCCACGCCCACGGCGTGATGGCGACGACGGCGGCGATGACGAGCAGCGCGAGCGGCAGGATCCGTCGGGCCCGGCGGATCCAGAAGGCGCGCAACGAGATCCGTCCCGTGCGGTCGCGCTCGCGGACGAGCACCCCGGTGATGACGAAGCCGGACACGACGAAGAAGGCGTCGACCCCGAGGTAGCCGCCGCTCGGCCAGCCGAAGAGGTGGAAGGCGATGACGGCGGTCACGGCCACGGCCCGGAGGCCCTGGATGTCCGCCCTACGCGGTCCCCCCACCGGACCGTCGCTCATGCGGGACAGCATGCACCGCGCGAGCCTCCGGGGAGACCGTAACGCCGGTGCCGATCCGATCGCGGCCGGGCAGCGCGGTCAGGGCGAGCGCCAGGGCGACCGCGGCGAGCACGACCACGGCGCCCACGACGGCGCGCCAGCCGGGTCCCGACCACGCGTAGCCGAGCAGCCAGCCGACGAGGGCGGACCCGCTGTAGTAGGCGACGTTGTAGAGCGCGGTCGCCTGGGCGCGCCCGGTCGTCGCCCGGGCGCCGACCCAGGCGGAGGCCGTCGCGTGGGCGGCGAAGAAGCCGGCCGTGAGGACGAGGAGGCCGACGACGACGACGGGCAGCGCGCCCGACAGCGTGAACAGGGCGCCGACGGCCATGGTCACGGTGCCCGAGGCGAGCACGCGCCGCCGCCCGAGACGCGGCACCCAGCGGCCGGTGAGGCGCGAGCTGACGGTCCCGGCGGCATACGCGGCGAAGATCAGCGACCCGACCGTCGCAGGCAGCGCGAACTCCGGGCCCTCGAGCCGGAAGGCGAGGTAGTTGTAGACCGCGACGAAGCCGCCCATGAGGAGGGCCCCCTGGCCGTAGAGCGCCAGCAGCGCCGGGTCCCGCAGGCTCGTGCGTATGCCGTCCACGACGGTCCGCGCGGTGGCTGCGGTCGTCGGTCGGTAGCCACGCGCCCGCGGCATGAGCCGCAGGAAGACGACCGACGCGACGGCACACACGGCGGCCACCGTGAGCAGGGCCGGGCGCCAGCCGACGACGCCCGCGAGCGGTCCGGCGATGAGCCGCCCGGCTGCACCACCGATCGTCGTGCCGGAGATGTAGGCAGCCGCAGCCGCTGCCGTGTGGCGGGCGTGCACCTCGTCGTGGAGGTAGGTGACGGCGAGCGCGGGCAGCCCACCGAGGGCCATCCCCTCGACGAGGCGCAGGGCGAGCAGGGCCTCGATCCCGGGCGCGAGCGCGACGGCGACGCCGAGCACGGTCGAGGCGATGATGGCCACCTGCATGGCGCGCAGCCGACCGACGCGGTCGGCGATCCACGACCACGGCAGCACCGCGACGGCGACGCCGAGGGTCGCGAGCGAGACCGACAGGGCCGCGTCGGCGGGGCTGACCTCGAGGCCGCGCGCGAGGGTGGGCAGCAGCCCCTGCGGTGAGTAGAGCTGCGCGAACGTCGCGATGCCGGCGGCACCGAGCCCGACGAGGATGCGGCGGTACTCGCGGCTCGCGGGGAGGTGTCCGGCCCAGGTCATGCGTTCGACGCTAGGTCGGTCAGGTCGTGCGCACCAATGCATGCCAGAGGCCCGACCCATACGATCAGAGCATGAGACCTGCCGATTTCCGGGCCGTCGTGCGGTTGCTGCCCGTCTTCGTCGTCGTCGCGGAGGTCGGCCAGGTGACGACCGCGGCCGCCGTCCTCGGCATGCCGCAGCCGACCGTCAGTCGGGCCCTGGCCCGCCTCGGGGAGCTGCTCGGCACCCCCGTCGTCGAGCGGGACGGGCGCGGGATCGCCCTGACCGCGGCCGGCCGGGCGCTGCTGCCCTTCGCGCAGGAGGGGGTGGGTGCGCTCGAGCGCGGTGTCGACGTCGTGACCGGGTCGAGCGTCGTCGGGCACGGCACGGTCGGTCTGTCGTTCCAGACCCTGCTCGGGGAGGCGGTCGTGCCGGCCCTCATCCGCCGATTCCGCGACCGCTTCCCGGGCGTGCGGTTCGAGCTGGCCCAGGGCTCACGGCAGAAGGCCCTCGACGACTTCGCGGCCGGCCGCTGCTCCGTCGCGCTCGTCGCGTCGCCACCGTCAATGCCCGGTGCGTCGACCACGGTGCTCTACGACGAGCCCCTCGTCGTCGCCGTGCACCGGTCGCACCCGGCCGCCGGGGCGGGCTCGGTCTCCGTCGAGCGTCTGGCCGCCGACGGGGGCGACGAGCTCATCGTCCTCAAGACCGGCTTCGGCCTGCGTGGCCGCGTCGAGGAGATCTACGCCGACGCCGGGGTGCCGCTGCGCGTGGCCTTCGAGGCCGAGGACGTCCACACCGCAAGGGGACTCGTCGGTGCAGGCCTCGGCGTCGCGATCCTCCCGGACTTCGCCCCGGAGGGCGACGTGGTGCCCGTCCGGCTCGACCACCCGCAGGCGCAACGGACCATCGGCGCGATGGTGCGCAACCCCGCGCACGACCCGACGATCGCCGCCTTCGAGGAGTTCGTGGGCCGGTCAGGGCGGCCGGTGGCGCTCGCCGCGCTCAGCCGGCCATCCTGACCACGACGGTGATGAGCCCGGCGACGAGGAGGGCGGCGGCGGCGATGCCCGCGAAGACGAGCCCGATCCGCTGGTCGCGCCCCGTGCGACCGGGTCCCTCCACGGGCTCCGACCCGACCTGGTCGACGAGGTGCTGCGGGCCGTTCGGTCCTGCGTTCATGGGAGCTCCATCGGTCGGGTCCTGCGGGTCACGGTGCCTGGGCACGGCAAACGAGCCTATCGCCGAACAGGTCACGCGCGCGGTGGGCAGGCCGGCCTGTCGTCAGACAGCCGTGGACTCGTCGATCTGCGTGGCGGACTCGCCGAGGGCCTCGTGGAGGGTGCGGGCGCCGCGGACGGGATCGCCGTCGAGGCGGGTCGCGTGGCACAGCTGGGCGACCTCGTCGGTGGCGCCAGCCGCGGCGAGGTGTACCGGCGTGGACTTGGCGACGCGGCGCAGCGCCGGCGCGTGGGCGGCGAAGGCCGTGGCCCGGCGTGCCGCGACGACGACGACCGCGGGCTGGAGCGTCCGGCAGGTGAGGGCGAGCTCGGCGGCGGGCGTGTCGGCACCGAGGTAGCAGGTGCGCCAGCCGAGGCGCGAGAGCACGATCGAGGTGGCCATGAGCCCGAACTCGTGCTGCTCGCCGGGCATGCAGGCGAGCACGGCGAGGGGGCCCTCGGGTCGTTCGTCGGCCCCCATGAGCACCGAGAGCCGCGAGCGCAGGACGTTGCTCGCGAAGTGCTCCTGGGCCACGCCGATCGACCCGGCCGACCACCGTTCACCGAGTCCGTGGAGGTAGGGGAGCACGACGAGCGAGAGGGCGTCCTCGACGCCGAGCCCGTCGAAGACCTGGGTGAGGATACGGTGCCCGCCGGTCTCGTCGAACGCCTCGAGCGTCTGCTCGAGGTGGTCCATCCACTCGCGGGGCGTGGTGCGGCGCGGCGTCGGCATGGCGGGATCCTCGCGGGTGGGACGGGGACCCGGGACGTCACCCGGGTCCGAACTGACGCGACGTACCCAGTCGGGCCGTTGTCCCCACCGGCCGTGACCGAATCGTGGCCCGGGGCGCCGGACCACCCCTGCGAGCAGGCTCGACGGGTGGCGCTAGAGGTCGCTCATCATCGAGACGGAGCACGACCCGGCCCGTGTGGGCACGTGGTGCGGCGTCGGCGCCGACGGCAGGCGCACGTCGGCGAGCGAGGTCGTGACGAGCGGGGCGACCGGAGCCACCGTCCGGGGTGCGGCGACGGCCGACGATCCGGCCAGGGCCGTGAGGGCGACGAGTGCCGAGCCCGCGACGGCGGTCAGGGCGCTGCGACGGGTCAACCTGCTGCGGCGCGTGTCCATCTGTCCAGTGTGCGCCCGTCCGGCCGCCGGGTCCATGGGGGACCCGACGGCATACGTCCTCGTCATCCGGCCGGGAGGCGGGTGACCCAGAAGGGTGCCGTGTCGGGTGAGGGGATCCCGAAGCGGGCGTTGACGACCCAGAGCGACCCGAGCGCGGCCGTGGCGGTCGACGGCACGTCGAGTCCGGCGTCGGTGAGCGTGGCGACCCACCGGCCGCGCAGCTCGCCGGCGTGAGTCCGGAGCCGCACGACGCTGACGTCCTGGGGGCCGCTCCCGCGCACGTTGTAGAGGGTCCGGCCCACGAGCTCCAGCCCGTCGCCGCTCGTGATCGGCGGTCCACCGGTGACGGCGATCCGGCGGGCGACGCCGGATGCCGGGTCGACCTGCCAGAGACCGCCCACGCGGCTGTGGTTGAGGACGATCGGTCCGTGTGGGAGGGTGCGGATCCCGTTGGCGTTGAAGGTGTTCGGGGGACTCGTCGGCCAGTCGCCGATGAGGTTCACGAACTCGGCCGGGGCCCGGGACGGGCGGCCGTGGCGGGTGAGTCGCACGATCGTGAGGCGGTCGACGTTCGAGTCGGTGGCCCACACGGCGCGACGGGTGACGACGAGGTCGTTGAGGAAACCCGCCCCGGGGACCACGGTGTCGCCGACGACGGCTCCCGACCGGGCGTCCACGGCCCAGACGTGTCCGACGGTGCCGAGCGAGCCCACGGCCCAGACGAGCCCGGTGCGGGCGTCGAAGTAGAGGCCGCGCAGCGACCGTCCGGCCTCGGGGGCGAGAAGGGTGCGGACGGCTCCGGTGCGGAGGTCGCCCGTCACGATGCGGCCGTCGGCGACGGAGCCGACGTAGAAGGTCGGCCCCGGCCCGGACGTGATGCCCTCGGGGCGGGTCCCGACCGGGAGGTCGATGCGCGACGGGAGGCGGCCGCGGCTACGGCCCTGCTCGGCGGAGGCGACGGGGGCGGTCAGGGCGGTGACGGCGACGGCAGCAGCCGAGCCGAGGACGAGGCGACGCGAGGGAGTGCCATGGTGCACGGCGTTGTGGTTGTCCATCCTCCATGGTGAGCGGACGGCCGACCGGAAATCGAGGGGCGGCCGGTGAACCTTTGACCCGGGTGTGTCGTTGCACCCGGGCCACCGCCCCGGAAACAGACCGTGTGCCGCCTGGCCCGGCCAGGCGGCATACGTTCGTCCGCGTCCGGAGGGACGCGGTCAGCAGCGGAGGTCAGCGGAAGAGGTCGAGCTTCCCGTGCTTCTCGGCCAGCAGGTAGTAGACGGTGACGCGGTTCTTCGTGCGGTCGCCCTTGAGCGTCTGCCCGACCTCAGCCAGGGAGGCGTCGAGATCGGCGTCGGAGTCGGTGAGGCCGAGCTTCTTCTTCATGAATCCGTCACGCACGCGGTCGGTCTCGCTCTTGTCGCTGAACGACACCAGTGCCGAGTCGCGCTTCTGCAGCGCGATGCCGCAGTGCCGGACGACGCCCTTGATCGCGGCGTCGTCGGCGTCGGGGGAGTACTTCTTGACGTCTGCTGCCCAGTCTTCTGCCATGTGCCGTGCCCCTCTTCGTTGAATGGCGTGAACACCACAGACGCTAGACCTGAAACCCCCGCCGGAGAGGGGTCCTCGCTGGGAAGTTCCGGGGAGAACCGTTCGCTCGTCAGACGGTGAGCATCGCCCAGGTTCGGGCGCCCACGACGCCGTCGGCCGCGAGCCCCCGGGACTGCTGGAAGGCCTGCGTCTTCGTCGCGGTCATCGCGCCGAAGACGCCGTCGGCCGTGAGGATGTAGCCCCGGTGGGTCAGCAGCTTCTGCGCGGCGACGACGGCCTGGCCGCTCGAGCCGCGCTTGACGGAGACGACGAGCGCCGACCAGGTCTTCGGTCCGACGACACCGTCGACCGCGAGGCCCTTGGAGCGCTGGAACGAGATGACGCGGCTCTGGGTCGTCGGTCCGAACGAGCCGTCGACGGTGAGGCTGAACCCGCGCTGGCGCAGCAGGTGCTGGATGGGCGTGACGCGGAAGCCGCTCGCCCCGCGCTTGACCGTGGTCCAGGCGATCGGGGCGGGCGTCGGGGTGCCGCCACCGCCGCCGATCCGCTGGGCGAGGGCCGCGAGGCGAGCATCCCCGGGGCGGACGTTGATCTCGAAGTGCATCTCGTCCTTGCGGCCCGAGTAGTCCCCGCCCCAGCGCACGACTCCGTTGCAGGAGTTCAGGATCGAGCGGATGTGCGAGCGCTGCGTCGCCGTGAAGGTGCCCGACGTGCCGAGCGGGTGGCGCGGGGCGTTGAGGTCGATGGCCGTGCCGCTCGAGTGGTTCGACAGGGTGGTGCTCCCCGAGATCGGACGGTAGCTGTGGCCCCAGCACCAGCCCTTGACGAGCGCCTCGACCTCGCTGTTGAAGCGGCGGGCGACGTAGCCGAGGACGATGTGGACGTCACCACGGCGGACGCCTGCCGGGAGGGTCGCGGCGCCGACGGCCAGGGTGGCGAGCGGGACGGTCGACGTTGAGCCGGCCGGCCAGCCGTTCTGCGACGTGGCGGCCTGGGCGGCGGTGGCCGTGGCGGCGACGAGTCCGCCGCCGATGAGGAGGCCGCCCGCGCCGCGGATCAGTGTGCGGCGCCCGACGGCGGGACTGGTGGTTTCGTGGAGCTCACACATGACTACCCCTGAGCGTGTGTCGGTGGCTGGACGCGGGCGCGTCCGCAGCGCCGACGCTAGGGGCGAGCGGCGTTGCGGTACATGGGGAGAACTCCCCGACCAGAGGCCACGAGGGCGTCGCCCAGGGCGGTGCGCCAGTAGAGCACCTCGCGTCCCGACCGTCGGCGCAGCACGGTGCCCGAGGCGAGCAGCACCTTGAGGTGGTCGCCGACCGAGCCCAGCGGCATACCCGTGCGGGCGACGAGCGCGCTCGTGCTCGACGGTCCGTCGAGGGCGCGCAGCAGCCGTGCCCGAGCGCTGCCGACGAGGCGCTCGAGCCCGTCGTCTGCGTGGCCGTCGATCTCGGCGAGGGCTCCGGTCACGGGGTAGTAGATGGCGTAGCGACGGGGGAGGTCCCAGCCGACCCACGTGGCGGTCCCGTGGGCGGGCACGAAGTAGAGGTCGGCGTCGTCGTCGAGGACGCGGGAGGGCAGCTCGTAGCGGTTGATCCGGAGCTGGCCGTCGCCGAGCCACTCGCGGTCGCGGCCGAGGTCGCGCAGCACGGCGGCCCAGCCGTGGGTCGCGAGGCGCGCCGTCCGCGACACGATGTCGGCACGCAGGATGCGCTCGCGGCGGCCCCAGTCGCTGGCGAGGGCGTGCGTCCACACCCACTCGAGCAGCTGGGCCGCCTGCTCGGCCGTGCCCGGTCGGCTGAGGATGCGCGGCAGCGACGCCTCGGGGGTGCTTTCGCGCAGGTAGGCGCGAATTCGCTTGTCCCCCAAGGTTCGCACGTCATCGACCTCGTCGGCGAAGCTGCGACCCGGACCGTCTGGCGGGAGTGCGAGCCAGTCGGAGATCCATCCCGTGCGCCAGCTGTGGTCGAGGACGGCACGCCGCACGGGGTGCTCGGCGAGCATCGCCTCGAACGACTCGCGGTGCGCGGCGGCGAAGGCCCGCCCCGCGGCGTCGCTGGGCCGCACGAGGTCGTTGAGGGCGGCCACCGTCTCGATGCGCGGTGACACCACGAAGCGGCTCCGCGCCAGCAGGTCGGCCGAGATCCGCCACGTCCCCATGTTTCGCCTCCGTCCGAAAGATTAGCGGCCCGGGTCGCGACTCGTCAGGGTGGAGCGAGTGAAGACCTACCGCCAGCTGTTCGCCATCCGTGAGTTCCGGGTCCTCTTCCTCGTCCAGTGCATCAACATCGGGTCGTATGCCGTCGCGTCCCTCGCGCTCGGCACCATCACCTTCGCCGCCACGGGGTCGCCGGTCCTGACGGCCCTCGCGATGTTCGGCGCGCCGCTCATGCGCATCGTCGGCCAGACCCTCTTCGGCTCCGGCTCCGACCTGGTCCGCCCGCGCACCGCGCTGCTGCTCGTCTTCACGACGACGATGGTCACCGACCTGCTGCAGGCGATCCCGGGCCTGGCCTGGGGCTGGCGTTTCGCCCTGCTCGCGGTCGGCCCGCTCATCACCTCGGCGCTCGGCGGCAGCATGATGGCGCTCGTCTCCGACATCCTCCCGCCCGACGGCTTCATCCTCGGCCGGGCGACGATGAACATCGCGGTCGGCGGCATGCAGATCGTCGGCTACGGCATCGGGGGCCTGCTCCTCATCACCTTCACGACGACCGAGCTCTTCCTCGGTTCGGGTGTCGCCCTCCTCGTCGCGGTCGTGGTGCTCCGCCTCGGGCTCTCGGACCACCCGCCGCGGCACGCGGCCACCTCCCTCGTGCGCCGCACCCGCGAGGTCAACCGAGCCCTGCTCGGGTCGCGCGTCATCCGTCCGATCTACCTGACGTTGTGGGTGCCCAACGGGCTCATCGTCGGGTGCGAGGCACTCTTCGTGCCGTTCGCGGGCGAGCGCGCGGGCTACCTCTTCGCCGTCACCGCCGCCGGCATGCTGCTCGGCGACGTCGTCGTCGGGCGCTTCCTCGCCGTGGCCGTGCGCGACCGGCTCATCGGCCCGCTGCGGCTCCTGCTCGCGATCCCCTACCTCGCCTTCTTCGCCGTCCCGTCGCTTCCGTATGCCGCCGCGCTGGCCTTCGTCGCGTCCGTGGGCTACTCGGCGAGCCTGCCCCTGCAGGAGCGGCTGGTGACGCACACCGACGCGCAGGCGCGAGGCCAGGTCTTCGGGCTGCAGGGCACGGGCCTCATGGTGGGCCAGGCCCTCGGGGCGCTGCTCGGCGGCGTCGTCGCGAGCTCCCTGGGGATGGGGCCGGCCGCGGCCGCGCAGGCGATGGGCGTCATGGCCGTCGCCTCGGTGGTCGTCTCGGTCGCCCTCACCCCCGGTCTGCGTCGGTCGCGCCCCGGAGCCGAGGTGCTCGTGGCGCTGCCACGCTGAACCGCGCCGCACGCCGCCGCACGAACCGGGTGTCGAGGTCGCTGGGGGCACCGGTGGGCGGCGTCGCCGCAGCCCGGTAGAACCACCGCTTGCCGAGCTCGACGAGCGCGAGGTAGCCGATGACCATGACGACCAGTGCGGCGAAGAAGCCTCCCGGCAGCGGGGCGAAGCCGAGCGGCGCGGCCAGGGGCGTGGCCGGCAGCACCGCGCCGACGAGCACGACGCCGAGGGCCGCCAGTGTCAGCGGCAGGCTCGGGTGGCTCCGGAAGAAGGGGACGGTCCGGGTGCGGATGGCGAAAATGACGAGACTCTGGGTGGCCAGGGACTCGACGAACCATCCCGTCCGGAAGAGCTCGGGGCCGGCATGGAAGGCCCAGAGCATGAGGCCGAAGGTGAGCAGGTCGAAGACGGAGCTGAGCGGACCGAAGAGCAGCATGAAGCGCCGGATGAAGCCGATGTCCCAGTGCGACGGCCGTCTCAGCTGCTCGGGGTCGACGTTGTCGGTGGGGATCGCGAGCTGGCCCGTGTCGTAGAGCAGGTTGTTGAGCAGGATCTGTGACGGCAGCATCGGCAGGAAGGGCAGGAAGAGCGACGCGGCGGCCGCCGAGGCCATGTTGCCGAAGTTGCTCGACGTCCCCATGAGGACGTACTTGAGCGTGTTGGCGAAGATGCGCCGCCCCTCGACGACCCCGTCGGCGAGCACGTCGAGGCTCTTCTCGAGGAGGATGACGTCGGCGGCGTCCTTGGCCACGTCGGTGCCGGAGTCGACCGAGATCCCGACGTCGGCGGCGTGCAGGGCGAGCGCGTCGTTGACGCCGTCGCCGAGGAAGGCCACTCCGCCGCCACCGTGCCGGTGGGCCCGCACGATGCGGGCCTTGTGCTCCGGGCTCACCCGGGCGAAGACCGTCGTGGCGGTGACGGCGTCGATGAGGTACTCGTCGTCGAGGGCGTCGAGGTCGGTCCCGGTGAGGACCGCGTCGCCCGGCAGGCCGAGGTCGCTGCACACCTTGGCCGCCACGACGGCGTTGTCGCCGGTGACGACCTTGACCCGGATGCCCAGGGCCGCCAGCCGGCCCAGGGCCGTCGCGGCGTCCGGCTTCGGGGGGTCGAGGAAGACGAGCAGGCCGTGCAGGTGCAGGTCGTGCTCGTCGTCGGGCTCGGGTGGGCCGGCGCGCGTCACCGGTCGGCTCGCGACGGCGACGACGCGGTTGCCGGCCGCGAACTCCGCGTCGAGGGCGGCGCGGGTCTCCGGTGGCACGTCGACGCACCGTTCGAGCACGGTCTCGGGGGCCCCCTTGGTGACGAGGTGCAACCCCGCGCTGCCGTCACGGAGGACGACGGAGAGCATCCGGCGTTCGTGGTCGAAGGGCAGCACGCCGAGAACGTCGGGGACGAGAGTGGACAGCGTCGCGCGCACGGCTGCGGTCGCCGGCGACTCCCAGAGGGCCCGGTCGAGGGGGTTCGTGCCGACGCCGGCTTCTCCGGCCGTCTCGCTCTCGGTGCAGAGCAGCCCCCACCGCAGCACGTCTTCCGAGCGCTGCCCGGCCACCGGGACGGCGCGGGCGTAGTCGATGCGTCCGGCGGTCAGGGTGCCGGTCTTGTCGGTGAAGAGCAGGTCGATGTCGCCGAGGTCCTCGATGCAGACGAGCCGCTTGACGAGCACCTTGCGGCGGCTCATCCGGCGCGAGCCCGCGGCCAGGCTCGTGGAGACGACGGCCGGCAGCAGCTGGGGCGTGATGCCGACGGCGATGGCGAGCGAGAAGAGGAGGGCGTCGAGGAACGGCTTGTGGAGCAGGACGTTGATGACGAAGATCGAGGTCGTCAGGGCGCCCGCGACCTTGACGAGCAGCATCGAGAAGCGTCGCAGGCCGACCTGGAACTCCGTGTCGAGCTGGTGGGTGCTGAGGCCGGTGGCGATGGCCCCGAACTCGGTGTGCGACCCGGTGGCGACGACGACCCCGCGACCGCTGCCGGCGTGGACGACGGTGCCCATGAGCGCGCACCCGGAGAGCTCGGCCAGGGTGGCGTCGACCTCCACTGGTGCGGTGGACTTCTCGACGGGCTGGGACTCTCCGGTCAGGACCGACTCGTCGCACTCGAGGTGGACGACGGAGACGAGGCGGAGGTCCGCGGGCACGACCTCCCCGAGGCTGAGCTCGACGACGTCGCCCGGCACGAGCGAGGTCACGTCGACGCGCCCGAAGACCCCGTCGCGCAGCACGACGGCCTCGTGGGTGACCTGTGAGTGGAGCGAGGCCGCCGCCTTCTCCGCGCGGTACTCGTTGACGAAGCCGAGCCCGACGGACGCGACGACGATGATCCCGATGATGACGGCGTCCGCCTTCTCGCCGACGAAGAACGACGCCGTCGCGGCGACGAGCAGCAGGCCGAGCAGGGGCGAGTTGAGCTGGTGCCACAGCACGGTGAGGACGCGGGCGTGGTGGGTCGCGATCGCGTTCGGACCGAAGGCGATCCGTCGCCGTTCGACCTCGGAGGCCGCCAGCCCGCGGGACGGGTCCACGCCGAGCGACTCGAGCACCTCGGGGGCGGCTCGTCCCGCGGCGGCGCGGATCGACGCCGTCGCGCTGCTGGGTGCCAGCAGCCCGGAGGTCACCCCTTCATCGTGCTCCTCGGCCCGGTGCCCTGGGCCCCTTCGCTGCAGACCGAGGCCCAGGTCACCTCGTGGGGGTCAGGAGACGAGCCCACGTCGCCGCGCGATGGCGGCCGCCTCGGTGCGTCCGGAGGCGCCGAGCTTGGCCAGGAGGTTGGAGACGTGGACGCTCACGGTCTTGGTGCTGATGTAGAGCTGCTTGCCGATCTGACCGTTGGTCAGGCCCTGCGCCAGCAGCGCGAGCACCTCGAGCTCACGCGGGGTGAGGTCGACCGTCACGCCGCCGGGGCGCACCGCGTCGAGCTCGGCGAGGAGCGGCTTGGCCTCGAGCCTGACGGCCTCCTCGCGGGCCAGCTCGGCGACCGTGCGGGACTCGACGTCCTCGCCCGCGGCCCGCAGGGCCTCGGCGAGCCGCGCCCGCGAGCGGGCGGTCTCGAAGACGTGGCCGTAGCGCTCGAACGCTGCGACGCTCTCGCGCCAGGCGTCGACGAGCTCGGTCACCGGCGGCGGCTCCTCGACCCCGGCGACCCGCTGAAGCCGCAGCACCTCGGCCTCGAGCCGTGCGGTCCACGCCCACGTCTCGCGGCTCGTGTCCTCGAGCGACTCGGCGGCCGCGCGCTCGAACTTCGGACGGCTCGCCTTCTCGACGGCGGGCCGCAGCTCGCTGATGCGGCGGCCGCGATCGGCGAGCTCGTCGACGACGGCGACGGCGCGGGCCCGGAGCGCCGGGTCGGCCCGCGGCACGAGCGCTGCAGCCTGCCCGGCCACGAGCGCGGCGAGCCGCACGACGGCGTGGTACTCGCCCCAGGTGGCGTCGAGGACGCGGACGGCCTCCTCGGTGAGGTCGAGCATCCCTCCGAGGTCGCCCGTCTGGCCGAGCACGTCGACGGCGGGCATGGTCGTCAGCACGACGCACAGGCCGTCGACGGGCCACCACTCCCGCATCGCCCCGATGAGGTCGGGGTCGACGGGGTCTCCGCGACCGGCGTGCACGAGCAGGGCGGCGCCGGTGAAGATCGTGCGCCCCGGCTGCGGGGCCGGTCGCCCCGCGAGGTCGAGGCGTCGAGCCGCGCCGTCCCAGTCGCCGAGCTCGTAGGCCGTGAGTCCGCCGAGCAGGCGGCACTCCTGCCCCCAGGGTGCCCACTCTCGGTGCATCCGCCGGGCGACGGCGGCCCCGCGGTCGTAGAGCTCGAGCGACCCGGGAAGGTCGCCGCGGCGGTGCGCGAGGGACGCGAGCTGGTGCAGGGCGCGAAGGAGGAGGGGGTCGTCTGGATCGATGTCGGCGACGATCGAGCGAAGGTGCGTCTCGACCGAGTCGAGGTCCTCCTGCGCCTCGAGGATGCGAGCCATGATGGTGCGCACCTCGGCGAGCGCGCCGCCGAGTCCGAGACGCTCGGCGAGCAGGGACACCTCGTTGCCGACGACGGCGGCTTCGACGAACGAGCCGTTGTCGACGAGAGCCTGCACTCGGGCGACGAGCACCCGGACCCGGCGCTCGTCGGCCTCCTCGCCGATGAGCGACAGGGCCTCGTCGGTCAGGGCGATGGAGTCGATCGGCAGGTCGAGGATGCGCGAGCGGATGACGAGCGTCGAGAGCAGGTCGGCGCGCGCGCCCGGGTCCTGCGCGGTGCCGGGATGGTCCAGCCGGTCGCGCAGCAGGTCCATGGCTCGGATCGGCTCACCGGCGACCATCGCCGCGCGCGAGGCCCGGAGGGTCACCTCGTCGCGTTCGGGGTCGTCCTCGTCGAGCCACGAGAGCGCGCGCTCGAGGAGCAGCAGCGCCTCCTGCGGACCGCCGACGGCCATGGCGGCCTCGGCCGCGGCTCGACTCGCGCGGACCGCCGTCGGCAGGTCGCCCACGGCGGCGGCGTGGCGGGCCAGCTCGGACGCGGGGGCGAGCTCGGGACGCTCGGCCAGCACGGCGGCATACGCCCGGTGGAGCCGTAGGCGCTCGCCGGGCAGGAGGCTGTCGGCCACGGCCTCACCGAGGAGGGCGTGGCGGAAGGTGTAGGCCGGCGGCCAGCGGGCCTCGAGGACGTGGTGCTCCACCGCGGCGGCCAGCGCGGCCTCGAGCGTCTCGTCGGGGAGGTCGACGACGCGGGAGAGGAGGTCGTGGCCGATGAACTGCCCGCCCTTGAGGGCGATGGCCCGGAGCACGCGCTGGGCGGTGTCGTCGAGCTGCTCGACGCGGGCGCGGAGCACGCGGCTCAGGCCGCCGGTCAGGCCCTGGCCGGCCGCGGCGCTCGCGACGAGCTCCTCGGCGAAGAACGGGTTGCCCTCGGAGCGGCGGGCGATCTCGGCGTTCGTCGCGGCGTCGGTCGGGGCGCCCTCGATGCCGGAGACGAGCTCTCGCACGGCGTCGTCGGGGAGCGGGGCGAGCTCGACGTGCTCGAGCCCCGCGATGCGCGCCCACACGGCGAGCGTCTCGTGCAGGGGGTGGCGGCGGTAGAGGTCGTCGGAGCGGTAGGTCACGACGAGGCCGACCGCGTGCGTGAAGCCACGGGTCAGCAGGAGGGTGATGAGGTCGCGCGAGGAGTGGTCGGCCCAGTGGACGTCCTCGACGACGAGGAGGGACGGCTGGGCGTCGCCGAGCGCGGACAGCAGCGCGTGCACGGCCTCGGCGACCTGGCCGGGGTCGGTGCTGCGTCCGGAACGGTCCCGGTCGGGTGCGTCGGTGCGCCCCGGCAGCAGGTGGCCGAGGCTCGGGTGGGTCTCGAGCACACGCTCGACGACGTCGGGATGGCCTGCGTCGATGGTGCCGACGAGCTCGACGAAGGGCAGGTAGGCGAGGCTGCTGCCGGCCTGGCCGACGCAGTGACCGACGGCGGTGAACCAGTCGGACGCGGTGGCCTCGGCGACGAGGTGCCCCACGATGCGGGACTTGCCGATGCCAGCGTCGCCGGACAGCACGACGACGCCACCGGGCCGGGCACCCGGGGTGGGGCGCAGTCCGATGGCGTCGGCGAGACGGGACAGGTCGGTGTCCCGCCCGATGAGGGGGCCCGTGCTGAGCGGCATACGCGGAATCATCGCGTACTCCGCCGACAGGAGCGGGACGGTCGGCGACACGGGTCGCGTCGCCGTCGTCACCGCGCGCGGCCCGGGTTGTTCTCCTCTCGGGAGACCCGCGCCATGGTGCGGCGCATGATCTCGAGCGACGAGTCGCGGCGGACGCGGCGACGCTGCGGGTAGCGGGACTCGATCTCGACCTGGACGGTGCGGAAGTCGATGTACTGGGTGGTCATGGTCTTTCCTCTGCTCGTGCCGTTCTGGACTTCTCCAGACTCGGTTGCTGAGGTAGACCCCCACATCGGACGACCGCCCTATCCCTGCCCGCCGACTACCTCAGATCCCATGGCGTATGCCGGGTGGACCCGTCTGAGGTAGTCGTTCAGCCGAGGAGGAGGGTGGCGGCGATGGTGAACATGACGACGGCGATCGCGACGTCGAGAACGCGCCACGTGGCCGGCCGCGCGAAGAGCGGCGCGAGCAGGCGCGCGCCGTAGCCGAGCGAGGTGAACCACGCGACGCTGGCGAGCGCGGCCCCACCGGCGAACCACCACCGTCCGTCCGGACCGTGCTGGTTGGCGAGCGACCCGACGAGCAGCACGGTGTCGAGGTAGACGTGCGGGTTGAGCCAGGTGAGCGCGAGGACCGTCGCGAGCACGCCGCTGCGCGACCGCTGGGTGCCGCCGGCCTCGAGGCCCTTGGGGTGGCGCGCGTTGCGCAGGCACAGCAGGCCGTAGCCGACGAGGTATGCCGCCCCGACCCACCGCACGACCGTCAGCAGTCCCGGGTGGGCCGTGACCAGACCGCCCACGCCGAGCACGCCGGCGAGGACGAGGACGGCGTCGCTCAAGGCGCAGACGGCGACGACGAGCCCGACGTGGTGACGCGCGAGGCCGGTGCGGAGCACGTAGGCGTTCTGCGCGCCGATGGCCACGATGAGCGAGGCCATGGTGAGGAAGCCGGGCACGAGGGAGGTCACGCCCTCGACCGTAGAGGGATCGCGACCTTCAGTGAAGCGAAGGTTTCTTCAGCATCATTAGCATGGCTTCATGCGGCTCCAGCCCGAGCACCTCGCGACCCTGCTCGCCATCATCGACACCGGCACCTTCGACGCGGCGGCCCGACGGCTCCACGTGACACCGTCGGCCGTGAGCCAGCGGGTCAAGGCGCTCGAGGCCGAGGTCGGCCAGGTCGTGGTCGTGCGCAGCACCCCGTGTCGCGCCACGAGCGCGGGCGAGGCGCTCGTCCGGCTCGCCCGGCAGCAGGGACTGCTCGAGTCGGAGGCGCTTGCGGGGCTTGTCGCCGACGGCCGGTCCAGGGTCGACCTGCCGATCGTCGTCAACGCGGACTCGATGTCGACGTGGTTTGGTGCGGTGCTGACCGAGGCTGCCGCCTGGGACGACGTCGTGCTGCGCCTGAGGGTCGAGGACCAGGACCACTCGGCTCGGCTGCTCCGGTCGGGTGAGGTGCTCGGCGCCGTGACGTCCGACCCGACGCCGGTCCAGGGCTGCTCGACCGAGCCTCTCGTCACGATGCGCTACCTGCCAGCGGCAGCGCCACAGCTCGTGGACCGTCATCGGGTCGGCCGTGGGATCGACTGGGCCGCAATGCCGCTCGTGCGTTTCAACGACAAGGACGACATCCAGCAGCGCATCCTCGACCGGCGCGGCGTGGACGTCGCGCCGCCGACGCACGAGGTGCCCGACGGTGGTGGCTTCGTGACGGCGGTCCGCTCCGGGCTCGGCTGGGGTGCGCTCCTGACAACGCAGCTCGGGCCGTTGCTCGACGCTGGTGAGCTCGTGCGACTCGGGTCGCGCGACCACGTCGACGTCCAGCTCTACTGGCAGCGGTGGCGGCTGCCCTCGGCGCACCTCGACCGGCTGAGCGACACGGTCCGACGCGAGTCGGCGCGTGGCGGGATCCATCCGGATGGCGGCAGTCACCCGCAAGGGGTGAGCCGCGGCGACCAGGGCCGCTCGATAGTGGAGTGATCGACCCGTCGACGGGAGCGAGCCGAGGATGAGGGTACGACCAGAACGCCTGAACGCGGCGATCGCCTGGCTCTTCATGGCCGGCTCGGCGTGCTTCGTGCTGGGCTCGGTGCCTGCCTACCTGAATGCCGTCGGGGGATGGGTCGATGGCGTCACCTACGTCGTCGGCTCGGTCTTCTTCACCAGCGCTTCGTCCTGCCAGCTCGTGCAGGCGCAGAACCCCTCGACGACCGCCGTCGACGAGGTCACCCAGCACCAGCCGGTCCAGGCGCGTCTGTGGTGCTGGCTGCCGCACGACCTCAACTGGCTGGCCGCGGCCGTGCAGCTCCCCGGCACGCTGTTCTTCAACGTCAGCACCGTCGCCGCCGTGACCCACAACGCGACGGCCGCCGAGTCCGATCGCTACGTGTGGCGGCCGGACCTCTACGGGTCGGTGCTCTTCCTCGTGGCGAGCGCCTGCGCCGTGCTCGCGGTCTCGAGCCGCTTCCTCAGCGTCCAGCCCCGGTCGTTCCCGTGGCGGATCGCATGGCTCAACATGCTCGGCTCGGTGTTCTTCATGGCCTCCGCGATCGCCAGCTTCGTCGTTCCGAGCACGGACCAGGTGCTGAGCACGCGGATCGCCGTCGCCGGGACCTTCTGGGGCGCCGTGTGCTTCCTCGTCGGCGCCGCACTCCTGCTCCCGGCCTGGCGGCGTGCCGTCGCGACCGCCACGCCCGCGAGTCCCTAGACACCACCCCTCCGTCCGACTCAAGGAGAAGCGCATGTCCACACCGTCCGAGATCAACGCCATAGCAGCGCTCTACGGCAACCGCTTCGTCACCGAGGAGGTGCCCAGCCGCGAGTTCCCGGTCACGGGGATGAGCGCGGTGGACGCCAGGCGCCTGGTGGCCGAAGACCTCGCCCTCGAAGGGGATCCGGGGCGCAACCTCGCGACCTTCGTCACCACGTGGATGGAGCCGGAGGCGCAGCAGATCATCGCGGAGAACCTGCACCGCAACTTCATCGACCACGCGGAGTACCCGCGCACGGCCGAGATCGAGCAGCGCTGCATCCGGATGCTCGCCGACCTGTTCCACGCCCCGGGCGAGACCACGGGAGCGCGGACGCAGGGCTCATCCGAGGCGATCATGCTCGGCGGTCTGTCGCTGAAGTGGAACTGGCGCACCCGTCGCCAGGCCGCGGGCAGCTCCACGGAGCGTCCGAACCTGGTCTTCGGCGGCGACGTGCACGTCGTGTGGGAGAAGTTCTGTCGCTATTTCGACGTCGAGGCGCGGATCGTCCCGCTTCAGCGCGGGAAGTACACCATCGGCCCGGAGGACGTCGCCCCGCACGTGGACGAGAACACCATCGGAGTCGCGGCCGTCCTCGGCACGACCTTCACCGGCCACAAGGACGACATCGTCGGCATCAACGACCTGCTTGTGCAGATGAAGCAGGAGCGTGACCTCGACGTGCCGTTACACATCGACGGGGCCAGTGGTGGCTTCGTGTGGCCGTTCCTCTACCCGGACTCGCCGTGGGACTTCCGGCTCGAGCAGGTGCGCTCGATCAACGTCTCGGGGCACAAGTTCGGCTTGGTCTATCCGGGCATCGGCTGGTTGATCTTCCGGGAGGTCGCCGACCTGGCGCCCGACCTGGTCTTCAAGGAGAACTACCTCGGCAAGACCGACTCGACCTTCACCCTGAACTTCTCGACGGGGTCGGCGATGGTCCTGGCGCAGTACTACAACCTCGTGCGCTACGGACGTGAGGGCTACACCTACATCATGCGCAACATGCAGGCGAATGCTCGGATGCTCGGCGACAAGCTCGAGGCGATGGGCCGCTTCGAGCTGATCGGCCGGGAGGAGGAGCAGCTCCCGCTCGTCGCCTTCATGCTGTCCGGTGACCACGGGTACGACGAGTTCGACATCGCCTGGCAGCTGTCTGCCGAGCGCGGTTGGATGGTGCCCGCCTACACGCTGCCGCCCGACGCCCAGGACGTCACCATCATGCGCGCGCTGGTCAAGGAGACGATGAGCCGCGAGCACGTCGACACCCTGGCCCGCGACATCGAGGATGCCTGCACGACGCTGGCGGCGAAGGGTGCGGCACACGAGTCGGAGCGAGCCAAGATGGTCAGCGGCCCGGGCCACTGAACGACTGCTGCGCCCTCGACCGTCCTCGGTTCTGGCCTACTCGGCAGAGGCGAGCCACGCCCGCCACGCGGCATACCCCCCGATGACGTCGGTGGCGCGGTGGATGCCGAGGTCCTGGAGCGCGGCGGCCGCCAGGCTGGAGGTGTAGCCCTCCTGGCAGAGGACGATCACCTCGAGGTCGTGGCTCGCGACCGGCAGCGACGCGTCGCTCGATGGGTCGAGACGCCACTCGAGGACGTTGCGCTCGATCACCGTCACGAAGGGCAGCTCACCCTCGGCCGCACGCTGGGCGGCAGGGCGG
Source organism: Terrabacter sp. P2_E3 (assembly GCF_056403915.1). Classification (NCBI taxonomy): domain Bacteria; kingdom Bacillati; phylum Actinomycetota; class Actinomycetes; order Micrococcales; family Intrasporangiaceae; genus Terrabacter; species Terrabacter sp. P2_E3. The sequence goes on from NZ_JBFUEN010000003.1 coordinate 165,854, forward strand.
ATGTCGACGACGAGCGCGCCGTCCGCACGTGCCGTCTCCGCCTGTTCGGGCGTGAGCCGGTGGAGGCGACCGCGAGCCTCGGCGAGGACCTCGTCGATGGTGCGGGGTCGGGACATGGTCAGGCCTCTCGGGACGGGCAGTGGCAGGTCGGCCAGCCTTGCGCTGGGGGCACGTCCACCGTGCCACACGGCGGGCGTCGACGCGTGTGCGACCTGACGCCTGACACCCGTCCGTGGTGGCGGGATGTGGGGGACATCTGACCGGAAAACCGGCGGCGCTCTGTCGGTGTCGACGCCTACGGTCGTCGAGTGACCGTGGACTCCCGCACTGCATCCCAGGCCCCGCCCAGCGCTCGCCGTGCGAGGTGGCTCGTCCTGGCTGCCGTGGCCGTGACGCTCCTCCTCTGGGCGTCCGCGTTCGTCGCGATCCGCCACCTCGGCCGAGACGTGCCGCCGGGCGCACTGTCGCTCGGGCGGCTGCTCGTCGCGTCGGTCGCCCTCGGGGTCCTCGTCTTCCGACGGCCGCGGACCTGGCCGGCCCGCCGCGACTGGCCCCTGCTGCTGCTCTGCGGCGTCGGCTGGTTCGGCATCTACAACCTCGCCCTCAACGAGGCCGAGCGGCGCATCGACGCCGGCACCTCCGCGCTCATCGTGCAGATCGGGCCGATCATCGTCGCGCTCCTCGCCACGGTCTTCCTCGGCGAGAAGATGACGCGTTGGCTGCTCATCGGCATGGCCGTCGGCTTCGCGGGTGTCGTCGTCATCGCGCGCGGCTTCTCCTCCGGTGACTCCGGCGACATGGTGGGCGTGTGGCTCGCCGTCCTGGCTGCGGTGACGTATGCCGTGGGCGTCCTCGCGCAGAAGCCGCTCCTCGGGCGGTTGCCGGGTCCCGAGGTCACCTGGCTCGCCTGCATCATCGGCGCCGTCGTGTGCCTGCCGTGGAGCGGCGAGCTCGTCACCGTGGTGCGTGACAGCGACCCGAGCACCTTGTGGTGGATCGCCTACCTCGGCATCTTCCCGACCGCCATCGCCTTCTCGACGTGGGCCTACGTGCTGGCGCGCAGCGATGCCGGCACGCTGACCCTCACGACGTTCCTCGTGCCGTTCATCGCGACACTCATCGCCTGGGCGCTGCTCTCCGAGGTGCCGCCGCCCCTGACCTTCGTCGGCGGGGCGTTGTGCATCGCCGGTGTCCTGCTCACGCGGCGCAAGCCACGAGTGGCTCCGACCGCGGAGGAGTGAGTGCGCTCCGATCCCTTTGCGACGCAACGGGATCGGTGGACTCACAGTGTGGACAGACCTTCACAATCTATCGAACATGTGTTCCAATAGAGGGGTCGGCGACCCGGGTGGGAGGAGTGAGTTCGTGCCATTCCTCGACACCGGGCGTCCGGCGCCCGACGCGACTGACGGTGGCAGCAGCCTCGACCCCCGCGTGGTCTGGCTGGTCGGTCAGGCGAAGGCCCGCGCCGATCGGGCGCAGGAGCGCAGCTCGTCCCTCACGTTGGCCGACGAGGCCGACGAGGTGCTCACGCAGATCGAGCGCCTCGAGGTCCAGAAGGCTCGCCTCGAGGGTCGTCTCGTCGACGCGTATGCCGCGCTGCACTCCGTCGAGGAGCAGCAGCTCGCCCGGTGGACGACGAGCTCGCCCGTGCCGATCACGGCCGACCAGGTCGCCGCGCAGGAGATCGCCTGGGCGACCGGGGTGGGCGCGACCGAGGTCGCCCGTCGGCTCGAGCTCGCGACAGCACCCCGGCGTCATCGGGTGCTGCGTGAGCGGCTGCGGGCCGGTGCTGTCAGTCTCCAGCGAGCCCTGCGCGTCGTCGTCGAGACGCGGGCGCTCGCCGACGACGTCCTCCCCGACCTCGAGGCCACGGTGCTCGCGCCGGCTCCGGACGGCGCGGTCGCCTCTCAACGCCTCTTCACCACGCGGTTGCAGCGGTGCGTCCGCTCGGCCGACTCCCGTGCCGCCGAGGAGCGCCGCCGGTCCTCTCGTCTGCGTCGCACGGCGTACGGCCGCCTCGTCGAGGACGGTATGGGGACGTTCACGGTCGTCGCGCCGGCCGAGCGGGTCGTCGGTGTGCTCGACCGGGTCGATGCCCTGGCTCGGGCCGCCCGCGCGGGTGGCGACGACCGCAGCCTCGACCAGCTGCGCAGCGACCTGCTCTGCGACCTCGCCCTCTTCGGCGTCGTCCCGTCCGGCATCGGCGGACCCGCCGGCGCCGGTGCCGGTGGCGGTCTCGGTGGCGGTCTCGATGAAGAGCTCTCGTGTGCGGGCCTGCTGTCCGACGCGGCGCCTGCGGCCGTCCGCATCGTCGTCCCGTTCGAGGTCGCCGTCGGGATGTCCGACGCTGCGTGCGAGCTGCCCGGCCACGGCTGGGTCACCGCCGCCCACGCTCGCCAGATCATGACCGCACCGGGATCGGTGTGGCAGCGCCTCGCCGTCGACGTCGACACCGGCCGCGCCCTCGAGCTCTCCACCGACTGCTACCGCCCGACCGCCGCGATGGTCGAGCACGTGCGGGCCGTCGACGGCGTCTGCCGGGCACCCGGGTGCCAGGTGCCGGCCGACCGGTGCGACCTCGACCACGTCGTCCCGTGGCCGGCCGGCCCCACCCACGTCTCCAACTTCGAGTCCCTGAGCCGGGGCTGCCACAACGGCAAGACCGCCGGAGTCTGGCAGGTCGAGCGGGTCGACGACGACGGTATCTCCTGGTCCTCGCTCGCCGGTCGCGACTACATCACCTACCCCAAGGACTGGCGAGAAGCCCTCCGCGACCCGGGCTCGGGTCCACCGCCTCGATCCCCTTCAGCAGGAGCCGAGACTGCCGACGATCCACCACCCTTCTGACCGCTGGGCCGGCTGGTGTGCGGCTTCGGCGGCGCCAATGGCGGCGGGTGGGCCTAGCGTGGTCGGATGACGCTCCCGACGGACAGTCATGTGCACAGCGAGTGGTCGTGGGACGCCGCGCACGGGTCGATGGACCGCACGTGCGCGCGGGCGCTCGAGCTGGGACTGCCGGCCGTCGCGTTCACCGAGCACGTCGACCACACCGTCTGGTCGCTCGACCGCTCGCACCTCGACGAGGATGCGCACCTGCTGACCTTCACGTCGCCCGATGGCCTGGTGACCCCAGGCCCGTTCGACGCCGCCGGCTACCTCGAGGCGATCGCGGAGTGCCGGGAGCGCCACCCCGGCCTGCGCATCCTCAGCGGGCTCGAGCTCGGCGAGCCGCACCTGCACCCCGAGGCCGTCGCGCGGGTGCTCGCGGCCGGCCCGTTCGACCGGGTGCTCGGCTCCCTGCACTGTCTGCCGGACGGCGACGGCTGGACCGAGCCCGGCGAGCTCTTCGGCCGCAGGCCCGCCGTGGACATCGTCCGCAGCTACCTGCGCGACGTCGCAGCCATGGTCGCGGCCGACGACACGTTCGAGGTCCTCGCCCACATCGACTACCCCGTCCGCTCCTGGGACGAGGCCGCGGACGGCCCCTTCGACCCGGCGGAGTTCGACGTCGAATTCCGCCAGACGCTCGAGGCCGTCGCGGAGGCTGGCAAGGTGCTCGAGATCAACACCGTGCTGCCGCTGCACCCGACGGTCGTCCGCTGGTGGCACGACGTCGGCGGTGGCGCGGTGAGCTTCGGCAGTGACGCGCACGAGCCCGTGTCGCTCGCCCGTCGGTTCCGCGACGCCAGGCACCTCGCCGAGGCCTGTGGCTTCCGACCGGGTCGCGATCCGCACGACCTCTGGCCGCGCATCGACTGACGGCCGCCAGGAGGGGCGGTCCAGGTGCGTCAGCGGGTGACGGGCACGTCGTGCAGGACGCGCTCGATGTCGCGGTCGACCTCGGCGTCGGCGCCGAAGGGAGCGCGCGGCAGCGAGAACGTCCGGCGGTGGTGCGGCTCGAGGGCCGCGACGATGGCGATGATCATGACGAAGAAGAAGATGATGTCCATGGCAGAAAGTCTGCGCTCATCATGATCCCGCCACGAGTGGCAGAACCGTCGATGATCGACAAGATTCTGCCAAACGTGCCATGCTGGCCGGATGCTGCGCATCATCGCCGTCATCGCCCAGGAGCCCGTGGCCATGTTCGAGCTCGGCGTCCTCTGTGAGGTCTTCGGCATCGACCGCACCGACGACGGTGTCCCGGCCTTCGACTTCCGCGTCTGCTCGGCACGCCCGGGCGAGGTGCTGCGCACGACGAGCGGCCTCAGCATCGTCGCGCCCTTCCCCCTCGAGGCCGCCCGCGGTGCCGACCTCGTCGCCATCCCCGGTGGAGCGGTCGACGGTCCCTACGACCCGGACGTCCTCGACATCCTCCGCCACACAGCGGCGAACGGCGGTCGCGTGCTCTCCGTCTGCTCGGGCGCCTTCCAGCTCGCCGCCGCCGGCCTGCTCGACGGTCGTGAGTGCACGACCCACTGGAGGTATGCCGCCCGGCTGGCCGACGAGCACCCCCGCGCCTGCGTTGACCTCGACGTCCTCTACGTCGAGGACGGCCCGGTCCTGACGAGCGCCGGCACGGCTGCCGGCATCGACGCGTGCCTGCACATCGTGCGCACCGAGCTCGGCTCGGAGGTGGCGACCCGCATCGCGCGCCGCATGGTCGTCCCGCCGCACCGCTCCGGTGGGCAGCGCCAGTTCGTCGAGACGCCCGTCCCGTCCGAGCCGTGCGAGGGTCTCCAGGACGTCATGGAGTGGGTCGCCGAGCGCCTCGACGAGGAGCACTCGATCCCCTCGCTCGCCAGGCGGGCGGCCATGTCGGAACGCACCTTCGCGCGCCGCTTCACCGCCGAGGTCGGCACGACCCCGCACAAGTGGCTGACGAGCCAGCGGGTGCTCCGGGCCCGCCACCTGCTCGAGTCGACGGACCTCGACGTCGAGCGGATCGCGCGCGAGAGCGGCTTCGCCACTGCGGCGGTGCTGCGCCACCACTTCCAACGGGAGATCGGCATCCCGCCCGTCGCCTACCGACGCGCCTTCACGAAGCAGCCCGCCTCGGCCTGACCCTGCGCCGCAGCTTCAGCGCGACAGGCATGGTTACCGTCAGTAAGTTGCTGGCCAGTGGACGCCACCGACGTCGTCCTGCCGCCTGAGGGGAAGCCGCCGTGCCTCGTTCGACCCACCGCTCGTCCCGCACCCGCACCCGCACCCGTCGCGTCGTCGGCGTCGTGGTGCTCGCGATCGCCGCGGCCGTCATGTCGCCAGTCACGACAGCCCGGGCCTCCGGCTTCTACGACCCTCCCGCGCCCGTCACCGGAGCACCCGGCACGGTGCTCAAGACCGAGCCGATGACCTTCTATCTCGACCCGCTCAAGGCCGTCCCCTCGACCGCGCGCGCCACTCGGGTCATGTACGCCACGCGCGACCGCAGCGGCGCCCCGATCGCCGTGACGGGCACCGTCCTCGTGCCGCCGGTCCCGTGGTTCGGTCCGGGCCAGCGCCCCCTCATCGGCTACGCCGCGGGCACCCAGGGCATGGGTGACCAGTGCGCCCCGAGCCGTCAGCTCGCGGCCGGGTCGGAGTACGAAGGCGCCTTCATCTCCGGCCTGCTGACCCGCGGCTACGCCGTGGCGATGACCGACTACCAGGGCCTCGGCACGCCCGGCACCCACACCTACATGGTCCGCGAGGCCCAGGCGCACGCCGTCCTCGACATGGTGCGCGCCGCCCAGCGCCTCCCCGGCACGGGACTGCCGAGCGGCGGCCCGGTCATGCTGGCCGGTTACAGCCAGGGCGGCGGTGCGAGTGCCGCAGCCGTGGAGCTCGCGCCCACGTATGCCCCAGAGCTGAGGCTCGAGGGTGCGGTCGCCGGCGCCGTCCCCGCCGAGCTCGGTGCCGTCGCCGACCACCTCGACGGCAGCCTCTACTCCGCGTTCGCGCTCTACGCCGTCGCCGGCCAGTCCGCCGCCTACGGCCTCGACCTCGACGGCTTCCTCAACGCCCGGGGCGCCTCGGTCGTCGCCGCCGTCAAGGGCGAGTGCGTCGGCGAGTCGATCGCGCTGCACGCGTTCACCCGCTCGAGCGACCTGACGAAGGACGGCCGCACGCTGACCGAGCTCGCCGCGGCCGAGCCCTTCCGATCGATCATCGCCGAGCAGCGCATCGGTCGGCTGAAGCCCGCCGTCCCGGTGCTCGTGACGCACTCCGTCCTCGACGACGTCATCCCGTATGCCGTCGGGCGCGGTCTCGCGCACGACTGGTGCACCCGCGGCGCCAACGTGGCCTTCTCGCCCAACATCACACCGACGCACGTCGGCGGGGCGGTGCCGTCGTTCGCCAAGCAGTACGCCTTCCTCGAGGCGCGCGTCGCCGGGCTCCCCCAGGTCTCCGACTGCTGGTGGCTCTGAGCCGGTCCGACCGACCGGGCTCAGCGGTTGCGGCGCGCGATCGCCGTCGAGAGCGCGGTCGCGAAGCCGCACCACACGGCATACGGCGACAGGGCGATGCCCGCGCCCTTGCTCACGGTGCCGGCGCGGCGGGCGAGGTCCGCCGCGCTCGCCGTGAGCAGCGCCGCCTCTGCGGCCGCCACCCACGGCTTGCGCACGCGCCAGAAGAGCACGCTCCAGGCCGTGTTGAGGGCGAGGTTGGTCCCGAAGGCCTTGAGGTAGGCGTTGCGACCCTCGGTGTCACCGGCCTTGTCGTACGCGTTGAGCGCCGTCGCGGACGTCGCCGCGATGTCGGCGTAGAGCGCGGTCCACACCAGGGGGAAGGCGAGCGTCGGGGGCTGCCAGTCCGGCAGGTCGAGAGCGCGGTACCAGCGTGAGTCGGGCTGCGTCGCAAGCGAACCCGCAACGGCACTCGCCACCGTCGCGGCGCTCGTCAGGGCGAGGTTGCGCATCGCCGTGTCGGGCTTGGCCGTGCGCATCGCCGACCGGACGGCCGTGTCGAAGTCGATGAAGCCCCCGGGCACGTCGACGTGCTCCCGGATGTCGTCCTCCTTGGCGACGACCTCGTGGACGAGGCTGCCGACGAGCGGCTTGGCCAGGCCCGCCGAGATCGGGGTGACGAGCCCGACCCAGTGGCTCGCCAGGCGCGGCGTCAGCACCGGCACGGTCACGACGACCGGGCGGCGCCGGTCCGTCGCGTCGGAGAAACGGGCGATCATCTCGCGGTAGGTCAGCACCTCGGGACCCCCGATGTCGAAGGGGCGGTTGACCTCGGGGGGCAGGCTGCCGGCGCCCACGAGGAGCGTCACGACGTCGTCGATGGCGATCGGCTGGATCTTGTTGTCGAGCCACTTCGGAGCGACCATCGCCGGCAGGCGGGTCGTGAGGTAGCGCAGCATGTCGAAGGACGCCGACCCGTCACCGAGCACGACGGCGGCCTGGAGCACCGCCGTCGGCACGCCCGAGTCGAGCAGGATCCGCCCGACCTCGACGCGCGAGGCGAGGTGCGGCGAGAGCACCTCGTCATCGGGGTGCAGGCCGCCGAGGTAGACGATGCGCGAGACCCCGGCCTCCTTCGCCGCCTCCGAGAAGATCGTCGCCGCCTCGCGGTCGCGTTCCTGGAAGTCGGGCTGGTCGTCCATCGAGTGCACGAGGTACCACGCGGCGTCAACGTCCTCGAGCGCGCGGCGCATGTCGTCGGCCGACGCGACGTCACCCTCGGCGACCTCGACCCGGTCGACCCACGGCTTGTCGTCCATCGAGGCGCGGCGGCGGGTCAGCACCCGCACCGCCCAGCCCTCGTCGAGCAGCCGCGGCACGACCTGCCCGCCGACGTATCCGGAGGCGCCCGTGACGAGGGCGCGGCGCCGAGTGCTGTCGGTCGTGGTGGGGTTCGGGGCAGGGTTCATGCGGTCACCTGGTCAGCTCGAGGGCGGGTGGGAGGAGCAGGAGCATCCCGGTCGACCACACGACGTGCGTGATGATCGGCCCGAGGAAGCCGCCGGTGACGCGGCGCTGCAGGGCGGTCACGAGACCGATGACGGCAGCCGCCAGGACGAGCAGCGGGATGCCGCTGCCGACGGTGGTCAGGGCGTAGAGCAGGGTCGTCAGGGTCACCTGGTGGCGGGGGAGGGCGGCGTAGAGGGCACCGCGGAAGTAGAGCTCCTCGACGACGCCGTTGACGAAGGTGATGGCGAGCACCGCCGTGAAGGCCCCGAACCGAGCGTGGTCGAGCAGCTGGTCGACCGGCTCGCGCAGCACGGGGATGCGGGCGACCACGAGCGCACCGACGAGGAAGAGGACGAGGAGCAGCACGCCGAGCACGAGGGACTGCACGATCGGCCGGGCCTTCTCGCCGCGACGCGTGTGCCCCATGCCCGCGTGCAGCGGGCCCGACAGCAGCGCGCCGACGAGCCACACCGCCGCCAGGGCCAGCGTCGCGACGTAGAAGAGCGGGTCGCCCGGGGTGATCCGCAGCGCCCACGCCAGCACCGCGGTGCCCACGACGAAGGTGAGCGCGACGACGACCTGGCGGCGCCGGAAGACGTCGTCGGGGTCGCGGTGGTCGCGGTCCACCTTCTCGATGAGCGCGGCGTTGACGAACGCACGCAGCTCGGTCACGGGGCCCCGCATCTCGTCTCCTAGCCTCGGGCGCGCTCGTAGCGGGCCAGGGTCTCCTTGCGCTCCTCATCATGGTCGACGACGCGCTGGGGATACTCATGGTCGTACCCGTTGTCGTGCTTCCACGGCTCGTGAGCCGCGCCACCCGGCAGGTGGGCGAGCTCCGGAACCCAGCGCCGGACGTACTCCCCGTCGGGGTCGAACTTCTTCCCCTGCGTCACGGGGTTGAAGACGCGGAAGTACGGCGACGCGTCGGTGCCCGTCCCGGCGACCCACTGCCACCCGTGGTTGTTGGAGGCGATGTCGCCGTCGACGAGGTGGTCGAGGAAGTGCTGTGCCCCGACCGGCCACCAGACGTGGAGGTCCTTGGTGAGGAAGCTCGCCGTGATCATCCTGACGCGGTTGTGCATCCAGCCCTCCGCGAGCAGCTGGCGCATGCCGGCGTCGACGACGGGGTAGCCGGTGCGCCCCTCGCGCCACACGTCGACGAGCCGGTCGGTCTCGGCGCCCGAGTCGTAGGGCAGCTTCGCGAGCTCGGGCCGCAGGTCGTGCCACGCCGAGTCCGGGTGGTGCCACAGCACGTCGGCGTAGAACTCGCGCCAGATCAGCTCGGTGACGTAGGTGCTCGCCGCCTGCGACCGCCCGGCCGAGTGCGCCGCGATGTCGGCGAGCATCGTGCGGGGGTGGATCTCGCCGTACTTGAGCGGCGCCGAGAGCCGACTCGTCGTGTCGAGGTCGGGACGGTCGCGTTCCTTGTCGTATGCCGTGAGCCCGTCGTGGAGGAAGCTCTCCCACCGCTTGAGCGCGGCGGCCTCGCCGGCCTCGAGCCGGGACAGATCGGGCACCTCGGGCAGCGGGTCGCTGTGGACGTCCTCGCGCAGCCACGGGATGCGCTTGGGGCGGGCTGCCGGAGCCGGCCGCCCGTGCTCGTGCCATGCCCTGGAGAAGGGCGTGAAGACCTTGTACGGCGAGCCCGCCTGGTTGACGATGCGACCCGGCCCGACGGCATATGGCGTCCCTGTGGCGACGAGCTCGCGCCCGTCCTCGGCGAGGGCCTTGTCGACTGCCTCGTCGCGTCGGCGGCCGTAGGGCGTCGTCTCCCGCGAGACGTGCACCTGCGTCGCCCCGACCTCGGCGGCGAGCGCGGGGATGACGTCGACGGGGTCACCGCGCCGGACGACGAGCGCCCCCCGGGTGTCCTTCGACAGCGATGCGAGGGAGGCGAGCAGTCGCCGGGTGCGGGGCGTGTCGGTCTCGAGCAGGCGCGGGTCGAGCACGAAGACCGGCAGCACGTGCGAGGCCGCGTCGACCGCCGCGAGCAGCGCCGGGTGGTCGTTCAGCCGCAGGTCGCGGCGGAACCACAGGATCGACGTCGTCGACGGAGCCATCACGAGGCCGCGGCCGCGGCGCCCTCCCGCTCGAAGCGCACCTGGGCCACGTCGAGGTAGCCGGTCGCGAATCCCGCCTCGCAGTAGGCGAGGTAGAACTCCCACTTGCGGCGGAAGGTCTCGTCGAAGCCGAGGGCGTGCACCTCGGGCCAGCGGGCGAGGAAGGTCTCGCGCCAGCGCCGCAGGGTCTCGGCGTAGTCGGCGCCGAACGCCTCGACGGCCGACATGCGCAGCGTCGTCGCGGCGTCGGTCGTCTCGCTCATCGCCTGGAGGCTCGGGATGAGCCCGCCGGGGAAGATGTGCTTCTGGATCCAGCCGTAGGAGTGCTTCGTCGCCATGAGCCGCTCGTGCGACATGAGGATCGCCTGGACGGCCGCGATGCCGCCCGGGGCGAGGCGCTCGTCGATGGTGCGGAAGTAGGTCTCCCAGTACTCCTCGCCGACGGCCTCGATCATCTCGACGCTGACGACGGCGTCGTAGACACCCTCGACCTCGCGGTAGTCCTGGATGCGGATGTCGACGGTGTCGGTGAACCCGGCATCGGCGACGCGCTGCCGGGCGAGCGCCGCCTGCTCCTTGGACAGGGTGACGCTCGTGACCGTGGCGCCGCGCCGCGCCGCCTCGAGGGCGAGCGTGCCCCAGCCGGTGCCGATCTCGAGCACACGGCTGTCTTGGCCGACCTTGGCCATGTCGAGGATCGCGTGGACCTTGCGCAGCTGGGCCTCCTCGAAGGACTGCGTGCGCAGCGGCTCGTCCTCGTCGAAGATCGCCGAGCTGTAGCTCATCGTCTCGTCGAGGAAGGTCGCGAAGAGGTCGTTGGACAGGTCGTAGTGCGCCTCGATGTTGCGGCGCGAGCCGAGCAGCGAGTTGTTCTGGATGCTCGGGATGCGGCGGTCGACGAAGCCGCGCAGCCGCAGCCACCCCCCGGGGACGGCCGTCGTCATGCGCTCGGCGAAGGGCATGAGCAGCTCGGCGAGGTCGGTGCCCTCGGCGGCCTTCCAGTCCCCGGCCATGTAGGCCTCGCCGATCCCGATCTTGGGGTGGTGCGCGAGCCGTTCGAAGACCGCGGTCGGACGCACGATCTCGAGCCCCGGCCGGTCGGTCCGACGCGTGCCGCCACCGAGCAGCGAGCCGTCCGGCATGACGACGTCGACCGGCACGCGCTTGGCGACCTGGGCGAGGATGCTGCGGGCCAGGCGGGCGCGCACGCACAGGACGCGCAGGGTGGGGCGGCGCAGGCACAGCGGCTGGGCCATGGTCGGGGACTGGGCGGTCATCGGACGGCCTCCTTGGGGTGTCGGGGGCGGGGCATGACGGGCAGACGGCGCAACCACAGACGGATGCCGTGTACCCGGATGAGGGTCGTCACTCTCTGCGTGATGAGGCCGTGACGTCGGACGAGGCGGAGCAGCGCACGGGTCGTGGCCGGCTCCGGGGTGCCGCGGGTGACGGCGGTCATGATCCGCTCGCCGTCGCGGTCGAGGGCCACTGTCACGCTGACGGCGCCGGGCTCGAGGACGAGGCGGACGGCATACTCCCCGCGGGTGTCGTTGAAGGGGGAGACGTAGAAGGCCTTGCCGACGGTCGCCGTGCCGTCGTCGTGGACGTCGAGGAGGTAGGCGTGGCGCTCGCCGTACGTGTTGTGCACCTCGAAGACGACGGCGAGGAGCGAGCCGTCGGGCCGCAGGCACCAGAAGACCGACAGGGGGTCGAAGGTGTGGCCGAGCACCCGCGCGTTGGCGAGCATGAGGACACGGTCCTCGGCGGCCAGCGACACATCGCGCGCCGCGAGGAAGCGCTCGACGTCGCCGCGGATGCCGCCGCCGAGCCGACCCCCGTCGAGGTGGTCGCGCACGTCGAAGCGCGCGAGCAGCCTTGCGGGCCAGGGGAGCCGGGGAAGATGGTCGACGTCGACGAGCCACTGGTAGTGGCCGTAGGTGAAACTGTGGTGCAGCGGGGTGCGGCGCGAGTGGGCCACGGTGCCGTCGACGAGCGCGGGCACCTCGGGCGGTGTCAGGACGGCCGTCACCAGCGCACCCCGAAGGACTCGGCGGCTTCCACGCCGGAGCGGCACCCGTCCTCGTGGAAACCCCAGCCGAGGTGTGCGCCGGCGAAGGCCAGGCGGTCGCCGCCGCCCTCGCGCAGGTGCGACGCGGCCTCGACGGCCTCACGCGTGAAGATCGGGTGGTCGTAGGACATCCGCGCCGTCACGAGCGACTCGTCGATGCTGCCGGCCGGGTTGAGCGTCACGACGTGGTCGTCGGCGTCGGTGATGCCCTGGAGGCGGTTCATCCAGTAGCTGACGGTGACGTCGGGGGCCGGGGCGTCACACGCGTGCATGCGGTAGTTCCAGGAGGCCTTGGCCTGGCGCGGCTTCGGCAGGACCGAGGAGTCGCGGTGCAGCCAGGTCTCGTTGCGGGAGTAGCGGATCGCCGAGAGGTCACGCTTCTCGTCGGGCGTCGCGTCGGCGAGCAGGTCGAGGGCCTGGTCTGCGTGCGTGGCGATGACGGCGCGGTCGAACGTCGCCGTCCGGCCGTCGCGCACGAGCACGTCCACGCCGTCGTCGTGCCTCGTCACGGCGGTCACCGGGCTCTCCTTGCGCACGTCGGGCAGGCGCTCGACGAGCCGGTCGACGTAGGTCGCCGACCCGCCGGTGACGGTGCGCCACGTGGGCGACCCCGTCACCGTCAGCATCCCGTGGTGGTCGAGGAACCGGAAGAGATGACGCGCCGGGTAGGACGACGCGTCGAGGTCGCCGCACGACCAGACGCAGGCCACGAGCGGGATCGCGAAGTGGCGCACGAAGTAGTCGGAGAAGCCCTCGACGGCGAGGAACTCGCCCCACGTCGGGTCCTGCGAGTCATCGGCGAGCAGGGCGCGCGCTGCCGCGTGGAAGCGCGGGACGTCGCGGAGCATGCGGATGAAGCGGGGGTCGGCGAGGCGGCGCTTCTGGGCGAACATCCCCTTGGGACCGCGTCCACCGGCATACGACAGGCCGCACCCCTCGCACGTGATGCTCATGCTCATCTCGGTCGGCTGGGTCGGCACGTCGAGCTCGCTGAAGAGGCGGAGCAGGTGCGGGTAGGTCTTCTCGTTGTGCACGATGAAGCCGCTGTCGATGCGCAGGCTGCCGTCGCGCCCGGGGACGTCATGGGTGTGCGCGTGCCCGCCGAGGCGGGTGTCGCTCTCGTAGAGGGTCACGTCGTGCGTCGCGCTGAGGACGTGGGCGGCGGTCAGGCCGGACACGCCCGCGCCGATGACGGCTGCGGTCGGTCTGGTCGACGGTGTGGGTCGGTTCGGTCGAGTCACCGAGGCCTCCTGGCTGATGTGGTCCCGTGTGGTTCGGCGCGGAGCCCCGACCGGATGGTTCGACGGTTTTGAGTGATGGCGGTCGCGTCGTGCGTTGTCCATCCTTCGTCCACACCGTAGAGTGGCTGTTCAAGGTCTGTCAAAGGTTGGAGAAGGCATGGAGATCGAGCGCAGCGTCACGGTGGCACACCCGGTCGACCGCGTCTTCGCCTACCTCAGCGACTTCACGAACACCACGGAATGGGACCCCGGGACCGTCCGCACCGAGCGCGTCTCGGGCGACGGCGGCCTCGGCACCCGCTACCACAACGTGTCGAAGTTCCTCGGCCGTGAGACCGAGCTCGACTACATGGTCATCGAGCACGTCCCCGACGAGCGGTTCGCGCTGCGGGGCGAGAACGCGACGGTCGTCGCCAAGGACACGATGACCTTCGTGCGCACCGTGACGGGCTCGGGAGCAGCCTCGAGCGAGGGGACGACGGTGACCTACCGGGCGGACTTCGAGTTCAAGGGCATCGCCAAGCTCGCCGCACCGTTGCTCGCGCCGGCCTTCAAGAAGCTCGGCGACGAGGCCGAGCAGGGCATGCGAGACGCGTTGAGCAGGCTGGGGTAGCGGATGTACACCATCAAGCGTGCCGCGGAGCTGACCGGGATCAGCGTCGCCACCCTGCGCGCCTGGGAGCGCCGCTACGGCGTCGTCAGCCCGCAGCGCTCCGACGGCGGCTACCGCCTCTACGGCCCCGAGGACGTCCGCGCCCTCGCGATCATGAACTCCCTCGTCAACGAGGGCTGGTCGGCCCGTGAGGCCGCCGCCGAGACGACCCGGCGGCTCTCGAGCCGCGACCCCGCCGGTCGAGAGGCACCCTTCGGTCGCGCCGACCGCGAGGGCCGCGGCGGCCGCGTCGCACCGCTGCGCCCAGGTGGGCGCTACCAGTCCGAGGACGCCGAGGCGTTCGTCCGTGCGGCCGAGCGGCTCGACTCCGCGTCCGCGTCGGCGGTGCTCGATGCGCGCTTCGCGCTCGGCACCTTCGAGCACGTCGTCGACGACTGGCTCATGCCGACCCTCCAGCTCGTCGGTGAGGAGTGGGCGCACGGCCGGCTCACCGTCGCCGGTGAGCACCTCGTGTCGTATGCCGTCCAGCGCCGTCTCGCGGCCGCCTATGAAGCCGCGTCTGGCCGGGTCGACGGCCCGACCCTCCTCATCGGCCTGCCGCCCGGTGCCCGTCACGAGCTCGGCCTGCTGGCCTTCGCCGTGGCCGCGCGTCGGGCCGGCTTCGCGACGGTCTACGTCGGCGCCGACCTGCCCGTCGAGGACTGGCTGCGCGCCATCGAGGCGCGGGGGGCCACCGGCATGGTCATGGCTGTGCCGCGCGACATCGACATCACCGCGGCGCAGGAGATCGTCGACACCGTGGCCCGCGTCCACCCGGAGGTCGTCATCGGGCTCGGCGGCAGCCAGCAGAACGAGATCAACGGACCCTGCGTGCACCTCGGCCACTCGATCACCGTCGCGGTGGGCGAGATGACGCGCCGCCTGCGCATCCCCGCCTGACCGTGCGCGTCCTCGTCCTCGGGGGCACGGGGGAGGCGCGGGACCTCGCAGGTCGCCTCGTCGAGCGCGGCGACGCCGTCGTGTCGAGCCTCGCGGGCCGGGTCAGCGCGCCGGCCCTGCCGGTCGGCGAGGTGCGCACCGGCGGCTTCGGCGGTGTCGACGGCCTCGCCGACCACCTCGTGGCGCACGGCTACGACGTCGTCGTCGACGCGACCCACCCGTTCGCCGCGCAGATCACGGGCAACGCCGTCGCCGCCTGCGGCCGGGTCGGCGTGCCGCTCGTCCGACTCCAGCGACCGGGGTGGTCGCGCCACCCGCTCGCCGGGGCGTTCACCTGGGTCGACGACGTCGAGGCCGCGCGGGTCGCGGCCGAGGCCCTCGGGGTCCGGCCGTTCCTCACGACCGGGCGCCAGCAGCTCGAGACCTTCGCCGCGTGGGACGACCGCTACGTCCTGGCGCGTGTCGTCGACCCGCCCGACTGGGACGTGCCCTCCTCCTGGGAGGTGCTGCGGGCGCGCGGGCCCTACCCCTACGCCGCCGAGCGCGAGCTCCTCGAGAGCCGGGCCGTCGACGTGCTCCTCACCAAGGACTCCGGCGGCGCCCTGACAGAGGCCAAGCTCGGTGCCGCCCACGACCTCGGCGTGCCCGTCGTCGTCGTGCGACGACCGCCGGTGCCCGGCGGCGTGGCCGTCGTCGAGTCGGTGGGGGAGGCCCTCGGCGCGATCGACGCGAAACGGGCCTGACGGCATACGACCTCGCGTACGTTCGAGAGGTGACGGCGGACCTGCAGCAGCGGGCGCGGTGGGAGCGGCTGCTCCCGGGTGTGGCGGTGCTGCGCCGCTACGACAAGGTGTGGTTGCGCGGCGACGTGCTCGGCGGCATCACGGTCGCCGCCTACCTCGTGCCCCAGGTGCTCGCCTACGCCGAGGTGGCCGGGCTTCCCGCGGTCAGCGGGCTCTGGGCCGTCGGGCCGGGACTGCTCGTCTACGCGGTGCTCGGGTCGTCGCGACAGCTGTCCGTCGGGCCCGAGTCGACGACCGCGCTCATGACGGCTGCCGGCGTGGGTGCGCTCGTGACGGCCGGCGGGGGCATGGCGATGCGCCAGGAGATGGCAGCGCTCCTCGCGATCGCCGTCGGGCTCATCTGCCTCGTCGGCTTCGTGACGCGGCTCGGCTTCCTCTCCGACCTGCTGTCGAAGCCGGTGCTCGTCGGCTACATGGCCGGCATCGCGGCACTCATGATCGTCAGCCAGATCGGCAAGGTGACCGGGCTTCACGTCGAGGGCGACTCCTTCCTCCAGGAGGTGAGGTATGCCGTCACGCACCTCGGCGACGTCCAGGTGCCGACGGTGCTGCTGTCGCTGGGCGTGCTCGTCGTGCTCTTCGCCTTCCAGCGCTTCGCGCCGCTCTGGCCGGGGCCGCTCATCGCGATGCTCGGGGCGACGGTGGTCGCCGCCGTCCTCGACCTCGCCGACCGTTTCGCGATCACGCTCGTCGGCCCCGTGCCGGAGGGGCTCCCGTCCTTCTCGCTGCCAAACGTGTCCGACGTCGACGTGTGGGCCCTGCTGCCTGCGGCCCTGGGCGTCGCGGTCGTCGCCTACTCGGACAACGTGCTGACCGGGCGGGCCTTTGCCGGTCGCCACCGCGAGACCATCGACAGCGACCAGGAGTTCCTGGCCCTCGGCGGCGCCAACGTCGCGACCGGCCTGCTGCAGGGCTTCCCGATCAGCTCGAGCGGCAGCCGCACCGTCATCGCCGACTCGATGGGGGCACGCACCCAGCTGCACTCCCTCGTCTCGCTCGTCCTCGTCATCGCGACCCTGCTCTGGCTCGGGCCGGTCATCGCGGCCTTCCCCACCGCGGCGCTCGGCGCCGTCGTCGTCTACGCCGCGATCCGCCTCGTCGACATCGCCGAGATGCGGCGCATCGGCGCGTTCCGGCGCAGCGAGCTCGTGCTGGCGCTCGCGACGACCGCCGCCGTGCTCCTCTTCGGGGTCCTGCCCGGCATCGGGGCGGCGATCGCGCTCTCGGTGCTCGACCTGCTGCGCCGCATCGTCCACCCGCACGACGGGGTCCTCGGCTACGTGCCCGACGTCGCGGGCATGCACGACGTCGACGACCACCCGGACGCCGTGCAGGTGCCCGGACTCGTCGTCTACCGCTACGACTCGCCCCTCTTCTTCGCCAACTCCGACGACTTCGTCAGCCGTGCCCTCAAGGTCGTCGACGAGGCGACCCGCCACGCACGGGTCGAGTGGTTCCTGCTCAACGCCGAGGCCAACACCGAGGTCGACCTCACGGCGGTCGACGCGCTCGAGACGCTGCGCTCCACGCTCTCGGACCGGGAGATCCGCTTCGCCATGGCCCGGGTCAAGGAGGACATGCGGCTCTCGCTCGAGGCGGGTGGCTTCATCGAGAAGGTCGGGACGGACCTCATCTTCCCGACGCTGCCGACCGCCGTGGCCGCCTATGCCGCGTGGTACGAGCGCGAGCACGGCTCGGGTCCGCCCGGGCTCCGGATCCCACCCGTGCCGGTCCAGCCCGAGCCCGACGCCTAGCCTTGCCGGCATGCACCTCGACTCACCCGCCGCACCGGCGACCGTCGTCGGGATCCACGTCGCCAAGGGGCGCCGGCTGCCGACGCGCTCGGTGCCGAGCGTCGAGGCGGAGGCGGGCGCCGGGCTCGTCGGTGACCGCTACCACGGCAGCAAGCACCGGCACGTGACGATCCAGTCGCTCCCCGACCTCGAGGCCGCCGCTGCCGACCTCGGGCGTCCGGTCGACCCGGGCCTGACGCGTCGCAACCTGACGATCTCCGGCGGCGTGATCCCGACGAAGCCGGGCACCCGCATCACCATCGGCGACGTCGAGCTCGAGGTCGTCCGCATCGCGGCGCCCTGCCGCCTCCTCGACGACAACCTCGGACCGGGCGCGGCGCGGGCGCTGCACGCACGGGCGGGGACGGTCTTCCGGTTGCTGACGTCCGGGACGATCAGCGTCGGCGACGAGGTCGACCTCGCCCCCTGAGCGCTGTCGCGGCCGCGACAGCGACGGCGACGGCGAGGGAGCCGACGCTCACGCGTCGCGCGAGGCGGGCGGCCGGGCCGATGTCGTGGGCCCTCGCCGCCGGGCCGGCGCCGAGGGTGCCGCGGTCCTCGCTCTCGCCGTCGTAGACGTTCGATCCCCCGAGCCGCACCCCGAGCACGCCGGCGAAGGCGGCCTCGACGACGCCGCCGTTCGGGCTCGGGTGGGCCGGGGCGTCACGCCGGACGGCCGCCCAGCCGGCGACGGCTCGCTCCCTGGACCCGGCGCTCGCCAGGGCCAGTGCGGCCGCGACCCGGGCCGGGACCCAGTTGACGACGTCGTCGAGCCTCGCTGCGGCCCAGCCGAACTCGCGGTAGCGGTCGTTGCGGTGGCCGACCATCGCGTCGAGCGTGTTGACGGCGCGATAGCCGAGCAGCCCTGGGACGCCGAGCAGAGCGCCCCAGAGGAGCGGCGCGACGACCGCGTCGGACGTGTTCTCGGCGAGCGACTCGATGCAGGCGCGGGCGACCTCGTCGGCGTCGAGCCGCGTCGTGTCCCGCCCGACGAGGTGGCGCACCTGCACCCGGGCGGCCTCGAGGTCACCCCGCCGCAGCTGGCCGTCGATCGTGGACGCCTCGCGCGTCAGTGAGCGACCGCCGAGCACGGCCCAGGTCGCCGCGGCGGTCACGAGGGTGTGGGCGACGTCGCTGCGCCGCGTCGACCGCTCGGCCACGACGCCGAGGCCGGCGGTGGCGCCCACGAGCAGCGCGACGTGCGAGACGCCGCGAGCTCGCCGGACGGCATACGTCCGCTGCTCGAGGGCCGTTGCGGCCGAGCCGAACCCGGCCACGGGGTGCCAGCGGCGCGGGTCACCGAAGGCCCGGTCGAGCGCCCAGCCCAGGACCAGCCCGGCGGACCGGCTCATCGGAGGACGTCGAGGGCCGCGACGTCACCGATGACGACGACGGCAGGGGCGCCGAGGCCGTCACGGCGGGCGCGGGCGTCGATGTCGCGCAGGGGTGCCCGGACCGTTCGCATGCTCGGCAGCCCTGCGTCGGCGACGACCGCCGCAGGGGTCTGCGGCGACAGACCCTCGGCGACGAGGGTCTCGGCGACCGCTCCCAGCGTGGCGACACCCATGAGCACGACGATCGTCGTGCGGCTCCGGGCGATGGCCCCCCAGTCGAGAGTGCTGCGCGGGTCGCCCGGCGGCACGTGGGCGCTCACGACGGTGAAGCCCTGCACGAGGCTGCGGTGCGTGACGGGGATGCCGGCGAGGGCCGGTGCGGCGATGCTCGACGAGATGCCCGGGATGACGACGACGGGGATGCCACGCGCCGCGCAGGCCTCGGCCTCCTCACCACCGCGACCGAAGACGAAGTTGTCGCCGCCCTTGAAGCGCAGGACGTTCCGACCGGCCAGGGCGTGCTCGACGAGAAGGTCGTTGATCCGCTCCTGGGGTGTGAAGTCGCCGCGCGGGATCTTGCCGACGTCGACGACGTGCACGTCGTCGCGGGCGTGCCGCAGCGCGCTGAGCGGCGCGAGCCGGTCATGGACGATGACGTCGGCCTGCCGAACGGCCTCGATGCCGGCGACCGTCAGCAGGCCGGGGTCGCCGAGGCCACCCCCGAGCAGCGTCACCGTCCCGACCACGGGGTGGCCTTCCGCGACAGCGGCTTCGGGGGGCGGCGCGGGAGACGTCGACGGGTCGCCGCGCAGGACGACGTCGTAGGCCGTCGGGTCGGCCTGCGGGGCGAGCGTGACGAGCCCGCGTTCGGCGAGGTCGCGCAGGGAGGTGGGCAGGTCGTCGAGCGCCGCGGCGACGGTCACGCGGGCCCCGTCGCGCAGGAGCGCATGGACCGTCGCGACCGAGTGCGGAGCGATGCGCGCGACGAGGACGGACAGGCCGGAGAAGCTCAGCTCAGGCGACATGGCGGAGTCTCCTCAGGTCGTCGAGCGCCGCGGCGACGCCGCGTGAGGTCGCGGGGTCACGCACGGCGAGCCGGATCCACGTCGGGCCGAGGCCGGGGAACGTCTCGCCCCGGCGCACGGCGAACCCGAGGCGGGCGAGGTCCTCGCGGACGGACTCTGCGCCGACAGGGCTCGTGTCCACGAGGACGAAGGGCGCCGCCGACGGGGCCGCGGTGCGCAGCCCGACGGCGGCGAGCTCGCCCACGAGCACTGCACGGTCGGCGGCAAAGGACACGGCCGCTGCCTCCGCCTCGGCGACGGCGCGCTCGGACAGGCAGGCGACCGTGGCGGCGAGGGCAGGGCTCGAGACGGCCCACGGCGGCTGCACGCCACGGAGGCCGGCGACGAGCGCGGGGTCGCCGACGACGTAGCCGGCACGCAGGCCGGCCAGGCCCCACGTCTTCGTCAGCGACCGGAGGACGATCAGCCCTTCGAGGTCGCGACCGACGACCGACTCGGGCTCGCCCGGCACGGCGTCCATGAAGGCCTCGTCGATGACGACGACGCGCCCGCTCCGGCGCAGCGACCGCACGTCGCCGGCGGGGTGCAGCACCCCCGTGGGGTTCGTCGGGTTGCCGACGACGACGAGGTCGGCGGCGGCGTGCTCGCCGGACGGGCCGAAGGACGACGGGTCGAGGCGGAAGCCGTTCTCGTGCGGCAGCACGCACCGGTCGACCGGTCGACCGGCTGCGACGAGGGCTGCCTCGGGCTCGGTGAACTGCGGGTGCACGACGACGGGGCGGCTGCCGGCGACCGCGCGGGCGACGAGCGTGAACGCCTCGGCCCCTCCCGCGGTCGGCAGCACGCACTCAGGGTCGACGCGGTGCCGTCGTGCGATGGCAGCGACCGCCGCTGACGGGTCCGGGTATCTCCCGAGGTCGTGCAGCGAGACCGCGATGACGTCGGCGAGCCATGGCGGCGGCGCCGGCAGCCGGACGTTGACGGCGAGGTCGACGAGACCGGGGACGACGTCACGGTCGCCGTGGTGGTGCAGGTCGACGTGCCCGCTCACGACGCCCTCCGGCGCGAGGCGGTCGTGACGGCATACGCGTGGACGGCCTCGGCGAAGCGGGCAGCGAGCCGGGGGTGACCCGCCCAGTGGGTGTGGAGGTAGGACGCGTGCAGGGTGGCGCGGCCGGTGCCGGCGGGGTCGAGGGCGAAGCCGTCGGGCGTCCCGTCGAGCAGCCAGGCCGCCGAGCTGGGCCGCTGCTCGCCGCCCACGGTCGTCCGGTGGAACTCATGGCCCGTCACGCGGGTGCCGGCCACCGAGAGCACCGAGTCGCCCGGGGCGATCGCGGTGCGGTAGCCCAAGGTGAGGCGTGGGCCCATCGCGCCCACCGTCGGGATCGCGCCGACCATCTCGTGGCCGTCGACGGACTCGGAGAGGTAGAGCATGCCCGCGCACTCGGCCACGGTCGGCAGGCCGCCGCGGACGGCGTCCAGGATGTCCTCGCGCAGGGCGGAGTTCGCGGACAGGTCCTCGGCGTGGACCTCGGGGAAGCCGCCGCCGAGGTAGAGCCCGGCCGTGCCCGCGGGCAGCGACCGCGCGTGGAGCGGGTCGAAGACGACCGGCTCGAGGCCCGCGGCCCGGAGCAGCTCGTCGGTCTCCGCGTAGCGGAAGGTGAAGGCACGGCCGCCCGCGACGGCCACGACGGGACGCCGCCCGGTCGGGGCGGGCCGGGCGGCCTCGCCGAGGACGGTGGCAGCGTCCCACGCCGGGACGTCGAGGTCGGGGGCCGACCGGGCGATCGACAGCACCGCGTCGAGGTCGACATGCTCGGCCACGCGCTCGGCGAGCAGCCGCACCGACCGGGCGGCCTCCTCGCGCTCGGCGGCGGGCACGAGGCCGAGGTGACGCGACGGCGCCTCGATGCCGGCGTCGCGCGGCAGCACTCCGAGGACCGGGACCCCGGTCGCCTCGAGCGCTGACCAGACCTCGCGGGTGTGCCGGCCCGACGCAGCCTTGTTGAGGACGACCCCGGCGACGCGGACCCCGGGCTCGAAGGTCGCGAGGCCGTGGACGATCGCGGCCGCGGTGCGCGTCATGTGGCTGACGTCGAGGGCGAGCACGACCGGCGTGCGGGTCAGGGTCGCGACGTGCGCGGTCGACGCGTAGCCGTCGCCGCCGATGCGCCCGTCGAAGAGCCCCATGACGCCCTCGACGACGGCGACGTCGGTCGGTCCGCCGGCGGTCGCGCCGTGCACGAGGAGCGGCGCCACCTGGTCCTGGCCGCAGAGGAAGGGGTCGAGGTTGCGACCGGGTCGGCCCGTGGCGAGCGCGTGGTAGCCGGGGTCGATGAAGTCCGGGCCCACCTTGAACCCCGAGACCCCGAGACCACGGGCGCGCAGCGCGGCCATGAGCCCCGTCGCGACGGTCGTCTTGCCGTGGCCCGAGCCGGGGGCCGCGACGACGAGTCGAGGGAGAGCGGTGGCGCCGGGCCCGTCGGGCCCGTCGGGCCCGGCGGAGAGCCGGCCGAGGGCGGTGCCGATCGCCGAGCCGACGGCGGCGTCGACCGCGCTGCTGAAGGCGCTCACCACTCGATCCCTCGCTGGCCCTTCTGGCCCTCGTCGAACGGGTGCTTGACCTTGGTCATCTCGGTCACGAGGTCGGCGAGGTCGAGGACGGCCTGCGGGCAGCGACGTCCGGTGATGACGACGTGCTGGTGGCCCGGGCGCTCGCGCAGGGTCGCGACGACGTCGTCGACGTCGATCCAGCCCCACGCCATCGGGTAGGTGAACTCGTCGAGGACGTAGACGGCGTGCGTCTCGGCAGCGAGCCGGCGCTTGATCTCCGCCCACCCCTCGCGAGCCGCCTCGGCGTGGTCGTCCTCGGTGCCCTCCTTGCGGGTCCAGGACCAGCCGGCGCCCATCTTGTGCCACTCCATCGGACCGCCCTTGCCGGTCTCGCGGTGCAGCTCGGCGAGGGTCTCGACGGCGGTCTGCTCGCCGATGCGCCACTTCGCGCTCTTGACGAACTGGAACACGCCGACCGACCAGCCCTGGTTCCAGCCGCGGAGGGCGAGGCCGAAGGCGGCCGTCGACTTCCCCTTGCCGTCGCCGGTGTTGACGATGAGCAGGGGCCGGTTGCGACGCTGGCGCGTCGTGAGGCCGTCCTCGGGGACGGTCGTCGGCCGGCCGCGCATCAGGCGGCCCGTCCCGTCGGGCGCGGCATGCGTGCCGCGCCGACGATGGCCGACGCGGCGAGCTCGCCGACGGGCAGGTGCTCGGCGCCGAGGTGCTCGGCGAGCCGGGCCGCCAGCCGCATCCGGAAGCGCCCCGACTCGCAGTCGAGCACGACGCTCTCGACCCCTTCGCCGCGCAGCCGGGTGGCGACGCGCGCGGCGCGGCCCAGCGCGTCGGCGCCGCTCGTGGCCCGGCCGTCCGTGACGACGACGAGGAGCGCGCGCCGGTTCGGGTCGCGCAGGCGCTCGACGCGCAACGTGTCGTATGCCGTCCCGAGCCCTTCCGCGAGCGGCGTCCGTCCGCCGTGGGGCAGGTCGCGAAGCCGCCGGGCCGCGATGTCGACCGAGCCGGTCGGCGGCAGGGTGAGCTCGGCGTCGGACCCGCGGAAGGTCACGAGGCCGACCTTGTCGCGCCGCTGGTAGGCGTCGAGGAGCAGCGAGAGCACCGCCGACTTCACGGCCTCCATGCGCTTGCGGGCGGCCATCGACCCGGACGCGTCGACGCAGAGCAGCACGAGGTTGGACTCCCGACCCTGCAGGACCGAGCGGCGCAGGTCGCCGGGGAGCACGCGCAGGCGTCCCGACCGGTCGCCCGTGGCGCCGCGTCCCGCGGCCGCGCGGATCGTCGCGGGCACGTGGACCGGCCCGGTGCGGGCGGTCGTCGAGCCGACGCGGCGTCCCGTGCTCGTGAGGGCGGCCGAGCGGCGTCCCGGGTCGCCCTGCCCGATCCCCTTGGCGCGCAGCAGCTTCGCCCGGTAGGGCTCATCGGCCGCGCTCACCGCCGAGGCAGCGGGCACCTCGCTCTCACCGCCGTCGCCGCCCTCGCTGCCCTCGCCGGGCCCCGGCTCGAGCTCGGCGTGCTGGGACTCGGGCTGTCGTGGCGACTCCTGCCCGTCGGTCCGTGCCGTCTCCGACGACGAGCCCGGCCGCGCCTCGTCGTCGCGGTCGTGGTCCTGGTCGTGGTCGGCAGGCTCCGGCTCCCCGCCGTCACCCGGTCCCGGATCCGGCTCGGGGTCCGGCTCGTCGTCGCCGAGGAGCTCGTCGAGGAGGTCCTCGTCGATCCCGGGGGAGTCGAACGGGTTGCGGCGCCGGCGGTGCGGCAACGCCAGCCGGGCAGCCGCCCGGACGTCGGCGACGGTGACCACCGTGCGTCCCGACCAGGCCGCGTGGGCGACGGCGGCGCGTGCCGTGACGATGTCGGCGCGCAGACCGTCCACCTCGAAGCCGGCACAGACGACCGCGATCCGGGCCAGCATCTCGTCCGTCAGGGTCACGGCTCCGACCCGCGACCGCGCGTCGGCGATCCGCCCGCGCAGCGCCTCCTGGTCGTCGTCGAACCGGGCCGCGAACGCAGCCGGCGACGCGTCGAAGGCCAGCCGGCGGCGTACGACCTCGGCGCGCAGCGCGGGCTCCCGGGGCGCGGCGACCTCGACGGTCAGCCCGAAGCGGTCGAGCAGCTGCGGGCGCAGCTCGCCCTCCTCGGGGTTCATCGTCCCGACGAGGACGATGCGGGCGGCGTGCGAGACCGAGACGCCGTCGCGCTCGACGGTGCTGCGGCCCATGGCCGCCGCGTCGAGCAGCAGGTCGACGAGGTGGTCGTGGAGGAGGTTGACCTCGTCGACGTAGAGGATGCCGCGGTTCGCGGCCGCGAGCAGGCCGGGCTGGTATGCCGTCTCGCCGCGTCCCAGCGCCCGCTCGAGGTCGAGGGACCCGACGACACGGTCCTCGGTGGCGCCGATCGGCAGCTCGACGAGGCGGGCCGCTCGGGTGCCGGCCGCGGCGTCCGGGTCGTGCGGTCCGTCCGGGCATCCGGCGCCGTCACCCGGTGCGCAGCCGAAGCGGCAGCCGGCGACGACCTGCTGGCGGGGGAGCACGGCGGCGAGGCCGCGCACCATCGTCGACTTCGCCGTGCCCTTCTCGCCGCGCACGAGCACGCCGCCCACCTCCGGCGAGACCGCCGTCAGGACGAGCGCCAGGGCCAGGTCGTCGGAGCCGACGACCGCCGAGAAGGGGAAGGTGCCGGGTGGTGACCCGTACTGGTCAGGGTCGTTCAGGACATCGTTCGGGACGTCGTTCGGGACGTCGTTCGAGCCGTCGCGCATGTGACTGCGAGCCTCCTGCGGGTGCCGCGCCCGCGTCGGTGGACCGGACGCGCCCGGGCGGGCGCGACCAGCGACGGGAGATGCCCTGGCTTCCGCCGACCGCGTGGTCGGAGGTTCACAGTGGCGGGACCGCTCCGGATTCGCACCGGATTCCTCTCCCAGTCGCCAGCGGCAGTCTGCCACGTCGCCGGGGTGCGGCGCCCGGCGGCTCAGGCCGACTGCGCCACGGTGCCGGTCTCGGTGCCCGTCTCGGCGTCGGTCGGCAGGATCGACACGATGGCCCGCCACACGGCGGTCGACGTCGTCGGCACCAGGGCAGGACCGTGCTCGTCGGCCTCGACCCGGAGCAGTCCGGCGTCGACGTCGACCCACGCGAGTCGGCGCACGACGGTGCGGTCCCGGGCCTGGAAGGCGATGTCGACGACCGACAGCTGCCACAGTCCGGCACGCACGGCCGCGCCCGCGCGGGGCCACGGGGCGAGCAGGTCGGCGAGGGCCTCGCTGCCGGCGGTGCGGGCGGCCACGGAGTTGGAGGCGAGGTCGTCGAGCAGCGACTCGTCGACGACGGCCGACGCCGCGTCGAGACGGGGCCGGGCCCGCAGCCCGGTCAGCTGCGCGATGGTCGTCGGCACGAACTCGGTGCTCAGGGCCGCGAAGTCGTAGGTGCCGTCGGCGAGGTCGGTGAGCATGGCG
The DNA here is from genome assembly GCF_056403915.1 of Terrabacter sp. P2_E3. Lineage (NCBI taxonomy): Bacteria > Bacillati > Actinomycetota > Actinomycetes > Micrococcales > Intrasporangiaceae > Terrabacter > Terrabacter sp. P2_E3. Next base: position 191,584 of record NZ_JBFUEN010000003.1, read on the forward strand.
CTGACGAAGGCCACCCAGGCCTGGTGGAGGCGCACTCCGTCGGGTCCGGTGACGAGCACCTGGAGCGAGCCGAGCGAGCTGGTGACGGCGGCCAAGGCGTTGCGCAGGACGGGGTGCGGGGCTCCGTCGGCAACCGCGCCGGCGTCGCTGAGGCGCTCCACGACGTCCTCGCAGGCACCCTCGGGGTCGGTGGCGTACTCCACGAGGGTGATGAACGCGTCGGCGTCGAGCCGCAGACGGGTGGTCGAGGCGTCGAACGTCACGCTCATGCAGGCACCAGACCGTCGGTCCGCATGACGAGGCTCGCCGCGACGGCGTCGAGGACGGGTGCCAGGTGCGTGAGTCGCAGGGTGCCGACCCGGGCGGTCAGCGTGATGCCCGTGCCGTCGACGAGGGTCGTCCACGACTCGGTGGTCACGGACTCATGGGCAGGGGTCGAGTGGGTCGTGAGCCGGCGCAGCCCGACGTGGCCGCCCACGGTGATCTCCTCGTGGTCGAGGAGGAGGTAGCCGTCGAGCTCCTGCGACTCCAGGTGCTGCGTCGTGCGCTGCCACTCGGCGAGCGAGCCCTGCACGTCGGCGAACGTGAGGACGACGTTGGTCCGGAAACGGTCGGAGTCGTCCGGCTCGACGGCGGCGACGACGTCCCCGTCCGGCGAGAGCTCGATCGCGTCCCAGTGCTCGGGCACGGCGAACGACACGCGGCCCCCGCGCGTGCTCATCGTGGTCAGTCGGGGCGTCGGGACCTGCCCCGAGCCCGGGTGGACGTCGGTCATCTCGGTGTTCCTCCCCTGTGTCGCCATCTGGGTGCCAGCCGTCCCCCGACGACGTGCGATAGACATCATGGGGCCGAGATGGGGCGTATCGCACCGGAACGGTCATAACGAATGCCACCGGATCGTCGCGCTAGGGTCGCCGCTGTGATCGAGGTGGTCGGCGTGGGTGCATCCGGGCTGGAGTCCCTCGGCCCCGACGGCCGCCGGCTCGTCGACGAGGCCGAGGTCGTCGTCGGCGGTGAGCGGCATCTCGCGATGCTCGGGGTCCGTCCCGGCCGGCGCCTCGTGCCGTGGCCGTCGCCCTTGCTCCCGGGCCTGCGGCGCGTGCTCGACGACGCCGGTGCGGGTCGGGTCGTCGTGCTCGCGAGCGGGGACCCGCTCGTCTCGGGCATCGGGTCGACCCTCGTGCGCGAGCTCGGTGCCGCCGCCGTACGCATCCACCCGGGTGTCTCGTCGGTTGCGCTCGCCCGAGCCCGGATGCATTGGGCCGCAGAGGATTCCGACGTCGTCACCCTCGTGGGCCGAGATGTCGACCGGCTGCGCCGTGACCTGGCGCCGCGGGCCCGGCTCGTCGTGCTGACGTCGGGCGACGACGCCCCCGCGCGCATCGCCTCCCTGCTCGTCGAGGAGGGGTATGCCGGCAGCCGGCTCACGGTGCTCGGTGACCTCGGCTCACCGGCGGAGTCCCGCATCGACGGGCTGGCCGCATCGTGGGACGGCCGTCCCGCCCCTCGACTGCACCTGGTCTGCGTCGAGTGCGAGCCCCGTCCCGCCCGGAGCGCGAGGTCGCTCGTGCCGGGACTCGACGAGACGGCATACGACCACGACGGGCAGCTGACGAAGCGCGTCGTGCGCGCGGCCGCGCTGGCCCACCTCGCCCCGCAGCCCGGCGACGTCATGTGGGACCTCGGCGCCGGCGCCGGGTCGGTCGGCATCGAGTTCGCGCGGCAGCACCCGCGCAACGAGGTCCACTCGGTCGAGCGTGACCCGGAGCGGGCCGAGCGGGTGCGGCGCAACGCCCGTGCGCTCGGGGTGCCCGGGGTGCGGGTCGTCGAGGCGGCGTCGATCGACGCGGTCGCGGGGCTGCCCCGTCCGGACGCCATCTTCGTGGGGGGCGGAGCCACCGGCCTGCTGCTCGACGCGTGCTGGTCCGCACTCGTGCCGGGGGGACGGCTCGTCGTCCACGGCGTCACGGTCGAGACCGAGGTGCTGCTCCACGAGGTCCGGGCCAGGCTCGGTGGGTCGATGAGCCGGATCGCCGTCGAGGACCTCGACACCATCGGGTCGCTCCACGGCTGGAAGCCTGCGCGGTCGATCGTGCAGTGGTCGGTCGAAAGACCTGTGACACAGACGGATTCGGAGACTGACGCATGACGGTCCACTTCATCGGTGCCGGCCCGGGTGCCGCCGACCTGCTGACGCTCCGCGCGGTACGGCTCGTCGGGGAGGCGCAGGTGTGTCTCTATGCCGGCACCTACATCGGGTCGGAGGTGCTCGCGCACTGCCCCGAGGGAGCCGAGCTCGTCGACACCCAGCACCTCGACCTCGACGCCATCACCGAGCACTGCGTCCGCGCCCACGCGGCCGGTCACGACGTGGCGCGGCTGTGCTCCGGGGACCCGTCGCTCTACTCCGCCGTCGCCGAGCAGACCCGGCGGCTCGACCGCGCGGGGGTGCCGTGGGACGTGACGCCCGGCGTTCCCGCGTATGCCGCTGCTGCTGCCCTCATCGGTCGCGAGCTGACGGTCCCCGAGGTCGCGCAGTCCGTGGTGCTGACCCGGGCCCACCGCGACTCGACGCAGATGCCCGAGACGGAGTCGCTCGCCCACTTCGCGCGGTCCCGGGCCACGCTCGTGCTGCACCTCGCGATCCGCCGCACCCGCGAGCTCATGGCGTCGCTCGTCGGCGACTACGGCGACGACTGCCCCGTGGTCGTCGTCGCCAACGCCGAGCAGCCCGACCAGCTCGTGCTGCGCGGGACCCTGGCCGACATCGCCGACCAGGTCGAGGCCGCCGGTCTGCGTCAGGCCGCGGTCATCCTCGTCGGACGCGCGCTCGCCGCGCGCGACGCCGACGACTTCGTCGAGTCGCACCTCTACGGCACGCGGATCACCCGAAACACGCCGGGCGCCTAGGGTCCCCGTGGCGTGTCCGGACGGGCTGTGTCAGGATGCGAGTGCCGCAGTGCACGGGAAGTCGGTGTGATTCCGACGTGGTCCTCGCCACTGTGACCAGGGAGCAAGTCCCCACCGTTCGCCACTGGTGACCTCAGGTTGACGCCGGGTCGCTGGGAAGGCTGGGGAGGCGTGACGATCTGGAAGCCAGGAGACCGGCTGCGGCGCGATCTGTCCACGAGGCATGGAACGAAAGGGTCAATCTGCCATGACCACTGCTGCATCGGCGTCTGCCGTCTCCCCGTCCACGAGCGTCCGCGTCCCCGTCTGGGCGTGGGCCCTGCTGGCGTTCGCCGTCTTCGCGCTCTACTTCGTCTCGCAGGAGAACGGCGCCCTGCTCAGCGCTCCCGCTGCGCAGATGCTCCACGAGCTGACGCACGACGCGCGTCACGCTCTCGGCGTCCCCTGCCACTGAGGTGGGCCTGAGCTTCGGCTCCGTGCTGCGGCGCGGGGTCCTTGCCGGCGTGTCCGCAGGTCTCGCGGCCGCCGTCGTCATCTGGCTCGTCGTCGAGCCGGTCATCCGTCGGGCCCTCGCCATCGAGGACATGCGCTCGATGCACGGCGGCCAGTCGGCGCCCGCCGGTCTGCCCACCCACGGTGGCGACGAGCCGCTCGTGTCGCGGGCCGCCCAGGTCGTCGGTGGCGCCGTGACGGCGGTCCTCGTCGGGGTCGCCGTCGGGGTCGTCTTCGCCGTCGTCTTCGCCAGGATGCGTGAGCGGCTCCCCGGTCGGGGCGACTTCGGCCGCTCGATGGTGCTCGCCACCATCGGCTTCGCAGCCGTGAGTCTCCTTCCGGCACTGAAGATCCCGTCGAACCCGCCGGCAGTCGGCGATCCGGGGACAGTCGGGCAGCGCACGCTGGTCTATGCCGTCGTCCTTCTCCTCGGGGTCGCGATCGCCCTGCTCGTGCCGGTGCTCGACCAGCGCCTCGTGGCGCGAGGGACGGTGCCGGCCACGCGGTGGGCCATCGACGTCGTCGCGACCGTGGTGCTCGTCGTGCTCGTGCTGGTGCTCGTGCCGGGCTCGCCCGATGCTGTGCCGGCCGACGTGCCGGCGGCGCTGCTCTGGGACTTCCGGCTCGCCTCCCTGGCACAGCTCGCCACGATGTGGCTCACGCTGGGTCTCGTCTTCGGGCTGCTCCTCGAACGGGTCGCCGCGCCCAAGCGGGCTCTTGAGCCCGTGGCGGCGTGACGGCACACGAGAACGCCTCTGCCGACAGCGATTCCGCGCGCACGTGCATCGTCCGCGTGTGCCGTGACTGCTGCTGCGGCACGGAACGCAAGCACCCCGGGGTCGACCACGACGGGCTCCTGGCCCGCCTCGAGGTCGGCACCCGGGGGAGCGCCCGCGTGCTGCGGAGCGCGTGCCTGCTCGCCTGCGACGAGTCGAACGTCGTCGTCGTGACGCCGTCGGTGGTCGGTCGCCGCGCCGGCGGTCGGCCCGTGTGGGTGCGCGCCGTGCTCGACGACGAGACGGTCGACGCGGTCACCGGGTGGGTCGCGCTCGGCGGCCCGGGTGTCGCGGACGTGCCGGCGCCGCTCGCGCAGCAGGTGTTCGCCCCGAGCGGGCTGTCGCTGACGTGGACGGCGGTCTGAGGCGCCGCATCAGGAGTCGGCGCGGACGTCCAGCCCCACCTCGACGGTGTCACCCTCCTCGACGTCCTCGGCGCGACGGACGGCGACCTTGAGGGGGACGACGTAGCCGCCGTCCTTGGGCCACAACGACGTCGTCCACCGGGTGCGCCCGATGCGTGCGGTGACCGGGATCATGCCCCAGCCGTAGCTGACGTGCGCGACGTCCTGGAGCGCCTGCGACTCGTCCTCGGGCACGCTGACGAAGTAGTAGGGCGACGGACCCCGCCACTCCCAGACCTCGGCGCTGAACTCCAGCTCCATGCCCACAGGATGGCACCGATGTCGCTCCGCTCGACGTGGTCTGCGACGGCCCGACGTGGCTAGCATCGTGACCGAGATGGACACTCCTCAGCAGGTCGACGCCTACCTCGCCGGTCAACCCGAGCCCAAGCAGACCGAGCTCCGAGAGCTGCACGCGCGGATGCTCGCGGAGTTTCCCGCGTGCCGGCTGTGGTTCATCGACGGCTCGGACGAGCACGGCAGGGTCGTGGCCAACCCCAACATCGGCTATGGCGTCCGCACCATCACCTATGCCGACGGGTCGTCACGCGAGTTCTACCGCATCGGCCTCAGCGCGAACACGACGGGCATCTCCGTGTACGTGCTCGGCCTGGCGGACAAGACCTACCTCGCGCGCACCTACGCAGACTCGATCGGCAAGGCCAGCGTCACGGGCTACTGCATCAAGTTCAGGCGCCTCTCGGCCGTCGACGCCGATGCGCTCCAGGCGGCGATCCGCGACGGCATGACCGGCGACCAGAGCTGCGGACCGTTGTCCACGGAGCACAGGTAGCGGCGTGGTCGACCAAGCCGTCGGGTCAACACTGGCCACGGAGGAGGTGGGGGCGTGTCGATGTTCGTTCCCGGGGCGGAGCTGAGCCGGCGGTTCTACGACGAGGTCGTGCAGCCCGTCTTGAGCGCCACCTTTCCCGGCGTGCCGCACTCTGCTGCGCTGCTCGGCCGTGGGTCGGAGGTGCTCGGCTTCGATGATGAGATGTCGACGGACCACGACTGGAAGCCGCGTGCTCTGATCTTCCTTGCCGAGGAGGACGAGCGGCGCCTCGGTGCCGAGGTGCGAGCGGCGCTGCAGCGCGACCTGCCGGCGACCTTCGCCGGTCGTCCGACCGGCCATGCGGTCCACACCGTGCGCGGCTATCTCCGGCAACAGCTGGAGCTGGACATCGACCACGACATCGAGCCGCGCGACTGGCTGACCCTGCCGGAGCACGGGTTACGTGCGTTCACCTCGGGCGTCGTCTTCCACGACGAGGTGGACCTGCAGACGGCCCGCGACCGTCTGGCCCACTACCCCCATGACGTCTGGCTCTACCTGCTGATCGCCGGGTGGTGGCGCGTCCACCCGGAGATGAACCTGGTGGGCAGAGCGGGAGCTGCGGACGACGAGCTGGGCTCCTCGCTGATCGGGTCGCGCCTCGTCGGCGACCTGATGCGGCTCGCGTTCCTGATGGAACGGCAGTACGCGCCGTACTCGAAATGGTTCGGGACGGCCTTCTCACGTCTGGAGTGTGGCTCGGAGCTGGCTCCGGTCCTGTGGAACGTAGGCCGCGCGGCAACGTGGCCGGACCGCGAAGCGGCTCTCATGACGGCGTACGAGCGTCTGACCGCGATGCACAACGCGCTCGGTCTGACGGCTCCGGTCACGACGGAGGTCGTGCAGTTGTGGGACCGACCCTTCAAGGTCGCGTGGGCGGGCATCCCGGACCTGCTCCTGCCTCTGATCCAGGACCCAGCGGTCGTGAGCATTGCGCAGAGATGGCCGGTCGGACCCGTGGACCAGTTCCGCGAGCTGATCTGGGCACCGCAGAATCGACACCTGCTCCTGCGACTCTTCGACTAGGGGGAGCCCACGGAGTGTTCGCACGCGTCTCCGGGCCGTGGTCAGAGCGGTCGCCCGCGAGCGTCAGTGGACGTAGCGGGGCGTCCACACCTGGCCGACGCCGGTGACGCGGGTGCCGGACGCGCAGACGATGACGAGGCACTTCATGTCGATCGTCGCCGGGTCGAGGTCGGCGAGGGTCGTCACCGTGAGGGACTCCTCGGCTCGGCCGACGTCGCGACCCACGACGACGACGGTGGCTGGGTCGCGTTCCTCGAGGAAGACCTCGCGGGCGCGGGCCACCTGCTCGGTCCGGCTGCGTGAGGCGGGGTTGTAGAGAGCGACGACGAGGTCGGCCGACGCGGCGGCCCGCAGGCGCCTCTCGATGACGTGCCACGGCTTGAGCCGGTCGGAGAGCGACATGATGGCGAAGTCGCCGCCCAGCGGTGCGCCGGCGCGAGCCGCCACGGCCTGGGCCGCAGTGACTCCGGGCAGCACTCGCACCGGCACGTCGGTGTAGCCGTGCATCTCGGCCGCCTCGAAGACCGCCGATGCCATGCCGAAGACTCCGGCGTCGCCACCGGAGACGACCGCGACCCGCTCGCCCTTGCGGGCCAGCTCGAGGGCGTCCCGGGCGCGGTCCACCTCGACCGTGTTGCCGGAGGCGTGACGGGTGAGGCCCTCGCGCTGCGGGACCCGGTTGACGTAGGGCGCGTAGCCGACGACGTGACCGACGTCGGCGAGCGCGGCCGACGCCTCCGGGGTGAGCCAGCGGTCGGGTCCGGGGCCGAGGCCGATGACGACGACCTCGCCCTGGACGTCGTCCTCCGGACCTTGTTGCGGGACAGCCGGATCGCTCGTGCCTGAGGATGCCGCACGCCCGGCCGCGTCAGCCCGCAGGTCGCGACCGGGAACGACGACCATCGACATGTACGGCACGGTCGAGGCGTCGACCTCGGCGACGGGGAGCACCCGCTCGGCATCCGAGCTGGCCCGCTCGACGTAGCGCGCCTCGTCGAGCCGTCCGGCCTGTCGCAGGGCCTCGCGGACGTTCTCGAAGGTGCGGCCGAGCTTCATCACGACGGCAGCCTCGGTGTCGGCGAGCCGGCGCGCGAGCTCCGGCACCGGCAGCGTCCCGGGCAGGATCGTCAGCACGTCCTCGTGTCGGCAGAGGCCGGTGGCGACGGCGGCCGCCGACCCGCTGACCGACGTGACACCCGGGACGACCGCGGTGTCGTAGCGGTCGGCGAGACGGTCGTGGAGGTACATGTAGGTGCCGTAGAAGAGCGGGTCCCCCTCGGCGAGGACGACGACGTTGCGGCCCGAGTCCAGATGTGCGGCAAGGCGATCGGCCGACTCGTCGTAGAAGTCGGCCATGAGGCCGTGGTAGCCGAGCGGGTGGTCCGTCGCGCCGGTGGTGACGGGGTAGACGAGCAGCTCCTCGACGACTCCGTCACGGAAGTACGAGGCGGCGATGCGTCGGGCGATCGAGTCGCCCCGCGGCCCGCTGTGGAAGGCGACGACGTCGGCCTCACCGATGAGCCGCGCGGCCTTGACCGTGACGAGCTCGGGGTCACCCGGCCCGACGCCGACGCCGCGCAGCCAGCCGGTCACAGCTCCTCCTCGCGGGCCAGGGCGTTGACGGCAGAGGCCGCGAGGGCTGAGCCACCGCGCCGACCGTGCACCACGAGCCACGGGATGTCGAAGGGGTTGTCGGCCAGGGCGAGCTTCGACTCCGCGGAGCCGATGAAGCCGACGGGGATGCCGATGATGGCGGCCGGGCGCGGGCCCCCGTCGGCGATCGTCTCGAGGAGGTGGAAGAGCGCCGTGGGCGCGTTGCCGATCGCGACCACGGCGCCGTCGACCCGGTCGCCCCAGAGCGAGACGGCCGCCGCGGATCGCGTCGTGCCCCAGGCCCGTGCGAGAGCCGGAACCCGCTCGTCGCGCAGCGTGCAGACGACCTCGTTGTCGCGGGGGAGCCGGGCCCGGGTGATGCCGGAGGCGATCATGTGCGCATCGGTGAGGATGGGCGCACCGGACCGCAACGCGGTCCGCGCGGCCGCGACGAGCCGGGGGTGCACGGCGATGTGCTCGGTGAGGTCGGCGTCGCCGCTGGCGTGCACCATGCGGACGGCCACGACTCGGGCGTCCTCGGGAAGGTGGTCGAGCCGGGCCTCCGTCCGGATCGTCGCGAACGACCGGCGATAGATCTCCGCCCCGTCCGTGACGTAGTCGTAGCGGCGCGTCGGCGCCTGCCGTGTCTCGGTGGTCACGTCCATGAGGACTCCTGCTCGGCGATGGTGGACAAGGCTTGCTCGGCGGACCGTGGGGCCACCACGTCGACGTATGCCGTCGCGGGCGTTCCGCACCGACGCTCGCACCCGCTGACGTGCACGGGGAGGTGGCCGCCCGGCAGGACCGGGGCGAGGTCGCGGGCCAGGGCTCGGGTGTCGAGAGCGGACCGGGCGCAGCCCGGGAGGCCGGTGCAGGCGTGCAGCCGGGTCCAGGGTGAGCCGGCGTGGGTCACCAGGCCCGCTGCCTCGAGCTCGGGCAGTGCTGCGGCGGCCTTCTCGATGACGAGCGAGCGCCACGGAGTCACGAGCACGCGGTCCGTGACCCCGGCGAGCGCGGCAACGTGGTCGGGTCGGAGCAGGCCGAGCGGCACCGCCACGACGGCGTGGTCGCCGACGGCGCCGAGCGGGCGCTCCGGCTGACGTGGCAGGTCGAGCTCGGCCGTCGGCTCGGGTCCGAGCGGCACCGCGAGCTCGCTGACGTGCCAGACGGATTCGTCGCCGCTGGCCGCTTGCACGAACTGACGGGCGAGGGCGACCAGCCGCGGAACTGCGGCCGCCAGCGGCACCTCCCAGCCGCGGTCGATGCCGCCAGCCAGCACGACGCAGCGACCGGGACCGGTCGCGAACAGGCCGAGGTCGAAGGACTCGCCCACGACGTCGCCACGCCCGTCGTCGAGGACGAGGAGGAAGCGGCCGCCGAGGCGGGAGAGGTCGGGATCGGTGCGGAGCGCGGCGTCGAGGGCGCGGGTCACGGGACGCAGGTCGCAGTGCCCTGCGCCGTCGAGACCGGAGAGCGGCGAGGCGACGATGTTGCGGACGAGCTCGTGGGTCGCCGAGGGGACGAGTCCCGTCGCCCGGATCGCGTCGCGGATCCGCGGCGTCAGCGGGTCGGGGAGCCCCCGCAGCTGCAGGGCGCCCCGAGACGTCAGTTGGATCGCCGGATCCCGCTGTCCGGCAATGACATCCATGAGATCGGACAGGACCTCGATGCGCACCGGCTGGCCGGCAGGACGGAGCCGCACGATCGAGCCGTCGACCGCGACGAAGGGTCGGCTGACACCGGGACAGGCATCGCCTGCCCGGCGCTCTCGGCTCGACGGGGCGGTCACGCGGCACATGCTAGGCCCGAGCCCGGCGAGGTCAAGACGGCCGTCTCGGGCACCGGCCCGGTGTCAGGGGCTCGGCACCCACATGTACTGGGGGGTCTGGCACACCTCGACGAAACCGAGTCGCTCGTACGTGGGCCGACCCATCTCGGACGCCATGAGGACCGCTTCGGTGCATCCGCGGCGTTGCGCGAGGTTCATCAGGGTGGCTGTGACGGCATACCCCAGGCCTTGTCGCCTGGCCGGCTCGACGGTGGCGATGTTGTAGACCCCTGCCGTCCGCCCGGTGACGAAGACCGACCCGGTGCTCACGGCCTCCCCACCGACCCGTGCGACGACGTGGAAGAGCACGTCGGGGCCGAAGTCGGCCAGTGCCAGTCGCAGCGGTTCGACGACGAAGTCGGGGAAGCCGAAACCGGAGGCCATCACGGCCACGAGCTCCTCGGTCACCGGGCTGAGCGAGATGTCGACACCCGCCCGCAGGCGTGCGTCGACCGGTCCGGCGAGCCGGACGTGCATGCCGGGCTCGGGGCGCGGGTCGATGCCCCGGTCGCGCAGCACGGCGTCCATCTCGGGCGTCATCGTCGACGGGGTCGCCCACCACAGGAAGGGCAGCCCTCGGGCCACGTAACCGTCGACGAGCTCGGCGGTGCGCCGCGCCTCCGAACCCGCAGCGAACCGTGCTCCGCAGATCGCGTTGAAGAGCGGGAACGCGAGATCGCGGGTGAACGCGACGACATCGTCGTCGGGGAGGGCCTCGACGTGCTCGGTGCCGGCCAGGAGCCGGAACTGGGCGATGAGGTTCTCCTCCACTGCGGTGACTCGTGGATCGCCGTGAGCGCTCACGGTCGCACCGTAGCCGGGGCGCGATGCGGTCCGCAGGGAAATGCGCGTCGCCCACGGGCTATGGTGGGGCCAGCGTCGTCGATCCAGGAACCCGGTGAGAATCCGGGACGGTCCCGCCACTGTGAGTCGCCACCCGTGAGGGAGGCGGTGAGTCAGGAACTGCCGGCAGCGCTTCTCTTTCCTTTCGACCGCGGGGCGTGGACACCCCGCCGAGGAGTTCCAGTGACGCGCATCGCGCTGCTCTCGACGTCTGACACCGACCTGCTGTGTGCCCGCGGGAGCGGTGCCGACTACCTGGTCGCCAACCCCTCCCGTCCCGGTCACACGTCCATGGCCGAGGCCATCGAGGCTGCCGACATCGTCGTGGCCCGCATCCTCGGCGGTCCCCCGGACCTCTGCGCGGGCTTCCGCCGGATCCGGAGCACGGGCACGCCGATGGTCGTGCTCGGCGGCGAGCAGACCCCGCACGCCGCCCTCATGGAGCTCTCGACGGTCGCGCCCGGCGTCGTCGCCGAGGCGCACCGCTACCTCGCCGAGGGCGGTGCCGCCAACCTCCGGGAGCTGCACGCCTTCCTCGGCGACACGCTCCTCATGACGGGGGAGGGTTTCGAGCCGCCCGTGGCCCTGCCGACATGGGGCGTGCTCGACCGCCCGGAGCCCGGGCCTGCGGTCGACGGCCACCCCCGTCCTCGAGTCGGGATCCTCTTCTACCGGGCCCAGTTCGCCGCCGAGAACACCGCCTACGTCCACGCCCTCGCCGACGCCGTCGACGCGGCCGGCGGTGTCGGCGTGCCGGTCCACGTCTCGTCGTTGCGCGACGCCCCCGCCGACCTGCTCGAGCACCTCACGGCATACGACGTCCTCGTGACGACGGTGCTCGCAGCGGGCGGCACCAAGCCGGGCACGGCGAGCGCCGGCGAGGACGACGAGGCGTGGGACGTGCAGGCGCTGGCCGCCCTCGACGTCCCGATCATCCAGGGCCTCTGCCTGACGTGGAGCCGCGACCAGTGGGACGCGAGCGACGACGGGATGAGCCCGCTCGACGTCGCGACGCAGGTCGCCGTGCCCGAGTTCGACGGCCGCATCATCGGAGGGGTCTTCTCCTTCAAGGAGACCGACGCCGACGGCCTGCCGCACTACGTGCCCGACCCCGAGCGCTGCGCGCGTCTCGCCACGCTCGCCGTCAACCACGCCCGCCTGCGCCACACCCCGCCGGCCGAGCGCAGGATCGCGATCGTCCTGTCGGCCTACCCGTCCAAGCACTCGCGCATCGGCAACGCCGTCGGTCTCGACACGCCGGTCTCGATCATCCGGCTGCTGCGGGCGATGCGCGACGCCGGCTACGACCTCGGCGAGCCGGGCGAGATCCCCGGCACCGGGCCGCTCGAGCCGGTCGACGGCGAGTCGCCCGACACGACCGCGGGCAACGCGCTCATCCACGCCCTCATCGAGGCTGGTGGCCAGGACGAGGACTGGCTGACGCAGGAGCAGCTGAGCGGCCAGCCGGTGCGCATCCCGGCTGCCCGCTACCGCGAGCACTTCGACGCCCTCCGGGCGGGGCTGCGCGACGCCGTCACGAAGCACTGGGGCGACGCGCCCGGCGAGGTCTTTGTCGACCGCCACGCGGACCCCGAGGGCGAGCTCGTCGCGGCGAGCATCCGAGCCGGCAACGTCGTCGTCCTCGTCCAGCCGCCGCGCGGCTTCGGCGAGAACCCCATCGCGATCTACCACGACCCCGACCTGCCGCCGACGCACCACTACCTCGCCGTCTACGACTGGCTCGCAAGGGAGTTCGGCGCTCACGCCGTCGTCCACATGGGCAAGCACGGCAACCTCGAGTGGCTGCCCGGCAAGAACCTCGCGCTCTCCGCGGCGTGCGGGCCCGACGCGACGATCGGGTCGATCCCGCTCGTCTACCCCTTCCTCGTCAACGACCCCGGAGAGGGCAGCCAGGCCAAGCGCCGCGCCCACGCGACGATCGTCGACCACCTCGTGCCCCCGATGGCCCGCGCCGAGTCCTACGGCGACATCGCCCGACTCGAGCAGCTGCTCGACGAGTACGGCAACGTCTCCGTCATGGACCCGGCCAAGGCGCCGGCCCTGCGCGCCGAGATCTGGACGCTCATCCAGTCCGCTCAGATGCACCACGACCTGGGCCTGACGGACCGACCCGACGACGATGCCTTCGACGAGTTCGTCATGCACGTCGACGGCTGGCTCTGCGAGGTCAAGGACGTCCAGATCAGGGACGGACTCCATGTTCTTGGCGAGGCCCCCACGGGGGAGGGCCTCGCCAACCTCGTGCTCGCGATCCTGCGGGCCAACCAGGTCTTCGCCGGTGCCGTGGGCGCCGTGCCGGGACTTCGGACGGCGCTCGGGGTGAGTGAGGGGCACTCCGAGCGCTCGTCCGTCGACGACGCCGAGGAGCAGGCGAGCGCACTCGTCGCCGCTCTCGCCGAGGCCGACTGGGACGAAGCCGCGGTGCCAGGCATCGTGCGCGATCGGCTGGGCGCCGACCAGCAAGTCGACACCGATGGCGTATGCCGTTCGCTGGCCTTCGCGTGCCGCGAGGTCGTCCCGCGCTTGCGGGCGACGACGGGCGAGATCGACGCGGTGCTCCATGCGCTCGACGGCGGCTACGTCCCGGCCGGGCCGTCGGGGTCGCCTCTGCGCGGCCTCGTCAACGTGCTGCCGACCGGCCGCAACTTCTACTCCGTCGACCCGAAGGCGATCCCGAGCCGACTCGCCTGGGAGACCGGACAGCGCCTCGCCGACGACCTGCTCGCCCGGCACCGAGCCGACACCGGCGAGTGGCCACGGTCGGTCGGGCTCTCGGTGTGGGGCACGTCGGCGATGCGCACGTCGGGCGACGACATCGCCGAGGTGCTGGCGCTCCTCGGCGTGCGCCCCCGCTGGGACGAGATGTCGCGCCGGGTCGTCGGGCTCGACGCCGTCCCGCTCGCCGAGCTCGGCCGGCCGCGCATCGACGTCACGGTCCGCATCTCCGGCTTCTTCCGCGACGCCTTCCCGCACGTCATCGCCATGCTCGACGACGCCGTGCAGCTCGTGGCCGACCTCGCCGAGTCCCCCGACGACAACTACCTCCGGGCCCACGTCGCCGGCGACCTCGCCGAGCACGGTGATGCCCGCCGCGCCACGACCCGGATCTTCGGCAGCAAGCCCGGCTCCTACGGCGCCGGCATCCTCCCGCTCATCGAGTCGGGCAACTGGCGCTCGGACGCCGACCTCGCGGAGGTCTACGCGACGTGGGGCGGCTTCGCGTACGGGCGTGAGCTGGACGGCATACCTGCTCGGGCCGACATGGAGCGCACCTACGCGCGGATGGACGTCGCCGCGAAGAACATCGACACGCGCGAGCACGACATCGCCGACAGCGACGACTACTTCCAGTACCACGGCGGCATGGTCGCGACGGTCCGCGCGCTCACCGGTCGCGAGCCCAAGGCGTACGTCGGCGACTCCACGACGCCGGACGCGGTGCGCACGCGCAGCCTCACGGAGGAGACGGCGCGCGTCTTCCGGGCACGCGTCGTCAACCCGCGCTGGATCGCGGCGATGCGGCGGCACGGCTACAAGGGCGCCTTCGAGCTCGCGGCGACCGTCGACTACCTCTACGGCTTCGACGCGACGGCCGGTGTCGTGACGGACTGGATGTACGAGCAGCTCGCCCAGACCTACGTGCTCGACAAGGAGAACCGCGACTTCCTCCAGCACGCCAACCCGTGGGCGCTGCACGGCATGATCGAGCGGCTCCACGAGGCCGTCGACCGCGGCCTCTGGGAGGAGCCGGACCCCCAGCTGATGGCGGACCTCCAGCAGGTCTACCTCGACGTCGAGGGCAACCTCGAGGACTGAGCCGCGCGCTCGTCTCGTTGCGGGGACGCGGCGGCGCCCCGGGTCCTACCGTGGGGCATGGTCGGTCGATCGGGAGGTCGGGCGGTGCGTGGCCTCGCGGCAGCCGCAACCGTCGTCATGATGGCCGGGCTGGCCGGCTGTGGGGACGACGACAGTGGCGGTGGCGGCGGGGACGCCGCGACCGACCAGGCCTGCGAGTTGACCATGAGTGCCCTCGCCTCGGGGCTGCAGGAGTACTCGCGCACCCGCGCCGTCGGCGAGTTCCTCTCCGTCATCGCCAAACCCGCCTCGGTCCCGTGCCGCAACGCGATCGCCAACCTCGCTTCCGGTCGCTCGGCGACGTTCGACCTGCTGCGCCCCAACGGGTCGGTCGAACCGCTCGACGTGTCGCCCCAGAGGTGTTCGAGCCGGTCATCGGTAGGCCGGGTGGCGCGGACGTCAGGGCGTCGCGGTGTGCGGCGACGTTCGGGACGACCTGGCTCTACGACTCCTGCGTCCTCGGGCGGATCGACCCGCTCTGACGCACTGCCCTCGGGTCGTGGTTCGCCCCGGCCCGTCAGGTCTCAGAACTGCAGGCCGCGCATGTCGTGCTCGACGACGTCGACGTCGCCGCACCGCTTGCAGGTCAGGATCGTGCGGCCCCTCAGCTTCATGCGCGTGTAGCGGTGGCCGAGGATGAGGCACTTGAGATTTCGTCGCGCCATCCCCCGAGTCTCCTCCGATCCCTTCGCCCCGGGACCGGATCGACCGGAACTAGCTGAGGATCCCGTGGCGCGCGTTCCAGCGCCTCGCGCCCGCGGCCGCGTCGACCATGCCCCACACCCAGAAGCCGAAGACGCCGACGATCCCGATGAGGACGATGACGAGCACACAGCTGATGAGGTAGCCGATGAGGATCCCGACGCCCTTGGCCACGTCGCCGTTGATCATGCTGCCGAGGCCCGGCAGGAAGAACGACGCGAGCACGGAGAGCGCCGGGCTCTTCGGTGCCACCTGGGCGTAGTAGACCGGGGTGCCGACCATCCCGGGAGGGCCGGGGGAGGGCGTCGGAGGCGGCCAGCCGGCCTGTCCCCAGGGCGCGTCCGCCACACGGTGCGGCAGCCCGTGGGCGTCCGTCGCGGCCACCGGTGGGGCCATCGGGGGCCGGGTGTGCGCTGTCCACGCGCGCCCGTCCCAGTAGCGCTCGCCCTCACCGGCCGGGTACCAGCCGGGAGGAGCCGAAGGTCCTTCGTTCATGATCGAGCTCCTCCTCCGCCTCGTCGGCCTCGTCAATGTCCTGACCTCCAGAGCGTATGTCGGGACGCGGCCACGTCTGGACGTTTTGTCAGGGAGCGAAGGGCGTCAGGCAGAAGGGATGGCCGGCAGGGTCGAGCAGCACGCGCCAGCGGGCGTCGGGCTGCGGGTCCACGAGGCGCGCGCCCAGTCCGCGGGCGCGCTCGGTCTGGGCGTGGAGGTCGTCGGCGTCGACCGTGACGTCGAGGTGCACGATCGAGTGGTCTGGCCACGTCGGCTCGCGATGGTCCTCGACCCCCTGCGCCACGAGGACCAGGCCGCCCACGTCGACAGCCGACGCGTGGTCGTGCGACCAGAGCACCGTGCCGTCGAAGAGCTCCGCGTAGAAGGTCGCGAGCGCGGCATGGTCGGCGCAGTCGAGCGAGACGGCGCTGACGCGAAGAGGGGCTGGGTCGGCGGTCATGGTGCCTCCTCGTCGGCAGGCTCGGCCTCGGGCAGGACGGGCTGGTCGGTGGGGTAGAGGCCGACGGCGAGCCCGTAGACGGTGTCGCCGGAGCGCGGCAGTGCGGTGAACTCGCGCACGAGCCCCTCGACGCGGCGCCAGAACTCCGACGCGCTCTCCCTCGGGATCCGGACGTGCCGGAGCGTCGAGTAGAGCGTGTCGTCCTCGTGGGCCGGGACCGACTCGGCCGCGGCGACCGAGAGCCCGTTGACGCACACGGGGACCGTCGGGTCGCCGGGGTGGCGGGACACGCCGATGGTGATGGTGCGGCCGGTGCGACCGTAGAAGCGCTCGTCGATGGCGCGCACCCGTCGGGTCCGGACGACCCGCAGCATGCCGGCGTCGACGAGCACGCCGACGTGGTGCGCGACGGTGCTCCTGGGCCGGCCGACGGCGGCGGCCAGCTCGGCCACGGTGGCCGCCCGCTCGAGCACGAGGTCGAGGAGGGACGAGCGGAGCGGATCGGCGATGGCGCGCAGCTGGGCAGGCGTCGTCAGCTCCACCGCGTCGGGGAGCTCGTAGTCGGGAAGCTGCGGGCTATTGATCGACATTGTTGGATCAGTCTAGATTGTTGGATCAACAGCAGGGAAAACATCGAGCACAGGAGCAAGCATGGCCGACGTCCTCCTCCTCCACCACGCCCAGGGCCAGACACCGGGCTTCCTCGCCTTCGCCGACGCCCTCCGCGCCGCGGGCCACACGGTCCACACGCCCGACCTCTATGGCGGCGAGAGCTTCGCGACCCTCGACGAAGGGATGGCCAAGGCCCGCTCGATCGGCTTCGGCACCCTTCAGGAGCAGGGGGTCGCTGCGGCCGACGGTCTCCCCGACGACCTCGTCTGTGCCGGCTTCTCGCTCGGCGTCATGGCGGCGCAGCGGCTCGCCCAGACCCGGCCGGGCGCGCGCGGCGCCGTCCTGCTCGACTCGGCCATCCCGCTCGGCGAGTTCGCCCCCGACTGGCCCGCAGGCGTCCCCGTGCAGATCCACGGCGGCGAGGCCGACGAGTTCTTCATGGACGAGGGTGACGTCGACGCGGCCCGCGCCGTCGTCGCCGCCGCCGAGGACGGGGAGCTCTTCACGTATGCCGGGTGCGGGCACCTCTTCGCCGACGCGAGCACGACGGCCTACGACCCCGAGGCCGCCGCGCTCGTGCAGCAGCGCGTCCTCGACTTCCTCGCCCGGGTCTGAAGGTTCAGGCCGGGGCCTCTGGCCTCAAGGCCTCGCGGGTCAGGGAGTAGTAGATCTCGTCGGAGCGGGTGCCGTCCGGGTTGGGCAGACGGCCGCTGAGCCGGCCCTCGGCCCGGAAGCCGGCCTTGGCGGCCACCCGGCCCGAGGCCTCGTTGCCCACCTTGTGGCCGAGCTCGAGCCGGGCGAGCCCTGTCTCCTCGAGCGCCCACCGCGACACGAGTCGCAGGGCCCGGGTCGTGAACCCGCGCCCCCGGAAGGCCGGGAGCACGCCGTAGCCGATGAGCCCGGTGCCGGGCGGTCCCATCCGCAGGACGCCGATGACGCCCGCACCCTCACCGGAGGCGGCGTCGACGACGACGAATCGCGCCGCCCGCCCGCGGCGCCACTCGAGCGTGGCCGAGGCCGCCCGGCGGCGCGCCTCGTCGTCGGTCAGCGGCTGGCCCGCGAAGTCCCAGCGCAGCGACTCCTCGTTGTTGTGCTCGTCCCGCACCGTCTCCCAGTCGGCAGCGGTCATCGGCCGCAGCGTGACGACTCCGTCGGTCAGCGGCTCCGTCTGCGGGAAGGGGCTCGGGCGGGGGCCGGTGGGCGCGTCCGCCGGCGGCCGGAGCAGGTAGGTGTCCATGACCCAGCCGTGGCGCTCGCGGGCCTCGGCGCGCAGGCGCCGCACCTCGCCGACGACGTCGGCGAGACGTCCGTGCACGAGCAGCTCGTCGGGCGTGCCGAGGTAGGCACCCCACCAGAGCTCGAGGTCGGGGAAGGCGCCGGCGAGCTCGCCGCACGCGAGGTGCCCGTCGAGCATGACGACGACATCACCGAGCGAGGGGTCGTACTCGTCGAGCAGCCGTCGGCCGGTCGTGATGTGGATCGGCGCGCCGATCCGGTTGAGCGGGATGCGGTGCCGCGCGGCGAGCAGCTGCGGCGCGCTGATCCCGGCGATGACGTCGTGCTCGACGGTGAACCCCGTTGCGGCGTAGCGCTCGACGAGCGCGTCGACGACCCGGATCGTG
Source organism: Terrabacter sp. P2_E3 (assembly GCF_056403915.1). Classification (NCBI taxonomy): domain Bacteria; kingdom Bacillati; phylum Actinomycetota; class Actinomycetes; order Micrococcales; family Intrasporangiaceae; genus Terrabacter; species Terrabacter sp. P2_E3. The sequence continues at coordinate 210,055 of NZ_JBFUEN010000003.1, forward strand.
GAGTCGTAGAAGGCCGGGTCGCCCCACACGAGGAAGCCGACCGTCGTCTCGCCGTCGTCGAGCCCGTCGATGACGTCGGCGTACGCGTCCACGCGGGCCGCGTGCCAGTCGCGCACCCCGCGGTCGTATGCCGTCGCGTCGCGTTCGGCGTCCGGCCCCCGTCGCGGGTCGGTGACCTCCACGACGCGGTAGGCGTGCTCGGCGGGGATGAGCGCGTCGCACACGGCCTGCCGGGCGGCGACGAGGTCGGACTTCGCGTCGCCCTTGTCGGCGACGAGGTAGACGTCGACGGTGGCCAGGGCGCGGGCCGCCTCGCCGGTCACGTGCCCCGGGTCGCCCATGCCGATCCCGATGACACGGATGTGCTCGATCATGGCGTGGCTCCCATCCGGGTGAAGGAGAGGAGGGCGTCGATGTCGACGTGCTCCTCGAGGGCGTCGCCGAGGGTGTCGAGCATCCGCTCGCGCCGCACCGCGAAGCCCGGGGCGTCGGCGTGGGGCTGCCACTCCGATCCTGCCGCGCGGGCGACCTGCGTGAGCCAGGCTTGACGGAAGTCGTCGCTCTCGAAGGCGCCGTGCCACATCGTGCCCCACACCCGGCCGACGGTCCAGCCGTCGAGGAAGCCCTGCGCTGCAGGCGATTCCACGGTCGCAGGGTGACCGTCGGGCAGCCGTCGCGCGATGCCGTGGTGGATCTCGTAGGCGGTGTCCACGGCGTGCTGGCCCCACGACCCCTCGGGCCGCGCGAGCACCTTCGACTCGCCGAACTCGACCCGCACGGGCAGGTGCCCGAGTCCGGGCACGACTCCGACGCGGCCCTCGACGTCGTCCTCGATCTCGTGCCCGAGCATCTGGTAGCCGCCGCACACGCCGAGAACCGGACGTCCGGCCGCGACGCGGCGGTCGACGACCTCGGCGAGTCCCCGTTCGCGCAGCCACTCGAGATCGCTTGCCGTCGAACGGGATCCGGGCAGGACGAGCAGGTCCGCGGCCTCGGCGACGGCCGGGTCGATCGTCACGAGGACGTCGACGCCGGGCTCGGCGGCGAGGGCGTCGACGTCGGTGGCGTTCGAGATGCGGGGGAGCCGGAGGACCGCCACCTTGAGCCGGTCGCGAGACGTCGCGGACAGCGCGGTCGAGGCCCGCCAGTGACCGACCTCGAGGGTGTCCTCGCTGTCGAGCCACACGTCGAGCAGCCACGGGATGACGCCGTGGAACGGCACGCCGGTGCGGTCCGTGATGGCGTCCAGTCCCGGCTCGAGCACCGACACGTCGCCGCGGAACTTGTTGATGACGAAGGACTTGAGCAGCGCCCGGTCGTCCTCGTCGAGGAGCGCCCACGTGCCGTAGAGCGAGGCGAGGATGCCGCCCCGGTCGATGTCACCGACGACGACGACCGGCAGGCCGAACTCGCGGGCCAGTCCCATGTTGACGTAGTCGCCCGAGCGGAGGTTGATCTCGGCGGGGGAGCCGGCGCCCTCGCACACGACGAGCTCGTACGCGTCGGCGAGCTCGCGGTAGGCCGCGAACGCGGCGTCGGCCAGGTGGGCGCGCCCGGCGGCATACTGCCCCGCCTCGAGCGTCCCGGCCGGTTCGCCCCGCACGACGATGAACGACCGGCGGTCGGTGCCCGGCTTGAGCAGCACGGGGTTCATCGCCGTGGTCGGCTCGACGCGGGCGGCGACGGCCTGGAGCCACTGCGCCCGGCCGATCTCGCCGCCGTCGAGGCAGACCATCGAGTTGTTCGACATGTTCTGCGCCTTGAACGGGGCGACCCGCACGCCACGGCGCACGAGGGCCCGGCACAGTCCCGCGACGATGACGGACTTGCCGGCGTCGGACGACGTGCCGGCGACGAGGAGGCCGGAGGGGGCGGCGGGCGTGGGCACCCGACCATCCTGCCGGACGACCCCGCAACGCCACCCGACGGTCCTACGCTGCACCCATGCAGCTGCGCCCGGTCGACGACGCCAACCCGGTCCAACGCGCCCTGCGGTCCGCCGTCGCCTCCCGGCCGGGTGCGTGGGTCTCGAAGCGCGTGCTCCACCGGCTCGACCTGCTGGCCCACCGGCTCGCGCCCGGCCGGACGTTGCCGAGCCAGTGGCTCGCCGCCGTCCCCGTCGGGATGCTGACGACGACGGGTGCACGGTCCGGGCAGCCCCGCACCGTGCCGCTCATGCTCGCGCCGCTCGAGGACGGGTGGGGCGTCATCGCCTCCCGCTACGGCTCGGCGAGGCCGCCGGCGTGGTACTTCAACCTCCGTGCGCACCCGCAGGCCTCGCTCGAGGTCGACGGCGTCGTGCACCGGGTCAGGGCCGAGCAGGTCCAGGGGCCCGACAAGGAGCGCGTGCGCGAGGCGGCGCTCGAGTACTACCGCGGCTACACGGCCTACGAGGAACGTGCCGGTGGGCGCGACCTCGGCTTCTTCGTGCTGCACCCCGAGCGCGACTGAGCGCGCTCGGGGTGCAGGTGGGACCGGTGGTTGTCAGGCCTACTCCGGGTCGCCGTCGGCGAGCAGGCGGTAGAGCTTGCGTCGGGTCTCCGTGAGGATCTCCGCCGCCTCCGCGCGCTGTTGGGAGGTGCCGGTCGTGACGACCTGCCACATCCCGCCCATGACCTGGCCGACGAGCGGCATGAGGTCGTTGGCACCGCCGGAGGGGCGGGGCGCGTCCTCCTCGGTCGACTCCTCGAAGGGCCGCCAGGTGGCGGCCATCTCCTCGGCGTTCTCCTCGACGTAGGCGCGACCCGCGTCGGTGAGGCGCAGCAGTCGCCGGCCCTCGACGTCGCGGCCCTCGACGAGGCCTTCGTCCTCGAGCTGCTGGACGGTCGGGTAGACCGAGCCGGGGCTCGGCTTCCACGCACCGTTCGTGCGCTCGGAGATCTGCTGGATGAGCTGGTAGCCGTTCATCTCGTCGCCCGCGAGGACGTCGAGGATGGCGGCGCGGACGTCGCCGCGTCGGGCGCGGGGTCCGCGGCGTCCGCCGAACTCGGGGCCGAAGCCGGGTCCGCCGAAGTGGCGGACGAGGTCGGCGACCCACGGGGGCGGGCCGGGGCGGCCACGGCCGCCGGGGCCGGGACCTCCGGGACCGCCCCAGGGGCCACGGCCGGGTCCGAAGCCGGGGCCGTTGCCCTGGCCTCCCCAGCCGCCGCCCCAGTTGCCGTCCCAGCCGGACTCGCGTCGGTGGTGGTGGTGTCCGTGCATGGTGGTTCTCCTTCTACGAACGCGGCTCACGAACAGTCGCGATAGGTCGACGATATATCGCGACTGTTCGTGATGCAAGCAGCTGTCCAAGACGTCCGCGGGTGGGTAAGGGCGGGGCGGGTGCGAGGGCCCCGCAGTGCGAGCCCGCGGCTTCCGCCGTATCCAGCCCTCTACGACATTCGCTAGATGTCTGGATACGGACGAATCGGCAGGTCAGCGGCACGGGAAAAACTCGCACTTCATTGAGGTACGGCGCAGGTTTCGTTAGCGTTCAACGACGGGGGCATGCGAATCGCCCGTGAGGAGGACTTGACGTGGCGAGCACACAGGGGAGCGGCTCGGCGTCCCACACCGATGTGGACGCCCGACGAGCCAACGCGATCGCGAGGAGATCCATGAGCAACGTCCCGGCCGTTCCGCTGGGCGAGAAGCGCACCGTCCGCATCCAGTGGGCGCCGTCCGCGGCTCCTCGGATCCGCAAGGAGCTCGTCGAGGACCTCCTGGCCCGTGAGGTCTCGCCGCAGGTCATCGACGAGGCCAAGATCGTCGTCAGCGAGCTCGTCGCCAACGCCATCCGCCACGCAAAACCCCTCTCCGACGGTGCGATCCGCATCCACTGGAAGGTCAAGAACAACGTCGTCGAGGTCGAGGTCTCCGACGGCGGCGGTCCGACCGCACCACGCCCCGCGCCCCCGACGATGTGGGCCCCGGGCGGCCGCGGTCTGCGCATCGTCCGCTCCCTCGCCCACGAGTGGGGCGTCATCGAGGAGCCCCACGGCCGCACCGTCTGGGCCTCGCTCGGCGGTCCCTCGCGCCGCCGCTCGCACTGAGCCTCTGGCAACCCGCGTCGTGTCCCTTCCCGACCCGGCGCTCGTCGTCCTCGTCGGCGCCTCCGGCTCGGGCAAGTCGACGTGGGCGGCCTCGCGCTACCGCGACGCCGAGGTCGTCTCGTCCGACGCGCTGCGCGCCGTCGTCGGCAGTGGTGAGCACGACCTCGACGCCTCGGCCGATGCCTTCGCGCTGCTCGAGCAGGTCGTCGCCGCCCGCCTCGGTCGCCGACTCACGACCGTCGTCGACACGCTCGGCACCGACGCCATCCGGCGCCGCGCGTGGCGGGACGCCGCTCGGGCCGTGGGACTCCCGGCCGTCGCGGTCGTCCTCGACACCCCTGCGGGCGTATGCCGTGCGCGCAACGCTGCCCGCGACCGCCCGGTCCCGGCCCGCGCCCTCACGAGCCAGCTCGCGTCGGTCGCGGCCACGGTCGACGTGCTCGATGCCGAGGGCTGGCAGGTCGTGCGGGTCGCCGTGGACCAGTCGTCCACCGACGGGCCCGCGCTCGAGCCTGCCCGTCCTCCAGCATCGGCCGGGGCACCGTCGGGCCTGCGCGGCGTCGTGCTCCAGCTCTCGCGCTTCCCGGCCGAGGGTGACCTGCTCGTCTGGCTTCGCGACATGGCCGCAGCGGCCGAGGAGGCCGGGCTCGCCGGCCTCGCCCTCATGGACCACCTCATCCAGATCCCTCAGGTCGGCCGCGCGTGGGACCCGATCCCGGAGCCGTGGGTGACCCTCGGCGCCCTCGCCGCCTTTACGACCCGACTCCAGCTCGGCACCCTGGTCACGCCCGTCACCTTCAGGGCCCCGGGCATCACGGCCAAGGCCGTGGCGACACTGTCGGCGCTGACGGGTGGGAGGGCGTTCGTCGGTGTCGGCGCGGGCTGGTGGGAGCGCGAGCACGCGGCATACGGCCTCGGGTTCCCTTCTGCGCGAACACGACTCGACGCGCTGGAACTGGGCATCGAGACGATGAAGGCCCTCTGGGCACCCGGCACCAAACCGTATGCCGGACAGCGGGTCTCGCTGCCCGAGACGACGTCGTACCCCAGGCCGGTCGGCGAGATCCCGGTCATCGTGGGCGGCGGCGGCGACCGGACGCTGCGCATCGCGGCCCGGCTCGGCGACGGCTGCAACGTGCCCTCCGACGAGGTCGGTCTCGCCAAGGTGGTGCGCTACCTCGCGCTCGTGGGGCAGGCTGGTCGGGACCCGGCATCGGTCCACGCGACGGTGCTCGACCTGCCGCTCGTCGGCCGGGACCGCGACGACGTCTGGGCCCGTGTCGAGCGACACCGGGGTCGCACGGCCGCCGCGACCTTCGCTGCGCGACACCACGCCGGCACGGCGGCGGAGCACGCGCCCCGCCTCGCGGGCCTCGCCGACCTCGGGGTCACCACCGCGTTCGTCGCTCCGGTCGGGCTCGACGGGCCCGACGACGTGCTGGCCCTCGCCCCGCTCGCGACCGCGTTCGGCTGACCCCGCCCCGGCCACTAGGGTGGCGCGCATGGGTAAGGCATCACGTCGACCGCGCAGCGAGCGCGCAGACCGTTCCGCACGTCCGCTTCCGGCCCCGTTCGTGGCGCGCCCCTTCGAGGGCCTTCCCAACGAGACCGACTGGGTCGCGATGCGCGAGATCGTCCCGGCCGCGACCGCCACGGTGCGCTTCGCGAAGGGTCAGGCGCCCGAGGACGCGCCCGACGAGGTGACGATCGCGACCGTGCTCCCCCTCGCCTGGCCGGGCCTGCACCGCGAGAACGGCGAGGTGCTCGTCGGCATCCAGTCCGGCAACGCGAGCGGCGACACGAGCCGCGACATCGCCCAGGCGATCGCGCTCGCGTCCGTCGCCGAGGCCGGCTCGCCCGTGACGACGCTGCCGGTCTCGATGGCCGACACCCCGCGCCTGCAGGACATCCTCGACACCGAGGCGGCCTTCGAGATGGAGCTGCACGAGGGCTTCGACTTCTGGGTTGCCGACGCCGATCTCGACGCCGACGGCAAGGAGTCGCTCGACCGCGCCAACGAGTCGGCCATCCCGACGGTCAAGCTCGACGCCGCGCCGTCCGCCTTCTGGTGCCGCATCGGCGAGCGCACCTACGTGCGTTGGGTGCTGCCGTTCGACGAGGACACCGCGACCGGCGCCCTGGCCCGCCTCCACGCCGCCGGCGAGAGCCACCTCGGCGAGGACGGCCGCCTGCTCGGCTGCTTCCGCTCGAGCGGGCTGCTCATCCCGGTGTGGGAGGTCGACCCCGGTTCAGCCGCCGCCGACTTCGAGGACGCCGTCGCGGCCATGAAGACGAAGATCGACGCCGCGGCCGCCTCGACCGAGCCGCTCAATGCGGCCGAGCGCGGCGCGAAGGCCGGGCTGACCAACCGCCAGGTCACCCTGCGCTGAGGAGACGCGCGACGATGACGACCCCACCGCTGTCCGTCGCCGTCGTCATCCCGGCCAAGGACGAGTCGGCCCGGATCGCCGAGACCATCCGGGGCGTGCGCACGATTCCCGGCGTGTCCGCGGTGGTCGTCGTCGACGACGGGTCGACCGACGGCACCGCCGTGATCGCCGCCCGCGAGGGGGCCGAGGTCGTGCGCCACGTGCGCAACCACGGCAAGGCCGACGCGATGATGAGCGGCCTCGGCCGCGTGTCCGGGCTGCGCCGAGTCGGGCGCCTCGACGCCGGCACGTCGGTCCTCTTCGTCGACGCCGACCTCGAGGCGTCGGCCCAGGCCGTCGGTGCCCTCGTCGGACCCGTCGCCCGCGGCGAGGCCGACCTCACGATCGCCACCCTGCCCGAGCAGAAGGGCAGCGCCGGCGGACACGGCCTCGTCGTCGGCCTGGCCCGGCGCGGCATCGAGGAGCTCACCGGCTGGTCCCCGAAGCAGCCGCTGTCGGGCATGCGCTGCCTCTCGCCGGCGGCGATCGCCGCGGCCACGCCCTTCGCCCGCGGGTGGGGCGTCGAGGTGGGCATGACCGTCGACGTGCTCGACGCCGGCCTGACCATCCTCGAGGTGCCGTGCGACCTCCAGCACCGGGTCACCGGCACCGACTGGCGCGCGCAGGTGCACCGGGCCGGTCAGTACCGCGACGTCGCGCTCGCCCTCGGCGTCCGCCGGCTGCGTCGCCGCCTCGGCCCCGGCTGACCCGGCCCGTTCAGGGGCGCGCGGTCGCTCGCGCGGCGTCGAGGTCGGCGCGGGTCAGCACGGACCGGGTCTCGAGCCCCAGCTCGTGGAGGCGGTTGGCCCCCGGCTCGCTGCGGTCGATGGTGCACACGACGACCTCGACGGTGGCGCCCTGCCCACGGAGCGCGACCGTCGCGTCCCGGGCGGCGCCGCCCGTCGTGACGATGTCCTCGACGAGGGTGATCCGTCGACCGTCCACGTCGGCGCCCTCGGCGAGCCGGCGCGTGCCGTACGCCTTGGGTGCCTTGCGGACGAAGAGCGCCGGCAGGCCGGTGAGGCTGCTCATCATCGTCGCGATCGGCACGCCGCCGAGCTCGAGACCGCCCAGCAGGTCGGTGTCGGCCGGCACGAGGGGCACCATGGCCGCGGCCACCCGACGCAGCAGCAGCGGGTCGGACTCGAAGAGGTACTTGTCGAAGTACTCCGACACGACGGCGCCGGACCGGACGACGAACTCGCCCTCGAGGCGGCAGACCCGGTCGATGTCACGGGCCAGCGCGGCCAGCTCGGCCGGCTCGGCGTGCACGTCGGGCTGCTCGCCCATGGGGTCGCTCCTCAGATGTGGTGGCGGTCGCGGCGCCGGCGCACGGGGGCGTTGCGCGCCTCGATGGACAGGAAGTGCATGACCGCCGACACGACGAGCGGCACGGTGAAGATCGCCGCGACGGGTGGGATCGCCGCGCCCGAGTCGTTGGTGAGGAAGCCGATGACGGCCATGACGATGACCGAGAGCAGGCCGCGTCGCATGAGCGGGGCCTCCTCGAGCAGGCGGCGGAGCGGCTCGGTCCCGAGGATGCCGGGGCGCAGCACGATCATGACGACGACCACCATGAGGGCGACGACGACGAGGAGCAGCACCGGCAGGTGCACGGCGAGGGAGACGTTGGCCCACAGCTTGCGCGACATGACGTCCCAGGCACCGCCGTCGATGACGGTCTGGAGGAAGCGCCCCGGGTGCGAGCGCTCGGACTCAGGCCGGCGCCAGTCGAGGTAGCAGACGAGCCCGACGACGAGGCCCGCGACGAGCAGGACGATCGACACGTTGCGCACCGACGTGCGCCAGCCCATGACGCCCATGAGGAGGAAGCCGAGGGCCGGCACGAGCGCGATCGGCCCACCGAAGTCGGCACCCCAGGCGGGGAGCACGTCGACGGCCAGCGCCACGCCCCCGATGACGACGACCGCGAAGACGGCGAGCCGCGGGGAGTCCCGCCTGACGAGCGCGTGCGCGATGGCGGCGCACAGCAGCAGGACGGCGGCGGCATACAACGCGAAGGCGACGTTGCCCATGCCGTAGAAGCGGCCTCCGACGAGCGGCTGGAGTCCGAAGATCGACGAGATCTGCAGGTGTGAGCCCGTCAGCAGGTCGATGCCGATGACGCCCGCCGTGATGGCCGACATCGCAGCCAGCGGGCCGAGGGCCGAGCTGCTCCACGGGCCCTGGAGGCACGCGAGGGTCAGCACGGAGCTGATCGCGAGGACGAGGACGAGGAGCACCGCCACGAGCACGACGGTGTTCGTCGACCAGCGCCACCACGGGACGAGGTTGGCCAGGAAGGTCGCGGCGGGCATCGCGGCCGAGACGAGCCCGACGAGGCGCACGAGGCGCAGGACGCGCGCCCGCGTGAAGCGGCGGTTCCACGGTCGGGCCCGGCGCATCACGAGCCACAGCACGAGCATCGCCAGGGCCGTGCCCACGAGCCAGATGAGCAGGAACGGCGCGACGACGTCGTGCATCGCGTCGGCCTTGGTGTCGATGTCGGTGAGCACCGTCAGCTTGGCCGCGGCCGTCGACTCGCTGTTGTTGGCCGACGGCACGACGCTGAGCGCCCGGCCGCCGATGGCGGCCTGCGGCTCCACGCCGCCGCGCTGGAGGATCGTGGCCGTGATGTCCGAGAGCTGCGCGATCCCGACCATGCGCGTCGAGGCCGATGCGAGCAGGCCCGGGGCGTAGTGCGGTCCGCTCGCCGTCAGCAGCCGCAGACGCTCCTGCTGGTCACGGTCGGCCAGCCCGGCGACGACGAGGTCGGCGCCGTTGGGCATGGCGTCCATGACGAGCTCGATCCGGCGCTCGATGCCGTTGATCTGCTCGAGGTGCCGCGTCGGGTTGGGGTCGGTCGAGCTGATGCCGCCGACGTCGACGATGCTGACCGGGCACTGCGCCAGGTCGGACACGAGGGTCGTCGCCTGGAAGGGGGAGTACTTCGCGACCTTGCCGTCCCCCGTTGCGGCGGCGAGGCCGGCGCCCGGGCCGACGGCCTGGATGCACGTCTTGGCCGCCGCGAAGCTGTCGCCGAGCAGGCCGAGCCGTGCCCGGAACTCCGCCTCGCGCGACGCCGCCGCGAGCGCGTCGAAGCCGATGACGCGGTAGCCGGTCGTCGCGTCACCCGCGACGGGCGGCAGTGGCGTGCACTGCGGGCGGGACTCGGTCGTGTCCGGGCCGGCCGCCTCACCGGCCGAGACCGTGGCCCAGCCGTCGGTCGGGCACGTCGTCAGCCGCAGGCTCTTGACCGACACCGACGCGGCCGAGCCGTCACGGAGCAGGCCCCAGAGGATGGGCGTGTCCTCGGCCGAGACGTCGTCCCACGAGAGGCCTCCGAGCCCCACGACGACGAGCGACTCGCCCGGTTTCGGCTGCGAGGTGGGCGGCACGGGGACGGTGGTGCGCTTGACGTACGCGAGCGTGAGCGCAGCCACCATCACCAGGAGCAGGACGACGAGCGTCTTGACGGGGTGGCGGCGGATCACGGGGGACAGACTACAAACCGAGCCTGTCCGTGGAGGGCGAGGTCACGGGCTGGAATCGGAAGGCCACGGGCGACCGGCGCGGCTACCCTTTCCGATCGTGGACGCCTCGACGCTGACGACCCTGGCCATCGCCGCCGTCGTCGTCGCGCTGCTCGCCCTCGCGCTCGCCGTCCGGGCCCAGCTGCAGCTCTCCCGGGTCCGGCGCGACTTCGCCGCCCTGGACGACGGCGGCCAGACCGACATCGCGCGCGTGGCCGCCACCCAGAACCACCGCATCGACCGGCTCACAGCCGAGCTGACCCGCCTGCGCGAGCACGTGGCGAGCGCCGAGGACGACGTGCGCCAGAGCCTGCGCAACGTCGCCGTCGTGCGCTACGACGCCTTCGGTGACATGGGCGGGCGACTGTCCTTCTCGGCCGCCATCGTGGACGACCTCGGGGACGGCATCGTGATCAGCTCGATCCACGCCCGCGGCGAGTCCCGCACGTATGCCAAGGGCATCGTCGGCGGGAAGTCGAGCATCACCCTGACCCCCGAGGAGCAGCAGGCGCTCGCCTCGGCGACCCGCCTGCCCGACCGGACGAAGGACGCGTCGTGACGCCGCCCCGCACGCCAGACCAGCTGCACCGCTTCGGCTACCTCGGGCCGCGTGGCACCTTCACCCAGATGGCGCTCGACGCCTGGGACGCCGCCGAGGGCCGCGACCACCTGCCGTTCGGCTCGGTCGACGCGGCGCTCTCGGCGCTCCGGACCGGTGACATCGACGCCGCCATGGTCCCGATCGAGAACTCCGTCGAGGGAGGCGTGTCCGCGACCCTCGACTCGCTGGCGACGGGGGAGCCGCTCGTCGTCATCGGCGAGGTGCTCGTCCCGATCACGTTCGTCCTCTGCGCCCGGCCGGGTGTGCCGCTCGACACGGTCCGCACGGTCGGCACCCACTCGCACGCCTGGGCCCAGGTGCGCGGCTGGATGGGGCAGCACCTTCCCGAGGCGGAGTACGTCCCGACCCTGTCGACGGCCGCGAGCGCCGCCGCGCTCGGGCAGCCGGGCGACGTCATGTTCGACGCCAGCGTCTGCGCGCCCGCCGCGGCCCGCAACGAGGGGCTCGAGATCCTCGCCGAGGACATCGGCGACAACACGTCGGCCGTCACGCGCTTCGTCCTCGTCGCGCGACCCGGCACGCTGCCCGAGCCGACCGGCGCCGACAAGACGACGGTCGTGCTCTTCCAGCGCGACGACCACGCGGGTGGCCTGCTCGAGCTGCTCGAGCAGTTCGCCGTCCGCGGCGTCAACATGACCCGCCTCGAGTCACGGCCCACGGGCGTGGCCATGGGCTCGTACTGCTTCTCCATCGACTTCGAGGGCCACGTCCTCGACGCGCGCGTCGGCGAGACCCTCATGGGCCTGCGGCGGGTGTGTGCCGAGGTGCGGTTCCTCGGGTCCTACCCGCGGGCCGACGGGGGTCGCCCCGACGCACGGCCCGGCACGTCCGACGACGACTTCGATCGCGCGAGGACCTGGCTCGACGACCTGCGCGCCTGACCGGCCCTCCTCGGGCGGTCCGGCCGCCTCGGCCTCAGCCGATCGTCGCACCCATCTTGAGCAGGAAGAGCGTCTCGTCGCCGACGACGCCGTCGTCCCCGATGCGGTTGGCCTGCTGGAAGCGCTTGACGACCTTCTTCGTCTCGGAGCCGAAGTCCCCGTCGACGGTGATCGTGCCGCCCGCGGCCCGCAGCGCCCGCTGGAGCGTCACGACGTCGGCGCCTTTCGAGCCGACCTTGAGCGTGCCGTCACCGAGGGAGCGCGAGATGAGCAGCACCCACATGCCGGCGTCGATGCGGCCCGGCTTGGGCGCCGGCCCCTCGAAGGTCGACTCGACCTTCGTCACGGCCGCGCGGGTCTGGGCGCCGTAGACGCCGTCGACCGCGACCGGGCCGTAGTCGGCGTCGTTGAGGAAGCACTGGAGCGACCGCACCGCCGGTGCCGTCGCGCCCGGCTCGAGCACGGGGTATGCCGGCAGCGTGCGCTCGCACGCCCCCGCGACGCTCCCCGGGTCGGTCGGCGTCGGAGCCGGTGTCGTCGGCGTCGCGCTGGGCGTGGCCGACGGGCGCGGGGTGGGCTTCGTCGGGGTGAGCGGGTCGGCCGTCACCGTCGGGATCGGCTCGGTGGGGCCGGGCTGGACGGTGCCCGTCGCCGTGGCCGTGACCGTGGGCGACTCGACGGCTGACGTCGTCTGCGGTGTCGTGCCGCTGCACGCCGCCAACGTCAGGCCGAGCACGACCACCGCTGCAGCAGAGGCGATCCCGCCCCGTCGATCGTGACTGTTCCGAACGCCTGCCATGCCCTGCACCCTGACTCCCCTGAGCTCACGTCGCGCGGTCCCGACGTCCGCGCACGTTCGAGAAGTATGCGCCGCCGGGAGTGAGCGCGCGAGCGCGACGCGCGGCGACGGCATACGCGGGCCCTGCCCGTCCGAGGTACGCCCTGCGCGCGAGGGCAGGGGAGGGGGCGCCGGTGCTGCCAGGCCCGGCGCCCCACGGACGGGACCGCCCCCTGGAAGTCCCGAACCCCTGTGCAGGTCACCGGGCCTGCTGCCCCTCCGCAGCGCCCCGTTGCAGCCCGGTGACCGTTCCCCCTGACCACCCAGAGTCGTCCCGTCCGGGCTTGATACGTCTCCGGACGAAAAAGTTCGGAAGGCCCGATGTATCAGGAAAACGCGCACGCACACTCAGTCGGGTGTAAGGGTCTTTCCAACACCATCCGCCCCTCAGGAGGTTGTCGATGTCAGAGTCGGGTCCCGACGCCCCACAGGGAGCGACCGGCGAGAACGCGGCCGGCGGCTCCCGCCGCCCCGAACGTCCGCCCGTCCGCGCCCTCGACCCGGCCACGGCGATGCGCCTGACCGACGGTCGCCCGCCGCTTCCCGCCCTCTACCTCTCCGACCGCCTCCTCGTGCGCACTCCGTCGGGTGGGGGCAGGCCGCGAGGACTCGAGGACCTGCGCACGGCGCTGGGCAAGCTCGAGCTCGACTTCACCGTGACGCCTCGGCCCGACGGTGGGCCGCGCGACCTCGACCAGCCCTCCTGGGGCACGAGCATCACGCTCCGGCCGACCCGCTCGATCGACCCTGTCGACGCGTGGAGCGTGCTCCAGCGGCTGCGCCAGTCCGGCGAGCCGATCGCCGAGCAGCTGAGCCTCGAGCACGTCCTGCGCCCGGCAGACGGCTACTGGGGCGGCGTGGGCGGCTACTGGGGCGGCGTCGGGGGCTACTGGGGTGGCGTGGGCGGCTACTGGGGTGGCGTCGGGGGCTACTGGGGTGGCGTCGGCGGATCCGCGCTGCAGGAGTACTCCGTGCCCGGGCGGGGCGGCCGTATGCCGGTGGCCCTGGCCCTGCCCGACCCGCGGCTGCGGGCACGTCCCGTCGACCGCAGCCCCGTCGTCGTCGTGCCCGACACGGCGGTCGCGGCGCACCCCTGGTTCAAGGACGGCGAGGGGGTCGTGCGGCTCGAGCTCAAGGACGGCCGGCTCGTGCCGGTGAAGACGCCGAAGCCGGTCGACCCACCGATCTCCGTGCCGGCCCCGAGCGAGCCCGTCGGGCTGCTCCAGGGGCACGCGACGTTCATCGCCGGCCTCGTGCGCCAGGGCTGCCCGGAGGCGACGATCCTCTCCATCCCTGTCATGGGTGACGACGGCGTCGTCGACGAGAGCGTCATGCTCGACGTCCTCCAGGCGTTGCTCGACCGGCACGTCCACGGGCAGGAGCACGACGACGCGTCCGAGGTGGTCGACGTCGTCTCGCTCTCCCTCGGCTACTACGCCGAGGACCGCAGCTACACGTCCGGCCCCGTCGCCGACCTGCTCGACCGCTTCGGCGAGCACGGCGTCCTCGTCGTGGCCGGTGTCGGCAACGACGGCACGAACGCGCCCTTCGTCCCGGCGGCGCTCGCGGCGGCGCCACCGCAGCGCGTCACCGCGAAGTCGGTCCCACCGCTCGCGAGCGTCGGAGCGAGCAACCCCGACGGGGTGACCGTCGCGCTCTTCTCCAACAACCTCACCGTGGTCAGCGCCGTGCGGTCCGGCGTCTCCGTCGTCAGCACCCTGCCGCTCACCAACGGCATGGGCCAGCCGTCGTCGGAGGTCTCGGCCGACGGCACGGTGCGCTGCACCGTCGACCCCGACGACTACACCGGTGGTTTCGGTGTCTGGAGCGGCACGTCCTTCTCCACCCCGGTCTTCGCGGCAGAGCTCGCGGCGGCCCTCATCGACGAGGGCGGCCTGGCCGACGTCTCGTCCCCCGTCATGCGCAAGCGCGCCATCCGTGCGCTGCGCACCTGCATCGGAAGGGCGCGATCATGACGCCGACCCCCACCGCCCCCGACGGCCTCGGGACCCTCGCGGGCAAGGCGTTCGCCGCCTACCGCGCGGGCGAGCGCGAGCGGCTCTCCGAGCTCGTCGACCTCGTGACCCCCGTGCTGTGGAACGCCGCACGGTCCCAGGGCGGTGCGCCGGCGACGTGCGAGGACGCCATCCAGACGGCGTTCCTCCAGCTCGTCGACCGGGCCGACTCGATCAACGAGCCGGCTGCGGTGCTCGGCTGGCTCGTCGTCGTCGTCAAGCGCGAGGTCTGGCGGCTCGCCCGCGGGGCCAGGCGCGAGTTCGGTGTCGAGGAGGTGCCGGAGGCCCCGGCGCAGCAGCTCGACCCCGAGGCGCAGACCATCCTCTCGGAGCGCCAGCGCGTGCTGTGGAAGCACGTCTCGACCCTCTCCCCGCGGTGCCAGGAGCTGCTCCGGGTCATCGCGTTCGCCGACCGCCCCGACTACGCCGCCATCGCGGAGTCGCTGGGGATGCCGGTCGGCAGCATCGGCCCGACCCGTGGCCGCTGCCTCCAGAAGCTGAGGACGACCCTCGGCACCGACCCCGGATGGGCGGTCTGACATGACATCTCACACTGACGCCATCGATGCCCGCGACATCGCCAACCTCCACCACGTGCGTGACCTCTTCGGCCACGCCGACCCCGTCCCGAGCGACCTCGCCGAGCGGGTCAAGTTCGCGATCACCGTCCACGCGCTGCACGCCGAGGTCGCCGAGCTCATGGACTCTGCCCTGCTGACGACGCGCGGCGCGGAGACGAAGGTCGAGCCGACGCCCACCGACTCGGTGACGTTCACGGCCGCCTCGGTGAGCCTCATGGTCTCGTCCGGTCCCGCGGACTCCGACGACGCGGACGACGCCGACGACCGCGTGCGCGTCGACGGCTGGGTCACGACACCGGGCGCGCAGATCGAGGCCGTGACGACCGACGGCAGCTCAACGGTGATTTCGGATGCGAACGGGCGCTTTGTTCTGGATGATCTACCCCATGGGCCGGTGCACTTCGTCGTCACCGACCCGGGCAACGAGGACATGCGACCGGTCATCACCCCCACCATCCAGATCTGACGATCCGGCCTGACGTGGTGACCGGCCCCTAGGGAGAGGCCGGGCGGGAGCCATCGATCTGCTCGAGAGTGCACGCACGCTGCGCGAGCAGGGTGCCGCGGACAACATGGCCGGCAGGCCGGTTGACGCAGCGCGCTCGCTGACGGCGGCCCTCGACGAGATCGAGCGCGTGGCGGGCGCCGCGCCCTCCCGGGACCGGCTCGAGCTGCGCTGCAAGACGCTCATCACGCTCGCCCTGACGGAGTTCATGCTGTCCGGGGTGGAGGCCGCCCTGGCCCGGCTCTCCGAGGCCGAGGTGCTCGTCGACGAGCTCGGCGACGAGGCGCTCCGAGCCCGGCTCGACTACCAGCGCGCCAACATCCACGGCCGCGTCGGTGACCTCGCCTCGGCATGGGACGGGCTCGAGGGGGCGGTGCGCCGCCTCGACGCCTTCACCGAGCGCGAGCAGTGCTCGGTGCACCTGAGTCGCGGGATGCTCGCCTTCGAGCTGCTGCGGCCGCAGGAGGCGCTCGAGTCCTTCGCCGAGGCGGCGCGCCTCGCGCACGACCTCGGTGGGGTGGCCCAGGAGTTCATGGCCCGCCACAACGAGGGGTATGCCGCCTACCTCCTCGGTGACATCCCGCGCTCCCTCGCCGGCATGGCGCTCGCGGAGGAGCTGGAGTCCGACGTCTTCACGGGACCGGCGCGCCTCGACCGCGCCCAGGTGCTGCTCGAGGCGGGCCTCGTCAAGGAGGCCGTCGAGGCGCTGCACGGTGGCCTCGAGACCCTCGAGGGCGACGGCCACGACCAGATGCGGGCCGAGTTCGAGCTGGCACTCGCGCGCGCCCACCGGCTGCTCGGCCACCTCGACCTGGCAGCCTCGGCCGCGGCGTCGGCTCGCGAGACGTACGCCCGCATCGGGGCGACCGCGTGGGCTGCCAAGGCGATGCTCGTCGGCCTCCTCGTCGAGCTGGACCGCCAGCGGCGCACCCGCCGTGGTCGGGAGCGCGACGGCCGTCATGGGGTCGGGGACGCCCATCCCGACGCCGAGCTCGTCCGGCAGGTCGTCGGTGTCGGGGACGCCACCGTGGCGCTCGCGGCGGCGGCGACCGCCGACGATCTCGCGGAGACGGCGACCGAGCTGGGCGACTCCGAGCTCGCCGACAGTGCCAGGGTCGTCGCCGCGCAGGCCCTGCTGCTCGCCGGTGACCCGGCCGGAGCCAACACGAGGCTGCTCGGTCTCGAGCGGGTCTCCACCGGGTCGCTCTCCGACGAGCTCGATGCCGCCGTCGTCACCGCGATGACGCTCGTCGCCACCGGTGACCTCGCGCCGGCCCGACGCATCCTCGCTCGGGCCTCCCGTCGCCTCGCAGCCGGCCAGGAGGGGAGCGCCAGCCTCGACCTGCGCACCGCCCGCGCGGTCCACGGCGCCCGGCTCTCCGAGCTCGACCTCGAGCTCGCCGTACCCCGGGGCAGCGGCGCGGTGCTCGAGGCCCTCGAGCGGTGGCGCAGCGCGACCGACCGGCTGCCCTCGCTCGGACGGCCCGACGACGAGCAGCTCGCCCAGCTCACCGAGCAGCTGCGCGCGGTCCGTGGGCACCTGCGCGGCGAGGGCGACCCGGAGCAGGCGCGCGAGCTGCACGACCACGCCTCGCGCCTCGAGCGGCAGATCCGAGACCGCGACTGGGCCCTGAGCCGCAGCGGTGGGGCCTCGCGCGCGGTGCCGGTGCGGGTCCGTGAGGCGCGCGAGCACCTCGGCCGGGTCGACCGCGACCTCGTGTGGTTCTTCCGGCACCGCGGCCGCATCGGTGCGGTCGGGGTCGTCGGTGGTCGCGCGACGATGCGTGACCTCATGCCGGCCGACCGGGCCGCAGAGCTCGCCCAACGCATCCGCGTCGACCTGCGGGCCGCGGCAACGCACCACCTGGGCCCGCTCGCCGGCGCCGTCTGGTCGTCGCTGCGTTCGAGCGCGACCGAGCTCGACGACGGCCTGCTGCGGCCGTGGCGCACCGACCGTGGGCTCGTCGTCGTGACGTGCCCCGAGCTGTCGGCCCTCCCGTGGGCGCTCCTGCCGTCGATGACCGGACGGCCGTTCACGGTGGCGCTGTCGCTGACGTCGTTCACCCGCCGCGCCGCACCAGCGGGGGACGCTCCTCGTCGGGGGCCCGTCCACGTCAGCGTCGGCCCGTCCGTGCCTCGCGCGTCGGGCGAGGGCCGCACGATCGTCGGCACGTGGGGCGAGGTCGCCCACCTCGCCGAGCCGTCCCGCCGGGCCGACCTCGTCGGGGCACTCGCCCGCCCGGGTGTCGTCCACGTCGCCGCGCACGGCACCCACCAGGTGGAGTCGCCGCTCTTCTCCTCGCTCGTGCTCCACGACGGGCCCGTCTTCGCTCACGAGCTGCAGCCCACCGGCGTGCGTGCCGACCACGTCGTGCTCTCGGCGTGCGAGGTCGGGCTCACCTCGCCCCGCCCCGGGCACGAGTCCCTCGGTCTGGCGCTCTCACTGCTCTCGCTCGGCGCGCGCTCGGTCGTCGCGGCGGTCTCGCCCGTGCCCGACGACGTCGCCGCGACGACGATGACGCGCCACCACGAGCTGCTGGCCGCCGGCCTCCCGAGCGACGAGGCCCTGGCCCGCTCGGTCGCGGAGACCGACGACGTCGCCGCCGCCTTCCTCAACCTCGGCGGCCAGCACCGCCCCTGAGCGCGCCCCCATCCCGAACCGAACGCAGCGTTCGATCTCGAACTCAGGGCTCTAACAGTGAGTTCGAGAGCGAACGCGGCGTTCGGTCGGGTTTGTGGCGGGTCTGTGGCGGGTCAGTGGTGGGTCAGGCGGCCTTGCGGCGGGCCTTGATCTCGCGGCGCTTGCGCAGGGCCATGGCCAGGGCGATCTTGCGGGCGTCGATGGACAGCTCGCGGAGCATGCCGGAGATCGGGTTCGTGTAGCCGGTGAACCACAGGCCTCTGGCGCCGCGCGCCGTGCGCCCGCCGCGTTCGACCGGGCGCCCCTTCTCGTCGAGCACCCCGAGGTGCCCGATGAGGGGCTCGAGCCCCTGGCTGTAGCCGGTCGCGAGCACGACGAGGTCGGGCGTCAGGCGTGTGCCGTCCGCGAGCACGACGGCATCCCCGTCAAACTCCCGCAGCGCGGCCACCGGCTCGACGGCGCCGGTCCGGATCGCGTCGATGATGCCGACGTCCTGCACCGGGATCGCGTTGTCGCGCTCGACCCTGGTCAGCAGGCCGGTGTCGGGACGCGGCAGTCCCTGCGCCGACAGGTCAGGGGTCTGCAGCCGGCCGACGATCGGTGCCACCGTGTCGACGAAGGCCGTGGGCAGCCGCCGCACGGCGATGCCGGTGTACTGAGCGGCATACGGCCCCGTGTTGCGTCGCAGGATGTGCGGCACCGTGCGCACGGCCAGGCGCACGCGCGCGGCGCCGTGCTCGACGAGGTCGACGGCCAGCTCGGTGCCGGTGTTGCCCGTGCCCACGACGAGGACGTCCTTGCCGGCGTGGGCCGACCCGTTGCGGTAGTCCCGAGCCAGCACGACCTCACCGGAATATCCTTGCAGGCCAGGCACGTCCGGCTCGCGAGCCGTGTGGTTGAAGCCCGTGGCCACGACGGCGTACGGCGCCGTGAGGGTCGTCCCGTCCGCGAGCGTGAGCGTCCACGACTCACCGTCCGCGGAGCGGTCGACCCGGCGCACCGCGGTGCCGAGGCGCACGTCGAGCCGGTGGTGGGCGGCATACAGCTCGAGGTAGCGCACGACGTCGTCGCGTGCGACCCAGCGGCCCATCTCCTTCGGGATCGGGAAGCCCGGAAGGCCGGAGAGCTCACGCGGTGTGTGCAGGTGCAGCCGGTCGTAGTGGCTGCGCCACGACGTGCCGACGCCGTTGCTCCGCTCGAGGACCACGCCGTGCAGGCCACGGGCCTCGAGGGCGGCGGCGACGGCCAGGCCGCCCGGGCCGGCACCGATGATGTATGCGTCGACCGGGACGCTGCGCTGGGTCACCGGCCCAACGTAGTCGCCCACCCTCGACAGTTCTCGGCAAACCCCGCCCCGATCCGAACGGTGGGCAGCATGCTGGAGCGGTGACCCCTCAGTCGGGTCCGACTCCTCCCGAGGAGCCGGGCGCCGCCCCGAACATGTTCACGCGGGAGCGGATCGGCGAGGGCGGCGCTGCCCGCGTCGCCACCCTCGTCGCGCTCCTCGACGCGCAGGAGCAGCAGCCGGCGGTCCGGCGCCTGCGGGCCTGGGCGTTCGAGGCCCTGGCGCCGGAGCCGGGGGAGTCGGTCGTCGACGTCGGGGCCGGGCTCGGCACGGAGCTGCGTCGCCTCGCCGAGGCCGTCGCACCGAACGGACGTGCGGTCGGTGTCGAGCCCAACCCCGGCCTGCGGGAGGAGGCGTCGCGGCGTGCGGCCCTGCTCGGGTCCGCCGCGACGTTCATCGACGGCGACGCCGCCGACCTGCCCTTCGCCGACGGTGCCGTGCACGTGCTGCGCTGCGAGCGCGTCTTCCAGCACCTCGCCGACCCGCAGGCTGCGGCCCACGAGCTCGCGCGGGTGCTCGCGCCCGGTGGACGCGCCGCCGTCCTCGACAGCGACTGGGGCACCGTCATCAGCCACCCCGGAGACCCAGACCTCGTGCGTCGCTACGCCGAGGCCAACTGGCGACGGATGCCGAACCCGTTCGCGGCGCGACACCTGCCGAACCAGCTCCGGGCCGCCGGGCTGCTCGTCGACCACGACATCGGCTCGGCCGCGCTGGTCATGCCGCCGCGCGCGCTGCTCGGCAGCGGTGTGGTCCACCGGAACGCCGATGCCGCGGTGCAGGAGGGCGCGCTGACCCGCGAGGAGGCCGACCGGCTCCTGGCGGACGTCATGGCCGCGGCGCGGGCGGGCACGGCCTTCTTCTCCGTGACGATGTTCGGGGTCATCGGTCGCAAGGCCGGCTGACGGTGCAGCCGGGAGACCGGGCACGTCACCGCCGGGTCGCAGGCTCCTCGGCGCCGACGTGCTCCTCGAGCCAGGCCGTCAGCGGTCGCACGGCCCGCCACGTGTCCCGGACCTCCGTCAGCGTCCGGGTCGTCGACAGCCAGGCGGGCGCGCCGAAGTCGCGGGAGACCATCAGCTCCTTGTGACGCAGCGTCGCGATGCGGGGGTGGTCGGCGGCGTATCCCCTCGGGGTGGTCTTGACCTGCTCGCCCATCAGCTCGAAGTCCTTGCCGCGCAACGCCTCGAGGATGGTCTCGAGTGCGAGTCCACTGGACGGCGCGTCGACGGCTGCCCGGAAGCGGGCGGTCTGCGCCGGGCTCACCGCCCGGAAGCCGCCGCCAGCGCGCAGGCCGTCGGCGCTCACCTGCACGTAGTGGCCGAGCACCGTGCCGGAGCCCACGAGCGCGCCCTGGTGGGTCTTGTAGGGCGACTTGTCGGCGCTGAAGCGCACGTCGCGGTTGGGCCGGAAGAGCTTGGCGGGGCCGAACTCGTCCTCGAGACCGTCGAGCAGGGCGAGCATCGGCTCGCGCACGTCGCGCTCGTAGACGTCCTTGTGGGCGAGCCACCAGTCCCGGGAGTTCACGTCCTCGAGCTCGGCGTAGAAGGACAGGGCACCGGGAGGAAAGCCGGAAAAGGTCGGGGAGGAGGACTCAGGCGTGCTCATGTGGCGACTCTGACACCGGGACCGGGTTGTTAGGCAAGGCTTACCTGTGCTTTCCTGAATTCCGTCACGTCGCCGTGGCGTAATTGCTGAGAACAACCTGAGAGAAGGCACCCGTGCTCGCGAGCAACGCGCTCATCGGACTCCGAGAAGGACTCGAGGCGGCCCTCGTGGTCGTCATCCTCGTGGCCTTCCTCGTCAAGACCGATCGCCGCTGGGCCCTGCGCCACGTCTGGACCGGGGTCGGTGTCGCCGTCGCCCTGTCGGTCGCCCTCGGGGCCCTGCTCACCTACGGCACGAAGCAGCTGACCTTCGAGGCCCAGGAGCTCATCGGTGGCAGCGCCTCGATCATCGCGGTCGTCTTCGTCACCTTCATGGTCTTCTGGATGAAGTCCGCCTCGCGGACGATCTCGGGCGAGCTCAAGGGCAAGCTCGACAAGGCGCTCGACATGGGCCCGCTCGCGATCGCCCTCGTCGCCTTCCTCGGCGTCGGGCGCGAGGGACTCGAGACGGCGATCTTCTTCTACGCCACGACCGAGGCCGCCGGCCAGGGCAACAACCAGCCGCTCATCGGCTGGGTCATCGGTCTCGGCGGCGCCGTCGTCCTCGGCTGGCTCATCTACCGAGGCGCGGTCAAGATCAACCTCGGCACCTTCTTCCGCTACACCGGCATCCTCCTCGTCCTCGTCGCGGCCGGCATCCTCGCCTACGGCATCCACGACCTCCAGGAGGCCGGCTTCCTGCCCGGCCTGACGACGCTCGCCTTCGACGTCAGCGCGACCGTCGACCCGGGCAGCTGGTACGCCACCCTGCTCAAGGGCATCTTCAACTTCACGCCCGCGACCACCGTGCTCCAGGCCATCGCGTGGGTGCTCTACGTCGGCATCGTCCTGACCCTCTTCCTGCGCCCGGCCCGGCCGGCCGCCCCGGTCGCCCCGGCTGCCCCGGCGCAGCAGGCCCCCAGCGCGACCCCGACGAGCGACGCGCGTCCCACCGTCGCCGCCTGACCGTCTCGCGCCGACCGGCCCGGCCGGTCCCCTCCGCACTCACACCGACGCCCTCCAGGAGAACCACCATGCCCCGCCCTGCCTTGCGCCCCGCTGCCCGCGCCGTGCGCACCGCCGTGCCCGTCGCCCTGTCACTCGCAGCGGCCCTCGCCCTGACCGGCTGCGCCGACAAGCCGACCGCGACTGCCGGCTCGACCGCGGCCGGTGGCGGCGGCGGACCGATCACGGTCAACGCCACCGACACCGCGTGCGAGCTGAGCGCCACGACGGCCAAGGCCGGCACCGTGACCTTCCAGGTCACGAACTCGGGCAGCAAGGTCAACGAGTTCTACCTCTACGCCGAGGGTGACCGCATCGTCGCCGAGGTCGAGAACATCACGCCCGGCCTGAGCCGCGAGCTCAAGGTCGAGATCACCGATCCCGGCACGTTCACGACCTCGTGCAAGCCCGGCATGGTCGGCGACGGCATCCGCGGCGCGTTCACCGTGACGGGCACCGCGGCGAAGGGCAGCGCCGACTCGAAGGTCGCCAAGGCGATCACCGACTACAAGGCCTTCGTCGCCTCCGAGGCCGACGAGTTCGTCGACGGCACCAAGGAGTTCGTCGCCGCGGTCAAGGCCGGTGACGTCGCGAAGGCCAAGTCGCTCTACGCCCAGGCGCGCCACCCGTGGGAGGCCATCGAGCCGGTCGCCGAGAGCTTCGGCGACCTCGACCCGAAGATCGACGGCCGTGAGGACGTCATCGCCGACGGCATGGCCTTCACCGGCTACCACCGCCTCGAGAAGGACCTCTGGAAGGACGGCCTCCAGAAGGACTCGGGTGCGATCGCCGACCAGCTGCTCGCCGACGTCACCGAGATCGCCGCGAAGAGCAAGACCGTCGAGCCGACCGCCCTGTCGATCGCGGGGGGCGCCAAGGCCCTGCTCGACGAGGTCGCGACGGGCAAGATCACGGGCGAGGAGGAGCGCTACTCGCACACCGACCTCTGGGACTTCGACGGCAACCTCGAGGGCTCGCGTCAGGCGCTCGCCGTGCTGCGCCCCGTCATCGCCGAGCGCGACCCGGCCCTGCAGAAGGCCCTCGACGCCGACTTCACCGAGCTGTCGAGCCTGCTCGCCAAGCACAAGACCGGCGCCGACTACGCGAGCTACACCGCGCTCACCGAGGCCGACATCAAGGACCTGACCGTCTCGCTCGACGCGCTCTCCGAGCAGGTGTCCAAGGTCCCCGGAGTCGTGGAGGCCAAGTGAGCCCCTTCCCTGACGAGCCCGGCGTCCCCGAGCGCGCAGACGCGACGGTCCCCGGGACCGAGGTCGGTGGCGGCGTGAGCCGCCGCCGTCTCCTGGGCGCCTCCGGGACCGCCGCGGTCGCCGGCGTGGTCGCGGGCGCGACGAGTGCCTATGCCGTGTCGCGCGGTACCGACGCCTCTGCGGCAGGTGCCCCGACGGCCACCGCAGCGCCCGCGCTCGCGCTCGACGCGGCCATCCCGTTCCGCGGTGAGCACCAGGCCGGCATCGTCACTCCCGCGCAGGACCGCCTCCACTTCGTCGCGCTCGACGTCGTAACGAAGGACCGCACGCAGCTGCGCCTGCTCCTCGAGGACTGGACCCGTGCGGCCGAGCGGATGACGGCCGGCGCCGAGGCAGCGCCCGGCGGGCTCGTCGGTGGCGGCCCCAACCGGGCTCCCGAGGACACGGGTGAGGCCTACGGCCTGCCGGCGTCCGGGCTGACGATCACGATCGGCTACGGCCCCTCCCTCTTCGACGACCGGTTCGGCCTCGCGTCGAAGCGCCCGGCCGCGCTGCGGGACCTCCCGGCCTTCACCGGCGACCAGCTCGACCCGCGCCGTACGGGCGGGGACCTCTGCATCCAGGCGTGCGCGAACGACCCGCAGGTCGCGGTCCATGCGGTGCGCAACCTCGTGCGGCTCGGCTTCGGTGTCGTCGCGGTCCGCTGGTCCCAGCTCGGCTTCGGCCGCACGTCGTCGACGTCGACCGCTCAGGCCACGCCGCGCAACATGTTCGGCTTCAAGGACGGCACCAACAACCTCAAGGCGGAGGAGCCGGAGGGCCTCGCGCAGCACGTGTGGGTCGCACCTGACGACGAGACCGGCGGCGGTGCCTGGATGGCCGGCGGCTCCTACCTCGTCGCGCGCCGCATCCGGATGCACATCGAGGTCTGGGACCGGACGAGCCTGCAGGAGCAGGAGGACGTCATCGGTCGCGACAAGAAGGAGGGGGCGCCACTCGGCCGGGCGAAGGAGTTCGACACGCTCGACTTCGCGAAGAAGGGCCCTGGCGGCCAGCCGGCGATCCCCGTCCACGCGCACGTGCGCCTCGCCCACGAGAGCCAGCTCGGCGGCATACGCATCCTGCGGCGCGGCTACAACTTCACCGACGGCTCCGACGGCGTCGGCCACCTCGACGCGGGGCTCTTCTTCCTCGCCTACATGCGCGACCCGGGCCGGCAGTTCGTCCCGATGCAGCGGGCGCTTGCCAAGGCGGACGTGCTCAACGAGTACATCGAGCACAACGGCTCGGCGGTCTTCGCGTGCCCACCCGGGCTGAAGGACGGGCAGACTTGGGGTCAGGCGCTCTTCGCCTGAGCGGCCCTGCCCGGACCCATCCCCTCCTCCCGCCCGAACGCTGCGTTCGGTCGCGAACTCAGTGTTCTAACAGCGCGTTCGCCACCGAACGCTGCGTTCGATGCGGGGGGTGAGGGGGCGGCCTACTGGCTGACGCGCACCGTGAGGCAGCCGGGACGCACGGTCGCACTGACCTCGGTGGCCTCGCCGATGACGTCACCGTCGATCTGGACGGGCACGGGCCGGTCGGTGCGCACGCGGATCTCCTTGCACGCCTTGTGGTCCAGGGTCGGGTGACCCTTGCGCTGCCGGGTGGCGACCCGCGTCGCCACGGGCACCCAGCCGACGACCCCGCGCGGGGACGCGATGACGGCGTCGAGCTGGCCGTCGTCGACGCGGGCGTTCGGCATGAGCACGAGGCCGCCGAGGAGGCGTCCGCAGTTGCCGATGACGACCATCCTTGCGCGACGGCGGAACTCGAGCTCGTCGTCGACCTTGACGGCGATCCGGAACTCCGGCGAGACGAGGTGCTTGAGCCCCGAGACCATGTAGGCGGGCCAGCCGACCTTGGCCTTGAGGTTCTCGTTGGTGCCGGCCATGATCTGCGCGTCCATGCCGACACCGCTCATGACGAGGAAGTAGTGCGTCTCGGGGTCGACCGGCTCGTCGGCGTCCTCGCCCGTCTCGCCGCTCGCGGTCATGCCCAGGACGAGCTCGCCGACGTCGATGCGCCGGTTGCGCCCCGTCAGCGCGACCGCCACGGCCGCCTCGAGGGCGACAGGCAGGTCGAGGTTGCGCGCGAGCAGGTTGCCGGTGCCGGCGGGGAGGATGCCGAGCGCCGTCTCGGTGCCGACGAGGGCGGTCGCGACGTTGCGCACGGTGCCGTCGCCACCGAGCGTGCACACGATGTCGACGCCGTCGCGGACGGCCTGCGCGGCCTGCCCCTGACCGGGGTCCTCGACGGTCGTCTCGTAGAAGTGCGGCTCGCCCCAGCCGTTCGCGAGGCACGTGGCGGTGATCCGCTCGCGCACCGCGGGCAGGTCGGTGAACTTCGTCGGGTTGATGACGATCCCGGCCCGCTTGAGCGGGGCGGGGCTCTCGTCACCGCTGCGGAAGTGGTCGCGCGGCGGGCGGGGACGGCGGCGCAAGGTCGCGGTCGCCTCAGGAGCGACGCGGGTCAGGACGACTCCTCCGATGACCAGCGCCAGCACGACGACGCCGGCGACGATCCACGGCAGGTAGTCCTTGAGCACGAAGACATACGGTATCCCCCGCAGGGTGGACTCCCCGAACTGCCGCTCGCCGGTGGGCGCCCCGGCCCTAGGCTGGGCGCCATGAGCGAGCCCCTCACCGACCCCGGGCCGTCGATGCCGGACGACGCGGACTGGACGTGGGTCCTGACGCGACCGTGCCCCGACTGCGGCTTCGGCCCCGCGGCCGTCGAGCCCGCCGACGTGCCGGCGCTGCTCCGCGACGCGGGGCAGCGGTATGCCGCCGCACTGGGTCGCGAGGACGTGCGGGCCCGCCCGGCCGAGGGCGTCTGGTCGCCGCTCGAGTACACCTGCCACGTCCGCGACGTCTGCGACGTCATGCGGGGCCGGCTCGAGCAGATCCTCGCCGGAGGCGGCGAGGTCGTCCGCTTCGCCAACTGGGACCAGGACGAGACCGCCGTCGAGCAGCAGTACTGGCGCTCCGACCCCGACGTCGTGGCACGCGAGGTCACGGCGGCGTTCGAGGCGGCGGCGACGGCATACGCCTTCCCGGCGGGTACGCAGTGGGAGTGGCCGGCCCTGCGCAGCAACGGCTCGGAGTTCACGGCCCGTACCCTCGCGCTCTACTTCACCCACGACATACGCCACCACCTCTGGGATGTGAACGCATGACCCTGCCCATCGACGTGCCCCTCCAGCTGCCCGAGCCGCGCACGCCCGACCCGCACGACGCCCCCGCCATCCGATGGGGCGTCCTCGCGCCCGGTGGCATCGCGCACGCCTTCGCCGACGCCGTGGCGGTCGGGACGTCGTCGTCCGTCGTCGCCGTCGGCTCGCGCAGCCGCGAGCGGGCGCAGGACTTCGCCGACGAGTTCGCGGTCCCGCGGGCGTACGGCTCCTACGAGGAGCTCGTCGCCGACCCGGACGTGGACGCGATCTACGTCGCGTCGCCGCACTCCGAGCACCGCGACCACGCCCTGCTGGCGCTCGAGGCCGGCAAGCCGGTGCTCGTCGAGAAGGCCTTCGCCCGCAGCGCCGCCGAGGCCCGCGAGGTGCTCGCCGCCGCCGACGCCCAGAACCTGCTCGTCGTCGAGGCGATGTGGAGCCGCTTCCTGCCGCACTACGACGTCGTGCGACACGTCGTCGAGACCGGCCTCATCGGCGAGCTCGTCGCCGTGTTCGCCGACCACGGGCAGCGCCTCTACCCCGGCGGCCCGGCCCGCCTCTCGCAGCCCGAGCTCGCGGGTGGCGCCCTGCTCGACCTCGGCGTCTACCCCGTGTCGTTCGCCGACCTCGTGCTCGGCGCACCGTCGGCCGTCACGGCCACCGGCACGCTCACCGACCTCGGCGTCGACGCGACGACGACGATCACCGTCACCGGCGCCGGGGGAGCCCACGGCGTGCTCTCGTGCACGATGGCCGCGGTCACGCCGGTCACCGCGGTCGTCGCCGGGACCCTGGCCCGCCTCGAGCTGTCCGGCGCCTTCTACGGTCCGGGCTCGACGATCCGGCTCGTCGGCCCCGACAACGAGGTCATCGACGAACGGCCCGGCGGCCTCACCGAGGACGTGCGCGGCTTCTCCTACGAGGCGGCCGAGTTCGCCCGCTGCCTCGTCGCCGGTGACACCGAGTCACCGCTCATGCCGCACGCCACGACGCTGCGCGTCATGGAGACGATGGATGCCGTACGTCGTCAGGTCGGGGTCGTCTACCCCGGCGAGTGAGGTGGGGCGGGCATCACCCCCAACAGGTGATGCCCGCCGACGTCGGCGCGACGAGGATCGAGTGCCATGACGACGACATCGCTCACGGCGGACCAGGCCGACCTCGTCCGCGAAACCGAGCCGGCCCGCCTCGCCGAGCTGTCCGAGGACGAGCTCATCGAGCTGCACCAGAGGGTGCGTCGGGCCCGCACCAAGCACGTCGGCCTCTACCGGCGTCAGGCCAGCGCGCGGGTCGCGGCCAAGGGGTCTCGCGGCGCTGCTCGACCGGCAAACCGGCTCAACGCCGACCGGGCCGAGGTCTTCGAGCTGGCTCTGGCACGGGTCAGTGCGAGGCTCGGCGTCGTCGCCCGAGCCGCGGCCGCCGACCTCAAGGCCGAGCGCCTCGCGGCGGCGCGTGAGGTCAAGGCCGGGACGGGTCCGGGATCGGTGGCCTCGACCGCCGGTGCCGCCTCGGTGCCGTCGGGCAAGCGGCGCGCGACGAAGACGACGGGCGGCCAGAAGCGGGACGCGTCGTCGCAGTCACAGGGCGCCCGCCGACAGGCCAAGAAGGATGCTCGCTAGACCGAGCCCGACGGCGTGCAACCATTCGGGCCGGGGACGCAGTCATAGAGGATGACTCACCCGACCGACGACAGGGTTGCCATGCTCACCGAGGAGTTCGTCCCGTTCGACCAGGCGATGTCCGGTCCGCCGCCGCTGTTCATGGCGTTCTTCGGCCTCGTCGCCATGGTGGTCGTCGCGGGGTTCGCGTTCG
The DNA here is from genome assembly GCF_056403915.1 of Terrabacter sp. P2_E3. Lineage (NCBI taxonomy): Bacteria > Bacillati > Actinomycetota > Actinomycetes > Micrococcales > Intrasporangiaceae > Terrabacter > Terrabacter sp. P2_E3. The sequence goes on from NZ_JBFUEN010000003.1 coordinate 238,361, forward strand.
TGATCATCAAGGGCGTCTCGCAGTGGCGGGCCAACGAGGCCAGCCCGCTGCGCAGCGTCGAGGCCCTCGTGGTGTCGCGTCGCACCGACGTGCGCCGGCGTTCCGGGTCGCCGGGCCTCCCCGGCGCCGAGGCCGGCGCGCCGATGAGCGCCGACACTCCCTCGAGCGCGAGCACGACGTACTTCGTGACGTTCGAGGAGCCGTCCGGCGAGCGCCGTGAGCTGATGGTGTCCGGTCGGGACTTCGGCCAGCTGGCTGAGGGCGACCGAGGCCACCTCATGCACCAAGGCACTCGCTACAAGGGATTCACCCGCCAGACGGTCGTCGACGGCCCACGCTGAGGCATCACCGGCCGGGCGGGTCAGGGCAGCTGGACGGAGCCTGTCGCGGTGACGAAGTCCTCGCCGACGAGCCGGGTGTCGAAGGTCAGGTCCACCCGCCGGTGCGTGTCGGCCGAGATGGGGAAGCACAGGTGCAGTCGGCGCACGGGTGGGGCGTCGACGCCAAGGACGAGGCTCATCCCGGGCTCGGCGACCGCCGCGGTGCTTCCGGCTGGGCTGGCCATCGCGCGCTGTGCCGCAACGCCGCCCACCGATCGCGACGGCGACTGGATCGTCCCGACGAGCTCGAGGACGAGCTGGTCGGAGGCCAGGGGCACATAGGTCACGTCGACCGGGTTCGGACCCGAGCACGCCGCCGCCAGGAGCCTGACGTCGCGCGACTCGAACCTGGCGCCCGTGTGGGCGTTGCTGATGACGACGGTCGCCGGGACGTCGCGCGGGCGGGTCGCGACGGCCGTCGCGTTGGCCTTCGGGTCGCCGAGGGCGAAGACGGCCTGGTGGTCGCCCTCGCCGCCGAGGACGAGCTGGGCCGCGGTCAGGTCGAAGTCGTCCGGCACCGAGGGGAAGCGCAGGGTGCTGGGCAGCGTCGTGCCGTGCGGGATGGTGTCGGAGGCCGTGTCCCACGCCGTCACGTGGTCGGGGGAGCCGACCGAGATCTCGGCTCTCGTGGCGCCGAGGTTGGTGTCGACGGACGACGTGTTCGTCAGTTTCGCCTGCACCTCGAGCAGCCGGGTCTGCTCGTCGAGGCGGGCGGAGACGAGCTCGATCTCGAAGCCGGACCACCAGACCGGAGCGCCCGGCAGGAAGGCCACCTCGGTCGGAGAGCCTGACCCGGAGGCCGTCGACGGAGCGGTGGAGGTCAGCCCGTCAGCGGCGGCCGACGTCGCCGAGCCGACGGCAGCCGTGCCCGGTCCCGGCGCGGGGCCCGGGTTCGGCGTGCCGACCGAGCTCCCGCAGGCCGCGAGGAGGCCTGCGGCAGCGGTCGCGACAGCAGCAGTGGTCGCGGCGGTCGCGGCCCTGACCAGACGTGTGGGCACCATGGCGGCTCCATCGTTAGCGGGCCACCCCAGTGTGCTCGCGGGCTCCCGGCCCGCGCAGCCGAATTACGACCTCCTGGTTGGGCTCAGGCGCCGGTCGTGTTGGGGTCGCGCCAGCGCCGCTCGAAGGGCAGGCGCCACGTGAAGGGTGCGACGAGCTGGTGGATCTGGTTGGGGCCCCACGTGCCCGGGTCGTAGGGGCGCACGATCGGCGGGTTGTCGAGGAGCGGCTGGCTGATCTCCCAGAGGCGTTCGATGCCGTCGGCCGACGTGAAGAGGGTGCGGTCGCCGCGGGCGGCGTCGTAGATGAGCCGCTCGTACGCCTCGAGCACCGCTCCGGCCCAGTCGGTCTCGCCCATGGAGAACTGCATCGAGAGCTTGTCGAGCTTCATCCCGGGCCCGGGTCGCTTGCCGTAGAAGGAGAGCGACATGCGTGACCGGTCGGCGAGGTCGAAGGTCAGGTGGTCGGGGCCGTTGTCGCCGACGCCCGATCCTGCCGGGAACATCGAGCGCGGCGGCTCCTTGAAGGCGATCGAGATGATGCGCGCGCCCTCAGCCAGCCGCTTGCCGGTGCGCAGGTAGAAGGGCACCCCCGCCCAGCGCCAGTTGTCGACGAAGCACTTGAGCGCGACGAAGGTCTCGGTCTGGCTGTCGTGCCTGACGCCAGGGACGTCGCGATAGCCGACGTACTGCCCGCGCACGACGTCGTGCGGCTCGATCGGCGACATCGACCGGAAGACCTTGTTCTTCTCCTCGCTGATGGCGTGCGGCTCGAGCGCCGTCGGCGGCTCCATCGCGGTGAAGGCGAGCACCTGGAAGAGGTGCGTGACGACCATGTCGCGGTAGGCGCCAGTGCTCTCGTAGAAGTCCGCGCGCTGCGCGAGGCCGAGCGTCTCCGGGACGTCGATCTGGATGTGGTCGATGTGGTTGCGGTGCCAGATCGGCTCGAAGAGGCCGTTGGCGAAGCGGAAGGCGAGGATGTTCTGGGCCGCCTCCTTGCCGAGGAAGTGGTCGATGCGGAAGATCTGCTCCTCGTCGAAGACCTCGTGGAGCTCGGCGTTGAGCTTGCGGGCGCTCTCGAGGTCGGTGCCGAAGGGCTTCTCCATGATGATCCGGCTGCGTTCGACGAGACCGGCTTCGGCGAGCTGGTGCACGACGGCGAGGGCGGCCTTGGGCGGCACCGAGAGGTAGTGCAGCCGTCGTGCGTCGGGTCCGAGGATCGCCTCCGACTCGTCGACGGCGGCCCGGATCCCTTGCGGCCCGGAGCTGCCCGGCACCCAGTGGATCCGCTCGGCGAACTCGCGCAGGTCGTCGTCGCTCACGTTGTGGCTGCTGTGCTCGCGCACCGACGCGAGGACGAGGTCGAGGAACTCCTCGCGGCTCAGCTCGTCGAGCGAGGTCGCGACGATGCGCAGGCCCTCGAGGAGCTGGGACTCGTGCAGGTGCAGCATGCCCGGGAGCAGCTTGCGCCTGGCGAGGTCTCCGGTGGCGCCGAAGAGGACGACCGTGGTGGCTGGCATGGGTCCAGCGTGGCGCAGATCGGGCGCCAGCGGGAGGTGCGGTCCGGACCGGTCGGGCGAAGACCCACCACTGGGGCGCTCGCCGTGGGAACCTCAGCCATGGCACACGGGGCCGGGCACGACGCAGACCTGGAGGCCGACGGGGGCGCGGTGGAGCCCGCGTCAGGTCGTCTGGCGCGTCTGCGGTCGCGAGGCGAGGACACCGCGTCCCGGTATGCCCGGAAGTACATGGACCTCTCCCGCCGCATTCCCGCGGCGAAGGTGCCGCTGGAGATGGCGGCTCTCTACGTCGCCCGCCAGGGCATGCTGCTCGCCAGCGCGGTCGCGTTCCGCACCTTCCTGTGGCTGCTCCCGCTCGCCCTGCTCGTGTCCGGCCTGGTGGCGGGACTCAGCCGCGCGATCCCCGGTGCGGCCGAGGACGCCGTCGCCGTCACGGGGGTGACGAGCACCCTGCGGCAACAGATCACCGTCGCCCTCGAGGAGTCCACCCGCTCGTGGTGGGTGGCCGTGCTCGTCGGTCTCTTCCTCTCGCTGTGGACGACGCGAACCCTGATGCGCAACCTCGTCATCGTCAACGCGCACGTGTGGGACGCCCGGGTGCCCCGACGCACGCAGCGCGAGGTGCTGGGGGCGACGCTCGTCTTCGGGGCGGCCTGGCTGGGCATCTTCCTCGGTGCCGCGCTCGTCACGAGTCTCGACAACCTCCTGCCCGGCGGCATCCTGCTGTCCTTCGTCTGCCAGGCGGGGATCTCAGGCGCCGGGTGGGTGCTCATCACCCTCCACCTGCCCGACCGGCGTCGGTCCTGGCTGGACCTCGTGCCCGGCGGCCTGCTCTTCGGGGTGGGGCTCGCGATCCTCCACGTCATCAGCCGCGTCTACCTCCCGGCCCGGATCGAGCACTCGTCGGCGCTCTACGGCTCGCTCGGCGTCGCCGGTGCCGTGCTCGTCTGGCTCCTCGTCGCCGGTCAGCTCATCGTGGGCTGCGCCATCCTCAACCGGGTGTGGCTGCGCCACCAGGACCCGACGTTCGACCTGGACTTCGACGCGTCGTTGGACTTCTCGATCGAGCCGGCCATCGAGAGGGCCGCCGAACGTGCCACCGAACGGACCACCGAACGGACCACCGAGAAGCCAGATGATTCGGGCGACACCACGGTCTGAGGCGTCTGGTGCCTCTATGCTCGGCCCATGCTCATCATCGGCATGATCCTCTTCGGCATGCTCGTCGGCGCCGCCGCCCAGCTCATCCTGGGTCGCGAGGGCAAGAGCATCGACTGGACGATGGCCATCGTCGCGGGCCTCGTGGGCTCGTTCGTCGGTGGTCTCCTCGCGAGCCTCATCGCGGGCGACGGCCTCGCGCTGCGACCGAGCGGCATCATCGGCTCGATCGTCGGCGCCGTCGTCGTGACGGCCGTGTGGCGCTGGAGCCGCACCCGCAGCGTCACCCGCTGACCGAGCCTCTGCCGCAGGTCCGGTCAGAGGCTCTCGACGCGGACGCGTCCGCGCGTGACGACCCACCGGTGGGTCAGGCGTATGCCGTCGAGCAGGCTCTCGTCGTGGCTCACGACGAGCACGGTCCCTCCGAAGGCCGCCACGGCGGCCTCGAGCTGCTCGATGGCGTCGACGTCGAGGTGGTTCGTCGGCTCGTCGAGCACGAGGACGTTGACCTCACGACCCTGGAAGAGGGCCATGAGCGCTCGCGTCCGCTCTCCCATCGACAGGCTCCGGGCCGGACGTGAGACGTGCTCGGACCCGAGCCCGAACTTCGCGAGGAGGGTGCGCACCTCCGCGACCGGCCACTCGCTCCCCGACCTCGGGTGGGTCCCGAGCTCGCGCCGCACGACCTCGAGCACCGAGGCGTCGTCGTCGAGCAGGTGCCGGCGCTGGTCGATGACGCCGACGGCCACACGCGTGCCCAGGCTCTGGCGGCCGGACGTGAGGGGCAGGTCACCGAGCAGGGCGCCGAGCAGCGTCGTCTTGCCCGAGCCGTTGTCGCCGACGAGCGCGATGCGGTCGCCGCGGCCGACGACGAGGCTGACCGGGCCGAGCCGGAAGCCGTGCCGCTCGACGACCGCGTCGGACAGCGTGGCCACGACATCGGCGGAGGGCCGGCCCTCGGTGATGGCGTAGCGCAGCTGCCACTCCTTGCGTGGTTGCTCCACCGCGTCGAGTCGATCAGCGGCCCGCTCGAGGCGGCCGCCCTTCGCGGCCTGACGGTCGGCCCTGGCCTTGTGCTTCTCGCGGATGTGCTTGTCGGGCTCCTTGCCGAGCGCGACGTTGCGCCGCCCCCGGTCGGCCCAGTCGTGCCGCTGCCGGGACTGCGCGAGCAGCGAGTCCCGCTCGGCGGCATACCCCTCGTACGCCTCCCACGCGTGGGCGCGGGCGAGCTCGCGCTGCGCGACGAAGCTGCTCCAGCCGCCGGTGTAGTGGCCGATGCGCTGCTGCTTGACGTCGAGCTCGACGACGCCGGTGGCGACCGCGTCGAGGAAGGTGCGGTCATGGCTGGCGACGAGGATCGGGCCCTCGTGCGCGGCGACGAAGTCGGCCACGAGGGTGAGCCCGCGGGCGTCGAGGTCGTTCGTCGGCTCGTCGAGGAGCAGCACGTCGTACTGGCTGAGCAGCACGGCGACGAGGCAGGCCCGCGCGGCCTGCCCGCCGGACAGGGTGCCGAGGGGACGGTTGGACGCGACGTCGAGCCCGACGCGGGCGGCCACCTCGGGCAGCCGCTCGTCGAGGTCGGCGGCCCCGAGCGCGAGCCAGCGCTCGAGGGCGGTGGCGTAGCGGTCCTCGCTGCCCTCGTCGCCGGCAGCGATCGCGGCGGACGCGGCCTCGAGCTCGGTGTCGGCCGCCGTGACGCCGGTGCGTCGACGGGCATACGTCAGGAGGGTCTCCGACGGGTCGGGCACGACCTGCGGGAGCCAGCCGACCGTCGCGTCGCGCGGGGCGAGACGGATCGAGCCGGCCTCGATCGGCAGCTCGCCGACGATGGTGCGCATGAGCGTCGACTTGCCCGACCCGTTGGGGCCGACGACGGCGAGCACGTCGCCGTCGGCGAGGGTCAGGTCGAGACCGGAGAAGAGGGTGCGTGCCCCGAAGGCGACGTCCAGTCCGGAGATGGTGAGGGTGGAAGACATGGGGGTCCTTGATGGTCGGCAGGGCCCCGCGGGTGACGTCAGACGGTCGTCGTCAGGTCAGCGGCGGGCGGGCTCGAGGCATCAGGAGATCCACACGGGAGAGAAGGTATGCGGCGCCCAGGGCTCTCGTCCAGCCCTTTTCCGTCGCGCTCGGGCAACTCGACCCCGCCCGGGCGGAGTTGTGGTGGTCAGGCGGGCTTCCGGGGCCGCGCCAGGTCCGCCTCGGCGGAGTTGTGGTGGTCTGGCGGGCTTCCGGGGCGCGCCAGGTCCGCCCGGGCGGAGTTGTCGTGCCGGGCTCAGGGGAGGGCGGCGTCGTGGACGACGATGGCGATCTGGACGCGGTTGTCGGCGCCGAGCTTGTCGAGGACGCGCGACACGTGGGCCTTGACGGTCGGCACGGAGAGGTAGAGCTCGCGCGAGATGTCGGCGTTGGACAGTCCGCGGCCGATGGCGAGGGCCACCTCGCGCTCGCGGTCGGTGAGGGTCGCCAGGCGGGCCTCGGCGTCGGCGCGGCGGCGGTCGCCCGCATCCGCCACGGCTCCTCCGCCGGTCGCGACGTGGGCCATGAGGGTCGCGGTGACGCTCGGCGACAGGATCGGCTCGCCGGTGGCGACGAGGCGCACCGCCTCGACGAGCCGTCGCGGCTCGGTGTCCTTGAGCAGGAAGCCGTGCGCGCCGGCCCGCAGCGCCTGCACGACCATGTCGTCGGCGTCGAAGGTCGTCAGGACGATGACCTTGAGGTCGTCGCCGCGCGCACCGCGGACGGCCCGGGCGCCTTCGGACAGCAGCGCTCTCGTCGTCTCGAGGCCGTCCCGGCGCGGCATCCGGATGTCCATGAGGACGACGTCGGGCCGGTGCTCGTCGACGACGCGCTCACCCTCGATGCCGTCACCCGCCTCCGCGACGACGTCGAGGTCGGGTGCCCCACCGAGGATCATCCTCAGCCCGGCACGCACGAGCGCGTCGTCGTCGACGATCACGACGCGCGTACGCCCTGGGTCCCCGGTCATCGCGACCACGGTAGTCGGGACGTGAGGACGAAGTCGCCCGCCCGGTCAGGACCGTAGGTCAGCTCGCCCCCGGCGAGGACGGCCCGCTCCGTGAGCCCGAGCAGTCCCAGCCCGGCTCCCACCGTGACGTCCTGGCGTATGCCGTCCGCTGCGTCCCCGCCTCCGCGCGGGACCGGGTTGCGCACCGTGACCCGCACTGCCTCGTCGTCGAGGCCGCCCTCCGGGGCGGTGCCCACGGTGACTCGGACAGTCGCGCCCGGGGCGTGCTTGCGGGCGTTCGTCAGGCCCTCCTGCACGATCCGGTAGGCGCCGCGCGACACCTGCTCGGGCACGAGCTCGAGGTCACCCGACCGGTCGAGCCGGACCGTCGTGCCGCCCGAGCGTGCCTCGGCGACGAGCGCGTCGAGGTCGGCGAGCGTCGGCTGCGGCGGCTGGGGCGTGCCGTCGGCGGGAGCCCCCGAGCCGGGCACGTCGCGGAGCACCCCGAGCACGGCCCGCAGCTCGGTCAGGGCCTCGTTGGCGCTCTCGCGGACCACCTCGGCCGTCTCGGAGACCTGCTCGGGCGTCAGGTCGGTGCGGTAGGCGAGGGCGCCGGAGTGCATGGCCACCAGGGAGATCCGGTGTGCGAGCACGTCGTGCATCTCGCGCGCGATCCGGGCCCGCTCGGCCACCTGTGCCTGGACGACGCGCATCGCCTGCTCGCGCTCGGCGGTCAGGGCCCGTTCGTGGAGCGAGGCGACGAAGGCGCGGCGCTCGCCGATGGCCCAGCCGATCGCGACGCTGACGGCATAGCTGAGCAGGCCGATGATGACGTTCGGCAGGGTGACGACCTGGTCCTCGGTCGGGTAGACCATCGAGTGAGACCAGCCCGCCACCATCCACGGCACGAGGACGACCGCGATCTCGCGCCAGTGGCGGCGCGTCGACAGGGACACGAGCGCCACGACGGACGCACCGATCGCGACGGAGGAGATCCCGGAGAGGGCCGCCGTGACGACGGCGACGGCGAGCGGCCAGCGGCGGCGCCACAGCAGCAGCGTCGTCGAGCCGAGCCCGATCGCGAGGTCGACGAGGAGCCAGTCCTTGCCGAACGTCGGCTCCACGTGGCGTTGGTCGAGCTGCGCCTGCACGGCGCCCCAGAGAGCGAGCCCGAAGAGGAAGGCGACCCCGAGCCGCCACGTCTCACCCCACACGTGGCCCCGTCGGGTGCGGGCGATGCGGGGCAGCGGCACCCGGCCAGCGTAGGCGCCGACCGGGCGCGACGGCATCCGACCAAGGTCTCGTCCGCGACCGCCGACGGGGTCCGACCCTGAGCACGGACCCTGACTCCGGTCAGGGTCGGGTGCGACCTAGGTAGGGTCAGAATCAGGCTTGTGACGGATGTGCGACCACTGCCTCTCCCGGGAGGGTGGAGCCCATGATCACAGTGGAACGACTCACCAAGCGCTACGGCCCGTTCACGGCCGTCGACGACGTCTCCTTCGACGTCAAGCCGGGCCTCGTCACCGGCTTCCTCGGCCCCAACGGCGCCGGCAAGACGACCGCGATGCGCGTCATGGCCGGCCTGACGCCCGCCACGTCAGGACGGGCCACGGTGCTCGGCAAGCCGTATGCCGCCCTGCCGAACCCCGGCCGCCACGTCGGCCTCCTGCTCGACGCCTCCGCGCAGCACGCCGGCCGCACCGGCCGCGAGGTGCTGACACTCGGCGCCATCCTCATGGGTGTCGGCAAGCACCGCGTCGACGAGATGGTCGAGCTCGTCGGCCTCACCGAGAAGGAGGCGAACCGCCGGGTGCGCAACTACTCCCTCGGCATGCGCCAGCGGCTCGGCATCGCCCACGCGCTGCTCGGTGACCCCGAGGTGCTCATCCTCGACGAGCCGGCCAACGGGCTCGACCCCGCCGGGATCCGCTGGATGCGTGACCTCCTGCGCGGCTACGCCAACGAGGGCGGCACGGTGCTGCTCAGCTCGCACCTGCTCAACGAGATCGAGCGCGTCGCCGACGAGATCATCGTCATCGGCCACGGCAAGATCGTCGCCCACGGCACCAAGGACGAGCTGCTCGCCGGGGCCGGCACCTACACCCGCTCCACCGACGACGACGCCCTCCTGGCCGCGCTCGCCGAGGCCTCGATCGTCGCCCAGCGCACCCCGACGGGCGGCCTGCAGGTCGAGGCCGAGCCGATCGCCGTCGGCCGCGTCGCCGTCGCCCACCAGATCGTCCTGACCGAGCTGCGCGGCGCCGACAGCCGGGGCCTCGAGGAGATGTTCCTCGACCTCACGGCCGACGCCGCCCGAGAGGAGGTGGCGGCATGACCGCCACGACCACGACGCCCACCGCGGCCCCCGTCTCCAAGAACGCCGAGTCGGCCCTGCCGACCCACGCCAAGGTGCCGAGCCGCATCGCCGGCCCGCGCCCCACGACCGGGGTGCCCTTCGGCCGTCTCGTCCACGTCGAGCTGCGCAAGATGCTCGACACCCGCGCGGGCCGCTGGCTCCTCATCGGCATCGGCGCCATCATCGCGGTCGCGCTGACGATCATGTTCTTCAACGAGGGCGGCCAGCACGCCTTCGGCGAGTACCTCCAGGCCACGACGATGCCGATGGCGCTCATCCTCCCGGTCGTCGGCATCCTCGCCGTGACGTCCGAGTGGAGCCAGCGCACCGGCCTCGTCACCTTCGGTCTCGAACCGCGCCGCATGCGCATCGCGTGGGCCAAGCTCCTCTCGGCGCTCCTCGTCGGCGTCTGCGCCTTCGCGCTGTCGCTCGTGCTGGCCGCCCTCGCGCACCAGGCCGCGATCACCTTCCGCGGCATCACCGGCGACTGGTCCACGGACGCGCTCGTGCTCCTCGGCGCCGGCGGCTACGTGCTGCTCGGCATCGCCCAGGGTGTCGGTTTCGGCATGCTCTTCAAGAACACGCCCGCCGCGGTCGTCGTCTTCTTCGTCCTGCCGACCGCGTGGTCGATCCTCGGCTCGATGGTCTCGTGGCTGGGCGACGCCGCGACCTGGCTCGACATGAACCAGACGATGCAGCCGCTCTTCGAGGGATCGCTGACGGGTGCCCAGTGGGCCCACCTCGCCACCTCGGTCGCCGTCTGGGTCGTCGCGCCCCTGGCTGTCGGCATCTGGCGCCTGACCCGCGCCGAGGTGAAGTAGCACCTGACCACGAACAAGAGGTATGCCGTGTGCCTGACGGGGGCACACGGCATACCTCTGCGTGTTGCTGGGGCGAAAGGCCTTGTCAGTTGGCCGCGTTCGTCTTCGTCTCGACGATCGGGTCGTTGACGACCTTGGCGTCGTCGGCGTCTCCGCCCGGGTTGGCGCCGCCGAGGCCGGCGCGGACGAGCTCCTCGATCTGCTTGCCCGTCTCGGCGTCGACGCTCTTCCAGTAGTCGAAGGCGCGCTCGAGGACCGGGGACTTCACGCCGCCGAGAAGGTGGCCGGCCACCGTCTCGGTGAACGCCTCTCGCTGTGCGTCGTCCCAGACCTCGCGGACGAGCAGGCCCGCCTGGCTGAAGTCGTCGTCGTCCTCGCGCAGCGTGTAGGCCTGGCGCACCATGGCGCCGTCGGTCTCCCAGCCCTCCTCGACCTCACCGACCTCGTCGGCGTAGCCGCGGCCCTCGCTGTTGGGGGCGTAGACGGGCAGGTCGCCGTGGTGGTCGTAGGCCATCGGGCCGTCCTGCGTGTAGGTGTTGAGGCCCTCGACGCGCGGACGGTTGACCGGCAGCTGGAGATAGTTCGGGCCGATCCGGTAGCGGTGCGTGTCGCTGTAGGCGAAGACGCGGCCGAGCAGCATCTTGTCGGGCGAGAAGCCGATGCCCGGCACGACGGCCGACGGCTCGAAGGCCGCCTGCTCGATCTGGGCGAAGAAGTTGTCGGGGTTGCGGTTCAGCGTCATCGTGCCGACCTTGATGAGCGGGTAGTCGCGGTGCGGCCACACCTTCGTCAGGTCGAACGGGTTGAGGTGGTAGGTCTTCGCGTCCTCGTAGGGCATGGCCTGGATCGACAGCGTCCAGCTCGGGAAGTCGCCCGCCTCGATGGCGTCGTGGAGGTCGCGGCGGTGGTGGTCGGCGTCCTGACCGGCGATGCGCTCGGCCTCGGCGCCGGTCAGGCCCTCGACGCCCTGGTTGCTGTGGAAGTGGTACTTGACCCAGTGCTTGTCGCCGGCCCCGTTGACCCAGAGGAAGGTGTGGCTGCCGTAGCCGTTCATGTGGCGGAACGTCTTCGGGATGCCGCGGTCGCCCATGAGGTAGGTGACCTGGTGCGCCGACTCCGGGTTGAGGCTCCAGAAGTCCCACTGCATGTGGTTGTCGCGCAGCCCCGAGCCGCCGCGGCGCTTCTGGCTGCGGATGAAGTGCGGGAACTTCATCGTGTCGCGGATGAAGAAGACCGGGGTGTTGTTGCCGACGAGGTCGTAGTTGCCCTCGGTCGTGTAGAACTTCAGCGCGAAGCCGCGCGGGTCGCGCCACGTGTCGGGGCTGCCCTGCTCGCCGGCGACCGTCGAGAAGCGCGCGAGCATCTCGGTGCTGGCGCCCTTCTGGAAGAGCGCGGCCTTGGTGTAGGCCGACACGTCCTCGGTGGTCTCGAAGGTGCCGAACGCGCCGGAGCCCTTGGCGTGGACGTTGCGCTCCGGGATGCGCTCGCGGTTGAAGTGCGCCATCTGGTTGAGGAAGTGGTGGTCGTGCAGCAGGATCGGGCCGTCCGGGCCGACCGTGAGCGAGTTGCGGTCACTCGGCGCCGGTGCTCCGGTCTCGGTGTGCGACCCGAGTCGCGCCTCCTCGCTCGGGGCCGTCTCGATGGACTCGCGGGACTTCGTGCTCTCACTCATGTCTGCTCCTTCGACGTCTGTACAGGGGCCATACCCAGTCGGCTCCGCCGGTCCTAGAGTCGGGTCATGAGGCTGCGCCGTGTCGTCGAGGCCGTACCGGTGGTGGCCGCGCTGGCCACGGCCCTGCTGGCTGCCGGGTGCACGACCGACGGAGGCGTGCGCGTGTCGCCCACGGTTGGCGTGCCCGCGGGGACCGCGACGCCCGAGGTCTCCCTGACGCCCATCGACCCCGGGCCACCACCCGTCGTGACGGTGCCTCCGCCGGTGGCCGGTGAGGTGGCGCGGGTGGTCGTGAGCAAGCAGGGCTCGGGCAAGGCGTTCCGCAACGTCCCCGGCGTGCCGGTCGCCGAGGGGCGCACCTACACGGTCGAGGTCGCGTGCGCCGCCGGTCGGGCCACGGAGGGCTCGAGCTACGCCGTCTACGATGCCGCGCCCGGCACGTGGGGCCACGGCGAGCCGCTCTACTCCCGCCCCTTCGCGTGCGACGGCGCCGTGCAGCGGACCGTGCACCTCGGGCTGCCGTCCGGGCGCGTCCAGATCGACGTCCGCGGCCTCCCGGCCGACGCCGTGACGGCATACGCCCTCATCCGCCCCGAATAGTCGAGTGAGCGCCCCGCCCCACTCGAGTGAGCGCTCCGTAACAGTCGAGCGAGCGCGCCGCCCCACGCGTCACGCGACGGATGGGACGGAGTGCTCAGTCGTGTGTGGTCAAGCGCTCACTCGAGGTGGGGAGGGTGGGGGTCCGGCGGGATCTCGGTCGTGGGTCCGCGGGGCGCGCGGATAGGCTGACCCGCGTGATCGACATCAAGCTCGTGCGCGACGAACCCGACCGGGTCCGCGCCTCGCAACAGGCCCGTGGTGAGGACCCGGGGATCGTGGACGCGATCCTCGCTGCCGACGAGCGCCGTCGATCGTCCCTCGGCGACTTCGAGAAGCTGCGCGCCGAGCAGAAGACCGTCAGCAAGTCGGTCGGCGCGGCCATGGGTGCCTTCCAGAAGGCGAAGAAGTCGGGCGCCGACGACGCCGACCACCTGGAGAAGGTGGCGCACGAGGCGCGGGCGCGCGCCGGCACGCTGAGCGAGCAGGTCAAGTCGCTCGAGAGCGACGCCGACGAGGCCGGGGCCGAGCTCGAGCGCCTGCTCCGCCGAGTCGGCAACGTCATCATCGACGGTGTGCCCGTCGGCGGTGAGGACGACTACGTCGTGCTCGAGACCGTTGGAACGCCAAGGGATTTCGAGGCCGAGGGCTTCGAGCCGCTCGACCACCTCGCGCTCGGTGAGAAGCTCGGCGCCATCGACATGGAGCGCGGCGCCAAGGTCGGTGGCGCGCGCTTCTACTACCTCACCGGCGTCGGGGCCCTCCTCGAGCTGGCGCTGCTCAACATGGCGATGGCCCAGGCGACCGCGTCCGGCTTCACGCCGATGATCACGCCGACGCTCGCGCGCCCGGAGGTCATGGTCGGCGCCGGCTTCATGGACGCGCACGCCGACGAGGTCTACCACCTCGAGGCCGACGACCTCTATCTCACCGGCACCTCGGAGGTCGCCCTCGCCGGCTACCACTCCGACGAGATCATCGACCTGACGAACGGCCCGAAGAGGTATGCCGGGTGGTCGGCCTGCTACCGCCGCGAGGCGGGGTCGCACGGCAAGGACACCCGCGGCATCATCCGCGTGCACCAGTTCCACAAGGTCGAGATGTTCAGCTACTGCCGTCCCGAGGACGCCGAGGCCGAGCACCAGCGCCTGCTGGCGTGGGAGCAGGAGATGCTCGCCAAGATCGAGGTGCCCTACCGGATCATCGACACGGCGGCCGGCGACCTCGGTGGTCCGGCGGCTCGCAAGTTCGACTGCGAGGCCTGGGTGCCGACGCAGGGCAAGTTCCGCGAGCTGTCGTCGACGTCGAACTGCACGACCTACCAGGCGCGCCGGCTGGGCACCCGCGAGCGTGATCCGAACGGCTCGGGCACCCGCGCCGTCGCGACGCTCAACGGCACGCTGGGCACGACGCGCTGGCTCGTCGCGATCCTCGAGAACCACCAGCAGGCCGACGGCTCGGTCCGCGTGCCCGAGGCCCTGCGCCCCTTCCTCGGCATGGACGTCCTGACGCCGCGGTCCTGACCACCCGGTTGAGGTGGGCGCGCCGCCGAGACGCGCGCGCGATGACCTCAAACCGCAGGGGAGTAGGTGACGCCGAGCTGTCTCGTGACCTCGTCGAGGGCACGCATGTTGGCGTGGACCGACGCTGAGTCGTGCAGAGGAGACTCGAGCAGGCCCTCGCCGATGCAGCGGGCCACCTCGAGGGCCGAGTGGTAGAGCGCGCCGTGGCCGATCGGCTCGGGGTCGGTCCACGTCACCGAGCCTGACCCGTCGGCGGAGGTGACGACGACGTCGCCGGGCATGAAGAACGGTCCGGGCAGGGTCAGCGTGGCCTCCGTCCCGGCGATGGTGGCCGCCGTGGGCGTACGCGTGAGCAGCGTCGAGTGCAGCACGCTCGTCGCGTCGCCGGCATGGGTCAACAGCATCGCGGCCTGGCCGTTGACCCCGGACGCCGTCGACTCGCCGGACGCCAGGACGCGCGTGGCCGGGCCGAGCGCCCATGTCGCCAGCGTCGTGACGTAGGTGCCGAGGTCGAGGAGCGAGCCGCCGGCCATGGCCGGGTCGAGGATGCGGTGCGGCGGGTCGAAGTGCTCGCCGTGGTCGGCGATGACGGTGCGCACGTCGCCGAGGAGGCCGGCGTCGAGCACCTGCCGGACGACGTCGAAGCGCGGCAGGAAGAGCGACCACAGGGCCTCCATGCAGAAGACGCCGGCGGCCCCTGCAGCAGCCGAGATCGACTGTGCCTCAGACGCATCGAGACCCAGCGGCTTCTCGACGAGGACGTGCTTGCCGGCCCCGACGGCCAGGAGTGCGCCGGCCAGGTGCGCGTGGTGCGGCGTCGCGACGTACACGACGTCGACGTCCGGGTCGCTCACCAGCGCCTCGTGGCTCGCGTGCGCCCGCAGCCCACCCGCACCCCGGGCGAAGGCGTCGGCCGAGGCCTGCGACCGCGACCCCACGGCCACGACCTGCTGCGTCGTCGAGGCCCGGAGCGACGAGACGAAGCGTGACGCGATCCACCCCGTGCCGAGGATGCCCCAGCGAAGGCTGGGCACGCTGTCGGGCGACGGACGGCGTGGGGCGGGGAGGGTGGTGGGCAGCGAAAGGGTCGACACGGCATACCTTCTCGGTGGTCGGGCGCCGCGACCGACCCCGGCGCGGTCAGCGCTCGTCGAGCATGACCTCGATGGAGTAGTCCTGGGCGCGGTAGCAGTGGTCGCCGTACTCGACGGGGCCGCCGACGGCGTCGAACGCGGTGCGCGACATCGTCAGGACCGGCTGGGACGGCGTGAGGTTCAGGTGCTTGCGCTCGGAGGCCGACGGCTGCCGCGCACCGATGCGCTGGTGGGCCACGACGGGCTTGCCGCCGCGAGCGCGGAGCAGGGCGTAGAGGCCGTCGTGCTCGAGGTCCTCGCGGCTGATGTCGGAGTAGGCCGGCGGCAGCCAGTTGCGCAGGATCGCGAGCGGCCGGTCGCCGTCGAGACGGAGCCGGACGAGGCGCAGCAACGGCGTGTCGGCCGGGAGGCCCATCGCCGTCGCCGCGACCTCGTCGGTCGTCACCTCGTGCGTCAGCACCTGGGTGCGAGGGTCCCCCGAGCCCTCGCGCCGCAGGTCGTCGTAGAGGCTCGTCAGCTCGGCCCGCCGGTGGATCTGGCGGCCCGCGACCGTCGTGCCGAGACCTCGCCGCCGGAGCAGGAGGCCCTGCCCGACGAGCTCCTGGATGGCCCGCCGCACCGTCGGTCGCGACAGGCCGAGCCGGTCGGCCATCGCGACCTCGTTCTCGAACGGGTCCCCCGGCTGGAGCACGCCGTCCGCGATCGCCGCGCTCAGCTGCTCGGCCAGCTGGTGGTAGAGCGGGACCGGCGTCTCGCGGTCGATGCGGACGTCAACGGGCTTGGGCATGGCCGCAGACTAACGAGACGATTCGGCCATGCGCGCACGTGTTCATGTCAGCACACCCTCGTGTCATCACCTCGGGCTCTTGACGACGAGAACGGGCACGTCCGCGTCGAGGATGATGTTCTGCGCGACGCTGCCGAGGAAGGCCTTGCCCATCGGCGAGCGGCGCCGGGCCCCGATGACGAGCAGGTCCGGACCGAGCTCGTGCACGGTCGCGAGGATCGCCTCGGAGACGTCCGCGATGTCCCGGCCCCCGGGGACGAGGCGCACGTCCCACTGGAGGTCGGGCAGGCATGCGGCCTCGAGCGCGCTCTCGACGGCATCGGAGATACCGGCCTTGTTGGCCTCCGCGATGTCGTTGTCGAGCGACTCGACGACGTGGACGACGAGCAGGTGGGTCCCGCGGTATGCCGCCTGGCGGGCTCCCTCCTGGAGCGCGAGCGCGCTCGAGCTGCGGGTGTGGTGGGCGACGGCGACGCTCATGACGCCACCCCGCTCACTTCTGCAGCTCGTGCGAGAGCTCGGTGAGCTCGTCGCCGCCGGCCATCTGGCGGGTGAGCTCGTCGAGACCGACGTCGGCGCGCTTCTTGTCGAGCACGGCCTGGCCGAGCTTGAGGATGACGAAGTGGTTGCCGACGAGGTAGGCGTGGTGCGGGTTGTGGGTGATGAAGACGACGCCGAGGCCGGCGTCGCGGGCCGCAGCCGTGTACTTGAGCACGACGCCGGACTGCTTGACGCCGAGGGCCGCGGTCGGCTCGTCGAGGATGAGCACGCGGGCGCCGAAGTAGACGGCCCGGGCGATCGCGACGCACTGGCGCTGGCCACCCGAGAGGGTTCCGATCGGCTGGTTGATGTCCTTGACGACGACGCCCATCTTGCGCAGCTCCTCGTCGGCGATGCGCTTCATGTCGGCGATCCGGAGGGTGGCGAACGGGCCCCTGCCGCTCGTCAGCTCGGAGCCGAGGAAGAAGTTGCGCCACACCTCCATGAGCGAGACGACGGCGAGGTCCTGGTAGACGGTCGCGATGCCGTGGTCGAGGGACTCGCGCGGCGAGGAGAAGCTGACCTCCTTGCCGTCGACCTTCATCGTGCCCTCGTTGTGCGGGTGGAGGCCGGCCATGATCTTGATCAGGGTCGACTTGCCGGCGCCGTTGTCGCCGAGGACGCAGGTCACCTCGCCGGCGCGCACCGTGAGGTTGATGCCCTTGAGGGCGCGGATGGCGCCGTACGTCTTGCCGACGTCCTTCATCTCGATGAGCGGCTCGCCCGAGTGGAGCTCCGGGTCCGCGTGCTCGGACAGGGTGTCAGTCATGTCAGCCCACCTTTCGGGCGGTCGAGAGCTTCTTGACGTAGAGGTTGACCATGACGGCGAGCAGGAGCATGACGCCGAGGAAGGCCCGGAACCAGTTGGGGTCCCAGCCGGCGTAGACGATGCAGAGGCTCGTCATGCCGAAGATGAACGCGCCGATCGCGACGCCGATGGCGTTGCCGTAGCCGCCGGTGAGCAGCGTGCCACCCACGACCGCGGCGATGATGTAGAGGAACTCGTTGCCGATGCCGTTGCCGGCCTGGAGGGTGTCGAACTTGTAGAGCGTGTGCATGCCGACGAACCAGCCGAGGAACGAGACCGACATGAAGAGGCCGATCTTGACGGCCTTGACCGGGACGCCGACGGCACGGGCCGAGTCGGCGTTGCCGCCGACGGCGTAGATCCAGTTGCCGATCTTGGTGCGCTGGAGGATGAACGCCGACAGGGCGACGAAGAGGAACCACCAGAGGACGGTGATCTCGACGGTGACACTGCCGATCTTGAAGCTCGAGGCGAAGATCGCGTCGAGGGTCTTGTAGCCGTCCATCTGGTTGATGTTGGGCGTCGAGACCGAGCCGGTGACGAGCTTCGTGACCCCGAGGTTCGCGCCCTGCAGCACGAAGAACGTGCCCAGGGTGATGAGGAAGCTCGGTATGCCGGTCCTCACCACCAGGTAGCCGTTGAGGAAGCCGATGGCGAGGCAGAAGACGAGCGAGAGCACGGCGCCGACGATGAGGTTGATGCCGAGCTGGTAGCAGAACATCGCGTTGACGAGGCCGGCCGTGGTGACGATGACGCCGGCGGAGAGGTCGAACTCGCCGCCGATCATGAGCATTCCCACGGCCACCGCGACGATGCCGATGGTGGAGGACTGGTAGAGCACGGTGAAGAACGACGCGGGCGACCGGAAGGCCGGCGCGACGATGAGGAAGAAGACGAAGATGACGATCGCCGCGACGAGCGCCCCGACCTCGGGGCGGGCGAGCAGGCGGTTCGACCAGCCGAGCGTGACCCTGTTCGATGCCTCGGCTGGTGCCGAGGGTGGAGTCTTGGTGGTTTGACTCATGGACCTCTCCGATCCGGTTTGACGAGCGAGCAGTGGAGTGCGGGAAGGGCGGCCGGCCCTGGTTGCCCGGGCCGGCCGCCCCGGTGGGTCAGCGCGTGTTGTTCTTGGCGAACGGGAGGATCACGGCGATGTTCTTCGAGTCCACGAACGACGGTCCGGTCAGGACGGCGAGGCCGCCACCGATGTCGTTGCCGTTCTTCTTGTTGAGGTAGAGCGACTGGATGGCGAGGTAGCCCTGCACGTAGGGCTGCTGGTCGACCGAGAACTGGATCTTGCCGTCCTGGATCGCCTGCGCGGCGTCGACGTTGAGGTCGAAGGTGGCGAGCTTGGCCTTGCTGCTGGCCGCGTCCATCGCCTTGAGGGCGTCGAGGGCGATCGGGGCGCCGAGCGTGACGATCCAGTCGATCGAGCTGTCCTGCGCGAGCTTGGCCTGAAGGGCCGAGACGACCGACGGGTCGTCGGCGCCGTTGACCTGGATGTTCTCCGTCGCCGGGATGCCCTTCTTGACGCCGGCGCACCGCGCCTCGAGGGCCACCGAGCCGGCGGCCTGGATGACGCAGAGGACCTTCTTGCCACCGGCGGCGGCGATGCGCTTGCCGGTCGCCTCACCGGCGAGGTTCTCGTCGGAGCCGAAGTACATCTTGGCGCCGACCTGCTGGTACTGGTCGATGCCGGAGTTGAAGGCGACGACGGGGATGCCGGCGTCGTTGGCCGACTTGACCGCACCGGCGAGGGCGTCGGGCGTGGCGAGTGTCGTGGCGATGCCGTCGACCTTCGAGTCGACGGCATTCTGGATCAGGGTCGCCTGCTTGGCCGGGTCGGGGTCGTTGGAGTACTTGAGCGTGATGCCGCTGTTCTTCGCGGCCTGGGTGGCGCCGGCCTTGATCTTGTCCCAGAAGGTGTCGCCGGGGGTCTCGTGGGTGACCATGGCGAACGTGTAGCCGGAGTTGTCGCCGGCGCCGCTGCCGCTCCCGGCGTCGGCGGTGCTGGCGGGGGCGCCGCCGCTGCTGCACGCCGCGAGGGCGAGGGCGGCGGCCGTGGCCATGCCGGCTGCGACGGTCAGGCTCTTGCGAGTCCGAGTCGGAGTCATCGTTGATTCCTTTCGTTGCGTCGCGGTGGCCCGGTCGCCGGAGTGGCGCGACGTTCTGTGACGGTCGATCCGTCGATCAGGGTGGAGCCCGAATGCCGTGTGCCGCCTGGCACGTGAGGTGCGGGCTGGAGGGGTGTCGGGTCGTGTCGACCCGGCCGGTGCGCCTGTGGTGCGCGTGGGCTGAGCGGTCTGGCTGCGTCGCGTCCGGTGCGGACGGTGTGGGGCGAGGTCGTCGCCCGGAAGGTGTGCGGGGATCTCGGCGAGCTCCGGCGACGTGGTGCGCCTCCGTGCTCGCACTGGCTCCTCCGTCGCGGGCGGACATCGGTGTCGATGTCTGCCGGTCCCGGCGTCGGTGCCAGCGATTGGAGGATGCTCCTCTTCCTGCATGCATGTCAAGAGATTGATCAAACATCAGAATGTCCTAACATTTGCTTGACATGGCGACGGCCACGGCAGGACCATCGTTCTCGAAGGGACGACGACGTCGAGGCGCTCGCCGTCCGGACCTCACGGCGACCACCCCCACCGGGTCGCCACCCACCGCGATCACCCAAGGGAGTGTGCACATGCGCATCGGACTGGCCGGAGTCGGCCGCATCGGGGCGTTCCACGCCGAGACCCTCCGCGACCTGTCCGACGTCGACGAGGTCGTCGTCTCCGACCTGGACGCCGACGCCGCCCGCGCCGTCGCGGACAAGCTCGAGGTCGGCTTCGCCGCCTCGCCGGCCGAACTGCTCGCCCAGGGCGTCGACGGCTTCGTCATCGCCACGGCGACGCCGGGACACGCACCCCTCATCCGCCTCGGTCTCGAGGCCGGCGTCCCCACCTTCTGCGAGAAGCCCGTGGCCGCCACGCTCGACGAGACGCTGGACCTCGCACGGCTCGTCCGCACGACGAGCACGCCCGTCCACGTCGGCTTCCAGCGCCGCTTCGACCGCGGCTACCAGCGCGCCCAGCAGGCCGTGGCCGGCGGCGAGCTCGGCTTCGTCCACAGCATCCGCGCCCAGACGCACGACCAGGCGCCGCCCCATGCCGCCTACATCCCGACGAGCGGCGGCCTCTTCCGCGACTGCTCGATCCACGACTTCGACATCATCCGCTTCGTCACCGGTCGCGAGGTCGCCTCGGTCTACGCCACCGGCGCCAACAAGGGCGCGGCGTTCTTCTCCGAGGCCGGCGACGTCGACACCGCGGCAGCCGTGCTGACGCTCGACGACGGCACGCTCGTCAACCTCTCGGCCACGCGCTACAACGGCGGGGGCCACGACGTGCGCATGGAGGTCCTCGGCAGCGACGGCACGATCGGCGTCGGCTACGACGACTCGCTCGCCGTCACCTCGGCCGAGCCCGGTGCCACCTACCCGGTCGGCCCCCGACACTGGTCGTTCATGGAGCGCTTCCTGCCGGCCTACCGCGCCGAGCTGACGGCCTTCGCGGCCGTCGCCCGCGGGGCGCTGGCCTCGCCGTGCACCGTCGACGACGCGCTCCAGGCGTTCCGCGTCGCCGATGCCTGCGAGCTCTCGCGGCGCGAGCGTCGCGTCGTCTCGCTCGACGAGATCCCGAGCCTGTGAGCGACGTGGACGCCATGGACACCACCACCCCCGCCGCCGGCGACACGGCATACGACGTCGTTGCGATCGGACGCACCGGCGTCGACATCTACCCGCTCCAGCACGGCGTGGGGCTCGAGAAGGTCCGCACGTTCGAGAAGTTCCTCGGCGGCAGCGCGACGAACGTCGCGGTGGCGGCAGCCCGCCACGGGCACCGGACCGCGCTCGTCACGCGGACCGGGCAGGACGCGTTCGGACGCTACATCCACGAGGCGCTGCGCGATTTCGGGGTCGACGACTCCTTCGTCTCCGCCGTCGCCGGCCCGCCGACCCCCGTCACCTTCTGCGAGGTCTTCCCGCCCGACGACTTCCCGCTGTACTTCTACCGCTACCCGACCGCTCCGGACCTCATGATCGAGGCCGACGAGCTGCCGCTCGACGCGATCCGCGACGCCGGCGTCTACTGGGCGACCGTCACGGGGCTGTCGCAGGAGCCGAGCCGGGCCGCGCACTTCCGCGCCTGGGACGTCCGGGCCCGCCGCACCCACACGGTGCTCGACCTCGACTACCGGCCGATGTTCTGGTCCGACCCGGCCGAGGCGAGCGTGCAGGTCGGGCGCGCGCTCGACCACGTGACCGTCGCCGTCGGCAACCGCGAGGAGTGCGAGGTCGCCGTCGGCGAGACCGACCCCCAGCGAGCGGCCGACGCGCTGCTCGAGCGCGGCGTCGAGCTCGCCGTCGTCAAGCAGGGCCCCAAGGGGGTGCTCGCCGCGACCCGCGACGAGCGGCTCGAGGTCCCGCCCTTCCCCGTCGACGTCGTCAACGGCCTCGGTGCCGGCGACGCGTTCGGGGGCGCCCTCTGCCACGGCCTGCTCGAGGGCTGGGACCTGCGGCGCGTCCTCGAGTTCGCGAACGTCGCAGGTGCGATCGTCGCCAGCAAGCTCGAGTGCTCCACCGCGATGCCGACCTCCGCCGAGGTCGACGAGCGCCTGGCCACCGCCGGCCGGCAGGCCTCACCGTTCGCCACCACCGCCGAGGAGGCGCGATGACCACCACGCAGCACGAGCCGACCGTCAGCCCCAGCGTCCGGGTCGCCGACCTGACCGAGATCCGCGTGCGCGAACCCGGGCGCATCGCCGCCGCGTGGGCCGCGCGCCGCCGCCGTCCCCTCGTCCGTGAGGACGGCCGGATGCTCCTCGTCGCCGCCGACCACCCCGCGCGCGGTGCCCTCGGCGTCCGCGGCGCCGGCGCCGCCATGGCGAGCCGCAGCGACCTGCTCGAGCGCCTCGTCACCGCCCTCCAGCGTCCCGGCGTCGACGGGGTGCTCGGCACGCCCGACGTCCTCGACGACCTCCTCCTGCTCGGCGCCCTCGACGGCAAGGTCGCCATCGGTTCGATGAACCGCGGCGGCCTCCAGGGAGCGACCTTCGAGCTCGACGACCGCTTCACCGCCTACACCGCGGCCGAGATCGCGGCGCGCGGCATCGACGGCGGCAAGATGCTGACCCGCATCTGCCTCGACGACCCGGGCACGGTGGCCACCCTCGAGGCGAGCGCCAACGCCGTCACCGAGCTCGCCGAGCACCAGGTCATGGCGATGGTCGAGCCGTTCCTCTCGACGCGCGAGGGCGGTCGGGTCGTCAACCAGCTCGACCCCGACTCGACGATCAAGTCGGTCCACATCGCTGCCGGCCTCGGTGCCTCGAGCGCCTACACGTGGCTCAAGCTTCCCGTCGTCGACGAGCTCGACCGCGTCATGGACGCGACGACCCTGCCGACGCTCCTCCTCGGCGGGGACCCCCAGGGCGACCCGCAGGACACGTACGCCTCGTGGGGCCGCGCGCTCGACCTGCCCGCCGTGCGCGGTCTCGTCGTCGGCCGCGCCCTGCTCTTCCCGCCCGACGGGGACGTCGCCGCGGCCGTCGACATCGCCGCCGGGCTGGTGCACGGGAGCGGGGTCCGCGCGTGAGCGACAACGAGCGCTGGGTGCGCCCCCTGGGGAGCGCCGGCACGACGGAGTGGTCGGTCGCCATCGACGACGCCCTCGACGGGTGGTCGCACACCCGGTTGTATGCCGCCGAGCTGGCTGCCGGGGAGAGCCGCACCGTCGCGGCCGGGGAGTGGGAGCACGTCGTCGTGCCGCTCTCGGGCTCCGTCGCCGTCACGGCCGTCGACCCCGAGGGCCTCGAGCACGAGGCCGTCCTCGCGGGTCGGGCCTCGGTCTTCGCCGGGCCCACCGACGTCGCCTACGCCACGCGCGACTGCGACGTCACGGTGACCGCCGAAGGCGGTCCCGCCACGATCGCCGTCTGCGGCGCCCGCGCGACGCGACGGCACACGCCGCCGTTCCGTCACGTGGGCGTCGCAGACGTGCCCGTCGAGCTGCGCGGCGCCGGCGTCGCGTCCCGCGAGGTCCGCAACTTCGGCATCCCCGGCGTCCTCGACGCCGACTCGATCATCGCCTGCGAGGTCATCACCCCCGGCGGCAACTGGAGCTCCTACCCGCCGCACAAGCACGACGAGGAGCGGCCGGGGGTCGAGACGGAGCTCGAGGAGATCTACTACTTCGAGGTCGCCCCGTCGGCCGGTGCTCCGGAGGCCGCGGGTACGAGCCCGGTCGGCTACCAGCGGGTCTACGGCACCGACGACCGGCCGATCGACGTGCTCGCCGAGGTGCGCTCGGGCGACGTCGTCCTCGTGCCGCACGGCTGGCACGGCCCGGCGATGGCCGCCCCCGGCTACGACCTCTACTACCTCAACGTCATGGCCGGCCCGGGTGCCGAGCGGGCCTGGCTCATCTGCGACGACCCCGCACACGGCTGGGTCCGCGACACGTGGTCCGACCAGCCGGTCGACCCCCGACTTCCCCTTGGAGGTGCTCGATGACGAGCGACACCCACGCGGCCGCGACGGTGCGTCTGACCGTGGCCCAGGCCGTGGTGCGCTTCCTCGCCAACCAGTGGAGCGAGCGCGACGGCGAGCGGCAGAAGCTCTTCGCCGGCTGCTTCGGGATCTTCGGCCACGGCAACGTCGCCGGGATCGGCCAGGCGCTGCTGCAGAACGAGCTCGCCGACGGCGAGGAGCACCTCCCGTACGTGCTCGCCCGCAACGAGCAGGCGATGGTTCACACGTCCGTCGCCTACGCCCGCCAGAAGGACCGCCTGCAGACGTGGGCGTGCACCGCGTCCGTCGGTCCCGGCTCGACGAACATGCTGACCGGCGCCGCCCTGGCGACGATCAACCGTCTGCCCGTGCTGCTGCTCCCGTCGGGCACCTTCGCGACGCGAGTGTCCTCCCCGGTGCTCCAGGAGCTCGAGCTGCCGTATGCCGCCGACGTGACGGTCAACGACGCCTTCCGCCCGCTGTCGAAGTTCTTCGACCGGGTCAGCCGTCCCGAGCAGCTGCCGTCGGCGCTGCTCGGTGCGATGCGGGTGCTCACCGACCCCGTCGAGACGGGCGCCGTGACGATCTCGCTGCCGCAGGACGTGCAGGCCGAGGCGCACGACTGGCCGCTCGAGCTCTTCGCGCCGCGCACGTGGCGGGTGGCGCGTCCGCTGCCCGAGGCCGTCGACGTCGCCGACGCCGCAGCGGTCATCCGCTCGGCGAAGCGGCCGCTCGTCGTCGCCGGTGGCGGCGTGCACTACAGCGGCGCCGAGGAGGCGCTCCGCGCGTTCTGCGAGGCCACCGGCATCCCCGTCGGTGAGTCGCAGGCCGGCAAGGGGTCCCTGCCGCACGGGCACCCGCAGGAGATGGGTGCGGTCGGCTCGACCGGCACGACGGCCGCCAACGCGCTCGCCGCAGAGGCCGACGTCGTCATCGGCATCGGCACGCGGTGGAGCGACTTCACCACTGCCTCGCGGACAGCCTTCCAGGACAACGGGGTCCGCTTCGTCAACGTCAACGTCGCGCGCTTCGACGCCGGCAAGCACTCGGGGCTCTCGGTCGTCGCCGACGCCCGGGAGGCGCTCGTCGCGCTCACTGCGGCGCTCGACGGGTATGCCGTCGACGACGCCCACCGGTCACGCCAGGCCGCGCTGTGGGCCGAGTGGGACGCCTCGGTCGAGGCGGCCTTCCACCCCGCTCCGGAGGTCACCGACCGGCTGGCCGATGGCCTGCTCACCCAGGGCCAGGTGCTCGGCGCGGTCAACGAGCTGACCGACCCCCGCGACGTCGTGCTCTGTGCGGCGGGCTCGATGCCCGGCGACATCCACAAGCTGTGGCGGGTGCGCGACCGCAAGGCGTACCACGTCGAGTACGGCTACTCCTGCATGGGTTACGAGGTGCCGGCCTCGCTCGGCATCCGTCTCGCCGACGAGTCGCGCGACGTCTTCGCCATGGTCGGCGACGGCGGCTACCTCATGATGCCGACCGAGCTCGTCACGGCGGTGCAGGAGCGCATCAAGGTCATCGTCGTCCTCGTGCAGAACCACGGCTTCCACTCGATCGGATCGCTGTCGGAGTCGCTCGGCTCGCAGCGCTTCGGCACGAGCTACCGCTTCCGTGGTGAGTCGTCCGGACGCCTCGACGGCGCCGTCCTGCCCGTCGACCTCGCCGCCAACGCGCGCTCGCTCGGCGCGCACGTCATCGAGGTGCACTCGCTCGACGAGCTGCACCAGGCGATCAAGGAGGCCAAGGCCGCTCCGGCCGACGGCGGGCCCGTCGTCATCCACGTCGAGACCGACCCGCTCGTCCACGCGCCCGACAGCGCGTCCTGGTGGGACGTGCCGGTCTCGGAGGTCAGCGACCTCGACACGACGCGGACGGCATACGCGGAGTACGTCGACCACAAGGCCACCCAGCGTCCGCTCATCACTCCCGTCGGCACCACCTCTCACCCGGAGTCCTCGTCATGAAGCTCGCCCTCGACCCGTACATGTTCCGTGAGACGCCGCTGCTCGAGCTGCCCTCCCTCGTGGCCGACCTCGGCTACGAGTGGATCGAGCTGTCGCCGCGCGACGACTTCATCCCCTTCTTCAACCACCCGCGCGTCGACGACGCCGGCGTGGCCGCGTTCCGGTCGGCGCTGGCGTCTGCGGGGGTCGGGGTGTCGTCGCTCCTGCCACTCTTCCGGTGGTCGGGTCCCGACGAGGACGACCGCAAGGCGGCCGTGCGCTACTGGAAGCGCGCCATCCAGATCGCCAGCGACCTCGGTGTCGACACGATGAACTCCGAGCTCAACGGCAACCCCCGCGAGGCGGCCGTGTGCGAGCGGATGTTCTGGCAGTCGATGGAGGAGCTGCTGCCCGTCTTCGAGAAGGAGGGGATCCGGCTCGTGCTCGAGCCGCACCCCGACGACTGGGAGGAGGACGGCAAGCGTGCGGTCGACATCATCAAGGGGATCAACAGCCCCAACGTGTCGTTCCTCTACTGCGCGCCGCACACCTTCCACCAGGGCAACGATCCCGACGGGATCATGGACAAGGCCGGCGACCTGCTGAGGATGGTCCACGTCGCCGACGCCTACGACCACACCGCGTCGTCCGGGCTGCGCTACATCGTCAACCCGCCCGGGTCGCAGGTCACGGTGCACCAGCACCTCGACATCGGGCAGGGCGAGGTCGACTTCGGCCAGTTCTTCGCCGGCCTCGAGCGCATCGGCTTCGACGGCATCGTCACCTCCTGCGTCTTCGCCTGGGAGGACCGCGCGCGTGAGTCGAGCACCTACATGCGCGACACGATCCGCTCCTACCTCGACAAGTGGTCGACGCCGCCCACGCTCGTCTCGCCCTGAGCCACCAGCATCCGAGCCGAACCCACGTGTTCCCTCCTCGAGCCGGCCACCCGGCACACGCCCCCTCCGCCTTGATCTGAACCCGAAGGACACTGCCATGAGCACGCCCACCCGCATCACCCACCTCATTGACGGCCAGCCGTGGGCCGGCACCGCCGAGCGCACGTCGCCCGTCTTCAACCCCGCGACGGGGGAGCAGTCCGGCGTGCTCGACCTCGCCTCGGCCTCGCTCGTCGACGAGGCCGTCACGTCCGCCGCCTCCGCGTGGGAGGAGTGGGCCGACGCCTCGCTCGCCAAGCGCTCGGGCGTGCTCTTCGCCTTCCGCGAGCTGCTCAACGAGCGCAAGGAGGACGTCGCGGCGCTCATCACGGCCGAGCACGGCAAGGTGCTCTCCGACGCGCTCGGCGAGGTGACGCGCGGCCTCGAGGTCGCCGAGTTCGCCTGTGGCATCCCGCACCTCATGCGCGGCGGCTTCTCGGAGAACGCCTCGACGAACGTCGACGTCTACTCGATCCGCCAGCCGCTCGGGGTCGTCGCCGTCATCTCGCCGTTCAACTTCCCGGCGATGGTGCCGATGTGGTTCATCCCCATCGCCATCGCGTGCGGCAACGCGGTGATCCTCAAGCCGTCCGAGAAGGACCCCTCGGCCGCGATCGCGGTCGCGGCGCTCTGGAAGGAGGCCGGCCTGCCCGACGGTGTCATGCAGGTCGTCAACGGCGACAAGGAGGCGGTCGACGCGCTGCTGAGGCACCCCGACGTGAAGTCGGTGTCGTTCGTCGGCTCGACGCCGATCGCGAAGTACGTCTACGAGACGGGCACCGCGCACGGCAAGCGGGTCCAGGCCCTCGGCGGCGCCAAGAACCACATGCTCGTCCTGCCGGACGCCGACCTCGACCTCGCCGCGGACGCGGCGGTCAACGCCGGCTTCGGCTCGGCGGGGGAGCGGTGCATGGCGATCTCGGCACTCGTCGCCGTCGAACCCATCGCGGACGAGCTGATCTCGAAGATCAAGGACCGCATGGGCAAGCTCGTCACCGGTGACGGCACGCGCGGCTGCGACATGGGCCCGCTCGTCACCTCGCAGCACCGCGACAAGGTGACGTCCTACCTCGACGCCGGGGTGTCCGAAGGTGCGACGCTCGTCGTCGACGGTCGTCAGGACTCCTACGAGTCCGACGGGGAGGGCTACTTCCTCGCGCCGACCCTCTTCGACCACGTCAAGCCCGGCATGTCGCTCTACGACGACGAGATCTTCGGTCCGGTGCTGTCGGTCGTTCGCGTCGGCTCCTACGACGAGGGCCTCACGCTCATCAACAGCAACCCCTACGGCAACGGCACGGCGATCTTCACCAACGACGGTGGCGCGGCCCGCAAGTTCCAGCGCAACGTCGAGGTCGGCATGGTCGGCGTCAACGTGCCGATCCCCGTGCCGGTGTCGTACTACTCCTTCGGCGGGTGGAAGAACTCGCTCTTCGGCGACACCCACGCCCACGGCATGGAGGGCGTCCACTTCTTCACCCGCGGCAAGGTCGTCACGTCGCGCTGGCTCGACCCGAGCCACGGCGGCCTCAACCTTGGCTTCCCCCAGAACGACTGACCCGCAACACTTTTCGAGAGGAACGAACGACCATGGCCGAGTCCAAGGCCCGCAACACCGACGACCGCTACAGCAAGCTGACGATCGGTGTCTGTCCTGACCAGTGGGGCGTCTGGTTCCCCGAGGACGAGAAGCAGATCCACTGGGAGACCGCGCTCGACGAGATGGCCGAGGCCGGCTTCTCGGTCATGGAGACGGGGCCGTTCGGCTACTTCCCCAAGGACCCGAAGCGCCTGCAGGAGGAGATGGACAAGCGAGGCTTCCAGGTCGTCGCCGGCACGGGCTGGGGCATCCTGCACAAGCCGGAGGCCTGGGCCGACACGGAGAAGACCTTCCGCGAGATCGCCGAGACGCACGCCGCCGTCGGGGCGGAGTACATCGTGCACCTACCGCCCCTCTTCCGCGACGACAAGACGTGGGAGTTCACCGACGACCGCGTGCTGTCGACGGAGGCGTGGAACGCCTACATCTCCAATGCCGACAAGCTCGGTCGCATCATGAAGGAGGACTACGGCCTCAAGATGGTCCTCCACCCGCACGGCGACAGCCACATCGAGACGCCCGAGGACATCGACCGCGTCTTCCAGGCGACCGACCCCGACTACGTCGGCTTCTGCCTCGACACCGGCCACATCGTCTACGGCGGTGGGGACCCGATGGAGCTGTGCCGCAAGTACCCCGAGCGCATCTCCTACGTCCACATCAAGGCGATGGACGAAGGCCTCGTCAAGCAGGCCCACGACGAGGACTGGCCCTTCGGTCTCGCTGTCGCCAAGGGCTGCTCCGTCGCACCGCCGGCCGGCGCGCCGGACATGCCGTCGCTCATCGAGGCCCTGGCCGACCTCGACAAGGAGCTCTACGTCGTGTGCGAGCAGGACATGTACCCGTGCGAGCCGTCCTACCCGCTGCCCAACGCCATCCAGACCCGCGAGTACCTCGCGTCCATCGGCCTCGGCCTCCGCTGAGCCCCTGCTCTCGCTGACGAAGGAGTCACACCAATGACCGTACGCATCGGCATGATTGGCCCGGGCGGCATGGGCCAGGCTCACATCGACCGGATCCACACCGTCATCGCGGGCGGGCGGGTCGTCGCCGTCTCCGACGTCGACCCGGCCCGAGCGGCCGAGGTGGCGTCGCGGGTCGACGGGACGGCATACGCGTCCTCGGCCGAGCTCATCGCCGCCGACGAGGTCGACGCCGTCATGATCTGCAGCTACGGGCCGGCGCACGAGGTGGACGTGCTCGCGGCCATCGCGGCGGGCAAGCCCGTCTTCTGCGAGAAGCCGCTGACGCCGACGGCGGAGGCCGCGCTGCGGATCATGGAGGCCGAGCAGGCCGGCGGGCGGCGCCTGGTGACAGTCGGATTCATGCGTCGCTTCGATCGGAGCTACCGCGAGATGAAGACGCTGCTCGACTCGGGCGAGCTCGGCGAGACGCTCATGGTCCACTGCGCGCACCGCAACCCGACCGTGCCCGAGCACTACACGTGGGACATGGCCATCAACGACACCGCGATCCACGAGGTCGACACGATGCGCTGGCTGCTCGGCGAGGAGTTCGTCTCGGCGCGGGTCGACAAGCCGAAGAAGACGTCGCTGCGCTTCGAGCACCTCCAGGACCCACTCGTGCTCATCCTCGAGACGGAGTCGGGGGTGCGCGTCGACGACGAGATCTTCGTCAACTGCCAGTTCGGCTACGACATCCGCTGCGAAGCCGTTGCCGAGACGGGGACGGTGTCGTTGGGCGACCAGAACGCGATCGTCGTGCGCGACGGCGTCGGGGTGCGCAACGCCATCGCCCGCGACCACAACGACCGCTTCTGGGGCGCCTTCGTCACCGAGGTGCAGGAGTGGATCTCCGCAGTGGCGCGGGGCGAGCACACCGGGTCGACGTCGTGGGACGGGTATGCCGCCGCGTGCGTCTGTGACGCCGGTGTCCGAGCGCTCACCGACGAGGGCGTCGTCAAGGTCGAGATGATCGCGAAGCCCGACTTCTACGCCTGACGTCGGGCGCCGGCCGGCTCACGGCCACACCGATGGAACGCGGTGGATCGCCGGCACCAGGTACCGGCGATCCACCGCGGTGAACGCTCGGATCGCCCTGATCGGCAAGGTTGGACTCGCGTGGACAGATGGTCCGCTCGTGGCTACTTTGGGCAGATCGTCGCGGGGGCGGTCAGCCTCCTCGGTCCGATCGAGAGGGCTGTCCCATGTCTCGTCACGTGAACCCCTGTCACTGCTCCACCACCATGGATCGGACGGCCTGACGTGGCCGGCGCGGGGCCGGAGCTCAAGCGGTCGCTCAACCAGCGGCAGCTGACGATGATCGCCATGGGCGGCGTCATCGGGGCGGGCCTGTTCGTCGGCTCGGGCACCGTCATCCACGACACGGGCCCCGGGGCGTTCATCACCTACGCCCTGTGCGGCGTCCTCATCATCATGGTGATGCGGATGCTGGCCGAGATGGCCGTGGCCAACCCGTCGACCGGCTCGTTCGCCGACTACTCCCGCAAGGCGCTCGGTGACTGGGCGGGCTTCTCCGTCGGCTGGCTCTACTGGTACTTCTGGGTCATCGTCGTGGGCTTCGAGGCCGTCGCCGGCGCCAAGGTCATCAACTTCTGGCTGCCGGGGGTGCCGACGTGGGTGCTGAGCCTCCTGCTCATGCTCCTCATGACGGGCACCAACCTCATCTCGGTCTCGTCGTTCGGGGAGTTCGAGTTCTGGTTCGCCGGGATCAAGGTCGCGGCGATCATCGTCTTCCTCGCCTGCGGTGCCCTCTTCGTCTTCGGCATCTGGCCGAACGCCGACCTCGACTTCAGCAACCTCACCGCGCACGGCGGCTTCTTCCCCAACGGCGGACTGGCGGTCACGGCGGGTGTCGTGACGGTGATCTTCTCGATGGTGGGCGCCGAGATCGCGACCATCGCCGCAGCCGAGTCCGACAACCCGGAGCGGGCCGTGTCCAAGGCCGCGAACTCCGTCATCACCCGCATCGCCATCTTCTTCGTCGGCTCGATCTTCCTGCTCGCGGTGATCCTGCCGTGGAACTCGGCCACCCTGGAGGCGTCGCCCTACGTCGCGGCCTTCCAGGAGATGGGCATCCCGTATGCCGACCACGTGATGAACGCGGTCGTGCTGACCGCCGTGCTCAGCTGCCTCAACTCCGGCCTCTACACCGCGTCCCGGATGCTCTTCGTGCTGGCCGCCCGCCGGGAGGCACCCGCCTCGATGGTCTCGGTCAACTCCCGTGGCGTGCCGATGGTCGCCATCCTGGCCTCGTCGGTCGTCGGCTTCCTCGCCGTCATCATGGCCGCCGTCTCGCCCGACACCGTCTTCTCGTTCCTGCTCAACTCGTCCGGCGCCGTCATCCTCTTCGTCTACCTGCTCATCGCCGTCTCGCAGATCATCCTGCGCTACCGGGCTGACGCGTCGACGCTCAAGGTGAAGATGTGGTGGTTCCCCGCCCTGTCGGTCATCACGGCGCTCGGCATCGTCCTGGTGCTCGTCCAGATGGGACTCACCGAGGACGTGCGCATCCAGCTCGTGCTGAGCCTCGTGTCGTTCGGCATCGTCCTCGTCCTCTTCTTCATCAACCGGGCCCGCATCGCCCGCCTGCCCGAGCGTGTCGCGCCCGACCACACCGGTGAGGCACGGCGCGTGCTCGTGCTCGCCAACCAGACCCTCGAGGCCGACGAGCTGATGCGCGAGCTCCAGCGCATCGACGCCATGGGCAAGGCGACCTACTACGTCTGCGTCCCCGCCAGTGCCGTCGAGACGGGCACCGCCTCGACGCACGGCGCCGTGTCCGTCGCCGAGGCGACGACCGAGGCGGCGCAGGCCCGGCTGGACCGGACCCTCGAGGCCCTCACGGCGCACCACCTCGACGCGACCGGCGGGCTCGGCGACTACCGGCCCCTGCGTGCCCTCCGGGCGGCGGTGAGCCACTTCGACCCCGACCAGATCGTCATCGTGACGCTGCCTGCCACGGACTCGATCTGGCAGCGCTTCGAGGTCGTCGACCGGGCCGGCGAGCTCGGTCTGCCGGTGACCCACGTCGAGGCCGCCTCGCTCGTCATGCAGGCCTGAGCCGTGGCCATCGTCGTCGCCTACACGGCGCAGGACAGCGGCGCGTCGGCGCTCGAGCTGGCCGCCGTGCTGTCACGGTCGACGGGCGAGCCCCTCACCGTGGCCGTCGTCGTGACGACCCCGCACGCAGCGGGGGCCGCGGAGTTCGTCGACGGGGACTACCTCGGGCCGCTCCGCGACTGGGGCGAGTCGGTCCTCGAGCAGGCCCGGACGGCGCTGCCTCCTGACGTCGAGGCGAGCTTCGTGGTGCGTGCGGCATCGTCGATCCCCGCCGGCCTGCTCGAGCTGGCGGCCGAGGTCGACGCGTCCGCCCTCGTGCTCGGCTCGTCGAGCAAGGGCGCGCTGGGTCGCATCTCCTTCGGCAGCGTGACCGACCGGCTCGTGCACTCGGCGCCCCTCCCGGTGCTCCTGGCCCCCCTCGGATACCGACCCACGCCGGGCTCTCGCATCCGCCGGGTCAGCATCGGCTTCGGCGGGTCTGCGGGCGCGTCGCACGTGGCGGCCGTGGGGGCCGCGGTCGCCGAAGCCCTCGGTGCGAGCCTGCGGGCGGTGTCGTTCGCCGTCCGGCCGCCCAAGCGGATCTACGGCAGCGTCGAGGAGTCGGCCGACGACCTCGTCGTCGACCGGTGGGTGGCGCGCACGACGAGCGCTCTCCGGGCCCAGGTGGGAGCCCACGACGCCGCACTGGCCGAGCGTCTCGCCCGGTCGCTCGTCGTCGGCGAGGGAGTCTCGTGGAGCACGGCGATCTGGGACGTCGAGTGGAGCGACGGCGACCTGCTCGTCGTCGGTCCGAGCTCGTCGGCCCCGGCCGCCCGGCTCTTCCTCGGCTCGCGCGCCTCGAAGATCATCCGGTCGGCACCGGTGCCCGTCTACCTCGTGCCGGCCCCCCGAGCAGGCTGAGCCTCCTTCTGCACCAAGCAGATCCGGCCGCTACCGGTCCGCGTGAGAGGAGAGCTGGGCGGCGAGATAGGGCGCTGTCGCGCTCCCCTCGACGCCCGCGACCTGCTCCGGGGTGCCCGTCGCCACGACACGGCCCCCCGCGTCCCCACCGCCCGGGCCGAGGTCGATGACCCAGTCCGCGCTGACGATGGTGCCGAGGTCGTGCTCGACGAGCACGACGGTGTTCCCGGCGTCGACCAGCGTGTGGAGCTGGCGCAGCAGCAGGGCGATGTCGGCCGGGTGCAGCCCGGCCGTGGGCTCGTCGAGGAGGTAGAGGGCGTGCCCGCGCCGGGTCCGCTGCAGCTCGGTCGCCAGCTTGATCCGCTGGGCCTCCCCACCGCTCAGCTCGGTGGCGGGCTGACCGAGACGCAGGTAGCCGAGCCCCACCTCGCGCAGCGTCGTGAGGCTGCGCGCGGCGGCCGGCACGTCGGCGAGGAAGTCGGCGGCCTCGTCGACGGAGAGGGCCAGCACGTCGGCGACGTTCTTGCCGCGGTGGGTGATCTCGAGCGTCGCGGCGTTGTAGCGCGCGCCGTGGCAGGTCGGGCACGGCGCATACGTCCCGGGCAGGAAGAGCAGCTCGACGGAGACGAAGCCCTCGCCCTGACACGTCTCACAGCGTCCCTCGGCGACGTTGAAGGAGAAGCGGCCCGCGCCGTAGCCGCGGGCGCGCGCCTCGGGGGTGGCGGCATACAGCTTGCGCACGGCGTCGAAGAGGCCGGTGTACGTGGCGAGGTTCGAGCGCGGGGTGCGCCCGATGGGCCGCTGGTCGACACGGACGAGCCGGTCGAACGACTCGAGGCCGGTGGCGTCGTCGACGTCGATCTCGAGCTCGGTCTCCTCGGGGTCGTCGGGGCTCTGGCCGAGGTGGCGGCGGACGAGCTCGGAGAGCACCTGGGTGACGAGCGTCGACTTGCCCGACCCCGAGACTCCGGTGACGGCCGTCAGGACGCAGAGCGGGACGTCGACGGAGACGTCGTCGAGGTTGTGCCGGCTGATCCCGCGCAGGTGCAGCCAGCCCTGGGGCTCGCGCTGCGGCCGCGGGGGACGCTCGGCGCGGCCGAAGAGGTGGTGCCCGGTGACCGAGGCCTCGACGTGCTCGAGCCCGTCGACCGGACCCGAGTAGAGCACGTGGCCGCCCTGCTCGCCCGCGCCCGGACCGATGTCGACGACCCAGTCGGCGCGGCGGACGATGTCGAGGTCGTGCTCGACGACGAAGAGCGAGTTGCCCGAGCGCTTGAGCGCGTCGAGCACCTCGAGCAGCGGCGCGGCATCGGCCGGGTGCAGCCCCGCGGACGGCTCGTCGAGGACGTAGACGACCCCGAAGAGGCCGGACCGCAGCTGGGACGCGATGCGCAGGCGCTGGGCCTCACCGGGGGAGAGCGTCGTCGAGCTGCGTCCCAGCGAGAGGTAGCCGAGGCCGAGGTCGAGCAGCACCTGGACGCGCGCGAGGAGGTCGGTGCAGAGACGCACGGCGACTTCGGTGGCCTCGCCCGACGTGGCGGACGACGTCGCCGCGCCGGCCTCGGTCAGCTCGGCGACGGGGCGCACCAGGGCCGCGAGGTCGGTGAAGGACAACGCGTTGGTATGCGCGATGCTCAGCCCGCGGAAGGTGACGGCGAGGGCGTCCTCCCGCAGTCCCGTGCCGTGGCACGCCGGGCACCGGACGCTGCGGACGAAGCGCAGGGCCTTGTCGCGCATCATCTGGCTCTTCGTGTCGGCCAGGGTGTGGCGGATGTGCTTGCGGGCGCTCCAGAAGGTGCCGTGGTAGTCGCGGCCTGTCGTGTCGTCGGCCTCACCGCGCCGGTCGATGAGCACCCGCGGCTGCTCGTCGGTGTAGAGCAGCCAGTCGCGGTCCGCGCGGGAGAGGTCACGCCAAGGTGCCTCGACGTCGATCCCGAGGGTCCTCGTGACGCGCACGAGGTTCTTGCCCTGCCAGGCGCCCGGCCAGGCCGCGATGGCGCCGCCGCGGATGCTCAGGGACGGGTCGGGGACGAGCAGGTCCTCGGCGACGTCGTGCGCCTCGCCCAGCCCGTGGCACTCGGGGCATGCCCCGGCGGCGGTGTTGGGGGAGAAGGCCTCTGCTTCGAGGCGGGTCGCGCCGACGGGGTAGGTGCCGGCGCGGGAGTAGAGCATCCGCACGAGGTTGGAGAGGGTCGTCAGCGTGCCGACGGTCGAGCGCGAGCTCGGGGCGCCGCGGCGCTGCTGGAGGGCGACGGCCGGCGGCAGGCCGGTGATCTCCTGCACGTGCGGGGCGCCGACCTGCTGGAGCAGCCGGCGGGCGTAGGGCGCCACCGACTCGAAGTAGCGCCGCTGCGCCTCGGCATAGAGGGTGCCGAAGGCGAGGGAGGACTTGCCCGAGCCGGAGACGCCGGTGAAGGCCACCATCGCGTCACGCGGCAGGTCGACGTCGACGGTCTTGAGGTTGTGCTCGCTGGCTCCGCGGACGTGGACGAAGTGGTCGGTCGGGTCGAGGTGCACGTGACCTGTCTAGTCGCTCGGGCCCGGGCGGGCACCATCGGTCGTGGCCGGTCGGGTCAGTACTCGCCCTTGATGACGAAGTAGGAGCCCCGGATCGTGCCGGCCAGCTTCGACCTCTGACGGGCGAACTTGAACCGGGACGCGAGCTCCTCGGGGACCTCCATGCCGTCGGAGAGCTTGAAGCCGACGGCGCGCTTGCCCGCCGGGTCGATCGCGTACATGACGTTGATCGACAGGCCGGACTCGTAGAAGACGTAGGCCATCCTGAGCCCGTCGACCTCGAACGCCGTGGCCTCGAGGGGCCGCGACTCGATCGTGAGGTCACGCTCCTCCGCGAGGATGCGGTGGACGTACTCGACGATCTCGCTCGCGTCTGCCGCGGGCTCGACGGTGAGGACGTGGTCGTACTTGTTCTTGTAGTAGCGCGCCTCGTTGGCCCGGAGGCCGGCCAGCGCCTCCGCGACGGGGGAGCTCTCGAGCCCCTCGGTGGACACGTCCACGAAGTCGACGACGTACGACACGGCATACCTCCTGGTCTCGGGGCTTCGTCGCCACAGTAGCGCCGCGCCCACGCGATGACCCCTCCACCGGACCGGGGCCGGTGGAGGGGCCAGGCCGAGCCCGGGCGCCGTCAGTCGGCGACGTGGAGGGCCTTGACCTCGTCGCGGGCAGCCACGATCGCGGCGTGCTGGCGGGTCACGACGGCGCGGAAGCCGGCGCTGAGGTCGGCCTTCTCGGCCTTCTCGTACTCGGAGACCGCGTGGTCCTCGCCGGTCACGGCCGCGCCGAGGACGCTGCCCGCGTCGTCGCCCGTCAGGGCGTCCTTGAGCGAGATCCAGCCGCGGTGCACGGTCGCCGCGACCGAGCCGCTCTCGTCGACGTCGTCGCCGTACTCATGGCCCATCTCGACGATCTCGCGGTGGAAGCCGGCGCGCTGCTCAGACAGCCGCTGCAGGGTGGTGGCCCACTCGGCGCGGTCGCTGTCACGCAGCTTCTCCGCAGCTGAGGCGAAGCCGCGCTCGCCGTCCTTCAGCGTCTCCACGAGGTCCTTGGCGACCTTCTCGTCATCCGACATGTGCACTCCTTCGATCGGGTTGCTGGTCCCTCGGGTCCTACCCGACGGCGTCACGACCCAACCGCGGGCAGCCAGGGTCCCCCCGCGCCGGGTGTGCCACGAGCTGGCGCTCGCGGTCGGCGCTTCACGCGTAGCGATCTGATGAGCACCGCCCGACGATAGAGTCGAGGAAGGATCCGGGCGTCTGGGAGGAGGCCACGGCGATGGCATCGGAATCGGTCGAGGACGAGCGCCAGTGGGCTGCCGAGAAGCGCGACTTCGTCGCCGACCGACGTGACGAGCTGGCGGCCGAGCGCGACGCCGTCGCGGACGCGAGGGACGCGATCGCGGACGCGCGACAGGCTCGGCTGGACGAGCGGGAACGGCAGCTGGGCGCCCGCGCGGTCGAGCTCGGATCCACAGGTGACAGTGTCGAATCGGCTGCTTCACGAGTTGCCGACCGGGCCGGCCGGGCACGGGCGCTCGAGGACCGTGAGGAGATGGCCACCTCACGCGATGCCGCCGAGGTCGACCGGGACGAGGCTGCTGAGCGACGGCACGCGGCCACTCCGACGACCAAGCTGGCCGCGGCGTTCGCCGAGGTCGCCGAGCACCTCTACGCCGCCGACTCCTTCGACGAGGTCATGTCGCGGATCGCCCAGGCCGCGGTGAGCACCATCGCGGGGTGCCAGATGGCCAGCGTCACGCTCCGGGAGAGCGGGGCCTTCCAGACCGCAGCGACCACGGCCTCGGCCGCCACGGCCGTCGACGACGCGCAGTACGCGGCACACGAGGGACCCTGCCTGGACGCGGTGGACGAAGCCATCGTGTATGCGCGGGCCTTCCCCGACACCCGCTGGCCGACGCTGGCGTCACGCCCGGTCGACCACGGCGCCGAGTCCGCTGCCTCCTACCGCCTGGCCGCGCCGAGACTGTGGACCGACGGCGCCGGGGGCTCGCTCAACACCTACGGGGCCGAGCCGGATGCGTTCAGCGACGACGCGCGGGACATCGGGCTCATCCTGGCTGCGCACGCGGGGCTGGCCGCGGGAGCAGCCCACGAACGTCGCGACCTCGAGGACCTGGCCGAGGGGCTGAACCAGGCACTCGTGTCCAGGGACGTCATCGGCCAGGCCAAGGGGATCCTCATGGAGCGGCTGAAGCTCACCCCGGAGGATGCGTTCGACGCCCTGCGACGGGCGTCCCAGCGGCTCAACGAGAAGCTCCGGTCGGTGGCTGTCACGGTGGCGCAGACGGGCGAGTTCGACAGCAGCGACGCCCCGCGGGCGGACTCGGGTGCGACCCGGCCGCCTGCGCGAGCCCGCGACGCGGGCGGGGCGTGAGCACCCGGCATACAACGGGTGACGATCACGGGTGCTGAGGGGTCAGCCGTAGCCACCCGAGCCCGGCCAGCCCCGGGCCGCGATGTACCAGATCGCCGACGTCAGCACGGCGCCGATGAGCAGCGCGAAGAGCAGACCGCCGGCCACGGGCAGGAACCAGCCGGGTGCGCGCCTGGACCGGACCGCGACGACCTTGACGACGACGGCACCGATGACGGCGCACCCGAGGATGCCGTGCACGACGGTGCGCGTGGAGACGGGCTCGCCGTCACGGAGCGTCCCGGACTCGAGGCCGAGGGCCCAGAGGCAGTGGTAGGCGACGAGGACGATGAGCACGACGGCGACCGCGCCGCAGATGCGGTGGGCGGTGCCGAGCCAGGACGGCGCGCCGATGCCGAGCCTGCCGTAGAGCCAGAGGGCACCGACGAGCTGGAGCAGCGCGAGCACCCCGATCACCACGGACAGCACGACCTTCATGTCGATCACCGTGCGGAAGCCGAACGTCGTCGTGCCGGCGAGCGTCGGGTCGTGGACCTTGCCGAAGACCCCGACGAGCAGAGCGACGACCGCGCCCGCGGCGAACGCCGTCAGGGGGATCGCCAGGCTCTTCGCAGGCCTGCTGTCAGCCATGGTCTCAGGATCCTCCTGCCCGGCCCGTACGGGAGAGGAACGGCTCAAGACCGAGCCCGTCGCCTGAGACGGAAGGGTCCCGGGGTGCGCGGGGCCGGTCAGTCCGTGCGGGCTGACCGGCTCCACGCCGAGATGGGCTGCGCCGGCGAATCGCTCAGAGGCCGACGGCCGTGACGCCGTAGGTGGCCTGCGCGGTGGTGAAGCCCTCGAACTTCAGCTGTGAGATGAGCCCCCCGCGGGAGAACGGCGTCAGGTCGAGGTAGGACTGGGCCTTCTTGGCGGCCTGCTCCTTCCAGTTCACCGTGATGTGGTCGACGGCGAACGTCGCGTCGGCCTTGGAGAACTGCTCGAACCGCAGCTGCTCGATCAGACCCTTGCGCGAGAACGCCGTGAGCTCGAGGTAGGACTCGGCCTTGGCGACGGCCTGCTCCTGCGACACGGTCATGGCGTTGGCGGCTTCCTCAGCCGCCGCCTTCGCTGCAGCGGCCTTGGCGGCGGCGGCCTTGGCGGCAGCAACCTTCGCCGCGGCAGCCTTGGCCGCAGCAACCTTCGCAGCGGCAGCCTTGGCCGCTGCAGCCTTGGCGGCGGCCGCCTTGTCCGCCGCCGCCTTGTCCTCCGCGGCCTTGTCGGCGGCGGCCTTGTCCGCCGCTGCCGTGTCGACCGTGGCGGCCGGTGAGGCAGCCGGAGTCGTGGCGACGCCCGTCGTGGTCACGCTCGCGGCGGTGGCGGCGGTCGGAGTGGTCTTGGGGTTGTTGCCGGTCGTGCCGATGGCGATGAGAGCGACGACGAGGCCACCAGCCCACAGGCCGGCCTTCTTGCCCTTGCCCATCTTCGGCTTCGTCCTCGCGCCCGACTCCGTGAGCGGAGCGCCCTGCGGAGGTGCCCACGTCAACGGCGCGGTCGGCACTCCTTCGGGCGCGGGGTAGTGGTAGTTGTTGTCGCTCATGAATGGCTCTCCCTGTGGATTCCCTGGAACTGCTAGGGAAGTGTCCGGGCCCATTGGCGGTCGTGTCCCGGTTTCGGAGATATCGGTGGGGACGTGGCCCGGTCTGGATCTAGACGGACGACAGCTCGTGCACGAGCCAGGCGAGGGCCGCGCCGTTGGCGAGGACGGTGAACCAGAAGACCGTGCGGAAGGGCTGCTTGATCGTCTTGTGCCGGAAGACGTGTCGCGCGACGAGCGCCCCCGGCCAGCCACCCAGGAGGTCGATCGTGTGGAGCGTGGACTCCGGCGTACGCCGTTTGCCACTGACCGATGCCGCCGACTTGTCCGCCCGGTACATCGCGAAGGCGACGCCGCTGAGCAGGAGGTAGGCGACCGGTAGCCAGACCGGGAGGATGTCCCGCACCAGGAGGACCCCCAAGAGGCCGAAGAAGAGGATCGCGACGGCGACCGCCAGCAGGCTGCCGCGCGCTCGGCGGCGTCCACGCCGGTGTCCGACGCGGTTGTCTGCAGGCATCTCTTCGGCTCCTCGGCTCGGGATCGTCAGGCGGGACAGCCTGGCTCGAGGGGGAGCGGGTCGTCCTGACCGGACATTATGCGGCCCGCCCTGCTGCCCGTGGCGAGGATTCGCGAACGACGGTCGGGTCGGCGGCGCGGCCGAGCCGGGGGCGAGCTCGCGTCAGGAGGACTGGGCCGGGCGCACCGGGTAGCGCAGGTGCGTCACCCCGACGCCGGCGATGACGGTCGGGTCGCCGAGGACGGCCGGCGTCGTCGCGAGGTGGTCGAAGAGTCGCACCCCGGAGCCGAGCAGCACTGCGGCGACGTCGATCTGGAGGTGGTCGACCAGTCCGGCGTTGAGCAGCTGCTGGATCGTGTCGGCGCCGTGGACGCCCACGGACTTCTCGCCGGCGGCGTCCTTGGCCTGGCGCACCGCGCTCTCGATGCCGTCCGTCACGAAGTGGACGGTCGACCCGGGCCGGGGCCACCCGTCCGGGACGTCGTGAGTGACGACGAAGGCGGGGCCCCACGCGTGGTTGCCGCCCCAGCCCTGGGCGACCTCGAAGGTGCGGCGTCCGGTGAGGACGGCCCCGAGCTGGGGCGTGAGCTCGCGGAGGTACCGGGCGCTCGGCTCGGACACCCTGAACGTCATGGGGTCCGAGCCTCCGGTGGCGAACTCGACGTCACCGGAGGCGAAGTACCAGTCGAAGACCTGCATCACGTCGTCGTCGGGACCGGCGACGAAGCCGTCGAGCGACATGGACATGATGGCGACGACGTCAGACATGGTGGTGGTTCCTCTCCACAGTGGGTGCATGTGAACTGCTCTCACTCTGGCAACGAACAGCACCGCCTCGGTCGGACAGCGGTCACCGAACGTTCTCGCGGTGCCCCGGGTGGGAGCCCGGTCAGGCCCAGAGCTCGACCAGATGCTCCGCGAGGCCGAGGCCCTGGTCGTAGCCTCCTCGCGCGGCCGGCAGACGCGTCGACGGGTCGAGCGCGTTGGTGCCGAAGACGTCACCCGCTCGGCCGTCCGGGAAGACGGTCTCGACCCTGCTGCCACCCGCCCGCAGCTCCGCGACCTGGCTGGAGAGGTCCATGCCCCACTCGAGCGGCATGCGCGTCCGGCCGCTGAAGGGGGACAGCACGAGGACCCGCCCGTAGCCGGCTGCCAGATCGGCGTTCTCGCTGCGCCGGTAGCCGCCGTTGAGGTAGCGGTGCTCGCCGATCCGATAGGGCGTCATCGCCGAGGTGCTGGCGGCAACGGCGTCCACGAGGTCGACCCCGTTGTCCCGGTCGAAGACGACGGGCTCCCCGGTGTCCGCATCGACGGCGGTGATGAGGATGCGCTGACGCGGCCAGTCGTGGTGGGGGAGACGGGACGCGACGATGCTGCGCCACCGTGTCGGGTCGGACGGGTTGGCCGCCTCCCGCTCCAGCGCGGCCGCGCCCATCCGGCGACGCATGTCGTATGCGTTCTCCGACGTCGCGATGATCGTGTCCGACCACTCCAGGTAGTTCGCGCCCGAGACGTTCGATCCGCCTCGTCGGTGGGCTCCGCCACCCCGGGACGGAGGCGGGGGCACCTCAGCGAGGATGGCGGCATACAGCTCCGTCGGGCGTGTCCTGCCGGTGATCTGGGCTGCCACGGTCGACCCGGCCGAGGTCCCGACGACGAGGTCGGCCTCCGTGAGGTCGACGCCGGCATCCGAGAGCCCGGCGATGAGGCCGAGCTCCCACGCGTTGCCTGCGGCTCCCGCGCCGGCCAGCACGAGGGCGCGTTGGTCGGTGGAGGCCGATTGGCTTGTGGGGTGGGCTTGCTGGGCGATCGGCCAGTTACCTGGTTGTGGGTCTCGAGGCGTCGAGGCGGGAGTGGTGTTCATGGGAGTGCCTTTCGCGGGTTGCGTGGAGGGCCTCCCCGTGGCGACTACGTCGGTCGCGCGATCGTGGACTGCGGGGGAGCACCCAGTGCGGTTGCTGCGTTCACGGGTCTCACCTCCTGCGGACGGATCACGATCAGTCGGACGCTAGCAGCCCGACGGCCCAGTGCGCATCGTCAGGCGACCACGGGCAGGCGGCACGTCACCGCGATGTTCCATAGCCTTCATGGATGGACGTGGTGGAGATGCCGCCGACCGGCACCTGCGAGATCAGCACCGTCGGGCGCAGGAGTGGCCGCGTCACCAGGATCGAGATCTGGTACGTCGTGGTCGACGGACAGATTGTCCTGACCGGCACTCCCGGCTCGAGGCACTGGCTGGCCAACCTGCGCGCACACCGCGAGGCGGTGCTGCACCTGCGTGAGCCGCCCGACGATCGTGCAGTCGTGGCAGACGAGGTGACGGATCCGGCCGTGCGGCGACATGTCACCGAAGAGGCCTGGCGTCTCCAACCGTGGTACGCAGCCCAGCCGTACTCGATGGACGAATGGGTGAGCGGCTCGCCCATGGTCAGGCTGACAGCCCGTGACGAGTGAGGTGTCCGCCCGGAACGCGCGACCATCGCCCCTGGGCCGCTCATCGTTCGGGCAGGGTCCAACGGCCCTACCCGTTCACGACCACGTCAGCCACGATCGAAGCATGCTGATCGCCGAGGATCTGTTGCTGTTGCTCACCGATGACGACACCGGAAAGCTGGCTGCTTCCAGCACCACGGTGGACATCGCACTG
Source organism: Terrabacter sp. P2_E3 (assembly GCF_056403915.1). Taxonomy (NCBI): domain Bacteria; kingdom Bacillati; phylum Actinomycetota; class Actinomycetes; order Micrococcales; family Intrasporangiaceae; genus Terrabacter; species Terrabacter sp. P2_E3. Next base: position 281,214 of record NZ_JBFUEN010000003.1, read on the forward strand.
GGGGGTGCCCTGCTGGTCGAGCTCGCACTCACCGAACGTGTCGACGTCGCGGGTCCCGCGCAGGAGGTGGCGCCGGGACGCCTCGTCGTCCATGACCCAGGGCCCACCGGTGACGAGATCCTCGATGAGGCACTCGCAACGGTCACGAGCAAGGAAGGCAAGAAGCCCCAGACCGTGGTGACTGCCCTGGGCAGGGGCACCCGCCTCCGACTCTACGAGCGCCTCGCTGAGGGCGGTGTGCTCCGGGAGAAGGAGGGCCGGGTCCTTGGCGTCTTCCCGACTCACCGCTGGCCCGCCCAGGACGCCAGTCACGAGGCGGCGGTCCGGGCCGCGCTCGAGTCCGCCCTGCGGCACGGCGCGGCCACCGACTTCCGGACCGGCGCACTCATCTCCCTGCTGTCCGCGCTCAACGCCGTCGCGGACGTCGTGGATCCGAGGGCAGTCGGCCTCTCGAAGCGGGAGCTGAACGCGAGCGCTCGCAGGATCGCCGAAGGCGACTGGGCAGCCGCCGCTGTTCGATCGGCCATCGGGAGCATGATGGCGGCCGTCACTGCAGCGATCGCGTCCGCCGTCGTCGTTGCCGGAAGTGGCGGCTCCTGAGCTGCAGCGCCAGTCGTCGCCGCTGCCGCTGCCGCTGCGAAGACGGCTCCCTGGGTCGGGATGACCGTCGTGGGCGACCTGTTGATCGCTGACGGATGTGCGAAACGGTGTCAGACCGGGCCATTCCGGCGCTAACGTCTTGAGGTCGGAAAAGTCTTCGGCCCTGAGGGGGAGCCGTGCGTGCTACCGGGTGGCGAGCTGTTGCATTGGTGACGGCGCCGATCGTCGGAGCGTTGTCCTTTGCCCCAATCGGTTCGGCGTCGACGCAGCTGAATCCGAAGGTGGAGCACGTGCTGCTGCTCAGCCTCGACGGGTTTCACGACGTCGATCTGACGAACTATGTCGCGGCGCATCCCACATCCGCGCTGGCGGAGGTCGTGGCACGGGGACGTCGCTACTCGAACGCGTCAGCCCAGACACCGTCGGACTCGTTTCCCGGCACGCTCGCCATGGCGACAGGCGGGTCACCGCGGTCGACCGGGGTCTACTACGACGTGTCCTGGGACAACAGCCTCTCGCCGGCCGGCTCGGACTGCAGTACGCGGGGCGCGCTCGTTCCGTTCAACCAGACGATCAACGTCAACGCCAACACGGGCGACAGCGTGGCCGACATCAACCCGGCCAAGCTGCCGCGTGACCCGGACCACGGGTGCAGCGTCGTCTACCCGCATCAGTTCCTCAAGGTGAACACGATCTACGAGGTGGCGCACGCGGCAGGGCTGCGCACGGCCGTCGCCGACAAGCACCCGAGCTACGAGATCCTGTCCGGTCCCTCCGGGACAGGCATCGACGACTTCTACGGCCCCGAGTTCAACGCGGCCAAGGCCGACATCACGAAGATCATGGCCAACGACGAGCTCAAGGTCAGGGCAGTGCTGAACGAGATCGACGGGCTCGACCACGACGGCACCGCGGTCGTCGGCGTCCCCGCCATCTTCGGCATGAACTTCCAGGCACCGAACATCGGGCAGAAGTTCTCCGGCTACGTCGACGGTGCCGGCGCGATCCCCCAGAGCGTCACCACCATCGGCCCCCTCGCCGGGAGCGCCCCCGGGCTCGCGCAGGCGCTCGACTACGTGGACGGCGCGGTGGGCCGGATGCTGAGCCGGGTCGAGGCCAACGGTCTGAACGGCGACACGATGATCATCCTGACCGCCAAGCACGCCAACAGCCCGGTCGACCGCTCCACCCTGCGGTGGATAGACCCAGCCGGCTTCGCTCCGCTCATCAACAGCGTCCAGCCCGGGCTGACCGCGCAGGTGACGGCGGACACGATGGCGCTCGTCTGGCTCACGGATCGCACCCGTGCAGCCGACGTGGCGGCCGTGCTCGAGGCGAACGCCGCGACGGTCGGGGCCAGCACCGTCACCAGCGGTGCCGCAGTCGCGGAGCTCTTCGCCGGACAGCTCGGCGGCAACGCGAGCCGGATCCCCGACGTCGTCGTGCAGCCGGCGACCGGGGTCGTCTATGCGGCGCCGAATGCGAAGCTGGTCGACCACGGAAGCGGTAGCGCCGAAGACACTCACGTCCCCTTGGTCATCATCGAACCCGGTCGCAAGGGCGGTCGCACCCTCGTCTGTCCTGTCTCGCTGCGACAGATCGCGCCGACCGTCCTCCGCGCCCTCGGGCTCAGGGAAGACACGCTCGACGCGGTCCGACTGGAAGGCACGCAGCGGCTGACGAACGGGGACGAGTGTTGAGTTGGTCTGCCGTGGGCTGTCCGGCCCGGCCGAGGGCGTCCGGTGAGCGATGACGTACTTCTGGGTCGGCGTCGGCGTGCTGCTCGTGGTCGGCCTCGGCATGATCGTGTGGGCCTCCCAGTCGGGGCCGGACCCGTCCGGGCGTGACGTCTCGGCCCGGCGGAGCAGGCAGACGCAGATCGGTGCCCTCCTGGTGGCGGTCTCGCTCGGCGTCCTCGTGGTCGCCTATCTCACGGCCGCCTGGCCCTAGGCCGCTGCCCGCTTCGCTGGGCGGAGTTGCGAGAGCGGTGGGGGACGTAGGCTCCATCCCATGGCTGAGACTCCCCGCATCACGTACGTCCTCATCGACGGGGAGAACATCGACGCCACCCTCGGGACCTCGATCCTGGGACGGCGTCCGCGCCCCGAGGAGCGCCCGAGGTGGGAACGGCTGCTCCAGTTCGCGCAGGAGCTGTGGAACCAGCCGGCCGCCGGGCTCTTCTTCCTCGCGGCCAACAACGAGCTGCCGATGCCGTTCGTCCAGGCGCTGATGGCCATCGGCTACCGGCCCGTCCCGCTCTCCGGCGCGCCGGGCGAGAAGGTCGTCGACATCGCCATCCAGCGGACGCTCGTCGAGATCCGTCAACGCCGGGCCGACGTGCTCCTCGTCAGCAACGACGGGGACTTCGTCGACCAGGTGGGCGACCTGCTGGACGGCCGGCGGGTGGGGGTCGTCGGCTTCCAGGAGTTCCGCAGCAACGCGTTTCTCGAGCTGACGGCCCAGGGTCTGGCCACCTTCGACCTCGAGTACGACGTGCAAGCCTTCCGGGAGTCGCTGCCGCGGATCCGTGTCATCGCGATCGAGGACTTCGACCCGGCCGACTTCCTCTAGACCCGCCTCGCGCCGTCACGGGTCCAGTCGGCGCCTCAGCGTGTGGGGCGCGCAGAACCGGTAGCTCTCGGTCACCAGCTCGGCGACCTCGTCCCAGTCGGTGTCGTCGTCGAGCACCATGCCGACGACGGTCGGCGACCACGGCGGCCGGTAGAACGGCGGTCCTGCGTTGACCAGCGCCGACAGCTCGTCTCCGGATGAGCGGAAGGTCAGCACCGTGGTCGGCTCGGTCACGCCCGTCACGTCGCGGTATGCCGAGGTGTACCCCTCCTGGGCCACGAGGACGTGGGCGAAGGTCTTGCTCCGCACCCGCCACCGTATGCCGGTCCAGGCGTCCTCCTCGTAGGCGTCGGGCAGGGCCAGCGCCGTGGACCCGAGGCGCGCGACGACATCGCCGGAGGGCTCGATGCGCGGCGGCCTGGACACGCGCCGAGTCTGCCAGCGCACGCCGACAGGTGGTCGCTCGTCCGGGCGCGTCCCCACCGCCACCACTAGTCTCGAGGTGTGCCCGAGTTCAGCTGGCGACCGGCCAACGACGCGATGATCGCGGACGTCGAGGCCGTGTTCGATGCCGGTGGCGCCGCCAAGTGCCGCTGCCAGGCGCTCAAGGTCCCGGGCTGGATCTGGCGCGACACGTCTCAGGACGAGCGTGACGCTGCGCTCCTGGAGCAGGCTGGCTGCGGCACGAGCGGCCCGACATCTGGCCTCGTCGGCTACGTCGACGGCGAGCCGGCCGGCTGGGTCGCGGTCGAGCCTCGGGAGAACTATCCGAGGATCTGGGCCCGGCAGAAGGCGTGGATGCGGATGGACCCCGAGCTCGAGGGCGTCTGGTCGGTCACCTGCTTCGTCGTGCGCAAGGGCTTCCGGCGACAGGGCCTGATGTACGAGCTCGCCGCCGCCACCGTCGAGTACGGCAGGAAGGTCGGCGCTCGCGTCCTCGAGGGCTACCCCACCGAGCCGCCGCCCGGGAAGACGGTGATCTGGGACGAGGCGTCGGTCGGGCTGCTCCAGGTCTTCCTCGACGCCGGCTACGAGGTCGAGGCGTCGCCCACTCTGCGTCGGAGGGTCGTGCGACACCGGCTCGGCGCATCGTCCTGACGGTCGGCTCCGTCAGGGCCATCTCTGGCTCGAGGTGGCGTCAGCGGTCACGAGGGAAGTGCTTCCAGTTCCCTTCTGTCACAACCTCGACGGTGCCATCGGCCACCTTGATCGCCGTCTGGTCGTCCATGGCATACGCAGGATGGGAGATGCCGGCCACCCACTGCTCCGCCTCGGCCATGGAGTTGCCCGGCATGCCGTCCGGAGCCAGATGGGGACAGATCGAGAAGTCAACGATGCCCAGCGTGCTGTCGTCACCGGTCGGCGGTCTCCACTGGATGAAGTCTTCCCCGACCTCGGGGGTCATCACCATGCTCCCGGCGCTCAGCCCCACCCAGACCGTCTCGGTCAGGGATGGAAGCAGGTCCGCCAGCCCAGACTCCCGCATCCAGTAGCAGAGATAGAGAACGTCGCCCCCGGCCACCAAGAGCACGTCGGTTTCCCGGACCAGCGGCACCCAGCGCTCCTCACCGATGCTGGGCAGCGCGGTCAGCTCCAGCACGCCGACGGACTTCCAGCCCAGGTCGACCATGGGATTCTGGGAGTTTCCACTGATGAACTGCCACGCCTTGACGCCAGGACCGACATGGGGATGTCCGTACTGGGCGGTCGGGATGCACAGAGCGCTCGAGTCTGCGATCGGCTTGCCCAGCAGATCGACCAACGCGTCGCGGATGCTCGAGTTCGTGACTCCGCCAGAGGTGAGGAGAAGACGCATTGCCTTGGCTCCGTCAGTCGTGCCGTCCCAGAGGACGAGCGTGGTCAACCTCGAAGCGGGAAGGCCCGAGGCGTGTGCACACCGTACACACCTGGACGCCTGGGCAGGGTTCTTGGCTGTCGGACCCATCTCGGAGGTCCTGTCGGCAGATCCGGTGACGCCTGTGCTCGGAAGGCCGAGGTTGCGCCTTTCTCGACCGCGCGCCGTCCGAGGGGAGGAAACTGCAGGGTGGAGCGCATCGAGGCACCAAGGATGGGGAGCCGCGCATGGTCAGGTCCGGAGAGGCGCCGGAGGACAGCATTGCCGTGATGTCGCGGCAGGCGCTCGTGGGGCGTCTTGCGCAGGTCAAGGAGCAGTTCCGGGCCACGAGCGACATCCTCAAGGTGTTGACGAGCTCGTCGGGAGACCCCGACAAGGTCTTCGACGCCGTCGTCGAGAACGCCCGGACGCTGCTCAACGCGGCCGTCGCGCAGATCTACCTCGTCAAGGGCGCGACGTACGTCATCGCGCGCCAGAGCGGCATGACGGAGGAACACCGCCGACTCCTCGAGCAACACCCGATCAAGCGCGACCGCGGCACCCTCGTCGGCCGCGTGACCATCGACCGCCGGATCCACCACATCACCGACGCCGTCGCCGACCCGGACTACAGCCGGTCCGACCTCCAACGGATGGCCGGCTTCCGGTCGATGATCGGCGCGCCGCTCATCGTGGGAGACGAGGTGGTCGGGGCGCTCAACGTGATGCGGAACCGCGTCGCCCCCTTCGACGACGTCGACGAGCGCGTGCTCGCGACGTTCGCCGAGCAGGCGGCGCTCGCGCTACGCCACGTCGACCTGTTCGCCGCGCTCGAGAGCAGGTCAGCCGCCCTCGAGAACAGGTCCGCCGAGCTGGCACGAAAGGTCGAGCAGCTGGAGGGCCTCGCCGACGTCGGCGCCGCGATCAGCTCGACGCTCGTCCCGGACGAGATGCTCGCCACGATCGTGTCGCACGCAGTCGAGCTGTCCGGCACCGACGGTGGTTCGCTGATGGAGTACGACGAGGCGACCGGGCTCTTCCGGGTGCGAACCGTGTACGGCACGAGCGACGACACGGTCTCTGCCCTTCGGGCCGCCGAGATCCACATCGACCGGACGTGGGTCGGCAAGGCGGCTCGGACCCGCCGCGTCCTGCAGATCCCCGACCTGGACGAGGCGCAGCTCGACGAGCACCTGGCCGTCCTGCACGCGGACGGCTGGAAGTCGCTCGTCGCCGTCCCGCTCGCCAGCCCTGACCGGGTCGTCGGCGTCCTGGTCGTCCGGCGAAAGAGGACTGGTTCCTTCAGTGGTGAGACGTGCGACCTGCTCGACACGTTCGCCAGCCAGTCCGCGGTGGCACTGACGAACGCCCGCCTCTACCAGCAGCTCGAGCTGCAGAGCGCCGACCTGGCCGAGGCGAGCAGGCACAAGTCGGAGTTCCTCGCGAGCATGTCGCACGAGCTGCGCACCCCGCTCAACGCGGTGATCGGGTTCTCCGAGGTGCTCCTCGAGCGGATGTTCGGTGACCTCAACGAGCGGCAGGAGGACTACCTCAAGGACATCCATGATGCCGGCCGCCACCTGCTCGCGCTGCTCGGCGACATCCTCGACCTGTCGAAGATCGAGGCGGGGCGGATGGAGCTCGACCTCACCACGTTCCTGGTCGACGACGTCATCGGCCAGGCCCTCTCGCTGGTGCGCGAGCGGGCGGCACTGCACGGCATCGAGCTCACGCTCGAAGCCCAGCAGGGCCTCGGGCTCGTCACCGCCGACGAGCTGCGCCTCAAGCAGGTGCTGCTCAACCTGCTCAGCAACGCCGTCAAGTTCACGCCGGACGGGGGCTCGGTCGGGGTTCACGCGCGTCGCGACGCAGGCGACCTCGTCGTGACGGTCACCGACACGGGCATCGGCATCTCGCGAGAGGACCAGGCCCGCATCTTCGACTCGTTCCAGCAGGGCAGCAGGTCTGCGTCGACGACGGAGGGCACGGGCCTCGGGCTCACGCTGAGCAAACAGATCGTCGAGCTGCACGGGGGTGAGATGTGGGTGCGGAGCGCTCTCGGTGAAGGCAGCACGTTCGGCCTCAGGATCCCGCAGGTGGCGGTGCCCGCGAAGGTGCGAGACGAGCAGTGGCCGGCCGACGACCTCTCGAGCGGCGAACCGACCGTGGTGGTCATCGAGGACGACACGAGATCGGCCGAGCTCGTCGCGCTGCACCTTCGCGCCGCCGGCCTGAACCCTGTGACCGTCGGCACCGGTGAGGCGGGCCTCGAGGCCGTCCGCCACCTGTCGCCGGCTGCGGTCGTCCTCGACATCCACCTGCCGGGAATGACGGGATGGGACGTGCTGGAGACCCTGAAGGCGGACCCCTCCACGGCGTCCGTGCCCGTCGTGATCGTCAGTGTCGAACCCGAGCGCGGCCGCGGATTCGCTCTGGGTGCAACGGAGTACCTCGTCAAGCCGGTCGCCGGGGAGCACCTCCTCGCAGCCGTCAGCCGAGCTCTGCAACAGACTCGGAATCCCGTCCCGGTGGGGACCCTTCCCGAAGGTCGTAGCGTCGTCGTCGTCGACGACGACCCGCTCGCACTCAAGCTCGTGCGAAGCACTCTGGAGCCGCTCCGCTGGACGGTCCACACATGCTCGGGCGGCCTCAACGCTGCGGATGTGGTCCGCACGGTGAACCCGTCGGTCGTCATCATGGACCTGCTCATGCCGGAGGTGGACGGGTTCGCCGTCATCGACGAGCTGCGGGCCGACGGCACAGACAGCGGCCCACCCATCGTCGTCCTCACGGCGAAGTCGCTGACGTCAGAGGACCTGCGGCGACTCGAGGGTCGGATCGCCTTCGTCGCGGAGAAGGCAGGGCTCGACCTGGCGAGCCTGGCACGGCGGCTGGCCCAGATCGCCGCTGCGGACGAGGCCGAGACCGGGAGCGGGACCAGCCACGAGACGGGCGACGGAGGGGCGTCATGAGCGACCGGCCGCTGGTCCTCTCGCGGAGGACCGCCTCGTCGATCGGCGACGAAAGGCCGGGCTGCGCTACGGGTGTGGTCGGGCCACCCCGCGTAGCCTGACGGGCATGAGCGACTGGAATGACAAGGTCATTGCCGAGTTCCGGGACAACGGCGGGAAGGTCGGCGGCAACTTCGCGGGCGCGCCGCTCCTCCTGCTCCACACCACCGGCGCCAAGTCGGGGGAGACGCGCGTCAACCCGATGATGTACCAGGCCGTCGACGGAGGCTGGGCCGTCTTCGCGTCCTACGCCGGCCTCGACGTGAACCCGGCGTGGTTCCACAACCTCAAAGCCCACCCCGACGTGGCGATCGAGGTGGGCGCCGAGGGTGAGGTCGAGACGATCGACGTGCACGGGAAGGTCCTGACCCCCGACGAGCGCGAGCCGGTCTGGGAGGAGCAGAAGCGCCGCTACCCGGGCTTCGCCCAGTACGAGCAGAAGACCCACCGCGTCATCCCGGTCGTCCTCCTGACGCGCCGCTGACGCGCCGCTGACGCGCCGCTGACGCGCCGCTGACGCGGCGCTGACGCGCGCCTGACGCCCAGCCCCGGTCAGGCGGCGACCGCCGCCAGGTCGGCCAGGTCGCCGTCGGTCAGCTCGAGGTCGGCGACCGCCATGTTCTCCTCGAGGTGCGCGACCGACGACGTGCCCGGAATGAGCAGCACGTTGTCGGCGCGGGCGAGCAGCCAGGCCAGGCCGACCCGCGCCGCGGGTACGCCGCGACGAGCGGCGACCGCCTGCACCGCAGCCTGGTCGACGACCTTCGGCAGGTGCGGGAAGGCCGAGCCGAGCGGGAAGTACGGCAACGTACGCGATCCCGGCCGACGTGCACGCGTCGAGGACGTCTGCGTCCGTCTGGTCGACCAGGCTGAAGGGGTTCTGCACGCACACGATCTCCGTGATCGCTTGCGCCGCAGCGAGATCCGCAGCCGATACCGTCGAGAGGCCGACCCCGGCGATCTTGCCCTCGTCGCGCAGGGCGGCGAGCTCGGCGACCTGGTCCTCGAGCGGCACCTCACCGGCACCGGGCGCGTCGGCGTCCATCCGACGCAGGTTCACTGCCGTCAGGCGGTCGACCCCGAGAGCGCGCAGATTCGCCTCCACGTCGGCGCGCAGCTCTGCAGGCTTCTGGGCAGGCAGCCACGCGCCGGCCGAGTCGCGCCGCGCCCCCACCTTGGAGACGAGAGCCAGGTCGGCGGCATACGGGTGCAGGGCCTCGCGGATCAGCTCGTTGCTGACGTCAGGCCCGTAGAACTGGGCGGTGTCGATGTGGTCGACGCCGAGCTCGACGGCTCGGCGCAGCACGCGCAGCGCCTCGTCGCGGTCGCGCGGCGGCCCCATGACCCCGGGGCCGGGGAGCTGCATGGCGCCGAAGCCCACGCGTCGAACGGAGCGGTCTGCCAGGGGGAAGGTGTCGGTCATCCCATCGACGCTAGGTGTTGGAGTGCGCTCCAACGCAAGACCGCCGGCCCCGACCGACGCCCCAACCCTCGACACGCGGCTCCGGATCCCGGTCGCCATTGCCACCACAACCTGCGAAATCGCGCTCTCCAACCCGCTCTTCGGCAAGACCCGGCTGCGGTCCGTCCCCCAGATCTGCTGCAACGGCCTGTTCGCCTGCCCTGCAACCGGACCCAAGCACACGTTCGCCTACGTCGACGACGTCGCCACGGCCGGTAGCGGCTTCGACACCGCCGCCAAGTGGGACACCGGCGCCAACCCGAGCAGCGGTGGCACGGCCGCCTACACCAACCAGGAGCTCAGCGGTCTCGGCTCCTCGATGACCGACGCCGGAGACGGCAAGATCTACGTCGGCTTCAACATCGCCGACCGTGGAGACAGCGGCAAATCGACGTCGGCCGCCACGACGACGGACCCGACGACCTCGGTTGCCGACACGGCTTCCGCGTCGGGCTCGACCAGGCGGTGACCAAGCCGGCGACGTCGGCCGGAGGCCAGCCGGTGACCTCGGAGGGCGCCACCAAGTAGCCGTAGACCCCGGGCGAGGCGCTCGGCGCGCAGGATCTGCGGGCCGACAGAGGAAGGCCGAGAGGAGGCGAGGCTCGGCGCCCACCGTCGCGAGCACCTGCTCGACCGTGAGCCGCGGGTCGGTCTCGGTGTCGACGAGGTGGAGGTGCAGCTCCTCGTGGTGCCCCACCAGGTGCGCGACCTCGTCGGCGAGGGGCGCCGGACCTCGCGCTGTGTAGAAGAAGTCGACGCGGTGCGGCAGCTCACCGGGCCTGACGGAGCGGAGCCAGCTGAGCATCGGCGAGACCCCGATCCCGCCCGCGACCCACACCTGGTGCTCGGTGCCCCGCGTGAAGTCGAAATGCCCCTGTGGGCTGCTGATGACGGCCGGCATGCCCGGCGCGACGAGATCGCCGATGCTCGACGTGAAGTCGCCGAGGGCGCGGACCGTGATCCGGACCTCCTTCTCCTGCGGGCCGCTGGCGATCGTGAAGGGGTGCCGGTGCCAGCGGTCGCGGGCCTCGAGGTTGACGAGGGCGAACTGGCCGGGGCGGAAGTCGAAGCGGTCACCGAGCGGGCGCAGCCAGATCTCGTACGACGCGTCGTCGATGGGCTCCACCGACGACACCTCGTAGTCATGGGTCCGGGCGACGCGCCGGGCCAGCAGCTCGCGGTAGAGGTAGAAGGCGAGACCGACGCCACCGACCGCGACGTAGGACCACCGCAGCAGCTGCGAGCCGAAGACGGTCGCGTCCATGAGGCCGTGGACGAACCCGAGTCCCAGAAAGATCCCGGTCAGGCGATGGAAGCCGCGCCAGAGCCCGTAGCGGCCGATCCACCTGCCGACGAACCGGATCGGTGGCGCCGCCATGAAACGCTCCACGAGCGGGCGCGCCGGTCGCGGTGTGATGGAGCGCCAACGCGGGGCGATGGCCCACACGGTGAGGGTCGCGAGCCCGACGATGCCGATCGTGCCCAGGGTCGGACCGAGCTGGGTGGGGTTGGGGTTGCCCGTCGACGCGATGTGCACGCCGATGAGGGCCGTGCCCGCCATCGCGACCCGGCGGTGCCACACCGCGGCCTTGTCGACGCCGTCGAAGAACTGCTCGACCCAGCGCAGTGTGCTGATGAGGACGAGGCCGACCGACAGGAGCAGGACCCCCTCCGCGCCGATGAGCTGACCGATGAACTGGCCCGCGTCGCCGACTGGTCGGGCCAGCAGCCAGAGCAGCGCGAAGGCGACGACGAGGGCGCCGATCGTCGCCGGCCCGACGAGGCGGGTGACGAGGTGCGCGCCGTGGTAGGGGCGTCGCTGGCGCAGCTGGGTCTCGAGGGCCATCGGGGTCTCGGCTTTCGGCGGCACGCGGCGATGCGTGCGGGGACATGGCGTCGGCCTGTGTCGCGCTCCCCGAGCAGGCCATCCCCAGACACGTACCCCGTCCGCCAGTGGCCGCGTCCGGCCGGTCGTCGAGACTTCACCGGCTCGTCGGCGCGATCTTCCACGCCGTTCACGGGATCCGAAGGGTTCTCCCAGACTCCGCCGAAAGTGTGGAGCGGTCTCAGCTCACCCACCCCGGGCACTCACACCGGGGCCCACGAGAGGCTTCTCCGTGCACACTCCCACCATCGTCAAGGCGGGGCTCGTCGGCACCCTCGCCGCAGCCGCCGCCTTCGCCCTCGGCGGCTCCTCCGCCGACGCCCACGGCGGCCTCCCCGTCGTGGGCGTGCTGCACGCCAACGCGAAGTTCGGCGTGCAGAACAACGTCCTCACCCCGTCGGCCAGCCAGACGTCCGTCGCCTGGGGCAACCTGCCGCTGACGAACCCCGACACCGCCAACGGCGTGACCCACTACGGCTTCAACACCCTCGACGGTGCGCCTCTGACGCAGACGAAGAACGAGGCCCACAAGACCGAGCCCGACAAGAACGTCTACCTCGTCCTCGGCGGCAGGCACTACCTCTACCAGGGCCACGAGATCGGTCCGCGCGGCTATGTCACGCGCATCAACCTCGACGAGACCGATCCCCTCAAGCGGGTCACGCTGATCTCCGACACCGACGTCGCGGGCAACGCCTACCCGACGATCGACGGCATCACGTGGGACCCGTTCACCCGCCAGCTCCTCCTCACGGCGGAGTCGAGCGCCCCCAAGGGTGGCGTGTTCGGGGTCGGCCTCGACGCGAAGGGTGACCCGGTCGACGGCGGCAGGGCGACGCGGCTCGCGGCGCTCGGCTCCGGTGGCTTCGAGGGCATCCAGAACGACGCTGCCGGCAACGTCTGGATGCTCGAGGACATCGGCGGTGCCGGGGCGAGCGGCGGCAAGGTGCCCAACAGCTTCGTCTACCGCTTCGTGCCGAACGACAAGAGCGACCTCACCCGGGGCGGCACGCTCCAGGCGTTGCAGATCAGGCGCGCCGACGGCACGCCGGCCACGACGTCACAGCTCCAGTCCAACCCGTCGGACCCGTTCATCGGTGCGCTGCACACGTACGGCTCGTCCTTCGCGACGGCGTGGGTCACGATCCACACCGGCACGACCGAGGCGTTCGACGCCACCGCCGCCGCCAAGGCAGCGAACGCAACGCCGCTCAAGCGTCCCGAGAACGGCGTCTTCCGGCCCGGCACGGGATTCAAGGAGTTCTACTTCACCGAGACGGGTGACACGAGCACCTCGAGCACCCTCCCCGGCGCGTACGGCGGCGTCTTCCGCATCTCGCAGGCGAGCCCGACCTCCGACACCGGTCGCATCTCGATCGCCGCGGTCGGCGACGTCGAGCACACCGGCTTCGACAACATCACCTTCGCGACGAAGGACGACCTGCTCGTCGTCGAGGACGCCGGCGACGGCCTGCACACCCAGCGCAACGCGCTCGACTCCGGCTACGTCTTCAACCTCGCCGACGGCCGCGAGCAGGAGGGGTCGTATGCCGCCGGGCGGGGTCGCGCTCCGAAGCCGGTCCGCTTCCTGGCGGAAGGCCGCGACGCGTCCGCGACGTTCGACTCGATGAGCGGCCCGTCGTACAACGACGGCGACAACGAGATCACCGGCATCCACGTCTCCGACGGCGACCCGACGGTCGGCGGTCTGCTCGGCGCCAAGCTGCCCCAGCCCACGACGTCGGCCTCCTGGCGGACGTTCTGGACCCAGCAGCACGGCGACAACACGACCTGGGAGATCAGCTGGAACGGCGACCGCCAGAACTGACGGGCCGCTGACCGACCGCCCGGTTGAGGTATCGCCGCCGCAGAACCTGCGGCGCGCCTACCTCAACCGGGTGGCGGCGCGGCGTCAGATGCCCTTCGCGGCCTCGATGAGGGTGTTGGCGGCGAAGCGCAGCCCCTCGAGCTGGTCGAGCTCCTGGTCCTCGTGCTCGATGTTGACGGGCATGTCGGGGTCGACCTTGTGCAGGGCGCGGAGGAACTCGGTCCAGTAGGCCGTGTCGTGCCCGCGGCCGACGGCGACGAAGTCCCAGGAGGGGCTCTTGGGCCAGCCGCTCAGGGTCGTGCCGCCACCCAGCGGCAGGTAGCCGGGCTCGCCCTGGGCGACGCGGTAGAAGGAGTCGTCGATGACGCCGTTGACCTTCGCGGCGTCATTGATGCGCGTGTCCTTGGCCGCGGCGACGAAGACGAGCTCGCCGAGGTCGGCCACGGCGAGGACGGGGTCGATGCCCTGCCAGAAGAGGTGGCTCGGGTCCATCTCGGCACCGACGTGGGTCGCTCCGGTCTCCTCGACGAGGCGGTGCAGGGTGCGCGGGTTGAAGACGATGTTGCCCGGGTGCATCTCGATGGCGACGCGGACGTCCGCCGCGGCGGCCCGGGCCTGGATGTCCTTCCAGTAGGGCACGGCGACGCTCCACTGATGGTCCTGCACGTCGAGGAAGGGGCTCCACCACGGGAGCGGGTTCCACACGGGGACAGAGGTGCCCGGCTCGCCGCCCGGAGCGCCGGACATCGTGATGACGCGCGGGACGCCGAGGAGCGCGGCGAGCTCGATCGAGTCGACGAGGTCCTGAGAGTGCGGGAAGCCGGCGGCCGGGTGCAGCGGGTTGCCGTTGCAGTTGAGGGCGGTCAGGGTCAGGCCGCGCGAGGTGAACTCGCCGAGGTAGTCCTGCCGGGCCTGCTCGCTCGCCCGGAGGTCGTCGACGGGCAGGTGGATGGGCGGCAGGAAGCCGCCGGAGTTGATCTCGACGCTCGTGAGTCCGAGGCTCGCGATCATGTCGAGGGCCTCGCCGAGGGGCTTGTCGCCGAGGCAGGCGTTGTAGGCGCCGAGCTGCATGGTCGTACCTTTCGAAAGTGTCTGGGGTGGTGATGGATTCGAGCGCGCGTCAGGCGAGCGAGACGGACGATCCGTCGGCCGCGGCTGAGCGGGTGACCGCATCGATGATGGTGAGGTCGCGCAGGCCGTCCTCGAAGGTCGCGACGGGCGGCAGACCCTCGATGCCGGCGACCTGCTCGAGGAAGGCGCGGCACTGGTAGCCGAAGAGGTCGCCGACACCGAAGGAGACGCCGGGGAAGTCCATCGGCAGGCCGCCCTTGACGTAGGGGTGGGCCGGGCCGGCGAGCACCTGGTTGTAGCCGTCGAGGCCGTCGTCGCGCAGCTTGCGGATGACGGAGAACTCGGCGGGTCGGTCCATGTCCCACTTCGCGGCGCCGTGCTCGGCCATGAGGTCGAAGGCGAGCGAGTTCGCGTGGCCCGGCGCGATGCGCGAGATCGAGAAGGTGCCGACGGCGCCGGACTCGAAGTGCGCGGTGAAGGTCGCGACGTCGTCGTTCTCGACCGGCTCGCGCACGTCGGACAGCTCGGCCCGGGCGTGCCCGTAGGTCGTGCCGAGCGGCACGGCGCGCTCCGTGACCTTCGTCGTGAACGTCGCGCCGCTCACGGAGTCCATGGGCCCGCAGAGGAACTCGGCGAGGTCGATGAGGTGGCTGCCGATGTCGGCGAGGGCTCCGGTGCCGGGGCCGCCCTTGTAGCGCCACGCCATCGGCGTCTCGGTGCTGCGGGCGTAGTCGCACCAGTAGCGGCCGTTGAAGTGGCTCACCTCGCCGAGCTCGTCGTGCAGCAGCTCGCGGATCGCGGCGACGGCGGGCTGGCGACGGTAGACGAACGCCGTGCCGGTCGTGAGGTCCGGGTGCTTCTCGGCGGCGGCGATCATGGCCCGGGCGTCGTCGATGCTCGCGGCGATCGGCTTCTCGCAGAGCACGTGCTTGCCGGCGTCGAGGAGGGCCTCGACGATCTCGCGGTGCAGGTGGTTGGCGACGACGACGCTGACGACCTGGACGTCGTCGGCCGTCAGCAGCTCGCGCCAGTCGGTGCCGTGGCGTTCGTAGCCGTAGCGGGCGGCAGCGTCCTTGGCGACGGCCTCATTCGCGTCGACGACGGCGGCATACCGGATGGGCGGCAGCGGTGGGTCGAAGAGCGTGGGGGCGGTGCGGTAGCCGGCGCAGTGCGCCCGTCCCGCCATGCCGGCGCCGATGACGGCGACGCCGATGGGTGACTGCGTCATGGGATGTACCTCTCTGGACATCTCGGTCAGGGTTGCGCAACGAGCGCTTTTAAAGCGCTTTAAGTTACGATGGCTCCAGTGTGCGGAGCGCCGCCCACGCCTGTCAACACTTTGTTCTGACAATCTGTCCTGAGTCCCTCCCGACGCCGCCACCGACGCCGCCACCCGAGCCGCCACCCGAAGGAGCCGTATGCCGTCCCGCCCCGCGCGCCCCCGCCTCGAGGACGTCGCCTCCCGGGCCGGCGTCAGCACCGCCTCGGCGTCCCTCGTCCTGCGTGGACGCCCGGGGCCGGGTGCCGCGACGCGCGAGGCCGTCCTCGACGCCGCCCGCGAGCTCGGCTACCGCGCCGACCGCACCGCGAGCCTCCTCGCCCGGCGGCGCACCCAGCTCCTCGGCGTGACGATGGACGTCAGCAGCACCTTCCACGCCGAGCTGCTCGAGGACCTCCAGGCCGCCGCCGACGAGCGCGGCTACGACATCGTCGTCAGCCCGCTGACACGCACCCGCGACGAGCGCCGCGCCGTCGAGTCGCTCCTCGACTTCCGCTGCGAGGCCTTGCTGCTGCTCGGTCCCCGGCTGCCCGACGCCGAGCTCGCGGCGCTGGCCGAGGAGCACCACGTCGTGGCCATCGGCCGCCGGGCGCAGGCGGCCGGCGTCGACGTCGTGCGCGCGGCCGACGACGTCGGCGTCGGCCTCGCCGTCGAGCACCTCGTCGGGCTGGGTCACCGCGACATCGCCTTCGTCGACGGGCCGCGCGGGCCGATCGCCACGCTGCGCCGACAGGGCTACCGCAGCGCCATGAAACGCCTCGGTCTCGCGGACGCGGCCGTCGTCGTCGACGGCGGGGGAGACGAGGAGTCCGGCGCCCGCGCCGCCGCAGCCCTCCACCTCCAACCTGAACCGTCGAAAGGCCGCGAACCGGAGCCCGCCGACGATCGGGCGGCCCGACGTGGCCGCGTGCGTATGCCGTCCGCCGTCGTCGCGTTCAACGACCGGGCCGCGCTGGGTCTCCTCGACCGACTCCGGCGCGACGGTGTCGACGTGCCCGCGGACGTCTCGGTCGTCGGCTACGACGACAGCCTCATCGCCCGGCTCGCGACCGTCGACCTCACGAGCGTCAGCCAGATCCCCGAGGCGATGGCGACGGCCGCGGTCGAGGCAGCGACGCAGCGCCTCGACGAGGGGCGCACCGAGCCCGTCGAGCTCGTCCTCGAGCCGCAGCTCGTGGTCCGCGGCACGACGGCGCCGCGCGGTGACACGACGACCCGGTGCGGCGGCATACGCGAGCCGTGAGGGCCCGGGCGTCGGCGCAGCGGACTACGGTCGGGTCATGGCCGACAAGCTGACCCGACAGGCGGCGTCCGACGCCCTCCCCACGTGGCGGTTCCTGCTCCAGCGGATGCACCTCACGGTGCAGGCGCCCGACGTCGCGACGGCCTTCGACTTCGTCGCGCGGGTCGGCGCCGTGGCGGCGCCCCTGGGCCGGCAGCCCGACCTCGACGTCCGCGGCGCCCTCGTGCACCTGGCTGTGTCGACCGAGCCGGCGGGTGGCGTCAGCGACGCCGACATCGCGGTCGGCCGAGCCGTCGACTCCGTGGTCGCCGAGATGGGGCTGACCTCGCAACCGGGGACCCTCACGGTCGTCGAGATCGCCATCGACGCCATGGACATCGACGCCGTCCGGCCCTTCTGGGACGCCGTCCTCGGGTGGGACGTCATCGCCCGCGACGACGTGCAGGATCCGCTCCGCCTCGGCCCGGCCGTGTGGTTCCAGCAGATGGACGAGCCTCGGCCGCAACGCAACCGGATCCACCTCGACGTCACCGTCGCCCACGACGAGGCGCCCGGACGCATCGAGCGGGCACTGGCCGCCGGCGGGCACCTCGTGTCCGACGCGAGGGCCCCGGCCTTCTGGATCCTCGCCGACCCCGAGGGCAACGAGGCGTGCGTCTGCACGTGGCAGGGCCGCGACCCCGTCCCGGGCTGACGCTCCTCAGTCCTCCAGTGCGGCCGACACCAGGCGCGCGAAGCGGCCCGGGTCGTCGACCCAGGGGAAGTGGCCGGCGCCGGGCTGCACGACAGAGCGGCCGTCGACGAAGAGCGCGGCGAGCTCCGCGCCGAGCTCCGGGCCCGGCATGAGGTCGAGCTCGCCGACGATGACGCGCACCGGGGCGGTCAGTGACCCGAGTGCCGCCCGCGTCGTGGCCGTGTCGACGGCCTCGGCGCGGAAGGCCAGGGTGCCCCCGCGGTTGCGCTGGGCCTCGTCCGTCGCGGCGTGCCGCCGTGCGGCCTCGGTCCACGGCCCGTAGAGGAAGGGTGACATCGCCTGCCGCGTCGCCGCGGAGTCGTCGTCGGAGTCGAGAGCGACCCTGGCCGCCGCGAACCACGGCTCGCCGGAGCGCAGCGCGATGCGCTCCTCCCAGTCGTCGTCGCTGATGTCGAGGCCCACCGCCGAGGTGCCGGGGGTGACGAGCACGAGGCGACCGACGCGTGCAGGGTGGCGTGCGGCATACAGCAGGCACACGGATGCCCCGGCGGAATGGCCGAGGAGGTCGAAGCGCTCGAGCCCGAGGTGGGCGCGGAGCGCGTCGAGGTCGTCGGCGAGCCGCGACGGGCCGTATGCCGTCGGGTCGGCCGGCTCCGGGGAGTCGCCGGTGCCGCGCGGGTCCGGGATGACGAGCGTGCGCCCGGCCACTCGCGCGAGTCCGCCGAGGTCCCCGAGGTATGCCGCGTCACGGGCGGGGCCGCCGGGCCAGACGACGAGCGGGTCGCCGGTGCCCTCGGTGCGGTAGGCGAGCTCGGTGCCGTCATCGGACAGGTAGGTCGGCATGGGACCACCCTGCCAGTCCGGACGGCTCAGACGGCGGCCGCGGCCGTCGCGTCGGCGGCCGCCCGCACGACGAGCCCGGCGATCTCCTCCGGGTGCGTGAAGAGGTTGTTGTGCGAGCCGCCGAGCAGCGACGTGCGCACGCTCGGAGCGCTGTGGGCGGACGAGGCGAGCTGGTCGAGCCACGTGACCGGCACGAAGGCGTCGTGCACCCCCGCCGTCACCGTCAGGGGCGCGGGCAGGTGCGCGATCCGCTCCTCGGGGGCGTCGTGGATCCCCGACTGGAGCATCGTGATGATGCCGGTGCGACCCCGGTAGAGCTCCATCGCGTCGACCTGGTCGAGGCGGTCGTCGCGGTAGGCGAAGGGGGTGGCCCGGGCCAGACGGTGCAGGCGGCGTTGCTCGGGGGCGAAGGTCGTCCCGGCGAGCACGAGCGAGAAGTCCCGGCGGCGGGCACTGAGGGCGAGGGCGGCGGTCAGCGCTGCTTGCCCGCCCGTCGAGTGGCCGAGCACGACGACGGGATGCCCGGCGGCCTGGGCCTCGATCCAGCGCGCCGCGGTGAGGCCCGTGGCGTGGATCGAGGGGCTCGTCGGACGTGGCAGGTCGGAGCCGAAGCCGGGCAGGTCGAGCACCGTGCAGGCCAGGCCGCGGGCGACGAGGGCTCGCGCGGTCGGGATCGTGTAGAACGGCAGACCGAGCCCGGGGAGGACGACGACGAGCGGCGTCGTGCGGGGCGCGTCGCCCCCGAGGGCCAACGACCGCACGACCCGGCCCCGGAGGCTCGTGAACTGCACGCGCACGTCCGTCCCGACGTCACGGCCGAGCACGTGGTGCGGCTTCACGAGCGCACGCCGCGGCGCGTGGCCGGAGCCGTGCTGGCACGCACGACCATTTCGGGCTCGATGACCACCGGGGCGGGCGGTGTCGTGCCGGAACCTCCGTCCGGGGCCCCGCCGTCGAGCCGTTCGGCGAGGGTGCGCACGGTCTCGGCACCGAGCCGCTCGGCGTCCTGGCGCACCGTCGTCAGGGCCACGTGCGGGTAGCCGGCCTCGGTGATGTCGTCGAAGCCGACGACGGACACGTCGCCGGGCACGTGGAGCCCGGCCTGCCGCACCACGTCGACGAAGCCGATCGCGCAGCGGTCGTTGAAGGCCGCGACGGCCGTGGGTCGTTCGCGCGCGCCGAGCCCGAGGAAGGCGCGGGCCGCCTCGGCACCCTCGAGCTCGCTGACGCCGCCGGGCAGGACCATCTCGGTCAGGGCCGGCGAGCGGCGCATCGCCGTGCGGTAGCCGCGTCGCCGCTCGGCCGCGCCCGCGGTGCGACCGCCGTCGAGCAAGGCGACCCGGCGGTGGCCGAGGCCACGGAGGTGCTCGACCGACAGGCGCAGCCCGGCGGCGTCGTCGGTGCGCACGACGCCGACCCCGCCACCGGGGACGGGCCGCAGGACGCTGACGACCGGAAGGCGTGCGGCGAGTCGCTCGAGCTGGGCCGTCTCCTGGCTGCTACCGAGCAGGATGATGCCCTCGCACCGCTCGGCGAGCAGGGTCTCGACCGCGGCCGCCTCCGAGCGCGACGGCGTGACGCCGCTCAGGACGAGCTCGTAGGCCGCCGCGTCGGCGTGCGTGTAGAGGCTCTCCAGCAGGTCGCCGTGGAAGGCGTGACCGACGGCGAACGTCACGCCGAGCGTGCGGGTGCGGCTGCTGCCGAGACGGCTGGCGCGGGTGTCCGGGCGGTAGTCGAGCTCGCGTGCGGCGGCGAGGACGCGCTCGCGTGTCGCCTCGGACGCGCCCGGGACACCGCGGAAGACGATCGAGACGAGGGCGCGCGAGACGCCCGCACGTGCGGCGACGTGCTCCATCGTGACTCTCTCGCTGCCCACGTCGCGACTCTAGAGCGCTCCATGAATGTCGGCCAGCCCTTGACCGGCGTGGCGGTGGGGCGCTTCAATGAGTCACGAACTAGAGCGCTCTAGTCACCATCTGCGAAGGAGCAGCCCATGACGCGCATCGACCCGGTCCGGATCGGTCTCATCGGAGCCGGCCGCATCGGCACCCACCACGCCACGACACTGGCTCGGAGGCTCGGGCAGGCCGAGCTCGTCGCCGTCGCCGACCCCCGGGCGGCCGCGGCCGAGCGGCTCGGCGAGGAGCTCGGCGTCGACTGGCTCACTGACCCGCAGGCCCTCATCGACGACCCACGGGTCGAGGCCGTCGCCATCACGTGCGCCAGCACCGCGCACGCCGACCTGGTCGTCGCGGCTGCGGAGGCCGGCAAGGCCGTCTTCGTCGAGAAGCCGATGGCGATGACCCTCGCCGACGCCGACCGCGCCGTCGCCGCGGCCCGAGCTGCCGGCACACCCCTGCAGGTGGGCTTCAACCGTCGCTTCGCCCGCGACTTCGCCGCCGCCCACGAGACGGTCGCCGCCGGGGGCATCGGGACGCCCCAGCTGCTCCGCTCGCTCACCCGCGACCCCGGCCTCGCCGACCCGGCCGGCGTGCCGCCGTGGACGATCTTCACCCAGACGCTGATCCACGACTTCGACGCGCTCAACTGGTTCAACGCCGGCGCGACGGCCGTCGAGGTCTCCGTCATGGCCGACGCCCTCGTCGCACCCGACTTCAAGGACGCGGGCCTGCTCGACACCGCCGTCGTGACCATCCGC
Source organism: Terrabacter sp. P2_E3 (assembly GCF_056403915.1). Taxonomy (NCBI): domain Bacteria; kingdom Bacillati; phylum Actinomycetota; class Actinomycetes; order Micrococcales; family Intrasporangiaceae; genus Terrabacter; species Terrabacter sp. P2_E3. The sequence continues at coordinate 302,194 of NZ_JBFUEN010000003.1, forward strand.
TACGACAACGGCGCGATCGCCGTCGCCGAGGCGAGCTTCTCGGCCGCCTACGGCTACGACGTGCGCGCCGAGGTCTTCGGCTCGGCCGGCATGGTCACCGCCGGCAGCCCGGCCCACCTCAGCACGGCGCACTGGAGCGCGGCCGGGGTCGCGAGCCCGACGGCCCGCGCCGACACCGACCTCTTCACCGACGCGTATGCCGCCGAGCTCGCCGCCTTCTGCGCCGCGGTTCGCACCGGTGGGCCCACGCAGGTCGGTGGTGAGGACGCCCGTGCCGCGCTGCGGATCGCGCTCGCCTGCATCGAGGCCGTCGAGACCGGTGGCACCGTGACGATCCGCGACGCCGACCGCGTGGCGACCGGAGCGGGTGCCTGATGGCGAGCCCGTTCCCGCTCGCGGTGAGCGCCGAGATGGTCTACCTCGACCTGCCCTTCGCCGAGCGCGTGCGCCGCATCCACGCGCTCGGCTTCCAGGTCGAGATCTGGGACTGGACGCGCCACGACGTCGACGAGCTCGTCGCCCTGCGTGACGAGGGGGTCGTCTACTCGTCGATGACGGGCTACGTCCGCGGCCGGCTCGGCGACGCGGAGGGGGCGGACGAGCTGCTCGCGACCGCCGCCGAGTCGGTGCCGGTGGCGCAGCGGCTCGGCATCCCGCGGCTCAACCTCCACGGCACCGGCCTCGACGACCGCGGCCTGCCCGTGCGGCCCGAGCCGGTCGCGACCGGCCCGATGTGGCTGACGGCCCAGCGCACGCTCGGGCGCCTCGCCGAGCTGGGGCAGCGCGAGGGGGTCATGTTCGTGCTCGAGAACCTCAACACCGCGGTCGACCACCCCGGCGTGCCCTTCGCGACCGCCGCCGACTGCCTGGCCCTCGTCGCGGCCGTCGACAGCCCGCACCTCAAGCTGATGCTCGACCTCTACCACGCCCAGATCGGCGAGGGGAACCTCATCGAGCTCTGCCGCCGGGCCCTGCCGCACATCGGCGAGATCCAGGTGGCCGACGTGCCCGGCCGTCGGGAGCCCGGCACCGGCGAGATCGCCTATCCGGCCATCGCGCGGGCCCTCGTCGAGATGGGCTACTCCGGTCCGGTCGGTCTCGAGGGCTTCGCGTCGGGCGACGACGAGCAAGCGCTGCAAGGCTTCCGCGACGCCTTCACCCCCTGACGGTCGGCTCGAACCCGCGGGGGCACAGGCTCGTTCGAGGTGATCCCGACACCGACGTGCGTCGCAGGATCACCTCGAACCGCGGTGGGGGAAGTCAGCCGCGAGAGCTGATCCAGTCGGGGAGGATGCCGCTGCCGAGCGCGGCCGCCCGCAGCGGTGCGGCCAGCTCGGCGACCCGGCGCGTGCCCTCGAGCCCCAGGTGCGCCCAGCCCTCGAGGGCCATCCGGTCCGTCTCGCGCTCGAGGTCCTTGCGGAACGCGAGCCCCTCCTCCGTGAGCGCGTCGCCGTCGACGAGCCCCCGCTCGGTGAGCCGCGCGACGCCGGCCGCCCACTCGTCGTCCGACCAGCCGCGGCTCGACCGCATGAATCCGGTGTTGCCGGAGAAGAGGCCGCCGATGACGATCGACTCGACCGGGTCGAGCCCGGCGTGGAGCAGCGCTGCCACGTGGCCGTCCCCGCGGTGCTCGCGGATGAGGGTCGCGGCGTGCCAGAGCGCGAGGCGCGGCTCGTCCGGCCATTCGAGCCCGGCGTGGGCGGCATACAACGGGCGGCCGGGGGCCGTGAGGCCCGCGCAGACGGTGCGGGCGAGGTCGAGCAGCTCGGTGACGTCGGTGTCGCCGACGACGCGGTCGAGCACGACGGTCATGCCGTCGCGACGGGCCTGCTGCACCTGCTCGGGGCTCGCAGCAGCCCACGACGCGGGCAGGGCCTTGGCGTGCAGCCACGGCGCGAAGACGTAGAACGTCGCGGTCGGGACCTCGGGCCCGACCGCACCGAAGGCGGCCGACCGTGCGGCGAAGTAGCTGAGGCGCGGGTGCAGGCCGAGGGCGACATGGGCGTCGCGCACGTCGTCGGCGAAGTAGCCGAGCACGTGGAGCGTCTCGAGACCTCCCCAGGCCTGTCGGGAGGCGCGGATGAGATCGAGGTCGTCGGCGGCGCGGCTCATGACGAGCACCCTAGGCGGCGAACCGCGGCGAACGTCGATGAGCCTCAGCGGACGACGAGCGCGAGTGCCGAGACGATGGTCGCGGCGAGCACGAGCTGGTCGAAGCGGGTCTGGCTGAGGCGCCGTGCCGTGTGCAGCCCCAGCCAGGTGCCGACGAGCACGAGCGGAGCGAGCAGGACTGTGCGCCAAAGGGTCTCCACGCTGAAGAGGCCGAGTCCGATGCTGAAGGGCAGCTTGCAGAGGTTGACGCCGAAGAAGAAGAGCGCTCCGGTGCCGAGGAAGCGGCGCTTCTCGACGCCCTGCGCGACGAGGTAGAGCGTCATGACCGGGCCGGCAGCGTTCGCCGTCATCGTCGCGAAGCCCGCGGCCGCCCCCGTGCCGAGCGCGGCAGCGCGCGAGGAGCCGACCCGGGCCGTGTCGGGGGAGCGCCACGTGAGGACGAGCTGGAGCGCCGCGAGGACGAGGAGGAGGCCGCCGATGGCGCGACGCAGCGTCGTGTCGTCGACCCACGAGAGGAAGAGGGCGCCGAGGGCGAGTCCGGGCAGCACGGCCGGGATGAGCCGCTTGAGCAGGCCGGTGTCGGCGTCGCGGCGGTAGTGCCAGACGGCGACGACGTCACCGATGAGGAGCAGCAGCAGGATCGCCGCCGTCGACTCCTTCGTCGGAAGCACGAAGGCGAAGATCGCGATGGAGATGCTCGCGACCCCACCGATGGCCGTCTTGGCGAAGCCGATGAGCAGCGCGGCGACGCCGAGCAGCACCAGCGACGTGACGGTCATGGAATCGGAGCGTAGGCCGCGGCGGCCGGGCGCGTCCGTCCGTCCACGGCATCCGGCCTCGGGTCAGACGCCGCGTCAGACCCCGAGCGAGGCGCCGAGCTTGCCGAGCAGGCGAGCGAGGGTGGCGCGCTCCGACGCGCTGAGTGGCTCGAGCAGGCGCGCCTCGTTGGCGAAGTGCTCGGGCGCCGCGCGATCGATGCGCTCGCGCCCCTTCTCGGTGAGCACGACGATGCGGCTGCGGCGGTCGCCGCCTGCGACACGGCGCTCGACGAGCCCGGCGCCCTCGAGCCGGTCGAGCCGCTTGGTCACCGCGCCCGAGGTCACCATCGTCTGGTCCATCAGCTCGGTCGGGGTCAGCTCGTGCGGCTCACCGGTGCGGCGCAGGGTGGCGAGCACGTCGAAGTCGCCCTCGCCGAGACCGTGCGCGTTGTAGACCTTGACGAGCTCGGTCGTCAGGGCCAGGGCGACGCGGTGCAGCCGGCCGATGACGAGCACCGGGGTGACGTCGAGCTCGGGGCGGACGGCGGCCCACTGGTCGACGACGTGCTGGGCGTGGTCCTCGTGGTGCTCCATGGGTGGAATATATCTTCTCCGGAAGGTATTTTATCTTCCATGGAAGGCAATCGAGCGAGCTGGACGAACGTCGCGCTGACGGCGCTCCCCGCCGCCATCTGGGGATCCACGTATGCCGTCACGCAGCAGTGGCTCCCACCCGGCCGTCCGCTCTTCGCCGCCACCGTGCGGGCCCTGCCCATCGGCCTGCTCATGCTCCTGTGGCTCCGGCGCCTGCCTCGGGGCGACTGGTGGTGGCGCTCGCTCGTCCTCGGCTCGCTCAACATCGGGCTCTTCTACGCGCTCCTCTTCTTCGCGGCCTACCGCCTCCCGAGCGGCCTCGGCGCCACGCTCGTCGCGACCGCCCCCATGGTGACGATGGGTGTCTCGTGGTTGCTCCTGGGCCAGCGACCTGCCCGGGTCCCGGTGGCGACCGGGCTGGTCGGCCTCGTCGGGGTCGCGATGCTCGTGCTCCAGAACGGCCTCGACCGACCTCTCGACCCGGTCGGCCTCGGGGCCGGGCTCCTCGCCGTCGTGCTGTCGTCGTGCGGCTTCGTCCTCACGAGGAAGTGGCCGCCCACCGACGACGTCGTCACCATGACGTCGTGGCAGCTCGTCGCGGGTGGCCTCGTGCTCCTGCCGATCGGGCTCGTCGTCGAGGGCGCGCCGCCGGCCCTCGACCTGCCGGCCGTGGGGGCGCTCGTCTTCCTCGGTCTTCTCGGCAGCGGCGTCGCCTACGTCCTGTGGTTCCGCGGTCTGGCGATCCTCGGCCCGACCTCCGCCTCGATCATCGGCCTCGTCAACCCGGTGGTCGGCGTCCTGCTCGGCGTCGCGCTCCTCGGTGAGCGCTTCGGTCCGGTGCACCTCGTCGCCATGGTCCTCGTCATCGGCAGCGTCCTCGCAGCGCAGGAGCCGGTCCGGGCCCGCCTCGCCCCTCGCCAGGCGAGGCCCTGGTCGCCCAGCAGAGCAGCACCGGATCGGTGTTTCCCTGTGCCACGTGCCGACCCTGGCCGCCGAGGGCGACCGCGGCGCACGGCATACCGCCTCGGAGGCGCACGGTTGCGAGCAGACACGAGGAGCGCAACGCGAGCTCGGGCAGGCAGCGTGCGCCCCTAGGGTGCGCCTCAGTCGGTCTCGTCGAGAGCGCGCCGCGGCCCCCGTGCCGCGTGACAGGGGATGAGGAGTGCGCGATGCGTGGATCCCAGCCGGAGCGCGACGACGAGATCGCCCGGGTCCGGGCCCGCCGCACACGACCGCGTGGGACCGGTCGGTCGATGCGAGGGCGTGTCGGGCAGCGGGCCCCCGTCGTCCGGGCTGCCCTCGTGGCCCTGTGTGCCCTCGTGGCGGTCCTGACCGTGTCCGGCGGCGCCACGGCCCTCGAGCGTCCGGATTCGCTCGGCCTCGAGCAGTCGCCGCCCACGGTCACGGTGGTCGGCGCGGCGCAGGTCGGGGGAGACCTGACGGCCGAGCCGGCCGACTTCGCCGTCGGCGACGTCATGACGTACGCGTGGTCCGCCGACGGCGTGCCGCTCACGGGCGCCGACGCTGCCCGACTCCCGCTGACGCCCGACCTCGTCGGCGCCATGCTCACCGTGACGGCGACCGGCCGGCAGGACGGCCGGCCGGACGAGATGGCCACGGCCACCGTCGGTCCCGTCACGCCCGGCGTCATCGCACCGGTCGGCACGCCGCTCATCACGGGGACGCCGCGGGTCGATGCCGTGCTGTCGGGGAGCGCCGGGACGTGGGACCCGGCCGCCACGCTGACCTACGCCTGGCTCGCCGACGGAAGCCCGGTCACGGGAGCCACCTCCCTGACGTTCACGCCGCGCGCCGAGCAGGTCACCGCCGTCCTGTCCCTGCGGGTCACAGCCGTCCGCGACGGCTACGCGACCCGCTCTGCGACCAGCGCCGTCACGCTCCCTGTCGGGTCCGCCACCTTCACCACGTCACCCACTCCGACGATCAGCGGCACGCTCCGTGTGGGTCGGGTGCTCACGGCCGACCCGGGGGCCTGGTCGCCGAGTGCCACGCTGACCTACCAGTGGCGGGCCGGTGGGGTCGCGATCGCCGGAGCGACCGCCCGCACGTACGTGCTGCAGGCCGCCGACCGGACCAGGCAGATGTCGGTCCAGGTGCGGGGCGGCCGCCCCGGCTACGTGCCGGTGACGCGGACCTCCGCGGCCACGGCCGCCGTCGACTACGGCCTCTTCACCGCCTCGCCGACGCCGACGATCGGCGGCGTCGTGCAGATCGGCTCGACCGTCCGGGCGGCCCCGGGCACGTGGTCACCGTCGGCCGTGCTGAGCTACCAGTGGCGGGTCGCCGGCGTGGCGATCACGGGAGCGACCGGCGCGTCCTACGTGATCCCCTCGGGCTACCTCGGCAGGTCCCTCTCCGTCACGGTCACGGGGCGCCGGACGGGCTACCTCACCGTCTCTCGCACCAGCACGGCGCGGACGGTGACCCAGCCCTTCACGGCGGCGCCGACCCCGAAGATCTCGGCCCAGCTCACCCGCGTGGGGTGGGTGCAGCGAGCCACGGCCGGCGCCTGGTCGCCCGCGGCGACGCTCAGTGTCCAGTGGCGGCGCAACGGCGCCGCCATCACCGGCGCGACCGGGTGGAGCTACCGGCTGACCACCGCCGACCTCGGCAAGCGCATCACCGTGACGGTGACGGGGCGCCGGTCCGGCTACACGACGACGACCCGCACGAGCGCGGCCACCGCGACCGTGCTCGCTGCCCCCTACGGCTTCACCAGCTCCGGCACGCCGGCCGCCCCACCCACCGCGGCCTACGCGCCGTCGGTCATCCGCACCCTGACCGATGCGCAGTGGTCGGCCATCACCGTGGCCGGTGTGTGGCGTGCGGGAGACTGCCCCGGCGGACGCTCGACCTTCCGCCGCGTCGACGTGCCCTACTGGGGTCTCGACGGCAAGGTCCACCGTGGCTACGTGGTCGTCAACGCCGACGTCGCCCGCAGCACGGCCAAGATCTTCGACGCCCTCTACGCCAAGCGCTTCCCCCTGCACCGGGTCGAGGGCATCGAGAACTGGGGCGGCTGGGAGTGGCTCGCCTCGAAGGCCAACGCCTCGACCGCCATGAACTGCCGCAAGCCGTCCGAGGCCAACTCCAGCAACGCGTACTCGCCCCACGCCTGGGGTCGCGCCCTCGACTTCAACCCCGTCCAGAACCCCTACGTCAACCCACACACCGGCAGCTGGGACCCCAACCCGCCGCCCTCGGCCTCGACCCCGGGGACGATCCGCTACGGCGGCGTGGCCTGGACGGTCGTCACCTCGTTCGGGTGGTACTGGTCGGGCAACGACTCGTGGCACGACTACATGCACTTCGACACCGGCTACCCGTCCACGCCGCGCAGCGGCTTGCGGGTCGTCGACGGGGCGGTCGGTCACGACCGCTGACCGGCCGGCAGCGCGCCGCGTTCGCCACGGGCCGGGCGGACGGCAGGCGGCCGCCTCTTCCCAGCGGGGCCCGAGCGGGTAAGGCTGTGGCATGGCCACCGACACCGACCACACCTTCGACGTCATCGTCATCGGGCTCGGACCGGGCGGTGAGCACGTCGCCGGGAGCCTTGCCGAGCGCGGCCTGCGCGTGCTCGGTGTCGACCGCAGACTCGTGGGGGGCGAGTGCCCCTACTGGGGCTGCATCCCGTCGAAGATGATGATCCGCGCCGCTGACGCGCTCGCCGAGGCCCGTCGTGTCGACGGGCTGGCCGGGTCGGTCGGCGACGTCGTGCCCGACTGGTCGGTCGTCGCCACGCGCATCCGCGAGGAGGCCACCGACGACTGGGACGACAGGGTCGCCGTCGAGCGACTCACCGGCAAGGGCGCGACCTTCGTCCGCGGCACGGCCCGCATCGCGGGGCCGGGACGCGTCGACGTCGACGGCACCGCCCACACGGCGACGACGGGCATCGTCGTCAACACCGGCACGACGGCTGCGATCCCACCCGTCGACGGCCTCGCGGACACGCCCTACTGGACCAACCACGACATCGTCGAGGCCACCGAGCTGCCCGGGTCGATCGTCGTGCTCGGCGGCGGCGCCATCGGCTGCGAGCTGAGCCAGGTCATGGCCCGATTCGGCGTCGACGTGACGGTCGTCGAGGCTGCCGACCGCATCCTCGCGCTCGAGGAGCCGGAGGCCTCCGACCACCTCGAGAGTGCGCTCGAGGCGGACGGCATCACCGTCCGCGTGGGTGTCGGCGCCGAGAAGGTGACCCACGACGGCTCGACGTTCACGGTCACGCTCGCCGACGGCTCGACGCTGGCGGCTGAGAAGCTCCTCGTCGCCACCGGCCGCCGCGCCGACCCCGCCGCCGTCGGGCTCGACACGGTCGGCGTCGCCAAGGACTCGCGTACCGCGCCCGTCGACGACCGCTGCCGCGTCGCCGACGGCGTCTGGGCCGTCGGCGACATCACCGGCAAGGGCGCCTTCACGCACGTCTCGATGTACCAGGCGGGTGTCGTCATCCGTGACGTCCTCGGCGACGACGGCCCACGCGCGGAGTATGCCGCCCTCCCGCGCGTGACGTTCACCGATCCCGAGGTCGGTGCCGTCGGGATGACGGAAGCCCAGGCTCGCGAGAAGCTCGCGAACGTCCAGGTGGGCGTGACCCCGCTCGGCGAGACGACCCGCGGCTGGATCGCCAAGGCGGACGGTCTCATCAAGGTCGTCGCCGACGCCGACCGCGGCGTCCTCGTCGGCGCCACGACGATGGGTCCGGCCGGGGGAGAGGTGCTCGGCGCGCTCGCCGTCGCCGTGCACGGCGAGGTCCCGATCGAGCGGCTCCGCTCGATGATCTACGCCTACCCGACGCTCCACCGCGGCATCGAGGACGCGCTCGGTCGCCTCGCCTGAGGTCGCGGCGAGCCGACCGCAGCGGGCCGCGCCTGCGTCGGTGCGTCGTGTGGTGGAGCAGTGACCTGGCGACATTCGGGCGACGGGGCGGGGACGGCTGTGCGGCGCGCGGGTGACGGGTGTCCGGGCCTGCATGGGCGACTCGAGCCGGGCGATACGGTGAGCGCATGGCACAGCGACTGCTCGCCCTCGACCTCGACGGCACGACTCTCAACCACATGGGCGAGCTCTCCGACCGCGTCCGCGACGCCGTCCAGGCCCTGCCCGACGACGTCGCCGTCGTCATCGCGACGGGCCGGTCGATCATCGCGACGACGCCGATCCTCGAGGCTCTCGGTCTCCGCCAGGGCTACGCCATCTGCTCCAACGGTGCGCTGACGCTCCGCCTCGACCCGTCTGCGGCAGAGGGCTACTCGATCATCGACATGGTGACCTTCGACCCCCAGGCGGTGCTCGAGAAGATGCGCGTCGCCCTCCCCGACGCGCTCATCGCCGTCGAGGAGCCCGGCGTCGGCTTCAAGGTGAGCAAGCACTTCCCCGACGGCGAGCTGATGGGTGAGTCGCGCGAGGTCGACTGGGACGAGCTCATCGCGCACCCCGTCACGCGCGTCACCCTGCGCCAGCCCGAGGCCACGGCCGAGGAGTTCATGGAGATGGTCGAGCGTGCCGGTCTGCACGGGGTGTCGTATGCCGTCGGCTGGTCCGCGTGGCTCGACATCAACCCGGAGGGCGTGTCCAAGGCGAGTGCGCTCGAGCTCGTCCGTCGCCAGCTGCGCGTCGAGCCGATCCACACCGTCGCGTGCGGCGACCAGCGCAACGACCTCGAGATGTTGCACTGGGCCGCGTGGGGCGTCGCCATGGGCAACGCCCCCGACCAGGTCAAGGCCGTCGCCGACGAGGTCACCGGCCACGTCGACGACGACGGCCTCGTCCCGGTGCTCGAGGCCGTCGCGCAGGCGGCGCGGGCAGGCGTCGCCTTCCGCGACGGCGTCGAGTCGGCCGCGACCGCGCGGCTCGAGCTCTAGACCCGGACGACGGGCCCTCGCGTGCCGATCGTCTTCGTCCACGGCGTCGCGGTCCGCGACGAGGACCCCACCCTCGCGCGGGCGACGCGGGCCTTCGGCGAGGTCCCGTGGCCCGCGATCGAGGCGCACCTGCGCGAGCACGTCGCGCCTGCCGTCTCGGACGACCCCACCGGGGTGCCGATCATGCGGATCTACTGGGGCGACCTCGGCGCCCACTTCGCGTTCGGCGGCCGGTCCCTGGTCTCGCGCCCGCTCGACCTGCCGGAGGCGGCCGAGGACGCTGCAGGCGCCGTGGCGGAGGCAGCCGACGAGCTCGTCGACGACGTCATCCCCGAGCCGCGACGCATCCGTCGGCTGCGCGGGGCGGCCACGTCGCTGCGCCGGCCGCTCGAGGACTTCGTACCGGTCTTCCTCGGCGACGTCCTGACCTACGTCTCGACGCGAGGCAGTGCCGAGGCTCCGGGACCGATCGTCGAACGTGTCCTCGCCGGCCTCGACGCGGCGGCCTTCGCTGCCGAGAGCCGGGACGAGCCGCTCGTCGTGCTCACCCACAGCATGGGCGGGCAGATCGTCTACGACCTCGTCACCCACTTCTTGCCCCGGATGCCGGAGCACCGGGGGATCCGCATCGACTACTGGTGCGCGGCTGCGTCGCAGGTCGGCCTCTTCGAGGAGCTCGGGCTCTTCCTCGAGAGCGCGCCCGACCGCGGACCCGGCCCGGCGGCACACCCCCCTCGCGAGCACCTCGGTGGCTGGTGGAACGTGTGGGACCACGCCGACCTGCTGAGCTTCCGCGCGGAGGGCATCGTCGAGGGCGTCGACGACTCGGCGTTCTTCGCGGCGGGCAGCCTCGCGACCGACCACTACCGCTATCTCGCGAACGCCGACTTCTACCGCGCCCTCGCCGGCCGCGTCCGTGCCAGCATCGGACGACCGGACCGCCACTGAGCCGTCGCCGAAGGATTTCTCGGGTGTCGTGTCGAGAAGCGTCCGACGCATTCGACGTAGAGGAGAGCAGGGTCCGACGACCGTGCACCGACCGCAGGAGGAGACCGCCATGCGCTTCATGATCATCGTCCACAGCACCCCCGAGACCGAGCAGGGCACGACCGGCACCGAGCAGCAGTTCGCCGACATGCAGGCCTACAACGAGGAGATGCTCAAGGCCGGCGTCTTCGTCGACGGGCAGGGGCTCCACCCGACCGCCAAGGGTGCGCGCGTCACGTACGAGGACGGCGACTGGGTCGTCACCGACGGGCCGTTCGCCGAGGCCAAGGAGCTCGTCGCCGGCTTCTCGATCATCGATGTCAGCTCCCGCGAGGAGGCGCTCGAGTGGCTCCGGAAGTGGCCGGTGTCGTGCGCACCCGACCCCGGTCAGGCACTCGAGCTGCGCCAGGTGTTCGCCGCCGAGGACTTCGGCGACGCCTTCTCACCCGAGCTGCGCGAGCGCGACGAGCAGATGCGCGCCGAGGCCGCTCGCAACGCCGCCCAGGGCTGAACCGACACCGGTTCGTGCCACAGTGTCGGGGTGTCATCCACCGCCGACCAGACCGACGAGACCACGTCACAGGCCACCCGGGCATCCCACGACGACGTCCAGCGCACGCTCGAGGCCGTGTGGCGCATGGAGGCCGCCAAGGTGACGGCCGTCGTCGCCCGCGTCGTCGGCGACGTCGGGCTCGCCGAGGACCTCGCGCAGGACGCGTTCGTGCAGGCGCTCGAGCAGTGGCCCCGCGACGGCATCCCGACGAAGCCGGGTGCCTGGCTGACGGCGACCGCGAGGCGGCGGGCCATCGACCGCATCCGGCGCGACGTCAACCTCGCGAGCAAGCTGCAGCAGGTGGGACACATGGAGGAGCTGCGCGTGGCCGAGCTGGCCGAGGGCGACTTCGACGCCGCGCTCGAGGACATCGACGACGACGTCCTCGGCCTCGTCTTCGCCGCGTGCCATCCCGCCCTGACCGCCCAGGCGCGAATCTCCTTGACGCTGAGGATGATCGGTGGCCTGACGACGCGCGAGATCGCCCGTGCCTTCCTCACCACCGAGCCGACCATCGCCCAGCGCATCTCGCGGGCGAAGAAGACCCTGAGCCAGGACGGCGTCACCATCGAGGTGCCGTCGGGCGCCGAGCTGGCACCACGTCTCGCGTCGGTCCTCGAGGTCGTCTACCTCATCTTCAACGAGGGGTATGCCGCCACGTCAGGTCGCGACTGGGTGCGTGGCGACCTCATGGAGGAGGCCATCCGGCTCGGTCGGGTGCTCTCGGCCCTCGCGCCCGGGGAGCCCGAGGTGCACGGCCTGCTCGCCCTCATGGAGATCCAGGCCTCGCGCACGCGGGCCCGCATCGGTCGCGACGGCGAGCCCGTCCTGCTCCTCGACCAGGACCGCACGAAGTGGGACTGGGCCCTCATCCGCCACGCGCTCGCCGCCCTCGAGCGCGCCGTGTCTCTCGTCGACCCCGGCCGCGGGGCGACCGGCCCGTACGTGCTGCAGGCCGCCATCGCCGCCTGCCACGCCCGCGCCCGCACGGCCGACGCCACCGACTGGGCGCGCATCGTCGCGCTCTACTCCCAGCTCGGAGCCAACCGCCCGTCGCCCGTCATCGACCTCAACCGTGCGGTGGCCCTGTCCTACGCCGACGGGCCGGCCGCGGCGCTCGAGGTCGTCGACGGGCTCGTGGCTTCAGGCGCGCTCGCCGACTACCACCTGCTGCCGAGCGTCCGTGGCGACCTGCTCGCCCGCCTCGGCCGCGACGAGGAGGCCCGCGCCGAGTTCGCCCGCGCGGCCGGGATGACGCAGAACGACGCCGAGAGGGCGCTCCTGCTGCGCCGCGCGGCCGGCGAGGACTGACCTCCACCGGCACGAAAGCGCCGACGGGGTCGATGTATCAGGACTACCGTCGAGAGACCCTGCACTGACAACGGCTGTCGATCGGGTGGAGGTCTGCCATGGCCGTGGTGCACCAGAGCTGTCTCGGCTACGGCGCCGAGCCCTTCGCGTCGCTCGTCGCCGACTACCCCGGTGACGACGTCTACCCGTCGGCCGACTTCCGCACCGAGTGGGGGCCTGTCTTCCACCGCGGCCGGCTCGACGGCAGTGCGCGCGTGCTCGTCCTCGGCCAGGATCCGGCGACGCACGAGGCGATCTCGCGCCGCATCCTCGTCGGTGAGGCCGGCCAGCGCGTCCAGGGGCTGTTGGCCAAGATCGGCGTCCACACGGCATACGCCATGGTCAACGTCTACCTCTACAGCGTCTTCGGGCAGGCGGCCGGGAGCCGCCACGCCAAGGATGCCGCCATCGCGGCCTACCGGCACCGCTGGCTCGACGCCCTTCTCGTCGGCACTGAGGTCACCGCCGTCGTCGCGCTCGGCGACCTCGCGGCGACGGCGTATGCCGCATGGGCACGGACCCAGCCCGCCACCGCTGGGTCGCTGCACCTGGCAGCGATCCGGCACCCTACGTACGCGGAGGGATTCGCTCGTGCGTCGGGCAAGCCGCTCGCCGAGACGACCGCCTCGCAGCTTGCGAACTGGAACGACCACCTCGGTGACCTCGCCGCGCACGTGACCCCCGAGGGACCCACCGACCTGACGCCGTATGCCGCCACGTGGGGTCCGACGGACCTCGCACCCATCCCGGAGGTCGACCTCCCACCCGGCGCGCCCGCGTGGTGGCGCGACGTCGACGCGTGGGCGACCCGCACCGGTGACGACAAGCAGACGAAGCGCGCGACGATCAGCGTCGTCGTCCCGAAGGGAGCCCGCACATGGCCAGCTCTGTGACCCGGCCGGCACGACCCAGCGCCGGCACGACGTCCGCCCGCGAGCACTGGGATCCGGGCGGGTCCGGCGGTGGCTCGGGCCCGTTCGCCAAGGCGTACGCCCGCGGCATCACCGAGGAGCTGCCCGAGCCGACGCGCCGCTCCCGGGCGCTGCCTCCGGCGCCCTTCGCGCTGCACGGCGCCGTCATCACCCCCGACGGGGCGTGGTCGAGCGGCTACGTCACGGTCTCGGGCGGGGTCATCGACCGAGTCTCGAAGAGCAAGCCGACCGACGTCACCGTGCTCGAGACCGACGGGGTCATCCTGCCCGGGCTGCTCGACCTCCACGGCCACCCGGAGTTCAACGTCTTCGCCGCGTGGGAGCCGCCGAAGCTCTACGACAACCGCTACGCGTGGCGGCGGTCCAAGCCCTACCAGGCTCTCGTCCGCGACCCGCAGAACCTCCTGCTCACGCAGGTGCCGCCCAAGACGCAGACCCGCTACGCCGAGGTGCGCGCGCTCGTGGGCGGCGTCACCGGCATCCAGGGCGCGTCGGGTGCGAGCAGCGCGTCGTCCGAGCCGCTCGTGCGCAACCTCGACCAGTGGGCCTTCGGCGCGCACCGCGCGCGCTCGATGATCGACCTGCCCTCGGGGTCGTTCGGGCTGCCGAGCTTCGAGGCCGTCATGGCGCGGATCACGGCCGGCGACGTCAACGCCTTCTACCTGCACCTGTGCGAGGGGAAGCGCGGGGATGCCGTGAGCGCCAAGGAGTTCCAGCGTTTCGTGACGCTCGGCGGGGCGACGTCAGCGACGAACATCATCCACGGCAGCGCCCTGACCGCCGACGACCTCCACACCGTCGCAGAGCTCGGGTGCCGGCTCGTGTGGTCGCCGCAGTCCAACCTGCGCCTCTACGGCGAGACGACCCTCGCGGGCGAGGCCGTCGCGGCCGGGATGCCTGTCGCCCTCGGCGCCGACTGGCTGCCCTCCGGCTCGACGAGCCTGCTCGCCGAGATGAAGGTCGCCCGCCGTGAGCTCGCCCGCCAGGGTCACCCGATCGCCGCAGCCGACCTCGTCGCCATGGTGACCTCCGTCGCTGCGCGGCTCGCCGGGCTGGATGACCATCTCGGCGCCGTCGCGGAGGGCCGCCCCGCCGACCTCGTCGTGCTCGAGCGGCACCACCCGGACCCCTACGAGAACGTGTGCCTCGCCGACCCCTCATGGGTCGACCTCGTCTGCATCGGGGGCGACGTCACGTACGGCCGCGCCGACTGGTTCGGGCAGCTGTCCGGTGCCGCGACCGGCACGACGATCGAGGACCTCACCGCGTGGGGCAAGCCGATGCGGCTCGACACCGGCTACCAGGGCGGCACGGACGTCCCGTCACTGACCGCCGTGCGCACCGCCCTCACCGCCGCGTACCCCGCCGTGGGCCCGATCTTCGCCTGACGGCACACGCCCGCCTCGGCGCGCCCTCCGCTCGCGGCGGCACAGCGTGGAGCCAGCCGCCCAGCGCCTCCTGTGTGTGGCTGACCCCGACGGGTGCGGCTGCGCTCGGGCCCAGCGGCCGCCGCCCGAACACGATCCGAACACGACCCGGACCGAGGCTTCACCTGGGTGCGCGAACGTAGGGGCCATGAACACCGACACCCGCCGGACGACCGGCCTCAAGCGCTCCTCCACCGCCCTCGGTGCGGCGGTCCTCGTCCTCGGCAGCCTCGCGCTCGGCGCCTGCTCGAAGACCGACTCTACAGGCACCGCCGCCAGTGCCATCGGTGCCGCGTCAGGGCAGGACTCAGCAGCCGGCGACGGCGACACCATCGACCTCGTGTCCGCGGCCGTCGACACCCCGGCCGTCGACGACTCGACCCAGGGGGCAGCCGCCGCCGTGAAGGGTGACCGCAAGGGTCTGCGCGCCCGGATGCTCCGGGCGCTGCACGGCACGTGGGTCACCGAGGGCACGTCCGGTCCGGTCACCCACCAGGCGATCCGCGGCGACGTCACCGCGGTCTCGAAGGGCTCGATCACGGTCAAGGCCAAGGACGGCTTCTCGCAGACCTTCGCCATCGCAACGGACACGAAAGTCCGGGTCCGTTCCAACGGCAACGGCGCCGACTCGACCATCGGGGCCGTCACGGTCGGTGCCAAGGCGCTCGTCACCGGCGTCGGCGCGACGAACCCGACGGCCCGTCTCGTCGTCTTCAAGGTCACGACGTCCCAGCCCGGCGGCTCTCCCTCCCCGAGCGCGACGAGCTGAGACGCGGCACCCCGTCCGGGGACGGGCCGGACGGGGTGCACAGACGAGGGAGGCGCCCCGCACCCAGCGGGACGCCTCCCTCATCGACGGTCGGCACGGCATACGACCCGGGTATGCCGTGTGGCCGGCCGGACGGCCCACGGCCTGTCAGGCGTGCGGCAGCGAGGACGCCTCGTCCTCGGGCTCGGCAGCCGGGTCCGGGGCGGCGTCGGCCCGCTTGTTGGCCGCCACGCTCGTCACGGTGACGACCGCGAGGATGCCGATGATGACGCCGAGCGAGAGCAGCGTCGGGATCTCCGGGACGCCCGGCCACACGCCGTGGGCCCAGTGCAGGACGAGCTTGACGCCGATGAAGGCGAGGATGAGCGACAGGCCGTGGCCGAGGTGCACGAGCTTGGCCAGGGCGCCCTCGAGGACGAAGTAGAGCGCCCGGAGGCCGAGGAGGGCGAAGGCGTTCGTCGCGAAGACGAGGTAGGGGTCGCCGGTGATGCCGTAGACGGCCGGCACGGAGTCGATGGCGAAGACGATGTCGGTGCCGAGGATCGCGACGGCGACGAGAGCCAGCGGCGTGAGGGCCCGCGTGCGACCCTGGCGGACCGTGAGGCTGGTGCCCGCGTAGGTGTCGGTGACGGGGTAGAAGCGGCGGATCAACCTGACGCTGCGCAGCTGGTCGACGTCGATGCTGTGGTCGGTGTGCGACAGGGCGTCGCGGCCGACCTTGACCGCTGTTGCGAGCAGGATCGCGCCGAAGAGCAGGAAGGTCCAGGCGAAGCTCGCGATCATCTGCGCGCCGAGCGCGATGAAGATGCCACGGAGCACGAGGGCGCCGCCGACGCCGATGAGCAGCACCCGCTGGCGCAGCTCGCGCGGCACGGCGAACGCCGAGAGCAGGATGATGAAGACGAAGAGGTTGTCGACGGACAGCGACTTCTCGACGATGTAGCCGGTGTAGTACTCGACGCCCTGCTGGGAGCCGTACTGCCACCACAGCCAGCCGCCGAAGACGACCGGGATCGCGATGTAGAAGGCCGACCAGCCGATCGCCTCGCGCATGCTCGGGTCATGGGGGCGGCGGGTGATGAGGAAGTCGATGACGAAGAGGGCGACGATGCCGGCGATCGTCGCGATCCACAGCGTCGGCGAGCCGATCGACTCGGCCGATCCAGCGGGCGGCGCCGGGGTGGCGGCGGACAGGGCAGTGAGCATGGGTCTCCTCAGAACGTGATGTCTGAGGTCTCCTTCACCGACTGCAGTCGGCCACGAACCGGGGTGGTCGTCGGACCACCGTACTGACCGGAGCGCGCGAGGAAGTACTCCCCTCGTCGATGATTCTACGGGCGGCGCGGTCGCCGCCCAAACGGCCTGTCGAGGGTTGCGGCCTCAGGCCTCGCGGGTGGCTCGCACCGCGCGGCCGGCGAGCTCGTCGGAGCTGACCGGGCGGGCCCCGGCGGTCCAGTCGG
The DNA here is from genome assembly GCF_056403915.1 of Terrabacter sp. P2_E3. Taxonomy (NCBI): domain Bacteria; kingdom Bacillati; phylum Actinomycetota; class Actinomycetes; order Micrococcales; family Intrasporangiaceae; genus Terrabacter; species Terrabacter sp. P2_E3. Next base: position 319,024 of record NZ_JBFUEN010000003.1, read on the forward strand.
CCTCGTCCTTGGCGTACTGGAGCCCGTAGGCCGGCTGGCCGGGCTGGGTGCGCCAGCCCTCGGCGAGCGGGCCGAGGTCGAGGGTGTCGTAGCCGATGGCGTCGAAGGCGCGGCGCACGGCGTCCTTCGCGGCGGCGTCGTCGCCGGCGATGGCGAGGGCGCTGCGGGCGTCTGCGCCGGCATGCAGCAGTGGCTGGGCGAGGTCGCGCAGGTGCTGGACGTAGATGTTGTTGAAGCCCTTGACGACGTGCGACTGCGGCAGGTGCGCCTGGAGCAGCTCGGAGCTCGTCGTGGAGCCGTCGTCGAGGGCCTCGATCTGGCCGTCGCGCTGGGGGTAGTAGTTCATCGTGTCGATGACGACCGTGCCGGCGAGCTCGTCGACCGGCACGTCGCGGTAGGCCTTGAGCGGGATCGTCACGACGACGAGGTCGCCGGCCGCTGCCGCCTCCTGCGTCGTGGCGGCTCGGGCGTGGGGGCCGAGCTCGGTCACGAGGTCCGCGAGGGTCTCGGGACCCCTGCTGTTGCTCAGCACGACGTCGTGTCCGGCCGCGATCGCGAGCCGGGCGACGGTGCTGCCGATGTTGCCGCTGCCGATGAAGCCCCAGGTGGTCATGCCTCGTCAACCGCCGGAGTACCCGGCCCATTCCGAGGGCCAGGTGGTCCTGCCGGTGGTGCGGCGTCCGGTGGGGTCATCACCCCACCGGACGCAGGACGATCCGTCGGTCGATGCGACGGGCCTCCCGTGCCGCGGCGCCGAGGGCGTATGCCGTCCGCTCCTGACGGTGGGCCGGCGCCCTCAGTGCGTGGTGGCGTGGGAGAGGCGCAGGGTGAAGCGGGCGCCTCCCTCGGCGGCGTGCCCGGCCTCGACGGTCCCACCGAGCAGCTGGGCGAGCCGCCCGACGATGGCCAGACCGAGGCCCGTGCCGACGGGGCGGATGCCGCGGTAGCGCTCGTGCAGCACCGACGGCTCGAACGCGACGGTGAGGTCGTCGTCGGTCAGGCCGGGACCGCCGTCGCGCACCTCGACGACGGCCACGTCCGTGGGGGAGCCGGGCTCGCGGCGCACCTCGACGACGATCGGGCGGCCGGACGGCGTGACCCGCAGAGCGTTCTCGAGCAGGCCGTCGACGAGCTGGCGCACCCGAGCCGGGTCGGTGACCGTCCAGGCGTCGGCCACGGCCGGGACGAAGGTGAAGGGCACGCCCACGGCGGCGCAGCGCCGGGACCAGACCGACTCGACCTCGCGGCCGAGGGCGACGAGGTCGGTGCGCTCGGGGTGGACGCTCGGGCTGTCGGCGCCGAGCCGCGCGAGGTCGAGCAGGTCGCCGACGAGCCGCTCGAGACGCTTCGCCTCGGTGAGGACGACGCCGCCGACCCGGGCGGTGTCCTCGGGAGGGACGACGCCGCTCGCGAGCGACTCGGCGTAGCCGCTGATGCCGGTGAGCGGCGTGCGCAGGTCGTGGGACACCGAGAGGAGGAAGTCGCGCTGGCGGCCCTCGGACCGGGACAGCGAGCTCGACAGGGAGTTGAGGGCGCTCGCCACCTCGGCGACCTCGTCGGGACCCTCGACCGGCACCCGGACGTCGCGCTGACCGGCCGCGAGGGCATGTGCCGCGTCGGCCGTCCTCCGCAGCGGCCGGGACAGGCGCCTCGCGACGGCGATGCTGACGACGACGGCGACGACCGCGGCGATGGCGAGCGCGAGCAGGACGCGGCGCACCAGCCGGTCGGAGTCGGCCGTCGCGTCGGACCGGCGCTGGACGAGGACGATGCCCCCGGCGTCGGTCGGGCGGCCCTCGACGAGGACGAGCGTGCCACCGAGGTCGTCGCGGGTCGAGACGGTGCGGCCGGCGAGCAGGGCCTTCTGCCGGGCCGGGGTCAGGGCGTCCCGGGCGAGGGCGCTCGTCGAGGTCACGGCACCCCCGCGTCCGACGCTCGCGGACTCGATCCCCAGGGCGCCCAGCGTGCGGACTGCCTTGTTCTGGGCCGCCCGCGCGACGACGCCCGAGTCGGCGCGTTCGGCGGCGGCGTCGGCGATGCGCGACAGCGTGCGCCGGGCCGAGTCGTCGGCGGACGTGCGGGTCAGGCCGACGGCGAGCAGGCCGGCCAGGAGAGCGGTCAGCACCGCGATGCCGACGGCGAGCAGGACGATCCGTCGCGACAGCGTCCCCCGCGAGCCCGTCACGGTCGCGGCCGGGGCGCTCGTGGGTCGTCCGCGGCAGGGGCGGCACCCTCGTGCGGAGCCCGCGCGGCGGCATACCCGACGGAGCGGACGGTGCGGATCGGGCTGGCGTCACCGAGCTTGGCGCGCACCTGGGCGACGTGGACGTCGACGGTGCGCCCGCCGGCGGTCGCGGCATACCCCCAGACGTCGCTGAGCAGCTGCTCGCGCGTGAAGACGACCCCCGGACGACGCATGAGGTGCGTCAGGAGGTCGAACTCCGTTGCGGTCAGGGCGATCTCGCACTCGGCGACCCGAACCTCGTGGCTCGTCAGGTCGATGCTGAGGTCGCCGGCGCGGAGCACCTCGGGCGCCTGGGAGTCCCCGCGGGTGCGTCGCAGCACGCCCCCGAGCCGTGCCACGAGCTCCCGCGGGGAGAAGGGTTTCGTGACGTAGTCGTCGGCTCCGAGCTCGAGACCGACGATGCGGTCGACCTCGTCGTCGCGGGCCGTCACGAAGAGGACGGGGGTCCAGTCGCCGCGCCCCCGGAGGCGGCGACACACCTCGATGCCGTCGAGCACCGGCAGGCCGATGTCGAGCACGATGGCGCTCGGGCGCAGGTCGCGCGCCGCGTCGAGGGCGCTCGCCCCGTCGGCCACGACCTCGACGCCGTAGCCGGCGGCCCGGAGGTTGAGCCGCAGCACGTCGGCGATGGCCGGCTCGTCCTCGACGACGAGCACGAGACCGCGGCCGGGGTCGGCGCGGCGGTCGGGGCCGGGGCCGGGCTCGGTGGACACGATCGCAGCGTAGTGAGCGCCGGCGGCGCGCACGTCACGCTCGTGTTCGGGTCGTGTCAGGGGACGAGGCGCTCACGCGAGTGGGACGGGGCGCTCACTCGACTGGGCAGGCGACGGCGGCGGGCCCCGACCCACGCGGCGGCCCCGGCCACGACGAGCACGACGACCACCACGCCCCACCACCACCCGGCCTCGGCGGCGAGCCAGGCCTGGACCACGGCGAGCCCGACCGTCGCGTAGAGCACCGCCCAGAGGGTCGACCCGACGACGGCGGCCGGCAGGTACCAGCGCAGCGGCATCCGCATCACCCCGGCGGTGAGGTGGATCGCCGTCTGGATGCCGACCGTGAGGTAGGACAGCGTCACGGCGAAGGGCCCGAAGCGTCGCAGCAGACCCTCGGCGCGGGTCGTCAGGTCGCCGTGCGTGCCGCGGTAGCGACGCCAGCCGGCCACGGCGCCGCGCCCGACCCAGTAGGTGCCGTTGGACCGCACCATGGCGCTCGCGAAGAGCGCGAGGAACGCCTGCCAGAAGGGCAGCGCGGCCAACGTGTCGAGCATGGCGTCAGCCTAGGCGGGCGCTCGAGCCCGGCCCGCCGAGGGCCACGCCCTCGTCAGAGCGGGCCGAAGTCGACCTCGGCGGCGGCCACGACATCGCCCGTGCGGCCGGGTGCGTCCGACCAGGACCAGTAGGTGTTGGTGTGGGCGATGACCTGCTCGGGCGCGACGGGGACACCCCACTGGCGGAGGTCCTCGGTCGTGTGGGCGTCCCCGACGAGGGTGGTGTCGTAGCCACGGACGAGAGCGCCGTGCAGTGTCGAGCGGATGCAGGCGTCGGTCTGGGCGCCGGTGACGACGACCCGACCGACCTGGCGCTCGGCGAGGACCGACTCGAGGTCGGTGTCCTCGAAGGAGTCGCCGTAGCGCTTGTGGACGAGCGGCTCGGACTCGGCAGGGTCCAGCTCGGGGACGAACTGCCAGCCCTCGGTGTCGATCGGCATGTTGTCGTCGGAGTGCTGCACCCAGATGACCGGGACCTGCTCGTTGCGCGCCTTGTCGACGAGGGCGTTGATGCGGGCGATGACGCCGTCGCGGTCGTGCGCGCCCGAGACGACGTCGTTCTGGACGTCGATGACGAGCAGTGCGGTGTTGGGGCGTCCGTGCAGGGTGGTCATGGTGGCTCGCACCTCCGGGTCTCGGTCTGCGTCCTCGCTCCGCCGACGCTACGCCTGCCCGCCGACGGCGTGGGCTCTCAGGGCGCGACGAGGAGACAGAACGGGTGGCCGGCCGGGTCGGCGAGCACGACGAGCGGCTCCTCCTCGTCGTCGGTGCGGTCGAGCAGCACCTGTGCGCCCAGGGAGAGCGCCCGGTCCCGATGCCGCTCGAGCTCGGCGACGCTCGGCACGGCGTAGTCGACGTGCAGCTGCATCGGCACCTCGTGGCTCGGCCACGTCGAGCGCGACAGCGGACCGTCGACCTGCTGGACCGCGAGCCGCCGCACGCCGTCGGCGTCGAGCAGGACGAGCCAGTCGGCGTCGTCCTCGGCCCCGTCAGCCGGGGGCTCGTCGCCGGGCCGGTAGTGCAGGCCGAGCAGCGCGCGGTAGAACTCGGCGAGGGCGCGGGCGTCCTCGGTGTCGAGGGCGGTGTGCATGAGACGCGGGTATGCCGGCTGCTCGGTCACGGGTCCTCCTCGGTCGCGGTCGCCACCCACCCTAGGAGCGGCCGCCGGGTTAGCGTGCCCGTGTGGGTGGGCCGATCGACCGGACCGTGTCGTGGCGACCGGGACCGCCCCACCCCGCAACACACCGAGAAGGTCACAACACACCGGGGTCCGATCGCGGGGTGTTGTGACCTGCACGGTGTGTTGCGTCTGCATGCTCGAGGTGTTCGCGACCCTCGTCGGCCTCGCCCTCCACGCATCGAAGAACACCGTTGACCGCATCCTCAAGGGCGCCCGCCTCCACCCATGACCCACCCCTCGTCGAGTGAGCGCCCGACCACAGTCGAGTGAGCACGTCGTCACTCCAGTCGCCGTGGGACGGGACGGGGCGCTCACTCGAGTGGGACGGGGCGCTCACTCGAGTGGGATGCTGGGCCCGAGATGACGAACCCGACCCACGCCTCCCGCGAGCTCACCATCACGTCCGCGTCCAACCCGCGCCTCAAGGGCCTGCTCGCGCTCCGCCGCCGTCGCACCCGCGAGGAGACCGGCCAGACCCTCGTCGAGGGCTACGAGGAGATCGGCCTCGCCCTGTCGGCCGGGGTGCGGCCCGGCACCGTCTACGTCTGCGAGGAGCTCTTCAGCCCCGCCGGCCGAGCCGGCAGCCAGGACATCGGCCACCAGACCGACCTGCTCGGGCGACTGCGCGACGACCGGGTCGAGGTCGTGCACCTCAGCCGCAGCGCCTTCGAGAAGGTCAGCTACCGCGAGGGACCGGACGGGCTCCTCGCCGTCGTCGACCGCATCGGCGTCTCCCTCGGCGACCTGCGCGTCGACGGGCCCGACCACCTGACCCTGCTCAGCCAGGGCGTGGAGAAGCCCGGCAACCTCGGCGCCATGCTCCGCACCGCCGACGCCGCGGGGGTCGACGCCGTCGTGGCCGCCGACCCCGTCACCGACTGGGGCAACCCCAACGTCGTGCGCGCCAGCAAGGGCACGGTCTTCGCCGTGCCGGCCGCGAGCGCGACGACGGCGGAGGCGCTCGACTGGATCGCGGCGCACGAGATCCGTCTCGTCGTCACGACGCCCGAGACCGACCTGCTGCACACCGACGTCGACTACACCGGCCGCGTCGCCATCGCCGTCGGCAGCGAGAAGCACGGCGCCGACCGCACCCTGCTCGAGGCCGCGACCCATCGCGTCCGGATTCCCATGCACGGCAAGGCGAACAGCCTCAACGTCGCCGCGTCTGCCGCGATCGTGCTCTACGAGGCGGTTCGTCAGCGCGACGCCCGCTGACCGTGCGGGCCGTGGGAGCCCGCGGGACGGCATACGAGATGACGCCCAGGTTTCATTCATGTGACGCGTGTGACGAGCCCCGCAAGAGACAGGGAGGGGTGGTCAAGAGCACCCCTTGGCGTGTGTCACGATGTTCTGTATGCGAGTTGACCACGTCTCCTATGCAGCGGAGGCCGGTGGCCTCAAGGCCACAGCCGCCCGACTGTCCGAGCTCATCGGCGTCGCGCCGGTCGACGGAGGGGTGCATCCCCGGTTCGGCACGCGCAACGTGATCTTCCCCCTGGCCAAGGACCACTACCTCGAGGTCGTAGAGGTGCTGGACCACCCGGCCTCCGACAAGGCGCCCTTCGGGCAGGCCGTCCGTGCCGCCTCCGAGGCCGGCGGTGGCTGGCTCGGCTGGGTCGTCGCCGTCGACGACATCGCCGTGGTCGAGCAGCGCCTCGGCCGCGAGTCGGTCCCGGGCAACCGGCACCGCCCCGACGGCACCGAGCTCAAGTGGCGCCAGCTCGGCATCAAGGGCCTCATGGCGGACCCCCAGGTCCCCTACTTCATCGAGTGGGACGACATGACGGTGCACCCCTCCGCGGGCGCCGACACGTCGGTCTCCATCGACAACCTCCAGATCGCCGGTGACCCCAAGCGCGTGCGCGAGTGGCTCGGCCCGGAGGACACCTTCGACAAGGGCGGCATCGACTTCACCTTCGTCGCCCCGCACGGCACGCCGGGTCTGCTGTCGGTCACCTTCGACACCCCGGCCGGCAAGGTCACCATCTGACCGAGTCACCAACTCGCACGCGCACGGCGGTCACCCTGAGGGGTGGCCGCCGTTCGTCGTCCCGAGGGCGTATGCCGTGTCGCGGGGCGGCCGGTCGCGCGCGGTTCGGTTACGGTGCCTGAATGCCGCTGGAGCTGCCGGTGCCGGGACGCGACCGCCGAGGGGCCGTGCCTTCCCTCGACCTGGAGACGTTGCCCCGCGAGGTGCGCGCGGCGGTGGATGCGATGGTCGCCGGGCACGAGGTCAAGCTCCGCCGCGACGGCCGCGAGATCGGCGTGCTCGTGCACCGCCCGAGCGTGCTGGTGGGCACCCTCGTGGGCGGACCGGAGCCGGAGCGGGCCGGTCGCGAGGACGACGAGGGTCGTGGTCCGGAGCGCGTGCCCGAGGGCGTCATGGTCGTGGCGACGGCGACGAAGCTGTCGAAGGCCGCTCGCCAGCGTCTCTCCGACGAGCTCGGCGACGGCTACGTCGTGCTCGACCTGTTGCGGGCCCCGACCAGCGCCGATGTCGTGCTGACGCATCCGGTGAGCCCACAGCTGCTCGGGTCGCTGCGCGGGATGTTCCCGCAGGCCCGGATCATCGTCACCGAGATCGAGGACGACGAGCTCGGCGTCAGCGCACCGGGTCCCGTGAGCCGGCTGCTGGACGCCGGGGCGTCCGCCTACCTGCCGCCGCGCCCGCTGCGCGAGGTGGCCGCGAACGTCCACGCGTACCTGACCGGCTCGGGTGCGCCGCAGCTCACGGCCGGTGACTCGGGGACGCCGCCGCGCGCAGCGCTGGGTTCCTCACCCGAGGGTGCCCCGCCGCCCGGTTGAGGTGTCCGCGCCGCAGCATGCAGCGCGGGCTCACCTCAACCGACAGGTGCGTGCTCGCGGTGTCACTCAGGACTCGACACAGAACTCGTTGCCTTCAGGGTCGGCCATGACCACCAGGTCGCCGTCGCTGCCGGTCACCGTCGCGCCCAGGGCGACGAGGCGCTCGACCTCGGCCTCGACCGTGTCCATGGTGCGCAGGTCGAAGTGCTGCCGGTTCTTCGCCGTCTTGGCCTCCGGGACGGGCTGGAACCACAGGGTCGGGCCGCCCCAGCCCGCGGGCTCGACCCAGGCCCGCTCGTCCGTGCTGTCCTCGTCGACGTTCGAGCCGAGGGCCGCGGCCCAGAAGCTCGCGAGCCGCAACGGCTCGGCGCAGTCGAACGTCACCGACTTCACGAAGGCCACCATGCACCGAACCTAGCCGCCCCCGGTCGCCACCACCCCTTTGAGGTATCCGCGCCGCAGGACTCGCGGTCGGGATACCTCAAACTGGGGCGCGGGACCAGCAGCGGTCAGCGGTGCCAGCGCTTGAGGCGCAGGGAGTTGCTGACGACGAGCACGGACGAGAGGGCCATCGTCGCGCCGGCGATCATCGGGTTGAGCAGGCCGAACGCGGCGAGCGGGATCGCGGCGGTGTTGTAGCCGAAGGCCCAGGCGAGGTTCTGCTTGATGATGCGCAGGGTCTCGCGGGAGAGCCCGATCGCGTCGCCGACTGCGTCGAGGTCGGTGCGCACGAGGACGATGTCGGCCGAGTCCATCGCGACGTCGGTGCCCGAGCCCATCGCGAGACCGAGGTCGGCCTGGGCGAGGGCTGCGGCGTCGTTGACGCCGTCGCCGACCATGGCGACGACCCGGCCGGACTGCTGCAGCTCGGTGACGACGGCGTGCTTCTGCGCCGGCAGCACGTCGGCGCGCACGTTGGAGGCGTCGATGCCGACCTGCTCGGCGACGCTGCGCGCGTTGGAGGCGCTGTCACCGGTCAGCAGGTAGGGCGTCAGGCCGAGCGCCCGGAGCCGCGCGATGGCGGCCTTGGACGAGTCGCGCACCGTGTCCTCGACGGTGAGAGCCCCTTGGGCGACGCCGTCCCAGCCGACGTAGACCGTCGTGCCGGCGTGGCTGCGGGCGTGCGCGACGAGCTCGGGGTCGACGTTCTCGAAGAGGACGGCCTTGCCGACGGTGACCTCGGTGTCCTTGATCCGCGCGGTGGCTCCCTCGCCGGGGTTCGACTGGAAGTCGCGGATGCGCGGCAGGTCGAGCTTGGCCAGTCGGGCGCCGTCGACGACGGCCTGCGCGATGGGGTGCTCGCTGCCTTGCTCGACGGCGGCGGCCGCGGTGAGCGCCGCCTTCTTGGACAGCTTGCCGCGCACGGCGATGCTCCGCAGCCGCAGCTCGCCGGTCGTCACGGTGCCCGTCTTGTCGAGCACGACGGTGTCGACCCGGCGCGTGTCCTCGAGCACCTGCGGGCCCTTGATGAGGGTGCCGAGCTGGGCACCGCGACCGGTGCCGACGAGCAGGGCGGTCGGCGTGGCCAGACCGAGGGCGCAGGGGCAGGCGATGATGAGCACGGTCACGGCGACGGCGAGCGACGTGCCGAGGTCGTGGCCTGTCAGGAGCCAGGCGGCGAACGTCACGACCGCGATGACGAGGACGACGGGCACGAAGATCGCGGAGACGCGGTCGGCGAGGCGCTGGACGTCGGCCTTGCCGGTCTGGGCGGTCTCGACGAGACGCTGGATGCCGGCGAGCATCGTGTCGGCGCCGACCTTGCGCGCCTCGACGACGATGCGTCCGGTCGTGTTGATCGAGCCGCCGGTGACGTCGTCGCCGGGGGAGACGTCGACGGGGGTCGACTCGCCGGTGACGAGGCTCGCGTCGACGGCGCTCGAGCCGTCGCGCACGGTGCCGTCGGTCGCGACCTTCTCACCGGGCCGGACGACGAACTGGTCGCCGACGACGAGCTGGTCGACGGGGATGCGCTGCTCGCTCGTGATCCGCGACTGCGGGTCGATGCGCAGGACGGAGACGTCCTTGGCGCCGAGGTCGAGCAGCGAGCGCAGGGCGTCCTTGCCGGAGTCCTTGGCGCGCGCCTCGAGGAAGCGGCCGACGAGCAGGAACGTCGTGACGACCGAGGCCACCTCGAAGTAGAGGTGCATGCCGCCCTGGAGCAGCTCGACGACGGAGTAGCCCCACGCCGCGAGCACGCCGAGCGACACGAGGGTGTCCATCGTCGAGGCGAGGTGGCGGGCGTTGACCGCGGCGGCGCGGTGGAACGGCCAGGCGCACCAGAAGACGACGGGCGTCGCGAGGAGCAGCTCGAGCCAGGGACTCGCCCCGAAGGTCGGGAGCACCATGGCGAGCAGCAGGACGGGGATCGTCAGTGCGATGGCGACGACGAGCCGGGGCTTGAGGACGTCCTGCGCGGGCGTGTGGTCGAGGTGGTTCTCGCCGGAGCCGCCGTGGCCGGCCTGACCGTCGTGACCGTCGTGACCTGCGTGGCCCTCGCGTGCCGCCGAGGGCGTTGGAGTCGTCGCGGGACGGACGTCGACCTGCGTGGTCGCGGCGGTGTCGCGGACCTTCTGGCGGGCCAGCTCCTGGGCCCGCAGCTTCTCGAGCAGCGCACCGGCGGCAGGCCTCGCGACCTCGCCACCCGCGGAGCCGGCCGGGGCACTCTCGCGCGACACGGCATACGTGCTCGGGGCGGTGGGGGCCGGCGGCGCAGGGCGCGATCCGTCGATGACGGTGGCGCCGTAGCCGGTCTTCTTCACCTCGGCGACGATCTGCTCGACCGTGACGGGAGCGGTGAACGAGACGAGCGCCTTCTCGGTGGCGAGGTTGACGGTCGCGGACTCGACGCCGGCGACCTTGGACAGCTTGCGCTCGATGCGGGCCGAGCAGGAGGCGCAGGTCATGCCGGTGATGGCGAGGCGGACCTCGTCGGGGGTCCGCCCGGCCGTGGTCACCGGCGCCCGGCCTTCGGTCATCGGAGGCTGTAACCGGCCTCGGCGACGGCGTCCGCGACGGCGGACGGGTCGAGGGGGGCCTCGCTCGTGATGGTGACGGGGGAGTCCTCGCCGGGGTGCAGGTCGACCGCGACCGCGACGACGCCGGGCAGGGCCGACAGCTCGCCGCTCACGGCGGCGGTGCAGTGACCGCACGTCATGCCGGTCACGGTGATCTCGGTCTGGGTGGTGGTGCTCATGAGGTGCCTCCTCGGGCGGTGGTCGGTGGGGTGCTCAGCTGCGCACGAGTCGGGCGATGGCCTCCGAGGCCTCGCGCACCTTCTCGGCGGCGGCCTCGTCGGACTCGCGGGCGGCATCGACGACGCAGTGGGCGACGTGGTCCTCGAGCAGGCCGAGGCTCACCGCCTGCAGCGCCTTGGTGATGGCGCTGACCTGGGTCAGGATGTCGATGCAGTAGGTGTCGGTGTCGACCATCTTCTGCACGCCACGCACCTGCCCCTCGATGCGGCGCAGCCGCTTCAGGTAGTCGTCCTTGCTGCCGGTGTATCCAGCCATGGCACCTCCTCGTGGTGGTCAACAGGATACCCCTCTGGGGTATTCCCCTCCGTCACGAACCGCCGAGCACCTCCTTCGCCAGCCGCTTCGGGGCTTTGGCCAGCCAGGCGTCGGTGACGACCTCGCGGATCTCCTCCGTGGTGAGCCTGCCGAGGTCCCGCTCGAGCAGGAGCACGGCGTTGTAGCCGTTCCAGTGCGGCGTCGTGAACCACGGCGAGTCGGGGTCCGAGACCATCGACTCCTTGTCCTCGGCCGTGCACGAGAAGGCGAGCACGTCGTCGTAGGGCTCGCCCGTCTCCGGGTCGAACGCGTCCTTGCGCGGGCCGCGAGCGAAGGCGAACGTCTTGCCCCTGACCTGGAAGCTCGGCCGTCCGCCGGCAGGCGGGTCGCGCGTCACCTCGGGCAGCGCGGCGGCTGCCTCGTCGATGTCGCTGAGCCGGGCGGGACGCGAGCGGGCCATGCCCTCGCACGTTAGCCCGCCGGACGGCATACCTGAAGGGGCCACGCGGCCACGGGCGAAGCGGACGTCGGGCACCCCGGCGGGCACGCCGGCGGACGGTGCGGCGGACGGTGCGGCGGATCCGGCCAAACCGGTCACGAAAGTCGCGGTTCGGGCGTATTTTCTGGGGTGAGCAGCCCACCTCGATGTGTGGGGGTTAGCGTGGCCGTCTCGGGGCTCAGACTCAATCTTCTCGGTGCTCCGACGCTCGTCTCGGGAGACGATCCCGTGGCGCTGTCGCCGGGTACCGCGGTGCTCGTCGCCTATCTCGCGCTCGCACCGCGGGAGGGGCGCCAGCGCGCGGTCGCCGCTGCCCAGCTCTTCTCCGACTGCCCCGAGGACTCGGCCCGCCGCCGGCTCAACACCGCGGTCTGGCGGCTGCAGTCCGAGGTGCGCGCGAGCACGGGCGTCGAGCTCGTCGGCCGCTCCGGTGGACGGTCGGTCGCGTTGAGCCCGGCCGTGCCGATGACCGTCGACGCCGTCCACTTCGAGGACCTGCTGGCTCCCGTCCTGCGCCGCAGCGTCGTCGACCTCACCGACGACGACGTCCGTCGGCTCGAGGACGCCGTCGCGCTGCACCGGGGCCGGCTCGTCGAGGTCTGCGACGACGAGTGGGTGCTCGGGGCGCGCCACCGGATCGAGACCCTCTACCTCACCGCCCTCGACTACCTCGTCCAGCACCACGGGTCCCGCGGTGACGTCGCCGCCGTCGACCGCTACGGGACGCTCGCGCTCGCCATCGAGCCGTTGCGCGAGGACATCCACCGCCACCTCATGGGCGCCTACGCGGCGTCCGGCCGGCACGACCTCGTCGAGCGCCAGTTCGAGCAGTGCCGCCTGACCCTGCTCGCCGAGCTCGGCGCCGACCCGATGCCCGAGACGGTCGCGCTCTACGCCCGGATCACCCGGGGCGACGCCGGCCAGGCCGCCTCGGTGGCCGCGCTCGTCGCCGAGCTCGAACGGGCCCGGCGCGAGGTCGTGCGCCTCGCCGAGATCGTCGACCGCGCGCTCGACCGCCTGCACCGCATGCCCTGACGGGCACCGAGGGCGTATGCCGTGTCGCCGGGGAGCAGCACGGGTGACCTCTCGACGTGGCCGGGTGGGCAGGACTCGGCCTCTCGACGGTGGGGGTCGGCGGCGGTCGGTGGTGAGCAGGCGGTGAGCGGGTGGTGATCGGGGGGCGGGGGTCTCGTGAGCGGTCGGTGATCGGGGGCCGGGACGCTCGTGCCTGAGCAGAAGGGTCACGGCCTGGTGATGCGAGCGTGGAGGCGGCGATTCCTCATCGACGTGTGGGCCGAGCCCCGCGACGTCGACTCGCTCCCGGCCGTCATCAGGGCCCGGGTGCGCGACATGGCCACGGACGAGGAGACCTACGTGGGATCGTTCGCCGAGATCGAGCAGATCGTCGAGGCACGCCTCGACGACGACGGCGTGGCCCCGAGGCGTTGGGAGCGACCGTGATCCGCGAGGTCAGCGAGGCGCTGCGCGACGTCATCCACCGGGCCACCCCCGACCTCGGTGCGTGGGTCGTGCTCCACTCGCTCTCGCAGGGCGACAAGACGGCCCTGCCGGACACGAAGGGCATCCTCGCGCTCATCGCGGTCGCCGAGCACCCCCACCTGCGCAACCGACCCCTCGTCGACGGCCTCACCGGGCTCGTCCGCGCGCCCCTGTCGCTCCAGCTGACCTACCTCGTCACCTACGTCGGCGACCACGACGAGGCGCAGACCCGGCTCGGTCGCATCGTCCAGGCCTTCCACACGACGCCGATCGTGCGTCCGCCGGACCTGACGCCGCCGCTGTCGGACGAGGTCGAGAGCATCGCCGTCCGGCTGCTCGCGCCGAACGCCGACGAGCGCAACCAGGTGTGGGGGTCGCTGGGTCGGTCCGGGCGGCTCGCCCTCTTCTACGAGGTCGACGTCGCTCCGGTGCCGGTCCTCGAGCGCGAGGGCCGCGGCCGGGTGCGCGAGCACCGCATCGACTGGGTGGGGGCGACGTGAGCGTCCAGCCGGCGGCCCCGCACCTCGCAACGGTCACGACGACGCTGCGCCACACCGTGCGCCTCGTCCACGCCTCGACCGGGGCGCGGCTGCGCGGCCTCGACGCCCACCTCGAGCCGGCCCCGGCAGGCTGGACCCTCCGCGTGCTCCCGGACGTCCTCGTCGTCGCCGTCCGCGCCGACGCTCCGGTGCCCGCCGTGCCGCCGAGGGTCGTCGTCACCCTGACGGACGGGGCGCTCGCCGACGTCCTCGTCGTGCCGCAGCTCGCGGGTCGACCCCCGCGGACGTTCGTCGTCGACCTCACCGGACCCGAGGTCGAGGTCGTCGTCCGCCCCGTCCCCTCGACCCTCACCGTCGTCCTCACGACCCCGTCGACCGGAGCGCCACGCACCGGTGTCACCGTCACGGCACGCGCGACCTCGGGTCCCGACCCGAAGCCGAGCGTCGCTCTCCCCGAGGTCGACCCGGGCACCTACCGCTCCGCGCCCGTCGAGTGGACGGCCGCCTTCACCCCGCTCGACCTGCTCGTCGGCGGCCAGCCGCTGCGCACCCTCGCCGTCGACGTCGCGACGTCGACCACCACGGCCCACCTCGTCGACACGACCTGACGGACCGGGCCCCACCCACCAGGAGAACCGCACCACCCGAACCGCACCACGACCGAACCCATCCGCACCGCACCCCCACCTGAACCGCACGACAGAGCACGAGCCGAGGAGGGCACCGTGACGACCTACCTTTCACCCGGCGTCTACGTCGAGGAGGTCCCCTCGGGGCCGCAACCGATCGCAGCCGCCCCCACGAGCGTCGTCGCCGTGCTCGGCACGACGCGTCGGGGTCCCGTCAAGGAGCCGACGCGCGTCACCGGCTGGGCCGACTTCGTGCGGACCTTCGGGGCAGCGACGTCGCGGGGCTTCACGGGGGAGTCGGTCTTCGGCTACTTCGAGAACGGCGGTCCGGCCGCCTGGATCGTCCGGGTCGACCCGTCGACCGGCGCCTCGTGGACCGTCTTCGACGTCGCGGGCACGGAGAGCTTCGACATCGAGGCGAGCTCGCCGGGCACGTGGGGCAACGACCTGTCGGTCGCCGTCTCCGCCGACGAGTCCGCCGCGTCGGGCTCCTTCTACCGCGCGACGACGACGTCGGCGACGGGCGCCATCGCGAGCGGTGGCGCCGGCACGATCGCCGTCGCCTCGACCGCGGGGCTCAAGCCCGGCGACACCGTCGCCCTCGTGGCTGCGCCGACGAGCGGGTCGGTCGCGGCACCGCCCACCGCGATCGTCACGGCCCTGACGACGACGTCGATCACCGTCGGCAGCGCGAGCGCCGCCGTCACCCTCCCGGCCGGCTCGGTCGTCGCGAGCGCGGCCGCCGCGGCGGCCACCTCGGTCTTCCTCCCCTCCGGCAAGGGCTTCAAGAAGGGCGACGTCGTCGTCGCCGTCGCCCCCAACGGCACGCGCACGAGCGCGGTGGTCACCGACGTCACGACCGCCGGCAGCGGGGTCACGCTGACCCTCGACGCGTCCCTCGGGGCGGTCCCCGGCGCGGCGTTCGTCCAGCGGCGCACCGACTACCGGGCCACCGCGACGATCGCCGGCACCCCGGCCGGGTCACCGCCGTCGCTCAACGTCTCGGCGTCGGCCCTCGCGTTCGACCGCCCGCTGACGGCACCGATCGCGTCCGAGCTGACGGCGAGCGGCGTCGAGCACGCGGCCGCCCGCCTCACGACCGGTGACGGCCGCACCGCCTCCTGGCAGACGAACCGCTTCGTCGTCGTCGGCGCCACCGCTGCCCCGAGCGGCCCGGTCACCGTCAACGCGGCGGTCACCGCGGTGCTGCTCGCGGACTCGGGCCTCGGGATCACCGGGCTGTCCGCGGCCGACGTCGGCAACGCCTACGGCTTCCTCCCGGCGGGCGCCAAGGTGACCTACACGGGTGCGGGTCCCACGCCCGCGGTCGTCGCGACGCGCACGGCCGGAGGGTTCACGCTCGCACCCGCTCCCGTCGCGACCGACACCTACACCGACGCGACGTTCACCCTCCAGGCCGACGCCGACGACGGCATCGCCGTCCGCTGTGCCGTGGCGCCCAGGGTCGGCGACGTGCTCGGTCTCGGGACGGCCTACGCCCCGATCACGGGGGTCGACGCGGCCGGGGGTGACACGTACGTGCTCCGGTTCGCGGCGAGCACGGCCGTCTCCAACGCCGCCCAGGCGCGTTTCCCGCTGTATGCCGTCGAGTCGGCGTCCGTCGTGGCCGCGCGGTTCACCCTGGCGGTCTCCGTCGGCGGTGCCCTCGCCGAGACGTTCGGCGGCCTGTCCCTCAGTCCCGACCACCCGGCGTACTTCGCCAAGGACGACGTCGTCAACGGCACCTCGTCCCTCGTCACCGTGACCGCACGCGCCGGTGGCGCCCCGGCGGTGTCGCTCGCGGCGGCACCGTTCTACACGGCCGTCGACCGGATCGGCGCCGACAAGGCGCCGACCAACGACGACTTCCGCGCCGGGCTGACCCGGCTCGAGGAGGTCGCCGAGCCGGCCATGGTCATCTGCCCGGACGCGCTGACGCTCGACGACCCGCTCCTGCAGGCCGACCTCGTCGGCCAGGTCGTGACGCACTGCGAGAACTTCCGGCGCTTCGCCATCGTCGACGCACCCGACCTCGACGACACCGACCTGCTGTCGTGGCGCAACACGACGCTGTCGAGCACGTATGCCGCCCTCTACGCGCCGCACCTGCAGATCGTCACGATCGATCCCGACTCGATCGACCGCTTCACGACCGTGCCGCCGTCGGGCTTCGTCGCGGGGGTCTTCGCGCGCACCGACCGCCTCCGCGGGGTGCACAAGGCACCCGGCAACGAGACGGTCACCGGCATCGTCGGGCTCTCACAGGCCTACACCCAGCGTCGGCAGGACCTGCTCAACCCCGGCGGGGTCAACCTCATCCGGGCCTTCCCGGGCCGAGGCACCCGGCTGTGGGGCGCCCGCAACGCGACCGACGACACGACGTGGCGCTACGTCAACGTCCGACGCCTCTTCAACATGGTCGAGACGTCCGTCGACCGGGCCACGCAATGGGTCGTCTTCGAGCCCAACACCGCCCAGACCTGGATCCGCGTCAAGGTCTCGGTCGAGAACTTCCTCGACCAGCAGTGGCGGGCCGGGGCGCTCGCGGGCACGAAGCCCGAGCAGGCCTACCGCGTGCGCGTCGGGCTCGGCGAGACGATGACCGAGACGGACATCGACCTCGGGCTCATCATCACCGAGGTCGCGATCGCGCCGGCCAAGCCCGCTGAGTTCGTCATCTTCCGCTTCAGCCACAAGCGGCTGTCCGAGTGACCCGCCGTGATCAGCCGCGATCAGCCGACACGCGTACGCCGCCTGAATCCTCTTGTGAGCCAAGGAGCCTGACATGTATCCCATGACCACCCTGCACTTCACCGTCAGCTGGGGCGACCGCCAGCAGACCTCGAGCTTTTCGGAGGTGAGCGGGCTGACGATGGAGGCCGAGGTCGTCGAGTACCGCGGCGGCGCCGACCCGCAGTTCTCGACGCGCAAGCAGCCCGGGCTGCGCAAGTTCTCCAACGTGACGCTCAAGCGCGGCATCGCCCCGACGGAGGCCGGCAACGGTCTCTTCGAGTGGTACAACTCCATCACCATCGGCGCCGTCGAGCGGCGCGACGTCACGGTGAGCCTCCTCAACGAGGAGCGCGAACCGGTCATGACGTGGAAGATCAAGGAGGCCTGGCCGGTCAAGATCGAGGGCCCCGGCCTCAAGTCGACCGGCACCGACGTCGCCATCGAGTCGGTCGAGTTCGCCTGCGAGGGCATCGAGATCGAGGCGAAGTAGCCGATGCTCCCGCTCGCCTCACCCGCGCTCGTGCCGTTCACGACGGCGCACTTCGTGCTGGCCATCGACGGGCTCGCGTCCGTCAGCTTCAGCAAGTGCACCGGGCTCGCGGGTGAGGTCGCCGTCGAGGAGTACCAGGAGGGCGGCGAGAACCGCTTCGCCCATCGCTTCCCGACGCGGGCGTCCTTCCCCAACCTCGTCCTCAACCAGGGCGCCGGCCCGCTCCAGGAGCTGTGGGACTGGTTCTACGAGTTCCACGTCACGGGCGTCGTCACCCCGCGGGACGGGACCGTCGTGCTCATGAGCACCGTCGAGGGCGCCCTCGCCCCGGTCCGCGTGTGGGCCTTCACGCGCGGGTGGCCCGTCAAGCTCACCGGCCCCGACCTCGATGCCCAGAGCTCGGCCGTCGCCGTCGAGGCCGTCGAGATCGCCCACCACGGGCTCGTCCTCAAGAAGGTGGTCTGAGTGCCCGTCGTCATCGGGGAGATCGTCACCGAGGTCGTCGTCGCGCCGAGGACGGATGCCGCCGGGCCCGCCCCCGATGCGTCGCTCGACGACGCGGCCATGGAGGCCCTCGTGCGCCGCGCCGTCGAGCGCGTCCTCGAGGTGCTGCGGCGGGAGTGGGACCGATGAACCTCACCGCCACCCAGCTGACGAAGCTGACCATCGACGCGTACGCCGACCTCACGTTCGAGCAGCCCACCGGGCTGCGCTGGCAGGCGCTGCTCAACCCGACCGAGCTGTCCTTCTCGCGCAAGAACCTCTACCAGGCGTCGCAGTCGGCGGGCACGTCCGCGCCGCAGCAGTCCTTCAGCGGCGGCGAGCCCGACCAGGTGCAGATCGACCTGCTGCTCGACGGCACCGGGGTGGTCGGCGAGGCCGGGGGCATCGGTGAGCTGCTCGACGCGCTCCTCGCGCTGACGAAGTTCCAGGGCGACACGCACCAGCCCTACTACGTGCACTGCTACTGGGGGCGGTTCAGCTTCCGGGGGATCCTCACCCAGGCCGACGTGACGTACAAGCTCTTCGACCGGGCGGGTGAACCGCTGCGCGCGACGGTCAAGCTCTCGCTCAAGGAGGCACTGTCGCCGCAGGAGGTCGCTGCCGAGGACCGGCCGGCCTCGCCCGACCTCTACCAGACGTGGCTCGTCAAGGACGGCGACGCCCTCGACGCCATCGCGGCCCGGGTCTACGGCGACCCGGCCTTCTGGCGCCCGCTCGCGGCGGCCAACCGGTTGACGAACCCGCGCGGCCTCACCACCGGGCAGCTGCTCCTGCTCCCGCCGCTGGGGACGACCCGATGACCGCGCCGACGACCCAGCGCGATCGACCGGCCTTCGAGGTGCGGGTCGGCGGCACGGCGCTCGAGCCGATCGTCGCGGCCGACGTCGTCGAGCTCGAGGTGCACGAGGAGGTGGGTCGGCACGGACGGCTCACGCTCCTCGTCCAGAACTGGGACGCCGACCAGCGCGCCGTGCGGCACAGCGACCGCGGGCCGTTCACCCCCGGAGCGGGCATCGCGGTCTCCGTCGGCTACCACTCGGACCTCACCGAGGTCTTCGACGGCGTCATCGCCTCGCTGACGACGCACTTCCCGAGCGGCAGCCCGCCGGTGCTCCGGGTCGAGGGCCGGTCGCGGTCCGTCCTCATGGACCACCCGCCGCGGTCGCGCCAGCTCGCCGACGTCACCGACGCCGACATCGCCTCCGCCGTCGCCGCCGACTACTCGCTCGAGACCGATGCGGCCGACGGCGTCACGCACCCCTTCTGGGCCAGTGACCGGGTCAGCGACTGGGACGCCCTGACCCGCCGGGCCGGCGAGCTCGGCTGGGTCGTCTTCGTCCGGGGCACGAAGCTCGTGCTGCGGCCGCCGTCGGCCGCGCAGGACCCGCTCGAGCTCGACTGGACCCGGTCGCTCGTCGAGCTGCACCTCACCGAGGACCTGACCCTGGCCATCGACACCGCGGTCGGGGTCGGCTGGGACGTCGACGCCGCCGAGGCGACCGAGAGCGAGCAGAGCGCGAGCGCGGCCGACCTCGACGTCGGTGACCGGCAGACGCACTCGGCCGCAGTAGGCGACGCCGGCTGGCCGCTGCGCGCCGAGCGCGTGGAGTCCGACGCGATCGGGGCCGCCGACGAGGCCGACGCGAGAGCCGTTGCCGCCCAACGACGCTCCGCGCTCGGGCACATCCACGGAACCGGCGTCGTGCAGGGCGAGCCAGAGCTGCGCTGCGACGGCTGGCTCTCCATCGCCGGCGTCGGACGACGGATGTCCGGACCGCACTACGTCACGGCTGCACGGCACCGGCTCTCGGCCCAGGGCTACGTCACCGAGTTCCAGGTGGGCTCGCCGCCACGACTCGTTCCCCGCGCGGGGGGCGACGTCGGGTCGGCCCGGTCGGGCGACCTCGGACCGGCCCTCGGGCTCGGCGTCGTCGAGGCGCTCGACGACCCGGCCTCCCTCAACCGCGTCAAGGTGCGCCTGCCGTGGCGCAGCGACGGCGGCGACGGCGTCTGGGCCCGTCTCTCGAACGTCGACGCGGGCGACGGCTACGGAGCGGTCATCGTGCCGGCGGTGGGACAGGAGGTGCTCGTCGGCTTCGTCGGCGGCGACCCCGCACACCCCGTCGTCCTCGGCTCCCTCTACAACGGCAGCCAGCAGCCACCCTTCACCGTCGACCCGGACACGAACGCCGTGCGGGCCCTCGTCTCGCCGGACCAGCACACCGTCCGCCTCGAGGACGGGGACGCGAGCGCGGTCACCGTCAAGACCGGCAAGGGGCACTCGATCGTGCTGTCCGACAAGGACTCCGAGGTCGTCATCACCCACCAGGACAGCGGCAACGCGATCCGGCTGTCGGCCGACGGCATCGAGCTGACCGCGGCGCAGGGCGACATCACCCTCTCGTCGTCGTCCGGGACCATCTCGCTCGACTCGCTCAAGCTCGCTGCCAAGGCGTCGGGCCCGTCGAGCATCGAGAGCTCGGCGACCCTCGACGTCAAGGCCTCGGGATCCCTGGGGCTCAAGGGGTCCCTCGTGACCATCAACTAGACGAGCACTCATCACCGTCACATCACCGTCACACCAGCGACCAGCCAAGGAGGAGGAGACATGCCGGGGGCAGCACGCGTCGGTGACACCACCGCGCACGGGGGCACGGTCGTCGGACCGGGCGTCGCCACCGTGCTCATCGCCGGGATGCCTGCCGCCGTCGTCGGCGACATGCACGCCTGCGTCATCCCGCCGCCGTCGCACATCCCGGTCAGTCCGTTCGTCGCCGGCTCCGCGACGGTCCTCGTGCAGGGCCGACCCGCGCTGCGCGCCGGTGACGCCTGCGGCTGCGGCGCGTCCGTCGTCGTGGGCAGCCCGACGGTGGTGATCGGATGAGCACCACGGACTACCCGCAGGTCGGCAGCGGCTGGGCGTTCCCACCGCGCTGGGAGCGCTCCGGCGTCGACGCCACCGGTGCAGCCGGGCCCGTCGAGCTCGTGACGAACGACGGCGCGGCGCACGTCGCCGAGGCGCTCGTCCTGCTGCTTCGGACGATGATCGGCAGCCGCGTCATGCGACCTGACCTCGGCGCCGGCGTCGACCGCTACGTCTTCGAGCCGCGCACGTCGGAGGCCTGCCACCGGCTCGCCGACGACGTCCGCCGGGCCCTCGTCCTCGGCGAGCCGCGGGTCATCGTGGACGCCGTCGAGGCGGTGCCGGCCGGCGAGGCCGATGACCGGGTCGACGTCACCATCGAGTTCCGGATCGACCGGCACCGGCGGCCGACGAGTCTCGTCGTGCCCTTCTACCTGGCCGGTGCGTCATGACCGCTGGAGGGCGCACCCCCGAGCAGGTCGCCGCTGCGATGGCCGCCGCCGCGCGCCTGACGCCCTACGACACCGCCGGGACCTGGGCCGACGTGCTCTTCGCGACCGACGCCGACGGCGTGACGGCGCCCGCGCCGGCAGGTGCCCCCGACCGCGAGCTGCTCGCTGCCGTCGCCGCCGAGTACGCCGCCCTCGACGAGCACCTCGCGACGTTGCCGGAACGCACCCGCCGGACGTGGCTCGAGGACCTGCTCGGCATCGGCCGGCTCCCCGCGCTGCCCGACCGCGTCATCGCGCACGCGACCGTCGACCCCAAGGCGGCGCCTGCGGTGCTGCCCCCGGGCACGCCGCTGCGCGGCGGCAAGGATGCCTTCGGCAACGAGCGCCGCTACGTCACCCTCGACGCCCTGACGGCGCACGGCGCGGCCCTCACCGGGGTGCGGTCCTTCGCGCCCGGCGACCCCGTGCGCGCGCACGGGGTCGCGGCGGCGGCCCCGGACTTCCCGCTGCGACCCTCGGCCGGACCGGAGGCCACGCACTCCCTGCGGATCCACTCGCCGGCGCTGTCCTTCGAGGGCGGTGACCTGACCGCCGAGGTGGCCTTCACGGGAGCGGCCGGCGCCGAGGGCCTGTCTGCGCTCGTGTGGCGCTGGTCGCGGGCCGACGGCACGACGAGCGGGACGACGGGCGGCACCGTGTCCGGGTCAACCGTCACGGTCACGCTGACCGGTGACTGCGGTGCGCCCGACGGCGAGACCCCGTGGATCGAAGGCGTCGTCACGTCGGGGGCGGCAGTGCCCGTGGGCTTCTCGTTCACCGGCGTCACGGTCCGCGTGACGGACCGGACGGCATACGTCCCCGAGGCGGCCTTCTACAACGACGGCGCGGTCGACGTCACCAAGGAGTTCCAGCCGTTCGGGGCCGTCGCGAAGCGCGGCGACGCGTTCTACGTGCGCTCGGACGAGGCGTTCGGCAAGGCGCTCGCGACCGTCGAGGTCGCGGTGCAGGTCATGCAGGAGGGCGGGGCGCCGCTCTCGTCGTCGGCGGGTGGCACGGGCATCCCCGTGTGGCTCGCGGAGAACCTCAAGACCCAGCTGATCAGCATCAAGAACGCGCTCGGGTCGCAGTACGCCTCGGTCGAGACGCAGTGGACGTCGATCTACGGCTCCGTCTCGACGGCGACGACCCCGTCGGTCGTGTGGCAGCGCCGCGAGGACGGCGCGTGGAAGCCGGTCGGCTCCGCGTCGTCGAGCTTCGGCACGCTGTCGGCGACGGTGAGCGGGTCGGCCGTGGCGTCCGAGACCTTCGCGGTCGCCGGCCAGCCCGGGCACTACCTCCGGGCCTTCCTCGCGCAGGGCGACTTCGGCTGGACCGACTACCAGGCCAAGGTCGCCGACTTCGCGACCCGGGCCGTGGCGGGCACGGGTCCGAAGCCCACGATGCCGCCCGTGCCGGTGCCGCCGATCGCGTCGGCCGTGACGGTGCGCTACACGACGACTCCCGTCGAGGCCACGCTCGTCGAGTCGAGCAGCGGCTGGCGGCGTCAGGGCCGCGTCGGCGGGGCAGCCGGTCGCTTCACGCCGTTCCGGCTCGTCGTGTCCGACCTCGGCGCGACGGCCATGGTCGCCATCGGGCTCGAGCTGCCCGACGCCGCCCTCGGGTCGAGCGTCTCGCTCTACCTCGACGTCGACTCCGCCTCGCCGTGCGGCAGCTCCGACACGGTCGTGGCCTCCTGGCAGTTCTGGGACGGCACGACGTGGGCGCCGCTCGCGGTCGCCGACGGCTCGCACGAGCTCCGCGAGGCGGGTCTGCTCCGCTTCGTCGCCCCGCGCACGTGGGCCGTCGGCTGCGACGACCTGTCGGCCGACACCGGTCGCTGGGTGCGGATCGAGACCGACCAGCCGGAACGTCTGGGCGTGCTGCTCGCCGTGGTCGTCGACGCCGTCGTGGCCGAGTTCGTCTCCCGGGCGATCGATCCCGGCCTCGACCCCAGCTCGGCGGAGGCCCTCCCGGTGGGCACGATCAAGGGCACGCTCACGCCGGTCCCCGGCGTCAAGAAGGTCGCCAACCTCGCGTCCGTGCGCGGCCGTGCGCCCGAGACGGACGCCGACTACCTCGCGCGTGCCTCGGCGCGGGTGCGCCACCGCGACCGGGCCCTGACCCCGTGGGACCTCGAGCAGCACGTCACGCTCGCGCTCCCCGAGGTGGCCGCCGTGCTGTGCCTGCCGCACACCGGCAGCGACGGGCTGCGCGCGCCCGGCCACGTCGGCCTCGTCGTCGTGCCGGACCGTCCGCTCGACGTCGCGCCCCGGCCGTCCGTGAGCCTCGCGGGCCGGGTCGTGGGCCTCGTGCAGCCCCGCGCGCCGATCGGCGCCATGCTCCACGTGCTCTGCCCTGACTACCGTCCCGTCACCGTCGTCGCGTCGATCCGGCTGCGCGCGGGCGTGGCGGCGCTCACGGGCACCCAGGCGATCACCGCGGCCCTCGAGCGGGTGCTGCACCCGACGGGAACCGTGCCCGTCCGCTGGGGCCGCGACCTCTACGCCTCGACCCTCATCGCCGTCCTCGAACGACAGCCCGACGTCGACGTCGTCCTCGACTTCGCCCTGCACGACGGCTCGGGCGGACCTGTCGAGGTCGTCACCGTCGACCCGTGCCGCGGGCTCTACTGCTCGTCCGGCGACCACCACCTCTCGTGCGAGGAGCAGCTGTGAGTCCCAGAGCGGGCACCGGGCCGTCCACCCGGCAGACCACGCCGATCACGCGCTTCGTGCCCGTCGCTCCCGACGCGGACTGGGAGACCGTGCGGGCCCGGATGGTCGACCACCTCACCGCGACGGCGACGCCCGAGTGGACCGACCACAACGCGGCCGACCCCGGCATCACCCTGCTCGAGGTCCTCGCCTACGGGCTCGCCGACCTGCACTACCGGACCGCCGCGCACCGCCTCGACGACTGGCCGCTCGAGGTGCGCGCCTGGGACGCCGACGCCGGGCGGCACTGGGACGCAACGCTCCCCGCCGGACAATGGGACCCCGAGGCCGACCCCTCCGACCCGGCGCTCGCCGCCGCCGACCTCGCGCCGCTGTCGGCCCTGGCCGACGTCCTCGCCGCACCGGCGACCTCCGCGACGGTGCTCGAACCTCTCGTCCGTGCGTGCCGGTCGCGAGCCGACGCGGTCGCCCTGCTGTCGGCCGAGCCGTGGGCGAGCGCCGTCCGGGCCGCCGACCGTCCGGCGATGGTGGCGCTGATGCGCGCCCGGCTCGTGCGCCAGGTCGCGCAGGAGCAGGCCGGCGTCGTCGCGTCCGCCGTGACGGCCGCGCAGGCCGCCGCGGTCGCTGCCGCCCCGCGGCGCGCCGACCCCGACGCGCCAGTCGACGTCCCGGCCATCGATGCCGCGGCGTCCGCTGAGCTCGCCTGGTCCCTGCCGCTGTGGGACGAGGAGGTCGTCGCACTCGTGCGCCGTGAGCGGCGGAGACGGTCGCGCGAGGTCCTCACCGACGGCCTCGACCTCGTCCGCGCGACGACGGCCGACACCCTCGCGGCGACGCGCTCCGCCCTCACCCTCGCGGGACTCGACGCCGACGAGGTGACGTATGCCGTCGCGGCCGCCCCGCAGGCGGCGGGCCTGCTCCCCGAGGACCTCGAGGACGAGCAGGGCCGCTCGCTCGTCTGGCCACCGCACCCGGTGCAGGCCCTGACGTGCGAGCCGGTGACCGCCGACGACTACGCCCGGCGGGCGCGGGCCCACCCGGACGTCGTGCGTGCCTGGACGGTCAAGGGCCGTTTGCCCGGCATCGCGTGGAACGGGCTGCCCACCGGCGCCATCGCGTCCGTCGCCGTCGACGAGCACGCCGCCGCGCTGACGCTCGTCGTCGAGAGCCGCACCGAGCCCACCACGCCCGCGCGCCGTGAAGCCTTGCTGCGCGACGTCCTCACGACGGCCATCGGACCCGAGGCGGGCGCACCCTTCCCCGACTGGCGCGACGACGTCGACGCCCTCGAGCCGCGACGCGTCGTCTGCGACGAGGTGGGCGCGAGCCTCCTCGACCGGGCACCCGTCCTCGTCCAGGCGACGCTCGTCACCGAGGTCGGCGCCAACCGCGAGGCCGTCGTCGACGACGCCCGGGCCCGGATCGCCGCCTTCTTCGAGCGCGGTCGACCGGAGACGTTCGCCCCCACCCCGGCGCCGGTCGTCGACGGCCCCTGGCCCCGCCACGACCAGCCCACCCTCGGCTGGGTGCCGGGGGAGCCGGTGCGCTTCACCGAGGTCGTCGAGGCGATCGTCGGCAACCCGCTCGTCCGCGGCGTCGAGGAGCTCGCCATGAAGGTCGACGGAGAGCCCGACTTCCTCGCGGCGAGTCACGGCTACCTGCCGATCCCGCGCAACGCGGTGCCCCGGCTCGCGGACGCCCGCTGCATCCGGGTGCGCTTCTCGCTGACGAGCCGGTGCGGCGATGCGTAGCCCGTGGCCGGCGGGCCCCAGCACCGCCCCAGCGCGCGGGCCCGACCACACCCGTCTCGCGTCTCAGCTGCCCGCCGTCTACCAGCAGGACGAGGCCTCGTTCGCCCAGGTCGACGCCTACCTCGGCCTCGCCGACGAGCTGAGCCACGCGGTCGTCGAGCACCTCGAGGACCTGCTCACGGCCCTCGGGCCCGACGCGACGCTGCGCTGGCCCGCCGACCTGCCCCTCGACGCGGGGGCCGCGGCCCTCGTCGCGCACCACCTCGAGACCTACGACGAGGTGGCGCGGTGGGCGAGCGTCACCTTCCCGACGAGCTGGCCGGGCACGGAGCGTGGCCTCCAGCAGCGTCGCGAGCTCCTCGCCCGCTGCACGAGGCTGTGGCGCCGCCGCGGCACGCCGCGTGGCTTCCTCAGCTGGTTCTGCCTGTGGTTCGACCTGCCCGCGGCCGGACGGCCCTACCTGCTCGAGCACTTCAAGGCACCCGGCGCCGGCCTCACCGCCGAGCCCTACACCGCGACCCTCTTCGTGCCGACGAGCGTGCCCGTGCCGAGCACCGGTGACCCGTCGACGGTGAAGGGCTTCGTCGACTGGGAGCGGCGCGAGGAGGCGGTCGACTTCGTGCGGCGCTACGCCCCCGCGCACGTCGACCTGCGTGTCTGCTTCACCGACCCTGCGGTCTTCACCGACCTCGCGGTGCTCGCGTCCCCGCCGACGCTCCCGGCCACGCCCACGGCGGACGAGGTGACGGCATACGCCATCGCCGTCCAGCAGCAGCAGGCCGACCTCAACGCGCTCCTGTGCTCCGTCGTGTCGGTCGTGAGCCACGCGAGCGGCATCCACCTCTACGCGTGCATCGACGCCGGCCGAGGCATCGACCGCCTCGGCGTCGGCCTCCTGCCGACCGATTCGACGACGTGAGTCCCGAAGGGAAACCAGCGATGGCAGACAACCAGTACCCCGTCTTCGTGGACGGCCAGACCCTCACCGAGGCCGAGCTCAACGACCTCAGGGACTTCCTCCACCAGCGCGACCGCCTCGTCGGGCGCCTGGTCGGCTTCGGCGTCAACGCCGGGCTCGGGGGCACGGTCTCGACGCCGACGACCTTGGCGGTCGGGCCCGGGCTCGCGATCGACCAGCGCGGTGAGCCGCTGCTCCTCGGGGTGGAGCAGACGCTGCCCCTGCCGCCCGTCGCCGAGTCGGTGACCTATGACTTCGTCGATGCCACGGCCGAAGGGTTCAGCGTCGTCCTCGAGTCCACCGACGCGATCGAGCCCACCCCGGACTGCGGCGAGTCGGGCTGCGCCGGGCACGCCGAGCTGCACACGCGTGGGGTCGCGCTGCGTGTCGTCGCCGGTCGGGTGACCGGCACGCGGATGGACTTCGCGGCCGAGCCGCTGCTCAGCGTCGAGCCGATCCGGCTCGCGCTCGACTCGTCGCCGATCAACTCCTACCCGACCCTGCGCAACGCCATCGCCGCCCGGCTGACGAACGGCACCTCGCCCCTCGTCGACCCCACCCTCATCGCCAGGCTCCAGGCCACGTCGATCGCAAGCACGGACGCGGCAGGCATCCGGGGCTACAAGTGCGGCTGGCTCAACATGGTGCTCTTCGCGACCCTCGACCTGCTGCGGGTCCGCGCCCTGCTGGCCCTCACGTGGGACCGCGACACGACGCGACCGGGTGTCGTCCTCGGCTCGGTGCACCAGGTGGCGGGCGTGTGGGTCTTCGACTGCGCCTACCGGCACGCGTGGGAGCCGCCGCGGGGGTTCACCGAGGCCTTCCTCGGCGGGTCGTGCACCGACCCGGCGGGTGCCTTCCGCGACGAGGTCGAGGCGCTCCTCACCGGCTTCGCACCGCCCGACCCAGCGCCGGTCGGCGATCCCAAGCCGCCCATCGCCTGCCCCGTCGGCTCCATCCGCGTCGGCGACCGGTGCGTCAAGATCGTCTTCCCGCCCAAGGAGATTCCCGACAAGTGGCGGCACACGTGGGTCTTCGACCCGCGCGAGCCGGTCTGGAACCCGCCGATCAAGACGTGGGAGCGGCCCGACGTCGTCTACGAGCGGCAGCCCATCGACGTGCTCGGCGAGCAGGAGTTCCCGCTCACCGACTTCCTCGGCCACGACGCGAACGACGTCAGGACGGTGCTCGGCGGCTTCATCACGGGGCAGGGAGCCATCGCCGACGTCCGCGTCATGTCGGCCGGGGACGTCATGACCCTCGACGGCTACGCGCCCGCCGGTGGCTTCGCGGCCTCGGACTCCGTCGTGCTCGGCACCGACGCGAACGGCGTCGTCGTCTCGACGGGCCGCGTCCCGACGGTGCAGAACGTCCGGACCGTGGGCTCGGCGCTGCCGGCGGCCGTGGGCGCCGCGACCGAGGCGATGGCGGCGGCGACCGAGCTGCGCGGCCTGTCGACCGGTTTCGAGACCCGCCTCGGCCAGCTCGACCAGTCGGTCGCCGGGCTCGGCGGCTCGATCTCGACGCTCCAGACCGACTTCACGTCGTTCCGCGGCAGCTTCGACGCGGTGACCATCACGAACCGCCTCGGCGACCTCGAGTCCGGCATCAAGCGGATCGACACGGTGCAGAACCAGATCGACGTCCTCGCCGGCAAGGTCGAGGTCATCTCGAAGTTCGGCGACGGCATCAAGCTCGACCCGAAGGTGGGTGGCGGCGGCGTCATCGCCATCGACCCGAACATCGGCACGCACGTCGGCGGCGGCGTCATCGGCGGCCCCGGCGGCGGGGGAGTGATCAGCGGTCCGGGCGTCGGTGGGATTGGTGGGATCGGTGGGATCGGCGGCGTCGTCGTCAAGCCGTCCGGGCAGGTCGACCGCGAGCTGGCCCAGGGGGTCGCCGACTTCGCGCGCACGACCGTGGACGCGCTGCGGTCGCTGCCCAACCCGCGCAACCGCAGCTTCAGCAGGTATGCCGCCGCGGCCGACCGCGCCCACGCCGCACTCGCGCAGGCGGTGGCCCCACCGGACACGCCGGAGGAGGCGGTCGAGACGCTCGAACCCGCCGCCCTGACGGCGGCGACGCTCGAGGTCCTCGGCACGCTCCGGACCCTCGTCAAGGCCGCGGGCGTCCCGAAGGACGTCGGTCGGCAGCTCGACGCGCAGCTGCGTGACCTCGGGGGCCTGGTGCCGTGACCGACGTGGCCGTCGACGTGCTGCGCCTGCGCGGGCCGGGCGCGCCACGACTCGCGCGCGTCGCGGCCACGACGCTGCCTGCGGCCCTGGACCGGGCCCTGGCCGACGTCGGCGACGTCCGTCTCGAGCACGTGGCCGTGACGCTCGACCTGTCCGTCGACGACTACGACGACGAGACGCTCGCGGTGTTGTGGGCCGAGGCGATCCGCACGCAGCTGCTCGCCGACGGAGGCGGGCGTCGCGACGTCGTCGCGCGGGATGGCGATGCGGACACGTCCCGGGGGCCGGGCTCGAGGCCGTCGCCGGTCGACGTCGCCACCGCGGCGAGGCTCTGGACGGCAACGGCCGGTCCGCGTCCCGCAGCGCTTCCCTCCGCCGTGCTCGCCCTCGCCGACCCCCAGGTGGCGGCGTCGGCCCGCCCGCGGCTCGGCGACGCTGAGTGGAGAGCCTTGGTCGGCACGATCGAGAGGGCCCTTGCGCCGCAGGCACGTTCAGGCCCTGCAGCCGCGGCGGACACGACGCCGTCAGGGTCCCTGTCGGACCCGGCCCAGCCGCCTGACGCACCTGCGCCGGACGACGCGTCGACCGGCGACGCACCGACGCCGGTGGCCGTGGCGCCCGCGACGACGCCGCGCCCCGTCCGTGAGGCCGAGGTGCTCGCCTGGCTCGCGGCCGTCGCCCAGGTCGCGCCCGAGGGCGGTGCGCCTGTCGTGCTCGCCGACCTGACCCGGGCGGCCGGCCTCGTGCTGCTCTACCCGTGGCTCGCCGACCACTGCCGTCGTGCCGAGGCGCTGCATCCCCGGCTCGACCCGGTCGACGTGCGCGAGCTGGCGCTCGCCGCCGTCGTCGATCCCGACGACCCGACGCTCGCCGACGACCCGCTCGTCCGCCTCCTCGCCGGGCGGGCACCCGGCGTCGGCGTCGAGCCCCGAGCACGTATGCCGCTCAGCGGAGCCCGCGAGATCGCCGAGTCCGCGGACGGCGTGCTCGCCGGCTTCGCGGGGCTGCTGCCGGGCTTCGAGCGGTCGAGCGAGCCCTTCGTGCGGGCGTCCTGGATCGTGCGCGCCGGACTGCTCGACACCGACCGCGACCCGGTGCTGCTCACCGCCGCGACCCACCCGCTCGACGTGCTCCTGCCGCGCCTGCCCTTCCCGGTCGGCCTGCTCAAGCTGCCGTGGTCCCCGCCGGTCACCGTGAGGTTCCGGTGAGAGCCGGGCCCGAGCCGCTGTCCGGGACCTCCCGGGCCGCGGGCGGGTCGCCGGAGGTCGCCGAGCTGCGGGCGGCCTTCGAGATCCTCGACGCGCTCGTGGCCGTGCGCATCGAGGAGCGGCGGGGTGGCCCCGCGGGGCGACCGCTCGGCATCGAGGGCGACGGTGAGGGACTGCCCTCGCTCGACCGCTTCGGCGGGGTGGGTCCACTCGCCGAGCTCGTCACGCTCACCGGACTGTCAGCCGCCGAGGCGGTCATCCTCGTGGCCGCGGTCGCACCTCACGCCGACGAGCGCTTCGCCGTGAGCTACGGCGCCCTCACGGATCGCCCGTCCGTCGTCGGCCTGACCGGCGAGGTGGCCCGCACCCTCGTCGCCCGGTCGTTCCGCGGGCGGCTCGACGCCACCGTCCTGCTCTCGTCGCAGGGCCGGCTGCGCGCGCGGGGGCTGCTGTCCCTCGACCCGCCCGGCGACCTGTCCGGGGCGCTGCGTCCCGACCCGTCGCTCGCGGCCTGGCTGCTCGGCCTCCCCGCCGAGGTGCCCGTCGCGTCGTCGGACTTCCCGGCGCGCCCGCTCACGACCGTCCACACGCTGGCCGACGTCGTCCTGCCCGCCGCCGCTCGCACTCGCGTCGACGACCTCGCGGCCCGGATCGCCCAGCGTGACACCGTCGTCGACGACTGGGGCTTCGGCGCCCACCACGACAACGCCAGCGGTCTCATCGCCCTCTTCCACGGGCCGCCGGGCACCGGGAAGACGATGACGGCCGCGGCGCTGGCAGCGTCGGCCGGCCTCCCGGCATACCTCGTCGACCTCTCGGCGCTCGTGTCGAAGTACATCGGGGAGACGGAGAAGGCCCTCGCCAAGGTCTTCGAGCGGGCGGCGCGCGAGCGGTGCGTCCTCGTCTTCGACGAGGCGGACGCCGTCTTCGGGGCGCGCACCGAGGTCGGCGACGCACACGACCGCTACGCCAACCAGGAGGTGTCCTACCTGCTGTCCCGGGTCGAGCAGCACCCCGGCATCGTCGTCCTCACCTCCAACCTGCTCGCCAACATCGACACGGCCTTCCAGCGGCGCATCCACGTCATGGTCGAGTTCCCCGAGCCCGGGCCGGGTGAGCGCGAGCGGCTCTGGGCCGCAGTGGCCCCCGCGTCGCTGCCGATGGATCCGGCGATCGACCTGCGCGACCTCGCGCGCCGCTTCCCCCTGACCGGCGCGCAGATCCGCGACGCGACGCTCGATGCGGCCTACCTCGCCGCGTCGAACGGTCGGGTCGTCACGACCGCGCACCTGCTCGACGGCATCCGTCGCCAGTTCGAGAAGGCGGGGCGGACGGTGCCGCGGTGAGCACGCCGGTCATGACACGGGCGGGACCGGGTCCCGGCCCGGACGCCGAGCGGGCCGGGGCCGGTTCGACGCGGTCGCCGCGGGATGCCGTGGCGCCGCGGTCACCGACCGGGGACGGCGCTCCCGTGCTCGGGACCGTGCCGCGACCTGCCGGTGGTGGCGCCGAGGCAGCCGTCGTCGTGCTCGACCCGGCCACGACCGCCGGCGGCCTGTCGGCCGTGCAGGCCGAGTGGGGCGTCGACGGTGGCGCGGTGGTGCTCAGCGGACGGGGGCCCTTCACCGAGCTGACGGGGCACGCCGGCTTCCGGTCCGACGGGTCGCTCGACGGCAGCGTCGAGATGCGCGCGCGGGTGGGGCTGCTGGGCCTGAACCTCGGTGAGGCGACCTGGCGGGTCGAGGGCTGGGCGCCCGAGCAGCCCCTGGCGGGCCCGGCCGTGACGCTCCGCGGGACGACGCTCGGCGTCGACCTGCGACCCCTCCCGGCGGAGGCCGGCTGGTCGGCGCCCGAGGGCGTCGACGCGCCCCGGAGCGGTGCGCAGGCGACGATCCACCTGCCGGGCGACGCCACACCGCCGGGACTTCCACTCACGCCTCGCGTGGCCGAGGTCTACCGGGGACTGCTCGGCGTCGACGTCAGCGGCATCCGTGTCCACCCGGACTCCCCCGTCGCAGGCGCGCCCGCGTTCGTCACCGACGCCGACCTCTTCCTCGCGCCCGGCGTCTACGGCGTCGACAGCCCCGAGATGCTCGCCGTGCTCGACGCCGCGATCAGGGCCGCGCTGGGCGGCCTCTTCGGCGCCGTCACCGGAGAGTCCGCACCCCTCGTGCCACCCGCCCCGCCCACCCCGGCGGCACCCCCGGCCGACACGACCGTGGTGCCGGCCACCGTCCCGGAGCCCGCCTCGCCGAGCACGGTCGCCGAAGGGGCGGCCGCGCGCACGGGTGAGGCGCCCGCGACCGGTGAGACCGCGGAGCAGGCCACCGCGGCGGTGGCCGGGGCGGGCGCGGCGGGCGCCGACGCAGGGACCGCGGCGGACGGCATACCCGGCGGTGGCGCGGGGGAGCCGACGGCGGAGGGGGAGGCTGCCCCGGCGGTGGTCGAGCTGATCATGCCCGAGCCGCCCACGACCCTGACCCCCGCGGCCACGGCTCGCGGAGGGTCGGTGGCCGGCGGGGCGCGGAGCGCGGCCGGCGCGGCGCGCGACCTGCCCACGGCCGACGCCAACGTCGCCGACTCCCGCGGGGCCGTCACCGAGCCGGCTGCGGAGACGGCGGCCCGCGCCCGGGAGGAGCTCGCCGCCGAGCTCGGCGAGCGGCCCGCTCCGAGCCCCGAGATCGTCGCCCTCTGCGAGCGCATCCGGACGGCGATCCGCGAGAACCGGCCCGAGGACGAGGACCAGCTCCTCGAGACCGACCCCACCCACGAGGCCCAGGCGGCCGGTGCCACGATCACGGGTTCCGTGGAGACGCAGACCGCGGAGGTGGGCAGCAGCTACGACGCGATGGGCTCACCTCCCGCGGGGACGCCCGCGCTGACCCCGACCCCGATCGCCGCCCCCTCGCCGACGTCCCCGGGGATGGGCGTCGACGCCGCGGGTGCCGCCCCTGACCCGATCCCGCCGGAGAACACCTCACTCGACGCCGATGTCGCCGCCACCGACCAGCGCATCGCCGACGCGGGCATCGACACCCGGGTCACGCAGGAGATCCCGGACGGACCGTTTGCCGAGGCGCGCGCGGCGCGGGGCGAGCTCGGGGAGGCTGCGGCGCGGACGCCGCAGCAGATCCAGGCCGAGCAGCAGCAGGCCATCGACACCGCGCAGGGCGACATGGCGGCGCTGCAGCAGCAGGCGGTCGCTGCGATGCGGGCGTCGCGGTCCGGCACCGTCGGCGCCGTCGGTGGCGCGCAGGGTGGCATGGTCACCTCCGAGGAGCAGACCCGCGAGTCGGTCTCGGCCCGCGCCCAAGGCATCTACGACCAGGCGCAGACGCAGGTCAACGCCCTGCTCGAGCCGCTGAGCCGCACCGCGATCGCCCGCTGGGACGCCGGCCTCGCCCGGCTCTCGCAGGACTTCCACGACACGCTCGACCGGGTCAAGCGCTGGATCGACGACCGGCACTCCGGCGTCGGTGGCGCGATCCTCGCCGTCGGCGACTACATCGGCGGCCTGCCCGACTGGGTGACGGACGAGTACAACCGCGCCGAGCGCGAGTTCGGCGACGGCGTCTGCACCCTGCTCACCGACATCTCGAGCGACGTCAACGGCGTCGTCGCCGCAGCGCAGGCCGTCATCAACCACGCGCGCGACGACATCGACACGGCCTTCCGGGCCATGGAGGCGGAGTTCCCCGAGTGGGCGGCGCAGGAGCGGGCGCGGTTCTCCGGCATGCTCGACGGCCTCAGCCAGAGAGTCACCGACGCCCAGACGAGCTTCGTGCGTGACGTGTCGCAGCGAGCCGTCCAGGCGGTCAACGAGGTGCACGCCGAGGCACAGGCCCGCCGGGACGAGGCCGGCGGCCTCATCGGTCGGGTCGTCGCGGCCATCGAGGAGTTCATCGACGACCCGGTCCGCGCCATCATCAACGGTCTGCTGCGTCTCGTCGGGATCCCGCCGGCAGCCTTCTGGGCGTTGATCGCCCGCATCGAGCAGGTCATCTCCGACATTGCCGACGACCCCGAGAACTTCATCAACAACCTCGTCGCCGGCGTCAAGCAGGGCTTCGAGCAGTTCTTCGACCACTTCGGCACCCACGTGCTGCACGGCTTCTGGGACTGGCTCTTCTCCGGGCTCGAGACCCCGATCCCGATGCCGCGCGACTTCTCGGCGCGCTCGCTCTTCTCCTTCGCGCTCCAGCTCATGGGCGTCACGTGGCCGCGCGTCCGCGAGATCCTCGTGCGGCACATCGGGCCCACGGCGGTCGACGTCATCGAGGCCGCCTGGCAGCTCGTCTCGGTCCTCATCGAGCGCGGCCCCGAGGGGCTCGTCGAGCTCGTCAAGGAGCAGCTGACCCCCGAGAACATCGTCACCATGATCCTCGACGCGGCGGTGCAGTACCTCGTCGAGACGCTCATCCAGCAGGTCGTCGTCCGTGTCATCGGGATGCTCAACCCGGTCGGCGCCATCGCCCAGGCCATCGACCTCATCTACCAGGTGTGCTCGTGGATCTTCCGCAACGCGGCGCGGATCTTCCGGTTCGTCGAGGCGATCGTCAACGGGATGGCCGACGTCATCGCCGGCAACATCGGCGGCCTGGCCGCCGCCGTCGAGCGCTCCCTCGCCTCGCTCATCCCGCCCGTCATCGACTTCCTCGCCGGCCTCTGCCACCTCGGTGGGCTGCCCGGCGAGATCGCCGACGTCATCACCCGCATGCAGGCGGTCGTGTATGCCGCGATGGACCGGGTCATCGGCTTCCTCGCCGAGCGCGGGCGGGCGCTGTTGGCGCGCATGGGGATCGGCGGCAACCCGGACGAGGGCGGCCACAACGACGACACCGAGCTCGGCACGACTGTGCGCTTCAGCGCCGCCCACGAGGCGCACCGGCTCTGGTTCGAACGCAACGGCTCGGGCGCGCACCTGATGGTGGCGTCCACCCCGACGACGATCCCGGACCTCATCGTCGAGTGGAACCGCAGGCTGGCCGCCGACGAGCCCTCCGACCCGGATCTTCGCTCCGAGGCCCGCAACCTCATCATCAACCTGCGCGGCGATGCGGCCACGGCCGACGCCGAGGCGAGCCGGCTCGTCGGCCAGTTCGACGCCGCCAGCCGGGACACGACGCACCAGACCGCCGCACCGGACGACAACGCCCTCGAGTCGAGTGAGCGCTCCATCGCGTCGACGCTGGACCGCCTCTTCACGATCTTCGGCGAGGGCGACCGAGCCCAGCAGATCGGCCAGATCCGGGCGTCGCTCCCGGTGAAGGGGCTCGAGCAGACCGGGCTCGTCGTCCAGAGCTGGATGGCTCGGTTCATCGAGCCGACCAGGGCCAAGCCGATCGAGGGCGCCGAAGGGCCGGTCTGGAGTGCGGCCGACTTCACGGCGGATGCGCTCCAGCCCTCGGAAGTGCTCGGCTCCGGCACCAACCACGCCGCCCTGCTGAGCTTCTTCGAGGCCGGCGTCGACCGGCGCGGAGGCGCAGACTCGGATGCGTTCCGGTCCTACGCCTTCGAGAACATGTCGGCACCCCACCCGGTCCGTCGTAGGTTCCTCACCTCGCTCGGGTCACGCACCGCCTCGCAGCTGCGATCCCTCGGCACTGGCCGCCTGACCGGCACGGGTGACAGCGACCTGCTCACCAAGGTCCGGAGCATCCGCTACAGCTCCAGCGGTGGAACGGGGTACGGATCGTTCGAGCCGTGGCCGAGCAACCCTGTCTCGGTCCTCGTCCACGGAGTGGTGACGAGTGCGGGTCCCCTCGAGGCCTTCCGCGCGTTCGTCCAGGGTTTGACCGTGGGAGCCGTGTCCTACGACGAGTTCCGCGCCGAGCTCGAGCGCGACCAGACGGCTCGGACCTGGGTGGCGGGCCAGATCCGCGACGTCCGGGCCGGCCAGCACGAGTGGCTCCCGGTCTCGATCGGCTACGAGGTGCTCCACCACGCGGTCGAGACGAGCCGGCAGGATCTGAGGCAGGCGCTCGGATGGATCTCCCTCCTCGAGTCCCTGCGCAGCCCAACCAACGGGATCCTGTGGCGCATCACGAGGGACCCGATCCTCGTCCAGGGCGGTCCGGTGGAGGAAGGCACCCAGATCGGGGCGCAGGGGCACGTTGCCTCACTCTCACTCGAGCGGTTCAGACTCGTGCAGGACGGACTCACCACTGGGACCGGCGACTTCCACGGCGCCCTGCGCACGTTCTTCCGCCAGAACCGCGGGCTGGAACCGGCTGCCTGGGTCGACGCGCTGCTGGCCCACCTTCCGTCGATCATGTGGACCGGGTCGAACATCGCCATCCCGGGCGAGCTGCGCTCCAGACCGATCGGTGTCTTCTATGCGATGCCGTCCGGGGTGTTCGCGCCCGATCTGACGGTGGCGCAGGTGCAGGCGGAACAGCAGGCCCGGTGGGAAGAGATCCGAGCGGCTTTCCTCGCAGCGAAGGCAGGGATCCCGTGAGCGACGAACCCGACGACACGGCATACGGCCCCGGGACGCGGTGGGTCGCCCAGCGCACCGGGCGCACACCCGAGGAGCTGACGGCGTCACCCGCTGCGGCGGTGGCCGCGGTCGGCGACGCCGTGCGCGAGGTGGCGGCGCTCGCCGCCCGGCTCGAGTCCGAGGACCCCGAGGTCAGGGCCGCGGCGCAGGCGGAGGCCGACGCCCTGCGCCGGCAGGTCGAGACCGAGCCGACCCCGGGGGAGCGGTTCGGCTCGCGTGTCGCCCAGGTGCTCCGCGACGCCGCCGAGCGGCTCGACCGGCCACGCAGCTGAGCCCGGCCACGAGGACACAGCAAGCTGCGCCCCGGCGCCGTCGCACGCGTGTGCAGCCGGCCGGGGCGGAGTCTGCTGTGTCGTGCGGGCCCGCGGGCGTATGCCCTCAGGCGAGGTAGTCGTCGACGAGCCGGCTCGCGAGGGCCGTGTAGGTCTGCGGCGTCAGGGCCACGAAGCGGGCCTCGACGTCGGCGGGCAGCCCCAGCCCTCGGACGAACTCGCGGAGGTCGTCACCGTCGATGCGGCGGCCGCGAGTCAGCTCCTTGAGCCGCTCGTAGGGCTCCTCCATGCCCGGAACCCCCTGTGCACCAAGGGCCCTCATCGCCGACTGGATGGGCTCGCCGAGCACCTCCCAGTTGGCCTCGAGGTCGGCTGCCATGCGCTCCGGCACGGCGTCGAGACCGGCGAGGCCGCGGGCGACGTTGTCGAGCGCGAGCATCGAGTGACCGAAGGCCGTGCCGATGTTGCGCTGCATGCTCGAGTCGGTGAGGTCGCGCTGGAGGCGGCTCTGCACGAGCGTGCCGCCGAGCACGTCGAGCAGGGCGTTGCTCACCTCGAGGTTGGCCTCGGCGTTCTCGAAGCGGATCGGGTTGACCTTGTGCGGCATCGTTGACGAGCCGACCGTGCCCTGGCCGCGCACCTGCGCGAAGTAGCCCATCGAGATGTAGGTCCACACGTCGGTGCAGAGGTTGTGCAGGATGCGGTTGAAGCGCGCGACGTCGGCATAGAGCTCGGCCTGCCAGTCGTGGCTCTCGATCTGCGTCGTCAGCGGGTTCCACGTGAGGCCCAGTCCCTCGACGAAGGCGCGCGACACCGCGGGCCAGTCGACGTCGGGCAGCGCGAGCGCGTGCGCACCGAACGTGCCGGTCGCGCCGTTGAACTTGCCGAGGTACTCCTGCCCATCGATGCGGCGCAGCTGCCGGCCGAGGCGGTGCGCGAGCACGGCGAGCTCCTTGCCCATCGTCGTGGGTGTCGCGGGCTGGCCGTGGGTGTGCGCGAGCAGCGGCACGTCCTTGAGCTCGCGCGCCATCTCGGAGACCTGCGCGACGAGGGCCTGCGCCCGGGGCAGCCACACCTGCTCGACGGCGCCCTTGACCATGAGGGCGTAGGAGAGGTTGTTGATGTCCTCGCTCGTGCAGCCGAAGTGGATCAGCTCGGCGAGACCCTTGTCCTCGTCGGCCGGGGCGATCGCCGTGAGGCGCTTCTTGAGGAAGTACTCGACGGCCTTGACGTCGTGGACGGTGACTCGCTCGATCTCGCCGAGCTCGGCGACCTCGTCGGTGCCGAAGTCGTCGACGACGGCTCGCAGCGCAGCGATCTCGTCGTCGGTGAGCTGCCGCACGCCCGGCACGACGCCGTGGCTCGTCTGGTGGATGAGCCACTCGATCTCGACGTGCACGCGCTGCCGGTTGAGCGCCGCCTCCGACAGGTGGTCGACGAGCGGCGCGACGGCGCCGCGGTAGCGACCGTCGAGCGCCCCGAGCGCGATGGGCGGGGTTGCGTCAGCGAGCGAAGCCATGCCGACATCCTCCCAGAGCGCGCGGAGTGGTTCGTATGCCGTCCGGCGCGGTCGGTGGGTGCCGCGCGGTCCGGGCCCGGCGGCATACGCCCTCGGTCCGCGGGGACCTCAGTCGGTGGCGCGCTGCTCGGGGAGCTGCATGACGGAGAACGTCTCGCCCTGGGGGCCCGCGACGAGGGCCATCCGGCCGTAGGGGGTGTCGAAGGGCGGCTGCATGACGGTGCCGCCGAGGGCCGTGACCCGGTCGGCCGCCGCGTCGGCGTCGGCGACCGCGAAGTAGGCCATCCAGTGCGACGGCACGTCGGCCGGTGCCGCGTCGGGGATGGCGCCGATGCCACCGACGGGCTTGTCGCCGTCGAGCGTCGCGACGGAGTACTGGAAGCCGCCCTCGCCGATCTCCTGCAGGCGGTAGCCGAAGACGTCGGAGTAGAAGGCCTTGCTCGCCTCGTAGCTGCGGCTCATCGACTCGGCCCAGCAGAGGGACCCGGGCTCGTCGACGAGGTCGGTGCCCGTGTGCTCCTTGGCCTGCCACAGGCCGTAGGCGGCCCCTGCCGGGTCGGCGCCGACGGCGAGGCGACCCACCTGCAGGACGTCCATCGGCCCGAGGAAGAAGACGCCGCCCGCCGCCCGGGCGCGCTCCGCCGTGGCGTCGACGTCGTCGGTCGAGAGGTAGACGGTCCACGCGCTGACCTGGCCCGGGTCGTCCGGGTTCTTGGCCATGCGCCGGCGACGACGTGGCCGTCCTTGCGGGCCATGACGTAGCCGCCGGCCTCGGGCGGGAGGTCCTCGAAGGTCCAGCCGAAGAGGCTGCCGTAGAAGTCGCGGGCACGGTCGAGGTCGTCGACCATGACGTCGGCCCAGCACGGCGTTCCGGGTGCGAAGGACTCCTCGTGGACGGGCACGGGTGGCTCCTGGTGTGTTGGTGTCGTGGTCAGTCGAGGTCGGGGACGAGGAGCGAGAACACTTCTCCCTCAGGGCCGCTCAGCACCGCACCCATCCCGTACGGCCCGTCGAACGGGCCCTGGAGCAGCGTCGCGCCGAGGTCGAGCGCACGCGCCAGGCCCGGCACGACGTTGCGCGTCGCGAAGGACGCCACCCAGTGCGGCGGGATCTCGGCCGGCCACTCGCCGTCGATCTCCGCGAGGCCGTAGGCCGGGTTGCCGTCGCCGGTGTGCGCCGTCGCCCAGCGTGGGCCGCCGGCTTCGGTCTCGTCGGTGAACTCGTGGCCGAAGACGCCGAACTGGAAGTTCTGCACCATCTCGTAGTCGCGGGTGAGCAGCTCGTTCCACGTGAGCGACCCGGGCTCGTCGAGGATGCCGCTGCCCGGCAGGTCACCGGGCTCCCAGACGCCGAAGTACGAGCCGCCGGGGTCGACGGCGATGAGGGTGCGGGACAGGGCGCCGATGGAGACGGGCCGTCCGAGGGTGCGTCCGCCGTAGGCGTGGATGGCTCGCGCCGCGACGTCGATGTCGCCGACGCGGAGGTAGGTCGTCCACTGGCTGGGGATCGCCGCCGTCTCGGGCTTGCGGCTGATGCCGGCGACGGGGTGGCCGTCGAGGAGCGCCATCGTGTAGCCGCCGGTCGCGGGGTCGCCGGCCAGCCAGCGCCAGCCGAAGAGCTCGCTGTAGAACGTCTGGGCGCGGGGGACGTCGCTGACGAGCAGGTCGACCCAGCACGGGGAACCATAGGGATAGTCGGGCACAGTCAGATTCAGGTCTCGCATCGGGTCAGGGCTGCTCCGTGTCGTGCTGGGAGTGTGCGCGTCCGGCCAGCCGGCCGTCCAGCTGGTCCCTGACGTGGTGAAGGATGCCATGACAGGCCGCCTCCACCTCTGCGAAACACCGGGCGAAGTGCTCGGCCCCGCCGTACCACGGGTCTCCGGTCTCGAGGGTGCCGGCGGCGACGGCCTCGGGGTCGAACTCGCGCACGAGCCGGATCTTGCTGCGGTTGTGCGGGGTGCGGGCGAGCCGCTGCAACGTGCGCACGTGTCCCTCGTCCGAGGCGAGGACGAGGTCGAGGTCGTCGAACTCGTCGGGGTCGAACTCTCGGGCCCGGTGCCGTGAGCCGTCGTAGCCGTGCTCGGCGAGGACCTCGACGGTGCGCGGGTCGGCGTGCTCGCCGACGTGCCAGTCGCCGGTGCCGCTCGAGCTGACCCGGACGTCCTCGGCGATGCCGGCGTCGTCGACGAGGCGCTGGAGGATCACGTGACCCATGGGAGACCTGCAGATGTTGCCGCTGCACACGAAGGTGATGTGGAGTGGGCGAGACGACATGGTGCCCATTGAACACCGCGGATCGGGCCGCGAGGCCCGAAGCGCGGTCTCACCTCGTCACGGTGTCGCCGAGCGGGTGTCGGAGGCCTTCGCGTGGCCAGTTCTGGGGTTGGCCGTGTGGCCGGTGGGGCTGTCGGTGGCTGGTGGGACGGTGTGACCATGACGACGACCGCGCACCCGTCCGCCGTGGGGGCCAGTGCCCCCGAGGCCCTCGAGTCCTGCTTCGCCGCCTGCGTCGCCGCCGGC
The DNA here is from genome assembly GCF_056403915.1 of Terrabacter sp. P2_E3. NCBI lineage: Bacteria > Bacillati > Actinomycetota > Actinomycetes > Micrococcales > Intrasporangiaceae > Terrabacter > Terrabacter sp. P2_E3. The sequence continues at coordinate 359,844 of NZ_JBFUEN010000003.1, forward strand.
GACCTCGACGGCATCGTGGGGTTGTATGCCGCCGACGCCGTCGTGAGCCTCCCGCGCGGTCGCGAGGCGGCGGGCTCCACCGCCATCCGCTCGGCGTTCGCTGCCGCGTTGGCCGCGGGCGTCCTCGGTCCGGTCGGTGAGCCGGCGCCGGCGGTGTCGGCCCGCGCCGTCGTGACCGGCGGGCTCGCGATGACGACGTCGGCCACGCCCGACGGCACGGTGCGCACCCAGGTGGCCCGCCGCACCGTCGACGGACGCTGGGTGTGGGTGCGCGACGGCTCGCGACTGCGCGACGTCGGGGCCTGCCTCCCCGCGCCGTCGGGCGACCTGGCGGTGGCGTAGTTTCACTCTGTGACCGATGCACCCCCAGGCCCTGAGGCTCCCGCCCCGGCCGCTCGTCGGTCGCACTTCGTCGACCTGACGCCGCTGCGGGTCAGCCCGCCCTTCGCCCGGCTCTGGTTCGGCAACACGCTCGCCGGCATCGGCACGTTCGTCACCAACACCGCGGTCGGCCTGCACATCTACGACCTGACGCGATCGACCTTCATGGTCTCGCTCGTCGCGTGGTTCTCCCTGCTGCCGATGATCCTCGCCGGGCTCTACGGCGGCGCCATCGCCGACCGCTTCGACCGGCGCGCGGTGGCCCTGTCCGCCTCGACGGTGGCGTGGGCCTCGACGGTGGTCCTCGCGACGATCGTCTGGCTCGGGGCCGAGCAGGTCTGGATGTTCTACGTCATCACCACGGTCAACGCGGTCGCCGCGACGATCGCCTCGGCCACGCGCCAGGCGATCACCCCGCGCCTGCTGCCCAAGGAGCAGCTGCCCAAGGCCGCAGCGCTGCTCGGCATCTCGGCGGGGATCATGGTGACGGTCGGGCCGGGCATCGCCGGCGTCCTCGTCGCGCGGGCCGGCTACGCGTGGACCTACACCGTCGACGTCATCCTCTTCTTCGCCGGCTTCTTCGGGCTGTGGACCCTGCCGCGCATCCGGCCCGAGGGGGGACGGCCGACCACCGGTGGCTTCCGTTCGGTCGTCGACGGGCTCGCGCACCTGCGGCGCGCGCCCAACGTACGGATGAGCTTCATCGTCGACATCATCGCGATGACGTTCGGCCAGCCGATGGTGCTCTTCCCCGCCGTCGGCGCGATCGTCATCGGGGGCGGGTCGGTCACGGCCGGCATCCTGCTCGCGTCGTTCGCCGTCGGCGGGATCCTCTCGAGCCTCGGGTCCGGGCGCGTGACGGGCCTGCGCTGGCAGGGCCTCGCGATCCGCAACGCGATCGTCTCCTACGGCCTCGCCATCCTCGGGTTCGGCGTCGTCCTCGCCGTCACCGAGCTGGGCGGGCACGCGGTGCAGTCGATGGACTTCGGCGACGCCAACCGGTGGGCGCTCGCGCTCGCGGCCCTCTGCCTCGCCGTGGCCGGCGGGTCCGACAACATCAGCGCGATCTTCCGCCAGTCGATCCTCCAGGCTGCCGTGCCCGACCACCTGCGCGGTCGCACCCAGGGCGTCTTCACGGTCGTCGTCACGGGCGGACCGCGGCTCGGGCAGATGTTCGCCGGGACGCTCGCGACCCTGACGGCGACGTGGGTGCCGTCCGTCGTCGGCGGTGCCCTCGTCGTCGTGCTCGTCATCGCCTCCGTCGCGAGGGTGTCGTCCTTCCGCCACTACGACGCCCTCGACCCCCAGCCCTGACCCACCCCACCCCCACCCCGCACTCGAGTGAGCGCCCCGTCCCACTCGAGTAAGCGCTCCGTCACACGATCGTGGGACCGGTGTGACGGCCTACTCACTCGAGTGTGGTTGGGCGCTCACTCGAGTGTGGGCGGCGTCGGGGTCAGGCGTCGGGGTAGCCGGTGGGGTTGGCGCTCTGCCAGCGCCACTGGTCGACGCACATGTCCTCGATGGTGCGCTCCGCGCGCCAGCCGAGCTCGGCGTGGGCGCGGGACGGGTCGGCGAACGACTCGGGCAGGTCACCGGCACGGCGGCCGACGACCTCGTAGGGCAGCTCGTGGCCGACCGCCTGCTCGAAGGCGTGCAGCACCTCGAGGACGCTCGTGCCGTGACCCGTGCCGAGGTTCCACGTCGAGACCGGGTCGTCGACCTGGCCCAGCTTGGCCAGCGCCGCGAGGTGGCCGGCGGCGAGGTCCTCGACGTGGATGTAGTCGCGCAGCGGCGTGCCGTCGGGGGTCGGGTAGTCGTCACCGAAGACGAGCAGCTTCTCGCGTCGGCCGACCGCGACCTGGGCGATGAACGGCATGAGGTTGTTGGGGATGCCCTGCGGGTCCTCGCCGATGGAGCCGCTCGCGTGCGCGCCGACCGGGTTGAAGTAGCGCAGCAGGGCGATCCGCAGCGACGGGTCGGCCGCGGCGACGTCGCGCAGGATCTGCTCGATCATCACCTTGGTCCAGCCGTAGGGGTTGGTCGCCGCGGTCGACATCTCCTCGGTGAGCGGCGGGCTGTTGTGGCCGTAGACCGTGGCCGAGCTGCTGAAGACGAGCTTCGTCACGCCGTGGCGACGCATCGCGCGCACGAGCGAGAAGGTCGAGACGAGGTTGTTCTCGTAGTACTCGAGCGGCAGCTCGACGCTCTCGCCGACGGCCTTGAGCCCGGCGAAGTGGATGACCGCGTCGATCTTCTCGTTGGCGAAGAGGTGCTCGGTCTTGTCGTGGTCGCGCAGGTCGAACGACCGCACGTCGAGGTGGGTGCCGGTCAGGGCCTCGAGACGGTTGACGACCGTCGGCTTGCTGTTGCCGAAGTTGTCGACGATGAGCACCTCGTGCCCCGCCGCGACGAGCTGGACCACCGTGTGCGAGCCGATGTAGCCGGCTCCGCCGCTGACGAGTACGCGCATGGCGCCACCCTATCGAGGCGGCCCCACGCGTCGGCAGGCCCTCAGACGAGCGTGAGCTCGGCGATCGCGCCGAGGTAGAGCGCGAGCGGCGTCGCGATGAGAACGGCCGACACGGCATACATCATCACCGCGACGGCGGGGATCGGCAGACCGGCGATCCGCTCGGCATCGAGCAGCCCGATGCGCGCGGTGGCCACGCGCGTGCTGTCGGCCATCGCCATGGCGCCGGCCGGCTTGGGTCCGCCGGCCATGGCGACGATGGCGCGCCCGGTGCTGACGGCCCCGGCGTGACGGACGGCGGCGCGGTCGGCGAGGACCTCGATGAGCAGGTGCACCTCTCGCAGGGCGTCGTCGCAGCGCAGGAAGCCGGGCATCGCCTCGTGGACGACGGTGAAGAACTCCATGACGAGGTCGTGACGGGCGCCGAGGTGGGCGCGCTCATGGGCGAGGACCGCCGACAGCTCGTCGGGACCGAGCCGGTCGAGGGTGCCCTGCGTCAGGACGACGCGCCGACGGACCCCCGGGACGCAGTAGGCCGTCGGGGTCGTGTGCTCGAGGACGCGCATGTGCCGGTCCGCGCCCTCGCCGGGGACGCCGAGCAGGTCGACGAGGTCGCGGTGGCGCCGGCGCGCCACGCGCAGGTTGCGCCCGACCCGGTCGCCCGAGAGGAGCAGTCGCACGGCGACGACCCCGCTGAGCGCGGCGGCGACGGCGAGCGTCACCCAGTGCTCCGAGAGCCGCACCTGCCGGCCGACGAGCAGCGGGATCGCCGCGGGCGCCGCGAGCAGCGCGGCGAGCACGGCGGCGACGGCGGTGGACTGCCACAGCACGAGCGCGGCCCGGGGCGCGCGGCGCAGCGACGTCGCGCGGGCCAGGACGCGCGGCACCGGCCACGCGAGCAGGACCGCGAGGACGACGAGGGCCGCGACGACGAGCACGGTCAGGTGGCGCGGCGGGCCGCAGAGGGAGTCATCGGTCGGTCAGCGCTTCGCGTCGTCGGGGCGCCGCGCCTCGAGCTCGGCGAGCGCGGCCTTGAGCTCGTCGATCTCCTCCGGGGTGGACTCGTCGAGGAAGTGGAGCAGCGCGGTGCGTCGCGTGTTGCCGGCGAGCTCGCCGAGCGTGTGGTGCAGCGACTCGGACGTCAGCTCGGCGCGGGTCGACGCGGCGGTGTAGCGCCAGGCGCGGCCGTCGCGCTCGCGGTGGACGAGGTCCTTCTTCGCCATCCGGTCGAGGACCGTCATGAGCGTCGTGTAGGCGAGCCCGCGCTCGACACCGATCGCGTCGTGGACCTCACGGACGGTGCGCCCCTCGGGGTGGGCGTCCGCGGTGGTCCAGAGCTCTTCCATGACGACACGCTCGAGGTCGCCGAGACGGTTGCGGGGTGTGCTGGGCATGGCGTTCCAATCTACCGACGGGGTGGGTCGGCTTCGTGCGTGCGGTCGCCCGAGTGGGGGACCGGGTCTGCGGTGGTCGGGGACATCGTCCCCGACGGCGGGCGGCGCACCTCGAGGACACGGTCGAACAGGTCGGCCCCGTCGTCGCGGTGGGTCACCATGATGATTGTCTGCGCAGGCGCATCCGTGCCCGCCACCCCTGTCGTACCCGGTGCGCGGCCGAGGCGCGTCAGGTCCTCGACGACGGCGCGGGCCGTGGGCGGGTCGAGGTGGGCGACCGGCTCGTCGAGGAGCACGACGGGGCGGCCGCTGACGTGCGCCCGGGCGATGCCGAGGCGGGCCCGCTCGCCGCCGGAGAGCCCGCGGCCGGTGGACCCGAGCGTCGTGTCGAGGCCGTCGGGCAGACCCTCGAGGAGGGTCGTGAGGCCGGCGGCGCGGAGGGCGCGCTCGACGTCGGCGTCGCCCGCGTCGGGGCGGGCCAGCGTCAGGTTGTTGCGCAGGCTCGTGGCGAAGACGTGGGTCTCGTCGTCGACGACGGCGATGCGCGCGCGGGTCTCCTCGAGGGGCTGGCGGAGCACGTCGGTCCCGCCGAGCCGGTAGGTCCCGCCCGACGGGTCGAGGTGGCGAGCGAGCACGGCCAGCAGGGTCGACTTGCCGCTGCCGTTGGGTCCCGTGACCGCGATGCGACTCCCGGCGGGCACGTCGAGGTCGGTCGGGCCCAGGTCGGTGCGCTCGCCCATCCACGAGGCGGTGAGTGCCCGCGTCGTGACGCCACTGCGTGCGTATGCCGTGTGCTCGGGCCGGGTGCCCGACGTGTCGTCGAGCGCGTGGCCGGGCTCGGCGGCTGCGTGGCGGGGCTCGTCGGCGACGGCCGGGGCGAGGTCGAGCAGGGCGTCGATGCGGCGCTCGCTGCCGCGGGCCCGGGCCAGGGCGCGCATGGCGTCGACGAGGGGGGTGATCGCCTCGGAGACGGCGACGGGTGTGAGCACGAGGAGGGCCTTGACCGGGGTCGACACGGCGAGGTCCTGGGCGATGACCGCCGTGGCAGCGACCGCCGCGCCGACGGCGACGAGGAAGAGTGAGGCGGCGGCCGCCCGACCGGCACTGATGCGTCGGGTGACGCGGTCGAGGGCGCTGTGGGCCTCGTCGAGCCAGCCGAGCGCCGTCGCCCAGCCGCCGACGGCACGCAGCTCGCCCGACTGGCTCGCCATCAGCTCGCTGACGCGGGTCACCTCGGCGCGGGCGGCGAGCAGCTTCGGCAGGGAGCGGGACTCGAGGCGGGTCGCGAGCAGGCTGATGAGGCAGACGGCGACGCCGAGCCCCAGCATGACCAGGCCGACGGGCCGGGACAGCACGAGGGTGAGCGCGATGGCGATGCCCCCCGCGACGGCCGTCGAGATGACCGGCACGGTGACTCGTACCTGCGCGTCGACGACGTCGGTGAGGTCGTCGACGACCCCGGTCAGCACGTCGGAGCGGCGGCGTCGCCCGAGCCGGGCGGGTGTCAGCGGCACGAGTGCCTCATAGGCGGAGGTCCGTCGCTCGGCGAGCATCTCGAGCGCGGCGTCGTGGCTCGTCAGGCGCTCCCAGTAGCGGAAGACCGGTCGGGCCATGCCGAAGGCGCGCACCATGACGATGGCGGTGAGGAGAGTGAGGATGACCGGCTGCTGTGACGCCCGGACGATGAGCCAGCCCGAGGTCGCGGTCAGGGCCATGCCCGACGCCGTGGCGATGCCGCCGAGCAGCCCGCCGCGCACGGTGCCGGCCGAGGGCCACCAGACCCGCCGCCGCCGCGAACCGGCAGTTCGAGGTGATGCCGGCACCGACGTGGGGTGCGCGACCACCTCGACGCGGGGGTCAGGAGCGGACGCGGTGCTCATCGGTCGCCCTCCTCTCCCGCGGTTCGAGGTGATGTCGATGGCGACGTCGCCTCCGGGATCACCTCGAGGGAGGTTGCGTCTGCGGCGGCGAGGACGAGGTGGTGGTCGGCGTGCGCGAGCAGCTCGTCGCGGTGCGTGACAGCGACGACGACACGGCGCTCGGCGAGCTCGGCGACGAGGGCGGCGACGTGCTCGGCGCCCTCGGGGTCGAGGTGCGCGGTCGGCTCGTCGAGGAGCAGCAGCGTCTCGGGGGCGAGCCAGGCGCGGGCCAGGGCCAGCCGCTGGCGCTGGCCGGCGGACAGGCCGAAGCCGTCGTCGCCGAGGTCGGCGGACAGCCCACCGGGGAGTGCCGCGACGACACCGTCGACACCGACGGCGCGCAGGGCCTCCCAGAGCTGGTCGTCGGTGGCCGGGTGGCCGATCGTCAGCGCCCGGCGCACCGACCCGGTCGAGAGGAAGGGCCGCTGCGTCACGTAGTGCGACGGGGGAGCCTCGACGGTTCCGGCCCCGGGGCGGCGCAGACCGGCGAGCAGGTCGAGCAGCGTCGACTTGCCGACGCCGGACGGACCGGTCACGACGGTGAGGCCGGGACCCGCCACGAGGTCGAGGTCACGGACGACGGGAGCCGGCGACCCGGCATACGCGTACGTGAGGCCGGCGACGCGCACCTCCCCGACCCGCCCGCTCCCAGGCGCCGCCCCACCGAACGCGGCGTTCGGTCGCGAACGCGCTGTTCTATCAGTGAGTTCGGCACCGAACGCGGCGTTCGGTGCGGGGGTCGAGGGGGATCCGGGAGCGGCGGGGGTGGGGTCGAGCTGGCCGAGGATCGCGTCGAGGGCGACGGCTCCGTCGGCGGCGGCGTGGTACTCCGCCCCGACCCGGCGCACCGGCCAGTACGCCTCGGGCGCCAGGAGGATCGCGACGAGTCCCGCGCCGAGCGCCATCGAGCCGTGCGAGAGGCGCAGGCCCACGGTGACGGCGACGATGGCGACGGAGATCGTCGCGAGCAGCTCGAGGGCCGCGGACGACAGGAACGCGATGCGCAGGGTCTCCATGGTGGCGCGCCGGTGCCGGTCGCTGACCTCGCGCACGGTCGTGGCCTGGCGGTGGGCCCGGCCGTAGGTGACGAGCGTCGGCAGGCCGCGGACGACGTCGAGGAAGTGGCCGGAGAGCGAGGCGAGGGCGGCCCAGCGGCGTTCCGTCGACTCAGCGGTGGCCTTGCCGATGAGTGCCGCGAAGACGGGCAGGAGCGGCAGCGTCAGCGCGACGACGAGCGCACTCGGCCAGTCGACGACGACGAGCGTCGCGATGGCGAGGACCGGCACGACGGCCGCGGTCACGAGCGTCGGGAGGAAGCGGGCGGCATACGGCTCCACGGCCGCCGTGCCCGCGGTCGCGAGCGAGATGGCGGCGCCCGGCTCGAGCCGCGCGTCGGCGTCGACGGTGCCCCACCGGCGCAGCAGGGCCGCCCGCAGCGCCGACGAGACGGAGACGCCCGCCCAGGCGGCGACCCGCTCCGTCGTCGCGGCGAGGAAGGCCCGCACGACGAAGAGCCCGAGCAGCCAGGTGAGGGGCGACGCGAGGTCGGTCCCCTCGACGACCGCGACGACGACCGCCGACAGCGCGAAGGCCGTGGCGATCGTCGTGACACCGCTCGCGATGCCGGTCGCGGCGAGGACGCCGACGGGCCTCCGGGCGGCAGGGACCGTCCGGAGGAGTCGTGGGTCGAAGGGCTTCACGGAGTGCGTGCTCTCTCGTCGGGTCGGACGGGTGGGGTCGTGTGGCTCAGAGGGTCAGCGGGAGACGGTCTCGCGCGGTGCGTCCTCGGGAATGTGCTTGACCGTCAAGCGCTTCCGGAAGACCCAGTACGTCCAGCCCTGGTACATCAGCACGATCGGGGTGAAGATCAGCGCGACGATCGTCATGACCTTGAGCGTGTAGTCGGTGCTCGAGGCGTTGGCGATGGTGAGGTTCCAGTCCGGGTTGGTCGAGCTGGGCATGACGTTCGGGAAGAGCACGAGGAAGTACGTCGCGACCGCCATGGCGATGGTGACGGCCGTGCCGATGAAGGCCCAACCCTCACGACCCGCGCGGTTGGCCGCGAGGGCGCCGAGGAGCGCCACCGCAGCGACCACCGTGGTGACCCACGAGGCGAGCTTGCCGTCGGTCAGGCCGAGCCAGAGGAGCAGGGCGACCGCGAGCACGGCGGCGACGACCCCGACGCGCTCGGCGACCTGGCGTGCCTCGTGACGGATCTTCCCGTCGGTCTTGAGGGCGACGAAGATCGCGCCGTGCGTGAGGAAGAGCGTCACGAAGACGAGCCCGCCGAGGAGGCCGGCAGGGTTGAGCAGCGTGAAGAGGTTGCCGGTGAACTCCTTGTTCGCGTCGATCGGCACACCGCGCACGATGTTCGTCAGCGCCACACCCCACAGGAGCGCGGGCACGAGCGAGCCCCAGAAGATCGCCAGGTCCCAGCGGGCCTTCCACCGGGCCTCGGGCCGCTTGTGGCGGTACTCGAAGCCGAGGTTGCGCACGATGAGGGCGACGAGGATGAGGAGCAGCGGCAGGTAGAAGCCGCTGAACAGCGTGGCGTACCAGTGCGGGAAGGCCGCGAAGGTGGCGCCGCCGGCGGTGAGGACCCACACCTCGTTGCCGTCCCAGACCGGGCCGATGGTGTTGAGCAGGACGCGGCGGCGCTTCTCGGCGTCGGCGGCGTCGGACGCGTAGCGCTTGCCGCCGAGGACGGGCAGCAGCATGCCGACGCCGAAGTCGAAGCCCTCGAGGACGAGGTAGCCCGTCCAGAGCACGCCGAGGACGATGAACCAGAAGGTGGCGAGATCCATTGCAGCTCAGCCCTTCTCAGTAGGCGAAGACGAGGGGTGCGTCCTCGTCCCGGTCGGCGGGGTCCTGCGGCTCCTCGAAGGGCTCGGCCCCCTTGCGGACGTAGTGCAGGAAGAGCTTGATCTCGACGACGGCGAGGGCGCCGTAGAGGAGCGTGAAGACGACCATCGACGTGATGACCTCGCCCATCGAGACGCTCGGGGAGACGCCGTTGGCGGTCGTCATGAGGCCGAAGACGAGCCACGGCTGGCGGCCGACCTCGGTGAAGATCCAGCCGAAGCTGTTGGCGAAGACGGGAAGGAGCGGAGCGGCCACGGCGGCATACGCAAGCCACCTGGCGGTCGGGGTGCGCCCCTTGCGCGTCAGCCAGAGCACGGCGATCGCGATGAGTGCCGTGGCGATCCCGAGCCCGATCATGAGACGGAACGTCCAGTAGGTGGTCGGGATGTTGGGGACGAAGGCGGTCGCGACGTCGGCGACCCGGGGGTTGCCGCTCGCGCCGTAGGTCTTGGCGTACTCGGCCTTGAGGTCGTTGATCCCGCGGACCGCGCCCTGGAAGTTGCCGGTCGCGAGGAAGCTGAGCAGGCCGGGGATCTCGATGATCGCGTTGGCGTGCGACCCGTCCAGCGAGCCGACCGTCAGCACCGAGAAGGGCGCCCCCTCGCCCGCGGGAACGGACTCGTAGAGCGCCTCGGCGGCCGCCATCTTCATCGGCTGCACCTCGGTCATGATCTTGCCCTGCACGTCGCCGGTGATGGTGACACCGACGGCGGCGACGAGCGTCAGGACCGCGCCGATGCGCGTGGCCGTGCGGTACATCGGCGCGTCGGTGCGGGCGACGTCCTGCGCGTCGTCGGCGGCCGCCTTGGCCTCGCGGCGCATGAGCCAGAGCGAGACGCCCATGACGACGCCGGCGCCGGCCATGTAGGCGGCGAAGATGACGTGCGGGAAGGTGACGAGCTGGACCTTGTTGGTCAGCACCGCGAAGAAGTCGGTCAGCTCGGCGCGGCCGCTCGCGGCGTTGTAGGTGTAGCCGACCGGGTGCTGCATGAAGGAGTTGGCGGCGAGGATGAAGTACGCCGACAGCACCGTGCCGATGTGGACGAGCCACATCGTCGTGGCGTGCAGCTTCTCGGGCAGGCGCCCCCAGCCGAAGATCCACAGGCCGAGGAAGGTCGACTCGAGGAAGAAGGCGAGCAGGGCCTCGATGGCGAGCGGCGCGCCGAAGATGTCACCGACGAAGCGCGAGTAGTCGCTCCAGTTCATCCCGAACTGGAACTCCTGCACGATGCCGGTGACGAGACCGAGCGCGAAGTTGATGAGGAAGAGCTTGCCGAAGAACTTCGCCAGCCTCATCCACTGCGGGTTGTGCGTGCGCACCCAGGCGGTGTGGAAGACGGCGACGATGAGGGACATGCCGATCGTGATCGGCACGAAGAGGAAGTGGTACACGGTGGTGATGGCGAACTGCCACCGTGCCAGGTCCGTTGCATCCATGGGGGCTCCGCGAGGGTCGCACCAGAACTACATGACGTAGTAGATGCTAGCGGGTGCGATTGCCGACGTCGGCCAGCCTGTCGAGGGATGGGCGTGACCCCGCTCACCCTGACTGTGGCCGCTTGACTCGCTTTGTATCAATGAGTTAAATGATTGCGACAAAGTCGGGGTTGAGGGGATTGGCATGGATGCTCGCGTGATCACGTGGTACCTCGGGCCGGTGGTGCTGCTGGCGCTGGTCGTCAACCTCGCGCGGTGGCTCGGCGCACGCCGGCTCGACGCCTTCGCCGCGCGGGCCCGACGCCGGGCCGCGCTGGGCTCCGTCGTCGGCGCACTCCTTGCGTATGCCGTCGCCCAGGCAGGCGTCGACCGGTCCGTCGCGTCGTCGTCGGGGGAGGGCGCGACCGCCCACCCGGGCGTACCGGCGCTCGCGGCCGTCGCCGGCATCATCGTCGCGGCGGTGGCCGAGCGCTGGGCGCCCCGCCGGCCGACATCCGGACCTCGCCGCGAGGCCGCCCTGGACATCCGCCGTGGCACCGAGTCGGTGCGCCTGACCGGCTACTACGTCGCGGGGCTCGTGCTCTGCGCCGTGGGGCTGCTCGTCGGGTGGCTGACGTCGGCGCCCGGGGGTCGCCTCGGCATGCGTGAGTGGAAGGGCGTCGTCGTCACGACCACGAGCGCCTACCCCGGCCGCGACTACACGCTGGGGACGGTCGGCGCCCTCGCGCTGCTGGCCGTCGCCACGTGGCTCGCCCTGCGCGTCGCCGACGCCCGTCCGGCCCACGTCGACCACCCCGACCTCGATCGTGCCCTTCGGCTCGGGGCGCGCGTGCGGGTGCTGCGGTGGTCAGCCGCCGGTTCCCTGGTCACGGCAGCCGGGCTCTGCCTCACCATCGGCCCGCAGCTCAACGACGTGACCCAGCGGCTGCGCGGCGCCGTGAGCGGCACGGGACTTCCGTCCGCGCCCGTCGCGCCCGTCGACTGGACCCAGAACCTCGCCTTCTCGCTGACGCTTCTCGGCTTCGTCGCCCTGGTCGCCGCGCTCTTCTGCCTGCTCTGGGACGCGCCTGCCGTGCCGAGCTCGCGTGCGGCGAACCATCCTGCAGCGTCAGCGGTCTCGACGTCGGGTGGGGGCTCCCGATGAGCGACGACCTGCGCATCGTCGTCGACCTCGAGGTCGCCGAGCCCCCCTTCGAGCAGGTCCGCGCCCAGCTGGCCGGCCTCATCGCGACGGGCCACCTGCTGCCGGGCGACCGACTTCCGACCGTGCGGGCCCTCGCCGCAGACCTCGGCCTGGCCGCCAACACCGTGGCGCGCGCCTTCAAGGAGCTCGAGGCGGCGGGGCTCGTCGAGACGCGTCGTCGGGCCGGCACCGTCGTGGCGTCCGGAGAGCACACGGCCGACGTCGCCGTCATGGCGCTCGCGGCGAAGTTCGCGGCAGCAGCCCGCGACGCGGGGCTCGACGCCGCGGCAGCGGTCGACCTCGTCAGGGCCGCGCTCAAGGCGCAGACCGGCTGAGCGGTCGTATGCCGGATCGCCCGGTCAGGCGTGCCGGGCGGGCTGGGTGCCGAGCGGGCTCTGGGCGTCCTTGGGCGAGAGCTGGATCGGCCGACGCAGTGGGTGCAGTAGGCGGGCCGCCGTGATCCGGTGCGAGCGGTCGCGCGGGACTGGACGGGCCGATCGCGGTGCTGGCACGGGAGCCGGTCGGCTGGTCTGCACGGCCCAGGCTCCGGCCATGCGTGCTGCGTGCGGAGGGATTCCCATGACGTGCTCCTCGTGACCTCTGGCGGCGCGAGGCCATCGAGGCCTCGACGGTCAGAGAGGCGCCGCGCGTCGGTGATACGTCAGGCGGCGCGCGGACGGCGGTCAAGAGGTAGCGTTCAGGCGTCATCTGCAGGGAGATGGGCGGGGATGTCGATGCGTGAATCGCGACGCAGGGTGACCCGGAGCTCTGTCCGTCACCTGGGCGTGGCCGCCGCGGCAGCCCTCGTGGCCGGGGCGACCTCGGCGTGCACGGGTGCGGATGCGCCGACCCCGCGGCCCACGGTCGAGGGTCCGTCGTTCACGACGATTCCCGATGGCGGTGGCACGGTGACGGTGGATCGGCTCGAGCCTCCCGCGCAGTCGCCTGCCGATGTGACACGCCTGCTCGTCAGCAATGCGGACGGCCTCTTCTGGAGTGGTACGTCGGAGCCGGGCCGGGCCTCACCCGCGCGGGCAGGTCAGCGTTACCGGCTCACAGGTCGGTGCCTGCCGGCCACCACCGGGGGCACGCTTGTCGTCGACGTGCTCGGTCCGGGTGAGGGGGGCTCTGCGGGTGCTCCCTCGCGGCCGATGTCGGGTCCGCGCGTCGCGACGCTCACCGTCCCGTGCGACGGGACCCAGGTGCGGCTCGACCTCCGAAGCCTGCCCGCCGGGTCGGGCGAGCTCATGGTCACCGAGGCCACGAGCCAGGTCGCGACGGGCTGGGTCGTGCTGACCCGCAGCTCCTGACCCTCCTCCCAGACCGGCCACGCGGCGACTCGACCCGGCCGCGCGAGGCGGCGGCACGGCATACGTTCTCGGCGCGCGCGGCGGCGTTACCGCTGGTAACTTCGCCGGAATCAGGAGACCCACACTCCTCGGGGAGGCTTCGATGACGAAGCGCTGGTTCCGGACCATCCGACGACCCCTGGTCGCCGCTGCGGCGGCTGCCGTGGTCGGGGCGGCAGGGCTGGGCACGGCTGCTGCCGCGGGAGACCCGTACACGCCGGTCAACCCGCAGAGTCCCGACTCGCAGGTCGACGTCACGGGGCCGCCGTTCAGCGGTACTCAGCCCGACGGCACGGTGCGCGGCTACGTCGACGCGCACACCCACCTCATGTCCAACGTCGGCTTCGGCGGCAACATCGTCTGCGGAGCGACCTTCAGCCCCAACGGGATCGCCGACGCCCTCAAGGACTGTGACAACCACTACCCCAATGGCCAGGCCGCGCTCATCGAGAACCTCACGAACAAGGCCGGCGGCAACCCGCTCGCCACCCACGACCCGGTGGGGTGGCCGACCTTCGCCGACTGGCCGAAATGGAGCAGCCTCACCCACCAGCAGATGTACTACACGTGGGTCGAGCGAGCCTGGCGCGGTGGCCAGCGGGTCATGGTGGCCGACGCCGTCAACAACAACGTCCTGTGCAGCCTGCCCACACAGGTCAACCGCTACTCGTGCGACGACATGGACACGGTGCGCCGACAGATCGCCGAGACGAAGAAGCTCGAGGCGTTCGTCGACCAGCAGTACGGCGGCACCGGCAAGGGCTGGTTCCGGATCGCGTACTCCGCCGACGAGGCCCGCACCTACGTCGCCCAGGGCAAGCTCGCCGTCATCCTCGGCGTCGAGGTGAGCAACCCCTTCGGCTGCAAGCTCACCCTCGGTGTCCCCGGCTGCACCAAGGCGCAGATCGACGCCGGACTGACCGAGCTGCACGGGCTCGGGGTGCGCTCGATGTTCCTCTGCCACAAGTTCGACAACGCCCTGTGCGGCGTGCGCTTCGACGAGGGCACGCAGGGCGTCATCGTCAACCTCGGCAACTTCCTCAACACCGGCCAGTGGTGGCAGGTGCAGACGTGCACGAGTGAGCTGCACGACCACACCGTCGCCAACGGCGTCATCCCCAAGGAGCTCGCGCCGTACCTGCCGCTCGGACTCGTCCTGCCGATCTACCCCGAGGGTCCGCACTGCAACCCGCGCGGACTCTCCTCGCTGGGGGAGTACGCCCTCGCCGGGATGATGCAGCGCGGCATGGTCGTCGAGGTCGACCACATGAGCGTCAAGGCGGCCTCGCGCACGCTCGACCTGCTCGAGGCTGCGCACTACCCCGGCGTCGTGTCGTCGCACTCGTGGATGGACATCCACTTCACCGAGCGCCTCTACCGCTTGGGCGGGTTCGTCACGCAGTACGGCCACGACGCCGACGAGTTCGTCGACACGATGCACACCGACGAGGCGCTGCGCGCGAAGTACCACGTCGGCTACGGCTTCGGCATGGACATGAACGGCTTCGGGGGCACGCCGGCGCCGCGACCGGGATCGAGCGTGACCTACCCCTTCACGACTCTGGGAGGCGCATCCGCCGACCGCCAGGTCACCGGCCAGCGCACCTGGGACTACAACGTCGACGGCGTCCCCCACTACGGCCTCATCCCCGACTGGGTCGAGGACATGCGGCGGATCGGTGGACAGCAGGTCGTCGACGAGCTGGCGATGGGCGCCGAGTCCTACCTCCGGACCGCCAAGGCCGCCCAGACCTGGACGCCGCCGCCCGACCTCGCGGCGGGGCGGCCGGCCACGGCCAGCAGCTACCAGTGGGACCTCTTCGCCGACTTCCGGGCGCCCCGTGCCCTCGACGGCCGGCGTGACACCCGATGGGCGAGCGCCTGGAGCGACAACCAGTGGTGGCGCGTCGACCTCGGCTCGGCCCGACAGGTCGGTCGCGTCGTCCTCGACTGGGAGTCGGCCTACGCCCGCGACTACCGCGTCGAGGTCTCGACCGACGGGTCCACCTGGACGACCGTCGCGAGCCGCACTGGCGCGGACGGTGGCGTCGACGTGCTCGCGTTCACCCCGACGACGGCCCGCTACGTCCGCGTCGTCGGCACGAGGCGCGCGACGACGTACGGCTACTCGCTGTGGGAGGTCGGCGTCCAGGCCACCTGAGCGACCGTCGGAGTGGGTGACCGCCCGTCAGTCGACGAGGTCGACGTCCCAGCGTTCGTCGTCGCGCAGTCCCGGTGTCGTCCACGTCGTGTCCGGCCGCCACCGCGTCCACTCGTCGGCGAACGGCCAGTCGCGGGCAGCGAACGAGGCACGGGCGTGCTCCGCGTTGTGCCGGATGGCGTCCGCCTGATGGGGCGTCCCGCGTCCCTGCTCGACGGCGGCCACGAGCTCGTCGGCGTCCTTGACGTTGACCGTGCCGTCCGCCTCGATCCAGAGGTCGAGCACGTGGTCTCCGGTGAAGGTCTCTGCGCCGCAACGCTGGTGGGTCGTCTCGAGGTTGACGTACCAGCCGCCGAACTCCCAGGCGTCGTGTCCTGAGGGGTCAGCCGGGTCGATGCCGTCGGGCACGTCCCAGAAGAGCCACACCGACCACGGCACCCCGACCGGGGCGATCCGCAGGATGCCGGCGCCGTGCCACCGCGTGCGCGCCTGCACCCGCTGAGCGTCCCGGAGGAACCGCTCGCCCATCGGCACGTCGCGCAGGTCCGAGCCGTCGGCATACCGCTTCGTCAGGTGCACGGTGCCGGGCGCGAGCCAGGCCACGAGACCCCGCTCGTCGTCGCGGACGACCCGCATCGGGGACGCCGTCTCGGGGCGGCCCGGCTCCCACGCGTGGTCGCGGTAGCGCCACATGACGACCTCACCGGGGTCGAGGAAGGGCGCGACGCCGAGCGGGCGGGCACCCTCGGGCGCCGACACGGCATACGGCTCGAGCACGGGTCCGGTGCGGTGCGCGTTCATGCCTTGGGCCGCTCGTCGACGATCCGGCGGGCCTTGCCGATCGAGCGCTCGATCGAGCCGGGTTCGCGCATCTCGACGCGGCACGTCGTGCCGATGCGGGCCTTGATCGTCGCCTCGAGCGTCCGGGCGATCTGCTCGGCGGCACCCGGCTCGAGCCGCGAGAGCGGCTCGACGAGCACGGTCAGCTCGACCATCCGGCCGGGCTGCGTCAGGACGCACTGGAAGTACGGCGACAGCCGCGGCTCGGCGAGCACGTGCTCCTCGATCTGCGTCGGGAAGACGTTGACGCCGCGGACGATCATCATGTCGTCGGTGCGACCGGTGACCTTCTCCATCCTCCGCATCGACGGGACCGCGGTGCCCGGCAGCAGCCGCGTCAGGTCGCGGGTGCGGTAGCGGATGACGGGCATCGCCTGCTTCGTCAGCGACGTGAAGACGAGCTCGCCGAGCTCACCGTCGGGCAGCACCTCCTCGGTGATCGGGTCGATGACCTCGGGGTAGAAGTGGTCCTCCCAGATGTGGAGGCCGTCCTTCGTCGTCGCGGCCTCCTGGGCGACGCCGGGCCCCATGACCTCCGAGAGGCCGTAGATGTCGACGGCGTCCATGCCGGTGCGTCGCTCGATCTCCCGGCGCATCGACTCGGTCCACGGCTCGGCACCGAAGATCCCGACCTGCAGGCTCGTCGTCGCGGGGTCGACGCCTTCGCGCTCCATCTCGTCGAGCAGGCTGAGGAAGTAGCTCGGCGTCACCATGATGACGCGGGGCTGGAAGTCGCGGATCAGCTGCACCTGCCGCTCGGTCATGCCGCCGCTCACCGGCACGACCGTTGCGCCGAGACGCTCGACGCCGTAGTGCGCGCCGAGGCCCCCGGTGAAGAGGCCGTAGCCGTAGGCGACGTGGATGACGTCGCCCGGGTGACCGCCGGCGAGCCGGATCGAGCGGGCCATGAGGTCGGCCCACGTGTCGATGTCGGCCTTCGTGTAGCCCACGACCGTCGGACGGCCCGTGGTGCCCGAGCTCGCGTGCACGCGGACGACCTGCTCGCGCGGCACGGCGAACATCCCGAAGGGGTAGTTGGCGCGCAGGTCCGCCTTCGTCGTGAACGGCATCCGGCTCAGGTCGTCGAGCGAGCGCAGGTCGTCGGGGTGGAATCCCCTGGCGTCGAAGGCTGCTCGGTAGTGCGGGACGTTGTCGTATGCCGTCCGCACCGTCTGCTGGAGCCGCTCGAGCTGGGTGCCCCGCAGCTCGTCGACCCCGATCGTGGGGATCTCGTGGTCCGGCAGGCGCGGTCGGCTCTCGGGTGACTCCGTCGTCATGGGCCCATTGTGCCCACACCGTCCGGCCGAGGCTCCTCGCCCACGACGTCGAGTGGGCGCTGTCTCCGGGGAGAGAGCGCCCACTCGACGTGCACGGGGACGGTCAGGCGTCCGGCGTCTCCAGGGACTCCGCGTCGGCGGCGGCCTCGTCGTCCTCGGCGCGCATGCGCTTGAGGAACGACTGCGTCCGCTCGTGCTGCGGGTTGCTGATGACGTCCTTCGGCTTGCCCTGCTCGACGACGACGCCACCGTCCATGAAGACGACGTGGTCGGCGACGTCGCGGGCGAAGCCCATCTCGTGCGTCACGACGATCATCGTCATGCCCTGGTCGGCGAGCTCGCGCATGACGCGGAGCACCTCGCCGACGAGCTCGGGGTCGAGCGCGGACGTCGGCTCGTCGAAGAGCATGAGCTTGGGGTCCATCGCGAGCGCCCGGGCGATGGCGACCCGCTGCTGCTGGCCACCGGAGAGCTGTGCCGGGTAGGCGTTCGGCTTGTCGCCGAGGCCGACCTGCTCGAGCAGCTCGAGCGCGCGTGCCCGCGCCTGCTTCTTGCCGACCCGCCGCACCTGGACGGGAGCCTCCATGACGTTCTGGAGAGCCGTCATGTGCGGGAACAGGTTGAAGCGCTGGAAGACCATGCCGATCTCACGGCGCTGCGTCGCGACCTGCTTGTCCGTGAGGTGGTGCAGCTGCCCGCCGTCGTCGCGGAAGCCGACGAGGTCGCCGTCGACCCAGATGCGACCGCCGTCGATCTCCTCGAGCTGGTTGATGCAGCGCAGGAACGTCGTCTTGCCCGATCCCGAGGGGCCGAGCAGGCAGACGACCTCGCCGCGGTGCACATCGAGGTCGATGCCCTTGAGCACCTCGTTGCCGTGGAAGCTCTTGAGCACGTTGAGCGCGCGGACGAGGGGCTGGTCCTCGCCGGTGCGCGAGCGAGCGTCGGTCCCGGTGTCGGGCCCGCTCGTGGGCTCGCTCGTGGGCTCGCTGGTGGTGGTGTCTGACATCAGGCGCCTCCTGCCCCGGCCGGACGCGCGAAGCGCTTGTTGGGTGCCCCGGTGCCGAAGCCTCGGCCGAAGCGCCGCTCGAGGAAGTACTGCCCGACCATGAGGACCGACCCGACGAGGAGGTACCAGGCGGTGACGGCGACGAACGACGGCATGATCTGCAGCGTCCGGGTGCCGATGGCGCGGGTCTGGTAGAAGAGCTCGGTGATGATCGGGATGGCCGAGAGCAGCGAGGTGTCCTTGACCATGGCGATGGTCTCGTTGCCCGTCGGCGGCACGATGACGCGCATCGCCTGGGGGAGCACGATGCGGCGCATGGACTGGCCACGGTTCATGCCGAGCGCGGCCGCCGCCTCGTTCTGACCCTTGTCGACCGACAGGATGCCGGCCCGTGCGATCTCGGCCATGTAGGCCGCCTCCGACAGGCCGAGGCCGATGATGCCCGCCAGCAGGCTGCTCGAGAACTGGTTGACGTCGAGCGTGAAGAACGTGAAGTCGCTCGAGAGCCCCATGAGGGAGGCCAGCTGCTTGCCGAACGGGATGCCGAAGTCGAGGTTGGCGTAGAGGAAGCCGACGCCGCTGCCGATCATCGCGAGGAGCACGAGGCGCGGGATGCCGCGGAAGAACCACGTGTAGACGAAGGAGACGCCGCGCAGGACGGGGTTGTGCGACAGGCGCAGGATCGCGATGATCACGCCGCCGACGATGCCGATGGCCATCGACCCGATGGTGCCGACGATGGTGCCCTTCCAGAGCCCTTCGAGCACCGGCTTCTGGTTCATGATCTCCAGGGCCTTGGAGAAGCCCCACCGCTCGTTGGTGATGAACGAGCTGATCAGCATCGCGACGAGGACGATGATGACGGCGAGCGCGACCCATCGTCCGGGGTGCCGGACCGGCCGGGCCTCGATGAGGCCCGGCCGGTCGTCGGTGGTCGGTGTGGTCACCGGATCACTCACGGGTTGAGGGCGAAGTCGCTGATCGCGCCGGCCTCGACGGAGAACTTCTTGAGGGCCGCCTCGTAGCTGCCGTCCTTCTGCGTGGCCTTGAGCGCCTCGACGAGGAGGTTGGCGAAGTCCGTCTGGTCCTTCGGCACGACATAGCCGTAGGGAGCCGAGTCGTAGATGGCGCCGAGGGCCTCGAGCTGGCCGGTCTGCTTGACGGCGTAGAGGCCGACGGGGGAGTCGGCGAGCATGGCGTCGGTCTTGCCGCTGACGACGTCGGCCGTGACCTGGTCCTGGCCCTCCTGGACGATCTGGTTGATGGCCGACTTGCCGGCGTCGGTGCACTTCTTGCTGCGGGCGGTGAGGTCGTCGATCTGCACGGTGCCCTTCTGGACGCCGATGTTGCGGCCGCAGGCGTCGTCGATGTTGACACCCTTGGGGTTGCCCTTGGCGACGACCCACTGGGTGCCGGCCTTGTAGTAGCTCACCATGTTGACCTGCTTCTTGCGGTCCGGGTTGATGGTGAAGCTCGAGACGCCGACGTCGTACTTGCCACCCGTCACGCCGAGGATGATCGAGTCGAAGCTGGCCGGGACCCACTCGGTCTTGAGGCCGAGCTTGGCGGCCACGGCGTTGAAGACGTCGACGTCGAAGCCCTCGACCGTCTTGCCGTCGCCCGCGAGCATCTCGCTCGGGGCGTACGTCGGGTCGGTGCCGATGACGATCTTGCCCGCCGACTTCAGCTTGGCGGGAACCTTGGCCGCGAGGGCCTGGTCGACGCCACCGCCGGCGGCCGTCCCGGCGGGGGTGCTGCCCGCGCCCGGCGAGCTGGACAGCGAGTCCGACCCACAGGCGGAGAGCGTGAGGCCGGCGGCGACGAAGCCGGTGACGGCGATGAGGGACATGCGACGCATCAAGATGGTCCTTCCGGGGCGAACGCGGTCATTCAGGTGCGGGCGCTACGGTGCGCCGGCTGATTGGCCGATCCTGCCACCTTTCGGTGCGGGTGCCCACGGATGCAGCCGAACCGTTAGCGGGCCCACAGGAAAGCCCCGGGTGCGGCCTCGCCGGGCACCCGTCGAGGGCTCGGTTAACGTCCTCGGCGCCCGCTCGGGTAGTCTTTGTCCCAGTGGTCCGCCCAGTTCTGCCTCGGGCCGCTTCTTCTTGGCCTGGCGGAGTGTCGCCGGCCCCGTCGATTCGCTCTTGCGCCGCGACACCTCACAGCTGAGGCCCTTCGCGCCGGGCAGAACGACCGCTTCCACTTTTTGGAGTATCCGCCTGTGTCCACTGACACGAACTTCGCCGTTCTCGGCGTGCCCGCCGACCTCGTCACGATCCTCGACGGTCTCGGCATCACCACCCCGACGCCCATCCAGGCCGCGACGCTGCCCGACTCCCTCGCCGGGCGCGACGTCCTCGGCCGTGGCCGCACCGGCTCCGGCAAGACGTACGCCTTCCTGCTGCCGCTGCTGACCCGCCTCTCGCAGTCGCGTCGGAGCCGTCTGGCCCGCCGTCCGCGCGCGCTCATCCTCGCCCCGACCCGCGAGCTCGTGACGCAGATCGACACCGCGATGGCCCCGCTCGCCAAGGCGCTCGGCCTCAACTCGCAGACGATCTTCGGCGGCGTCGGCCAGAACCCGCAGGTCCAGGGCCTCCGGAACGGCGTCGACGTCATCGTCGCCTGCCCCGGCCGTCTCGAGGACCTCATGCAGCAGGGTCACGTCAACCTCGACAGCGTCGAGGTCACGATCCTCGACGAGGCTGACCACATGGCCGACCTCGGCTTCCTGCCGGGCGTGCGCCGGATCATGGAGAAGACGCCCCGCAACGGCCAGCGCCTCCTCTTCTCGGCGACGCTCGACGGCGCGATCAACGTGCTCGTCAACAAGTTCCTGCACCAGCCCGTGACGCACGAGGCCGACTCGGCGCAGTCGCCCGTCTCGACGATGAGCCACCACGTGCTCCACGTCGACAACGGCTCGCACCTGCCGGTCATCCTCGACCTCACCGCGGCTCCGGGCCGCAAGGTCGTCTTCACCCGCACCAAGCACCGGGCCAAGAAGCTCGCCAAGCAGCTCAACGCCTCGGGAGTTCCGGCCGTCGAGCTGCACGGCAACCTCAGCCAGGGTGCCCGCACGCGCAACATGGACGACTTCCACTCGGGCCGTGCGCAGACCCTCGTCGCGACCGACATCGCCGCCCGTGGCATCCACGTCGACGACGTCGCGCTCGTCATCCACGCCGACCCTCCGGTCGAGCACAAGGCGTACCTGCACCGCTCGGGTCGCACCGCCCGCGCCGGCAACGACGGCATCGTCGTCACGATGATGCTCGACGAGCAGGTGCGCGACGTGCGCGACCTGACCCGCAAGGCCGGCATCAAGCCGACGACGACGCGCGTCCAGCTCGGCCACCCGCTCCTGACCGAGCTCGCCCCCGGCGACCGGTCGTATGCCGGCGGCCTCGTCCGCGAGGACGCCCCGGCCCGCTCGGGCTCCGGCTCGGGCTCGAACTCGGCGTCCGGCGGCTCCGGCCGCGCCCGTGGTCGTGCGCGTGGCCAGGGCGGCAGCGGCGCTGCCACCGGTGGTGGCCGCGGTGCAGGTCGCGGGGCCGGCGAGGGTGCTCGTGGGCCCGGCGCCGGTGGTCGCGGCTCGGGTCGTGGTCGCTCCGGTCAGAGTGGCGAGGGCCAGGGCGGCGGTCGCCGCTCGGGCGGCGCCGGCAACGGTGGCGGCTCCGGCCGTCGCGGCGGCTCCTCGACCGTCTACTCGACGAGCAGCGGCGGCAGCGCCGCGGCGTTCTCCGCCGGCACCCGTGCCGGTGGCCGGCGCTCCCGCTGACCCAGCGCACCCAATCGTCGAGAGGCCAAGGTTCGTCACGAACCTTGGCCTCTCGACGGTCTGGCACCCGCGAACCTTGGCCTCTCGACGGTCTGGCACCCGCCAACCTTGGCCTCTCGACGAGCAGGACCCGCGAACTTTGGCCTTTCGACGGTTCAGGGTCAGGGGCGCTTGAGGCTGCGGCTCCGGCCGCGGAACTCGGCGATGATCTGACCGTCGGACTCCCGCTTGACCGTCACGTCCGTGATGCCGCTGCGCCCGAACGCCGAGCGCACGTGGCCATCGGCGACGAGCACGTCACCGAGCCGGCCCGGCGCGGTGAAGGAGATGTCGGCCCCGGCCGCCACCGTGAGGCGCCCCCGCGAGTTGCAGGCGAGGGCAAAGCACGAGTCGGCCAGGGTGAAGATGTAGCCGCCGTGGCAGATGGCGTGACCATTGACCATGTCGTCGCGGATCGCCATCCGCACGACGGCGTGGTCCTGCTCGACGACGGCGGCCTCCATGCCGAGGCGTCGCGAGGCCACGTCGTCGTCCCACATCTGCCGGGCGAACGCGACCCCGGCCTCGACGTCCTGGCCGTCCCCACCACCGGCGGGCAGCTGGGTCTCGCTCACGTCAGGCTCCCGTCGGTCAGGGCCGGGCTCGGCCGGTAGCGACCACCGGGGAAGGCCTCGTCGAGCTCGGTGAGCTGCCGGGCGACGACGTCGAAGCCGATCTCGCGGCCCCACGCGATGGGCCCCTTCGGGTAGCGCGTGCCGAGCTGCATCGCCGTGTCGACGTCGTCGACGCTCGCCTCACCGCGGGCGACGAGGTCGACGGCCTCGTTGACGAGCATCGCGAGCGTGCGCGCGAGCGGGTCGGTCGCGACCGGTCCACCGACGAGGCGCTCGGCGAGCTCGACGTCCGGCTCGGCACCGGTGACCGAGCCGTCGGCGGCATACGCGTACACCCCCGAGCCCGTCTTGCGGCCGAGCCGGCCGGCCTCGACGAGACCCTGCTGGAAGGCCGTCGGCGCGTAGCGCTCGTCACGTCCCGTTTGCTCCCACACCGACGTGCCGACGGCGAGGTTGACGTCCTGCCCGATGAAGTCGGTGAGCTCGAGCGGCCCCATCGGGAAGCCGCCCTTCTCGCGGAGCGCCCAGTCCACCGTCGCCGCGTCGGCGACCCCGCTCTCGACGATGCGCTGCGCCTCGCCGTAGAAGGGACGCGCGACGCGGTTGACGATGAAGCCCGGGGTCGAGCTGCACCGCACCGGCGTCTTGCCCCAGGCGTCCATGAGCGCGACGGCGTGCTCGACGAAGGCCCGGGCGGTGCGGTCGCCGTGCACCACCTCGACGAGCCGCATGACGGGCGGCGGGTTGAAGAAGTGCAGTCCGAGCACCCGCTCCGGGTCGGCCACCTCGGCGGCGATGTCGTCGATGTCGATGCTCGACGTGTTCGTCGCGAGCACCGTCGTCGACGGCTGGACGTCGGCGAGGTCGGCGAAGATCCGGCGCTTGAGGTCGAGGTCCTCGGGCACGGCCTCGATGACGAGCCCGCACTCGGGCAGCTCCTCGACCGACGCGGCCGGGGTGATGCGTGCCAGCACCGCCGACGCGTCCTCGTCGGACAGGCGGCCCTTGTCCACGAGCCGCTTGAGGGCGGCGCCGATCGTGTCGACGGCACCTGCCGCGGCGCCCGGCACCGAGTCGACGAGGGTGACCGCGTGGCCCGCGGTGGCCGCCACCTGGGCGATGCCGGCCCCCATGGCCCCCGCCCCGATGACGCCGACGGGTCCGAAGGCGGACTGGTCGGGGTGGTCCGTGCTGGCCTCGGTGGTGTCCCTGTCCATGCCCGCCATCCTGCCGCGTGGCCCACCCCGGGTGCGCGGCGGGCGGTCGCGGACCGCCCGTGACGGCATACGACTGAGGTCTGGAGCGGGGCTAGCATCGACCCGTGACTGCACCGGCAACGACGCCCACCCACCCCCTGCTCGACGCGCACGCGGGAGTCCTCGACGAGATCCGTCAGGCCCTGGCGAGCCGCAGCTGGTACTCCCGCTACCCCGAGTCGCCCAGCCCCCGCGTCTACGGCGAGACGGCCGCGGCCGACGGGCTCGCCGCGCACGAGGCCCACCTGGACGGGGCGTATGCCGCCCTGTCGAGCCAGCCGACCGACGGCACCCTCGTGGGGAGCGAGGTCTCCCCCTACGGACCGACGCTCGGCGCGACCTACCCGGCGCTCGACGTCGATGCCGGGCTCGCGGCGGCACGCGCGGCCATGGCGGCCTGGCGAGACGCGGGTCCGCAGGTGCGGGCCGCGGTGTGCGTCGAGATCGTCGACCGCATCAACAAGCGCAGCTTCGAGATCGCCAACGCCGTCATGCACACGTCTGGGCAGCCCTTCGTCATGTCGTTCCAGGCCGGCGGCCCGCACGCCCAGGACCGGGCGATCGAGGCGATCGCGGCGGGGCTCGTCGAGCAGGAGCGCGTGCCCGCTTCGGTCGTCTGGGAGAAGCCGGGCCGTGACCGCGAGGGCAAGCCCGCGCCGACGCGGATGCAGAAGGACTACCGCCTCGTGCCGCGCGGGGTCGCGCTCGTCATCGGGTGCAACACCTTCCCGACGTGGAACGCCTACCCCGGCATCTTCGCCTCGCTCGTCACGGGCAACGCGGTCGTCGTCAAGCCGCACCCGCGGGCCGTGCTGCCGCTCGCGATCTCCGTCGAGGTCGCGCGGTCGGTGCTCGCCGAGGCCGGCTTCGACCCGGCCCTCGTGCAGCTCGCGGCCGAGGCCGACGGGCAGGGTCTCGCCAAGACCCTCGCCGAGCGCGACGAGGTCGCGATCATCGACTACACCGGAGGCCCGGCCTTCGGGGCCTGGCTCGAGGAGCCGGCGGCCGCGCACGGCAAGCTCGTCTACACCGAGAAGGCCGGCCTCAACTCGATCGTCGTCGACTCGACCGACGACCTGCGCGGGATGCTCGGCAACCTCGCCTTCAGCCTCACGCTCTACTCCGGCCAGATGTGCACCGCCCCGCAGAACCTCTACGTGCCCGAGGGGGGCGTCGACACCGACGAGGGCCACCTGACCTTCGACGAGTTCGGCGAGCGACTGGCCGGCGCCGTCGGCCGGCTCACCGGTGACGACGCCAAGGCCGTCGAGCTGCTCGGGGCCACGGTCAACGACCAGGTCCGCTCCAACGCAGACTCCCTCGCCTCGATCGCCGAGGACGCCGACGGCCGCGTCGTGCTCGACTCGCGTCGCGTCGTGCACCCGACGTGGGGCGACGCCGTCGTGCGCGCCCCGGGTCTCGTCGCCGTCGACGTCGCCCGCGAGGACGTCTACACCCAGGAGTGCTTCGGTCCCGTCGGTTTCCTCATCCGGACGTCCTCGACGGAGCAGTCGCTCGCGCAGCTCGCCGACACGGTGCGAGAGCACGGTGCCATGACCGCTGCCGTCTACTCGACGAGCGACGCGGTGCTCGATGCGGCGCGTGACGCGGCGGCCGAGGGCGGGGTCGCCCTGTCCGAGAACCTGACGGGGCAGATCTTCGTCAACCAGACGGCTGCCTTCTCCGACTTCCACGGCACCGGGGCCAACCCGGCCGCGAACTCCGCCTACACCGACGCCGCCTTCGTCGCGAACCGCTTCCGCGTCATCACGTCGCGCCGTCACGTCTGAGCTGCTGATGGTCCTCGCTCCAGCTCAGCTCGACCGGGCGACCTTGCAACGCAAGGTGGTCCGCACTCTCGTCGGGTCGCAGATCCTCAGCGGGGTCGGCATGGCCTGCGGCATCGCCGTCGGCGCGCTGATCGCCGAGGACCTCAGCGGCACCGAGGCGCTCGCCGGTGTCGGCACGACAGCCCAGGTGCTCGGCACGGCGCTGCTGACGATCCCCGTCGCCCGGGCGACGGCCGCCCGGGGCCGCCGCGTCGGGCTGCGCTGGGGTCTGGCCGTGGCCTTCGTCGGGGCGTCGCTCGTGCTCGTGGCGGCCGTGCTGCGCTCGTTCCCCCTCTTCGTCGTCGGCATGTTCCTCTTCGGTGGCGGCACGACCGCCAACAACCAGACGCGGTATGCCGCCGCCGACCTCGCGGACCCGGCGCGCCGCGGGCGCGACCTGTCGATCGTCGTGTGGGCCACGACGATCGGCTCGGTGGTCGGGCCGAACCTCGTCGGACCGGGCAAGGCGCTGGCGCACCGTCTCGGGTTGCCCGAGCTGGCCGGGACGTTCGTCTTCTCCCTCGTCGGCTTCGTGGCCGCCTGGCTCGTCGTCGACCGGCTGCTGCGGCCCGACCCGCTGCTCACGGCGCGTGCCCTCGACGCCGCCCACCGCGAGGAGGGTCGCCGGGCTGCGGCGCCTGACGTCGTGGCCGACCCGGCATCCGGCGGCGTCGCCGACGTGCCGAACCACGACGGCTCGATGCGCCGCGGCCTCGCCGTGGTGCGGTCGAACCCGCGGGCGCTCCAGGCGATCCTCGTCATGGCGCTCGGCCACCTCGTCATGGTCAGCGTCATGGTCATGACGCCGATCCACATGAAGCACGGTCACGCGGAGCTCGAGGTCATCGGCTTCGTCATCTCGGTGCACATCCTCGGGATGTTCGCCCTGTCGCCGCTCGTGGGGGCGGCCGTCGACCGGTGGGGCGCGCCGCCGGTCGCCATGACGGGCGGCGTCGTGCTCACGGTCGCATCGCTGCTCGCGTCGCGCTCCCAGGCCGGCTGGTCCGGCCTGCTGCTCGTCGCCCTCTTCCTGCTCGGGGTGGGGTGGTCGTGCACCCTCGTGTCGGGCTCGACCCTGCTCACGTCGGTCGTCACGACCGACGAGCGTCCCGCCACCCAGGGACTCGCCGACGTGCTCATGGGTCTCGCGGGTGCCGGGGGAGGCGTGGCGGCCGGCATCGTCGTCGGGTCGCTCGGCTACTCGGCGCTCGCGTCGGGGTCGGCCGCGGTCGGCGTCGTCATCCTCGTCGTCGGCGCGGCCCGGGTGAGGCGCACCGCCGCCGACGTCAGCTGAGCAGGGCCAGCACGAAGCCGATGAGCGGCAGCGTGCCCTGGGTCAGGGCGGCTCGCACGTAGCTGCGGCCGGTCGTGACGAGCACCGCGGCCGCGGCCACCATCGAGCCCGTGCAGAAGAGGGCGAGGGTGCGCCCGGCCGTGTCGTGGCCGGTCCACCAGAGCACGAGGCCGAGCGCGGCGCCGATGCCGAGGAAGAGGTTGTAGAAGCCCTGGTTGTAGGCCATCGGCCGGGTCACGTCGGCAGCCGCCTGGTCAGCGACGCCGAAGCGCTTCCACACCTCGGGGCGGGTCCAGCCGACGCTCTCCATCCAGAAGATGAAGAAGTGCAGCAGTGCGGCCAGCCCGACGAACACGCTCGCGGCGATCTTCATGATCGGATCGTAGGGGTCCGGGACCCGCAGGATGTGGCCTCTTGACGTGTGGAGACCCGCAGATCGTGGCCTCTCGGCGTGTGGAGGAGGCCCGGGCGGTCAGGCGGTGATGCGCAGGGTGCTCGTGCGGTCGGGCTTGACGAGCACCTCGATGCGGTCGGCGACCCGCGACTTCAGCTCGGTGACGTGGCTGACGATGCCGACGGTGCGGCCCCCCTCGCGCAACCCCTCGAGGGTGTGCATGACGTCGTCGAGCACGTCGGGGTCGAGGGTGCCGAAGCCTTCATCGACGAAGAGCGTGCCGAGGTCGACGCCGCCGGACTCGGCGCGCACGACCTCGGCGAGGGCGAGGGCGAGCGACAGGGAGACGTAGAAGGTCTCACCGCCGGAGAGGGTGCCGACCTCGCGGACCTGGTTGGTGTGCATGTCGTGGACGCGCACGCCGAGCCCGGACTTGGCGTTGCCCTTCTTGGCGTCGGTGTGCTCGAGCGTGTAGCGGCCGCCGGAGAAACGGCCGAGCTCGGTGTTGGCCGCCGACAGCACCTCGGTGAAGCGGCGGATGAGGACGTACTTCGCGAGGTCGAGGTTCAGCTGGTTGTCGCCGTTGCCCGCGACGAGCTGGCCGACCCGCACGGCGTCGGCGGTCGAGGTGATGACGGCGGCGTTGCGGGCCATGGCCTCGCGGATGTCGGTGACCCGTCGCTTGGTGCGCGTCACCTGGTCACGGAGGCTCCCGTGCTCGTTGCTCGCGGCCTCCATGTCCCTCTTCGCTGCGGCCGCGAGGGCCTCGAGCTGCTCGATGTCGTCGAAGAGGGCGTCGAGCTGGACGTCGGCGAGCTCTGGCCCGGTCAGCCCGGCGCGCACCTGGGTGCAGGCCCGCTCGAACTCCGCGATCTCCTGGGTCTTGGCATTGATCCACTCGGCGCCGCGGTCGGCCGCCATCCACTCGGCGACGTCGGCGAAGCCGAACTGCGCGAGGTCGGCGTCGCGCGCCGCGGTGTCCTCGGCGACCGACGACGCGGCGACGTCACGCTGGCCGAGAGCGTCGACGAGGGAGTCGATGCGGCTGGCGCCGGCGACGAGGGCCTCGCGTCGCGCGGTGACGCTGGGGTGGCCGTCACGGGCCTGCTCGACGACGACCGTCTCCTCGGCGATGCGGCCGTCGAGGTCGACGACCGACTGCTCGCCGCGCGCGAGATCGGCACCGAGCCGGGCGGCCTCGGCGCTGAGCGTGTCGACGCGGTCGCGCAGCTCGGTCACACGCGCCGCCCCGGCCTCGACGTCGGCCCGGGCCTGCACCGAGGCCGCGAACTCGTGCGCCGTCGCCTCGGCCCGGGCGCGGGCCTCGGTCACGTCGAGCCCCTCGCACCGGGCCGTGAGCTCGCGCACCTCTGACCGGAGGGCCCCGAGGGCCTCCGCGGTGGTGACGGCCTGCTCGCGCAGCCGGACGACGCGGGACTCCTCGGCGTCGATCTGCTCGGGGGTGACGGCGTCGAGGGTCGGGCGGGCAGGGGAGGGGTGCTCGACGGACCCGCACACCGGGCACGGGTCGCCGCCGACGAGCGAGAGCCCGAGCTCGCCGGCGATGCCGTCGATGCGAGCCCGGCGCAGCCTCGCGAGCAACGACTCGGCCGCCGCCACCGTGCCCAGCGCCTCGGTCGCGGCCGACTCGGCCCGCGGCACCCGAGCTACCGCAGCCGCGCGGGCCACCGACGCCTCGAGCCGGGCCCTCGCCCGATCGCCCTCGGCGGCGCGCCCGTCGAGCAGTGCCGCCAGACGGCGCGCCTCGGTGAGCGCCGCCTCGTGCGTGGCGATGGTGCCGGGGAGGGCCTCGAGCTCGCTCGTCACCGACGCCACCGACCGACGTGCGCCGTCGAGCCCGTCGCGCAGCCGCGCCAGGTCCGCGATGCGGCCGGCGAGCGCGCCCTCGAGCGCGATGGCACCGGTGAGGGAGCCGACGACCTCACGGGCCTGGGCGGCGGCCTCGCGCAGGGCAGCCGGTCCGCGGTCGCGCAGCGCCGGGTCGACGCGGGCGCGGGC
Source organism: Terrabacter sp. P2_E3 (assembly GCF_056403915.1). NCBI lineage: Bacteria > Bacillati > Actinomycetota > Actinomycetes > Micrococcales > Intrasporangiaceae > Terrabacter > Terrabacter sp. P2_E3. The sequence goes on from NZ_JBFUEN010000003.1 coordinate 389,313, forward strand.
CTGCGTCAGGGCTGCCTCTGCGCGCTTGAGCGTCGCCTCGGACTGGGCGAGGGTGCGCACGGCGCCGGCCACCGGGCGAGCCTGGCGCGCTCGGGCCACCTCCTCGCCGAGCTGCTGGAAGGCCACCGCCTGCTTGCCGAGGTCGTGCTCCTGCTGCTGGAGCTGGATGAGCCGCTCGCGGCGCTGCATGCGCAGCCGGGCGTCGCTGACCATGTCGGCCATCTGCTTGTGCGTCTCGATGGCCTCGCGGCTCGCCTTGCCCGCGTGGCGCTCGCGCGTCGTCAGCTCGTCGACGACCTGGGCCAGCTCGGCGTCGAGGGACTCCGGCGTCGTGCGGCTCAGGTCCTCGAGCTCGTCGCGCCGCTCGGTCTCGAGCCCGGCCGACACCGCCAGGGCGTGCACCGCGAGCCGGATCTCGTCGACCGCTGACTGGCGTCGGGCCTGCGCGGCCCGCCCGGCCTCGACGATCTCGTCCTGGACCCGGCGGAAGAACGCCGTGCCGAAGACCTTCTCGAGGAGCTTGCCCTTGTCCTCGGACCGGGCGCGCAGGAACGTCGCGAACTCGCCCTGCGGCAGGATCACGGTCTGCACGAACTGGTCGCGGGTGAGCCCGACGGCGCGGGTGATCTCGTCGTCGCAGTCCCCGATGTTGGTCGAGAGCAGCTCGCCGCCCTCGAGGTCGTCGGGCGTCTGGAGGCGCCACAGCTTGATCGTCGGCTGCTGCACCGTCGTGCCGTCGCCGCGCGACTTGGGGCGCTCGAAGCGAGGCGTGCGCTGGACGCGGTAGAGCCCCGACTGCGTCTCGAAGACGAGCACGACGACCGGCACGGTGCGCGGGTCGGCGTGGTGGGAGTGGATGCGCTCGACGTCGGCCGAGGCCTGCGCGACCTTGCCGTAGAGCGCGAACGTGATGGCGTCGATGATCGTCGACTTGCCCGACCCGGTGGGCCCCTCGAGCAGGAAGAGGCCGGCGCGCCCGACGGTGGTGAAGTCGATGACCTCGGTGCCCGCATACGGCCCGATGGCCGTCATGGACAGGTGGTGCAGCTGCACGTCACGCCACCTCCTGCGCCTCGGCCCGGTGCTGGGCCCGGACGGCGGCCTCGAAGCCGGCCTCGAAGACGTCGACCTCGCCGCCGCTCGCCTCGGTCTTGGTGACGTAGGCGATGAAGTCGGAGCCGAGCTCGCGGGGGTCGCGCTCGCTGACGACGGTCGTGCCGCCTCGCCCGCGGTCGATCGCGCCCTCGGGCTCGTGGAAGACCTGCAGGGCGTGCGGGAAGCGGGACTTGAGGCGGTCCATGAGCGAGTCGGGGCGCACCCGGTCGGTGACCGTGACGCGCACCCACGCGGCCTCGGTGCTCGCGAACGACGGCGACTCGAGCAGCTCGTCGAGGCGACCGCGCAGCGTCGCCATGGCGCGCGGCTGCACGATCTCGACCGGGGTCACCCGGGCCGGGCCGGACGCGTCGAGGTCGACGAGGAGCACGACCTTCTCGTGGTCCTGCTCGGAGAACGAGTAGCGCAGCGGCGACCCCGAGTAACGCACGACCGAGCCGTCTGCGGCCTCCGGCGCCTGCGGCCCGTGGAGGTGCCCGAGCGCGGCGTAGTCGAGTCCGTGGAAGACCGTGCCGGCCACCCGGTCGACGCCGCCGACCATGATCGAGCGCTCGGAGTCGCTCGGCTCGGCGCCCGCCACGAACGCGTGGGCCAGCACGACCGACCGCACCCCGGGCCGGTCGGCGAGGTCGGCGCGGATGCGGTCGCACGCCGCACCCACGACGGCCTGGTGCGACCGGGGCAGCGGCTCGCCACCTCCTGCCAGCGCAACGCGCGCGTGGTCGGGGTCGAGGTAGGGGATGCCGTAGACCGCGGCCCGCACGCCGTCGCTGCCCTCGAGGAGCAGGGGCAGGTCGAGCTGGCCGAGGTCGGTGACCATCCGGATGCTGTCCCGGAAGAGGCCGGCGCCGTAGCCGAGCCGGATCGCCGAGTCGTGGTTGCCCGACGTGACGACGACGGTCGTGACGGCCGAGAGCCGGGACAGCGTCCACTCGAAGAGCTGGACCGACTCGACGGGCGGCACCCCGCGGTCGTAGACGTCGCCCGCGACGAGCACGGCGTCGATCGGGATGCCGTCGGGTGGGTCCTCGACGAGCTCGCAGATGCGCTCGAGCACGGCCGACTGCGCCTCGTGGAGGTTCACGCCGTGGAGCGTGCGCCCGAGGTGCCAGTCGGAGGTGTGGAGCAACCGCATGCCACGACGGTAGGACCCTGCGCCCACACCCTCGACACCGACACCCCGACGGCCCCTGCGCCCGTCGCCGAGCGGTGGTGCGAGAGCGCCCGCGACCGTCGGTGCGGACCCCTACCGTGGTCGGATGGAGCGCCCCGACCGTCCCCACGTCGTCGTCTACAACGAGGCCAGCATCGACGGGAGGGTCGTCGGCTTCGACACCGACCCGTCCCGCTACTACCGGCTGGGCTTCCGCTGGCGCAGCGACGCGATCCTCATGGGCAGCACGACCGCCCTCGCCTTCGGGCCGCCCGAGTCCGATACCGACCAGCAGCGCATCCTGCTGCGGCCCGAGCGCCTGCCCGTCGTGCCCGGCTTCGAGTCGCTCGTCACCGAGCCGCGCCCGCTCCTCGTCGTCCCCGACAGCCGCGGCGCCGTGCGGTGCTGGACCCACGCCCTGTCCCAGCCGTGGTACCGCGACGTCGTCGTCCTCGTCACGCGCCACACCCCGACCGACTACCTGCGCTACCTCGACCGCCGCGGCATCGAGCACGTCGACGCGACCGGACCGGCGTCCGGTCGCGTCGACCTCGCCGCAGGGCTCGCGCACCTCGCGGGTTCGCACGGCGTGCGCGACGTCCGCACCGACGGTGGCGGCGCGCTCACCGGCGCCCTGCTCGCCGCCGGGCTCGTCGACGAGATCGTCGTCCTGCTCGACCCGGTGGTGTCGAGCGACCCGGACGGCCAGCGGCTGGTCACGCTGCCCCACGCGGGGCCACCCGGCGGCATACGCCTGCGGCTCGACGACGTCGAGCGCTTCGACGACGGCGCGCTCCTCCTGCGCTACGCGACGGCCACCGACCGGGCTCCTACTGGCTGAGCTGGAGATCCATCCGTTCGAGGAGGGCCTCGAGGGCCTCCTCGAAGTCCACCTCGACCCGGTCCTCCTCGAGCTTCGGAGCCAGCCGCTGCACGGTGGGGAAGGCGTCCAGGGGCAACGTCCCGTCGTCGTTGGGCTGGTGGGCCCCGCCCTCGTCGAGAGGCGTCTCCGGCCCCGAGAACTGCGCCCCCCGGGTGGCCGACTCGAGCAGCAGGTGGCCGAGCAGGAAGCTCGTGTAGGTGCGGTAGGCCCACACGGCCTGGTCCTCGGTGAAGCCGCGCTGCATCAACCCGTTGAGGAACTCCTCGACCACCGCGAGGCTGCGCAGGGGAGGCCGCAGCCACGGCGCCGCCGGGTGTCGCGTGGCGATCAGGGGGAAGGCCAGCGGGTGGTCGAGGGCGAGCCGTCGCACGTTGTGCGCCATCCACTGCAGGAACGCCTGCCAGCCGTCGGAGGGCTCCATGCGCGTGCCGGGGTCGATCTCGAGCGAGGACACGAGGCGGTCGACGACTCCCTCGAGGAGGTCCTCGCGCCCGTTGACGTAGCGGTAGAGGGCCATGGCCTCGACGCCGAGACGTGCGCCGAGACGGCGCATGGTCAGTGCGTTGACACCCTCGGCGTCGACGAGCGCGATGGCTTCGTCGACGATGCGGTCTCGGGTGAGGCGGTGCCCTCCGTCGGCGCGGCCTGCTCCGGCCGCCTCCTCCATCTCGGGCGGGGCTCCCGGGGTCGTCATGGCTGCTCCTCGGACGCTCGGCGGTGGTTCCCTCGAGTCCATCATGCCCGGCTGGCACCGCCCACTCCCCGGTCGGACGCGAACGGGCGGAACGGGCGGAACCCCATGGGGATTCCGCCCGTTCGAGAGCCGGTTCGACCGGAGTGGACGTCAGTACGTGCTCTGACCGCCGTTGGTCGGACGGTAGTGGCTGTCGGGCTGGTCGTCGGCCTCGAACGCCGTGGTCCGGGTCGGGTCGAAGGACGCCGTGGGCTGACCCGTCTCGGGCCGCCCGTGGTAGAAGTCGTCAGCCGAAGCGGCCTCCTGGGGGGCCGGGGTGGTGGTGTCGCCCCCGTCGTGACGCGCCTTCGCCTGTCGTGCCTGCTCGCCGACGCCCGGGGCCTGTCGTACCTGCTCGCGGACCCGGCCGGTCTCCTCGGCCAGGGTGTCGAGGTAGCCCTCCCAGCGAGCCTGCATCGGCTTGACGAGGCCGCCTCCGACGCCGACGACGATCACGCCGGCCACGGTCGCCAGCACGGCGATGAGCACCGGCATCGTCACGGTGGTGGCGATACCGACCTGCCCCAGGGCGGCGATGATGCCGAGCCCCAGGATGAAGATGCTGGCGATGTTGGCGAGCAGCTTGCCGTAGGACAGGCCGCCCAGGGTGTTGGTGATGAGCTCGCGCACGGCAGCGGCGATCGCAGCGGCCACGACGACGATGACGATGGCCACGACGGCCTTGGGCAGGAATGCGATGACACCGCTGAGCAGGTCACTGATCGGGTTGGGGCCCCAGATGCCGAAGGCGAGCTGGAGCACGAAGAGGAGCAGGGCGTAGTAGACGATCTTGCCGACGATGGTCGACGCGTCGTACTCGCTCCTGGCCAGCGCGCGCTTGATGCCTCCGCGCTCGACTGCGCGGTCGAAACCGACCCGCTCGAGGACCTTGTCGACGACCTTCCCGATGGCCTTGGCGACGAGCCAGCCGATCACGAGGATGACCAGGAAGGCCAAGAACTTGGGTACGAAGAGCGCCACGGACCTCCACAGGTCCGTCAGTGCTGTGCTGATGTTGTCCACGAGAGTCTCCAGGGAGTCGATGGTTTACGTTGTAAACGCCAGTCGGGGTGGTACCTACCCCGCCTACCCCGGAGGGAAACCTCGACGACCGCTGGGCGTAGGGGACGCCGGCGTCCCGACATGCCAAGAGCCCGCCCTCCACATGGAAGGCGGGCTCAGGGCATACGCGCACTGGGCGCAGGGACCTCAGTCGGTCTTGATGAAGCTGAGCAGCATCGACACGAACGTGATGATGAGGCCGCCGAAGACGGCGTCCCAGAAGAAGTGCTCGACGTGGAAGGGGAGGTCGAGCTTGCCGGCCAGCCACGACGTGAGCTCGAGCATCAGGGCGTTGACGATGAAGACGAACAGGCCCAGCGTCAGGATGATGAGCGGCAGTGAGATGAGCTTGATGATCGGCTTGATGAAGGCGTTGAGGATGCCGAAGATCAGGGCCACGAGGACGACCGTCCAGATGACCTGACCCGTCGAGCCACCACCGAACGTGATGCCGGGGATGGCCCACGCGGCCACCCCCAGGGCGACGGCGTTGACCACCGTCCGAAGCGCGAAGTTGAGGAGCATGCGCTCAGTGTTCCACGGGCGCAGGCGCATCGGCGGGAAGACCGGGGTGCTCGTCGCCGGGGATCCGCGGCTGGAACATCGCGTTGAGACGCAACAGGTCCGGCTCGACCATCTTGAGCGAGCCGATGGCCTCGGCGACGGGCACGCGCTCGATGCGGCCCTTCTGCAGAGCGACCATCTGGCCCCACGCCCCGTCGAGGGCGGCCTCGACCGCAGCCACGCCGAAGCGGGTGCCGAGGACTCGGTCGAAGGCGACGGGCGAGCCGCCGCGCTGGATGTGGCCGAGCGCGGTCATCCGGCTCTCGATGCCGGTCCGGCCCTGGATCTCGCGGGCGAGGATCGAGCCGATGCCGCCGAGGATCTGGTGGCCGTACTTGTCGACCTCGGGCGCCGGGATGTCCATCGTGCCGGCCTTGGGCAGCGCGCCCTCGGCGACGACGACGATCGTCGCGAAGCGACCCTTCTTGTGCCGGTGGACGATTCGCTCGCAGACCTCGTCGACGTCGAAGGGCTCCTCGGGCACGAGGGTGATCGCGGCGCCGCCGGCGAGGCCCGACCAGATCGCGATGTGGCCGACGTGGCGGCCCATGACCTCGACGACGAGGACGCGGTGGTGGCTCTCGGCCGTCGTGTGCAGCCGGTCGATGGCGTCGGTGCAGATCTGCACGGCGGTCTGGAAGCCGAATGTCATCTCCGTCAGGGAGATGTCGTTGTCGATCGTCTTGGGCACGCCGATGACGGGAAAACCGTTCTCGTGCAAGCGGTTGACGACACCCATCGAGCCCTCGCCACCGATGCCGATGATGGCGTCGAGCCCGTGCCGGTCGTAGGCCTTGCGCACGCGCTTGAGGCCGTCCTCGTGGGCGAACGGCTGGTCGCGGCTCGTGCCGAGGATCGTGCCACCGAGGGGCAGGATGCCGCGGCACCGGTCGACGTCGAGGATCTCGTAGTCGTTGTCCATGACCCCGCGCCAGGCATTGCGGAAGCCGATGACGGTGCTGTCGTACGTGACCTCGGCGGCGCGGGTCGCGCCCCGGATGACGGCGTTGAGGCCGGGACAGTCCCCGCCCCCGGTGAGGATGCCGATGCGCATGATCTGACTTTCGTGAGGCTGGGCATGAAGAAGATGTCGAGGCGGCGGTGGCGCGACGATGTGAGCCTAGCCACAGACCGGCGTCGCCGTCAGGAGAGCGTCCATGGGCCGGTCGCCCGCGTGGACACTGGCTCTACAGTTCGGGTATGAGCGACAGCCCTGAGACCGTCAGCGAGAGCGTGACCGAGAGCGCCACCCCGGACGAGGCGTATGCCGCCCCGCAGGCGTCGGGCGCCACCGTGCGGCTCCGCGACGTGCTGGCCCAGATGCCCGACTACAAGCCCGGGAAGCCCGCGTCGGCACCCGCCGGCGTGACGGCATACAAGCTGTCGTCCAACGAGAACCCCTACGGTCCGCTCCCGTCGGTGCTCGCGGCGATCGACGACGCGGCGGCGACGGTGAACCGCTACCCCGACATGGCCGTCACGGCGCTGACCGAGCGGCTCGCGAAGGCGCTCGACGTCCCGGCCGAGTGCATTGCGACGGGCACCGGCTCGGTCGCGGTCCTCGCCCAGATCGTCAACGCCGCGTGCGACGCCGGTGACGAGGTCGTCTTCGCGTGGCGCTCGTTCGAGGCCTACCCGATCGTCACGCAGCTGGCCGGCGCGAAGCCCGTCATGGTCGGCCTCGACGAGCGGGCCCGCCACCGCCTCGACGCGATGTTCTCGGCGATCACCGACCGCACCCGCGTCGTCCTCGTCTGCACCCCCAATAACCCCACCGGACCGTGCGTCCACCAGGCGGAGCTCGAGGCCTTCCTCGACAAGGTCCCGAGCGACGTCATCGTCGTCGTCGACGAGGCGTACGTCGAGTTCGTCCGCGACCCCGACGCCGTGCGCGGGCTCGAGACGTGGCGGCACCGCCCCAACGTCGTCGTCCTGCGGACCTTCTCCAAGGCGTACGGCCTCGCCGGCCTCCGCGTGGGGTATGCCGTCGCGCACCCGCCTGTCGCCGCCGCCCTCCGCAAGACGGCCACGCCCTTCGGCGTCAACTCGGTCGCGCAGGTGGCCGCCATCGCCTCGCTCGACGCGTTCGACGAGCTCAACGCGCGCGTCGAGTCGCTCGTCGCCGAGCGCGACCGGGTCGTCCGGGCCCTCGGCGACCAGGGCTGGAAGCTCCCGCAGTCCGATGCGAACTTCGTGTGGTTCCCGCTCGGCGCCGACTCGACGGCCTTCTCGCAGGCGTGTGCCGAGGCCGGCCTCACGGTGCGGCAGTACGGCGACGACGGCGTGCGCGTCACGATCGGCGAGGTGGACGCGAACTCGCGGCTCATCGAGGTCGCCGAACGCTTCGGGGCCCGCTGACCGAGCCGATCGGGGCGACAATGGGCTGAGCCGCGTGGTGTCGCGCGGCCGTCGTTGCAGGTCGTGGCGCAGGAGGTCGCGGATGGGCACGGTGCGGAGGCGGCTCGCCGGTCGCGCGCTCAGCGGCAGCCTCGCGCTGCTCGGTGTCCTGCTCGTCGTGCCGTCGCTGTACTCGCCGACCCGGGAGATGGCGGTCGCCGACCGCGAGCACGGCTCGCTCCTGTCGCACCAGTGGGAGTGGAGCTGGGGGCGCGTCCGGGTGGCCGGTCTCGAGGGGGTCGAGCTGCGCGACCAGTGGAACCCGTTCGGCCTCGCCGTCCTCGTGGTGCTCCTCGTCTCGGGCCTCGCAGGCGTCGGCGTCTGGCTGGCCCGCCGGGTCACGTGGGGTCACGTGCTCGGGCTCGTCACGGTAGGGCTGCTGACCGGTCGCGTCCTGACGACGGTGGCCGAGCGGCTCGGCCGCTCGCTCGGCGAGGTCGACCAGGGGGCTGCCGGCCTCACGGTCCGGACCGAGATGACGCAGGCGGGGTCGCTCGAGACGGTCGCTGCCTGCGTGCTCGTCGTCGCGCTCGTGCTCATGGGTGTGGCCGCGGCCCGGTCGACGGGCCGGAGCACCCTGCCGGCGGTGCTCCCCGGGACGCCGGCTACCGGCACTGCGGCTGCCGGCCCTCCAGCAGGTCGGGCGGGGCCGGCCGGGCTGCGCCCTGTCGGTGAGCACCTGACGACCGCGCCCGTGTCGTTCGGCGACGCAGGTGCGGGCGGTGGGGGCGGAGGGGCTGACACGCCGGCGACGGCAGGAAAGCCCGGGAGGACGCCGTGACGGACATCCGGAAGCACATGGTCGCCGGCCGGCTGACAGCCGCGCTCGTCGGGCTTCTCGGGGTGCTGCTCGCACTGCCCACGCTCGTGCTCCCGACCCACGCCATCTTCCAGAAGCCGCCGGAGTCGGCCGAGCCCGACGCGTCCCCGTTCCGGCTGTCCGTCTGGAGCTGGGGGCACGTCGCAGACACGACCGCCAACACGGACGGCCAGATCGACGTCGGCAACACGACCGGCCTGGTGATCCTCGTCGTGGCCCTTGCCGCAGGCCTCGCCGGCGTCCTCGCGTACGCGTTCCGGGCCGGCACCGATGGCCGGATCCTCGGTGTGGCGGGACTCGCCTGGGCTGCATCCCAGGTCGTCGGTGGGCTGGGACGACGGGTCGGTGACACGATCTCGGGCATCTTCGGCGACGGTGACCAGCTCGTCGTCGAGACCTTCCCCACCGGCTACCTCGAGGTGGCCTCCGCCGCGCTGCTCGTCGTGTCGCTCGGTCTCCTCGTGCTGCGACCCGTGGCCGCGCTGGCGCGGTCGGCCGTCGTCCGCGCGCGGGCGCTCGCCCGCCGTGCGGCCACGCACGACGAGGTGTCCGATGCGGCAGGCACCACGGAGACGGCAGCGCCGCGCGTCGGGATCGCGACGATCCGTGACGTGCCCGCGGGCCCCGACCATCGGTCCCCTGCGCGGCGCGAGCACGCCGGCACGGGCGTCGGCTTCTCCGACGACCCGACCGTCGACCCCGACCGGTTCCGGCCGCCGAGATGACCGACGGTCCCGTCCACGACGCCGACCCGGAAGCCGGGCCGGGATGGCGTACGCGTGTGGCGGGGGTGGCGCTCGGCGGCGTCGGCGTGGTGCTGGCGGCGTCCACGGTGGTGTGGCCGACGAAGGTCGTCGCGGTCCGCGTCCCGGAGGTCGGCGACTTCACCAAGGGCTACGAGCAGCTGATCTGGTCGTGGGGACGTGAGGTCGTCTACACCTCGGACGGTGTGCTCCTCGACGCGTTCTCCGGTCCCGACCCGGTGCCGCGAGCGGTGCTCCTCGTCGTCGTCCTGCTGCTCGCCGCGGCCGGGCTGGTCGCCCGGCTCGTCCGTGGCGGGCGGCCCGGTGAGCTCGCGTCGGGGGTCGGCCTGGCGCTGGCTCTCGCGACGGTCGCGGCATCCGTGGTGCAGCGGCTGTCGGTCGACGACCGGACGATCGGCCTGCAGCCCGGGCTCGTCGTCGTGACGACGACGGTCGGCTGGCTCGAGGTCGTGTCGGTCGTCCTGCTCACGGCAGCAGTCGCCGGTCTCGTCGTCCCGGTGTTGCTGCCGCGCGTGGCGGACTCGGTCACCGGCACGGTGTCCGGCGTCGCGGCGCTACTTCGGCAGCGTCGCGCCCTGGTGGAGGCCACCCCACCGCTCGTCGCCACCCTGATGGACCCCGGTCCGGTCGGCACGGGGCGGGCGCCCGAGGTCGGCTTCAGAGACACGCCCTTCCCGTCGGGTGCGGACGGGGGAGTGCCGCCGACCGACACCGACAGGTGAGGGCTGGATGGGGCCTCGTGGAAACTGGTCGTGTGCCGGACGTCCGCAGTGTGGGTGGGCGGCCCTACCGTCGGGGCATGGACATGAAGCTCGAGCTGGTGGCCGTGCCCGTGACCGACGTCGACCGGGCCAAGGAGTTCTACGTCGACAGGGTCGGATTCGTCCTCGACCACGACCACACGGTCAGTGACGAGATCCGTTTCGTGCAGCTGACCCCACCCGGGTCGGCCTGCTCGATCGCGATCGGCAAGGGTCTGACCGAGATCGTCCCCGGCGGCCTCGACAACCTCCAGATGGTCGTCGCCGACGCCGACGCCATCCGGGCCGAGCTCGTCGGTCGCGGCGTCGAGGCGTCCGAGGTCGACGAGCAGCCGTGGGGCCGTTTCGTCCACTTCAGTGACCCCGACGGCAACCGGTGGTCGCTGCAGGAGCTGCCAGCCTGGTCCGCCGGTGCCGGCGGCGACGGCGTCGACCCCGAGGCCTGACGCGTCGTGTCCGGGCTCCGTAGGGCCGTGCCGCTGCTCCTCGTGACGGGGGCCGTCCTGCTCGCCGCGGTCCTCGTCTGGCCCACTCACCACCTCGTCTCACGCACGGCCGGGGGGAGCGAGACTCTCGTCGACATCTGGTTCGACGGACGCGTGCGGGCCGTGAGCCAAGCGATCGAGGTGCAGCGAGAGAGCTCGCTCACCGCGGTCCTGCTCGTCGTCGCGGCCATCGTCCTGCTCCTCGCCGCCGGCGGGCTCTGGGTGGCGGCCGCTCGGAGAACCCCGGTCGTGCCGGCTGTCGCGGTGACGGCTGCGACGCTCGCTGCTCTCGCTGTCGCGGTGTCCGTCCTGGTCCTGGTCCGCAGCGAACCCTTCTCCTTCGGGTGGGTAGGGAGTGCGGAGGTGGGGCAGCTCGACACGGCGATGACGCCGGTGGCGCTCTTCCTCCCGGCCGTGGGTGTGCTCGGGGCGCTGGCGATCGTCGCGATGCTGACGACGGTGGCTCGGCGTCGCGTGGCGACCTGACGACCTGCCGACCTGAACGGCCGGGCGGCCCGTGTCGGTCCTCCGGCGTACGTTCACGGCATGCTCACCGCCGTCGCCGTGTCCGGCTACCGCTCGCTGCGCGACGTCGTCGTGCCCCTGCACGGGCTCGACGTCGTGACGGGCGCGAACGGCAGCGGCAAGTCGAGCCTCTACCGGTCGCTCCGGCTCCTCGCCGGCTGCGGCCGGGGCGACGTCATCGCCACCCTCGCCCGCGAGGGTGGCCTCCAGTCCGCGCTGTGGGCCGGCCCGGCGACCCTCGGCGGCGCCCGCGACCGTGGTCACGCCGTGCAGGGCACCCGTCGCAAGGGCCCGATCAGTCTCCAGCTCGGCTTCGCCTCCGACGACTTCGGCTACCTCGTCGACCTCGGCCTGCCGCAGCAGTCGACCGGCAGCGAGGCAGGGACGCCGTCGGCGTTCCTGCGCGACCCCGAGATCAAGCGCGAGGTGGTCTGGGCCGGCCCCGTCATGCGGCCCGGCTCGGTGCTCGTGCGCCGCCGGTGGGGTGTCGTCGAGACCCGCGCCGTGGGCGGGAGCGACGACGGCTGGGCCTCCGACTGGGGACCCGACGACGGCGACGCCGCGGAGTGGGAGTCCGACCCCGTCGAGGCCCCGGGATCACGCACCGGCTCGCGAGCGGCCTACAGGGAGTCGGGCGCCGGCACGGCGTCGGGCCCGAGTCGCGGTGCACGCCCCGGGTGGGTCGAACTGACCCGCTCGCTGCGCCCGTGGGAGAGCATGCTGACCGAGCTCGCCGACCCCGAGCGGGCGCCCGAGCTGCTCCGGGTGCGCCGGATGATCCGCGGCTGGCGGTTCTACGACGGGTTCCGCGCCGACGCCGAGGCCCCGGCCCGGACGCCCCAGGTCGGCACCCGCACCCCGGTGCTCGCCGACGACGGACGCGACCTCGCCGCCGCGCTCCAGACGATCCGCGAGAACGGCCGGTCCGAGCTCGACCGAGCCGTCGCCGACGCCTTCGACGGGGCGATCCTCGAGGTCACCGTCGACAGCGGCCGCTTCGACGTGGAGCTGCACCAGCCCGGGATGCTGCGGCCGCTCGCCGGGGCCGAGCTGTCCGACGGCACGCTGCGCTACCTGCTCCTCGTCGCCGCGCTGCTGACGCCCGACCCGCCGTCGCTCATGGTCCTCAACGAGCCCGAGACGTCGCTGCACCCCGACCTGCTCCCACCGCTCGGACGGCTCGTCCGGTCCGCGGCCGAACGCAGCCAGGTCATGGTCGTCTCCCACTCCGTGGCGCTCATCCGCGAGCTCGGTGTGGTCGATCCGGACGACGACGAGGCACCGGTCGGGCTCGGCTCACCGGCCCGAGGCATCACCCTCGTCAAGGACCTCGGCGAGACCTTCGTGCAGGGTCAGGGCCTGCTCACCACCCCGGCCTGGACCTGGGGCACCCGGCGCTGACCGCGCCGGCGAGCGCGCCCCGAGCACACGGCATACGCCCTCCCGCCCGGGTGGTGCCCTCCTCGGACCCGGCGGCGTCCGCGCAGGTCAGCCTCTCGGTGGAGCGCGACGTCGTCCCGCATTGTGAGATTCGCAGGGCTCTCCGGTAAGTTCCGGGTCGAGGACCAAGCACGTGTCCGTCGTCACGAACGGCGGCCCTGCGCCCCCCAGAAGCCGACGAGCGGGTGACCCCCGTTTGCGGGCCGAACGAGTAGGCCGGTCTCACCGGCGAAGGAGCCCCAGTGAGCGACAAGGTTGTCGCCGAGCTGCAGGAGCCGACCCCCGCGGTCGGCGACGGTGGCCCGGACATGATCCAGCTGCTGACCCCCGAAGGTCAGCGCGTGTCCCATCCCGACTACGACAAGTACGTCGCGGACCTGACGCCCGAGGACCTGCGGAGCTTCTACCGCGACCTCGTCCTCATCCGCCGGCTCGACGCCGAGGGCTACGCCCTGCAGCGCCAGGGCGAGCTCGGCCTGTGGCCCAGCCTGCTCGGCCAGGAGGCGGCCCAGGTCGGCTCCGGTCGTGCGCTGCGGCCCCACGACTTCGTCTTCCCGACCTACCGCGAGCACGGCGTCGGCTTCGTGCGTGGCATGGACCCGCAGAGCTCGCTGCAGCTCTTCCGCGGCGTCAGCCAGGGCGGCTGGGACCCGCAGGAGAACAACTTCCACCTCTACACGATCGTCATCGGGGCCCAGGCACTGCACGCCACGGGCTACGCGATGGGTGTGCGGATGGACGGCAACGTCGGCACCGGCGACCCCGACCGCGACACCGCGGTCATCTGCTACTTCGGCGACGGCGCCTCCTCGCAGGGTGACGTCAACGAGGCCTTCGTCTACGCGGCGAGCTTCGACGCGCCAGTCGTCTTCTTCTGCCAGAACAACCAGTGGGCCATCTCGGAGCCCGTCGAGAAGCAGACCCGGATCCCGCTCTTCCAGCGCGCCCGCGGCTTCGGCTTCCCGGGTGTCCGCGTCGACGGCAACGACATCCTCGCGACGTATGCCGTGACGCAGCACTGCCTCGACGAGGCCCGCAACGGCAACGGCCCGCTCCTCATCGAGGCCTACACGTACCGCATGGGTGCGCACACGACGGCCGACGACCCGACGAAGTACCGCGTCTCGGCCGAGGTCGAGGAGTGGAAGTTCCGCGACCCGATCCTGCGCCTCAAGACGCTCCTCGCGCACGAGGGGATGGCCGACGAGGCCTTCTTCGTCCGCATCGACGAGGAGGCCGACCAGTTCGCGGCCGAGCTGCGCGAGGGCTGCGTGACGATGGAGACGATGGCCGGCGAGACGATGTGGGACCACGTCTATGCCGAGGACCACCCGGTCATGGAGGCGGAGCGTGCCGCCTACCTCGCCTACAAGGCGAGCTTCGAGGAGGCGAACTGATGGCCGGCCAGCTCGAGAAGGTCACGCTCGGCAAGAGCATCACCAACGGCCTGCGCAAGGCCATGGAGGCCGACCCCAAGGTCGTGCTCATCGGTGAGGACATCGGCAAGCTCGGTGGCGTCTTCCGCATCACCGAGGGTCTGCAGAAGGACTTCGGCGAGGACCGCGTCATCGACAGCCCGCTCGCCGAGTCCGGCATCGTCGGCACCGCGGTCGGCATGGCGCTGCGCGGCTACCGTCCCGTCTGCGAGATCCAGTTCGACGGCTTCGTCTACCCGGCCTTCGACCAGATCGTCAGCCAGGTCGCCAAGATGCACGCCCGCGCCCTCGGCGCGGTCAAGATCCCGATGGTCATCCGCATCCCGTTCGGGGGCGGCATCGGCAGCCCGGAGCACCACTCCGAGAGCCCCGAGGCTTACTTCGCCCACACCGCGGGCCTGCGGGTCGTCGCGTGCAGCAACCCCGAGGACGCCCACTGGATGATCCAGCAGGCCGTCGCGTGCGACGACCCGGTGATCTTCTTCGAGCCGAAGCGCCGCTACCACGACCGTGCGGAGTACGACACGACCGCGACCACCGCGCCGCGCGGCCTCTTCGAGGCCAACGTGCTCCGTGAGGGCACCGACGTGACGCTGCTCGGCTACGGCCCTGTCGTCAAGACGATGCTCGAGTCGGCCGCCGCGGCGGAGGCCGAGGGCACGAGCATCGAGGTCATCGACCTGCGCTCGCTCTCGCCGCTGCCGATCGACACCATCGTCGAGTCGGTGCGCAAGACGGGTCGCCTCGTCGTCGTCCAGGAGGCGAGCAGCTTCCTCGGCATGGCGTCGGAGATCTCGGCGCAGGTCACCGAGCAGTGCTTCTACGAGCTCGAGGCACCCGTCATCCGGGTCGCCGGCGCGAACATCCCCTACCCGCCGAGCCGGATGGAGGAGGAGTTCCTCCCCGACCTCGACCGCATCCTCGACGGCGTCGACCGCGCGCTCGCGTACTGAGAAGGGCTGCGACACATGGCAATCAAGACGTTCAACCTGCCCGACCCCGGTGAGGGGCTCGTCGAGGCCGAGATCGTGGAGTGGAAGGTGTCGCCCGGCGACACCGTCAAGGTCAACGACATGGTCCTCGAGATCGAGACCGCCAAGTCGCTCGTCGAGCTGCCCATCCCGTGGGCCGGCACCGTCAAGGAGCTGCTCGTCGAGGTCGGCCAGACGATCGACGTCGGCACGCCGATCATCTCGATCGACGACGGCAAGGGCGGCGACGACGCTCCCGCCGCCGCACCGTCGATCCCGGGCGAGAAGGCCGCTCCGGCCGAGGGCGCGGGTGGCGGCTCCGAGGCGATCCTCGTCGGCTACGGCGCCAAGGCCGGCGCCACGGCCCGTCGTGCCCGCAAGGGCATGGCCGCCGACCCCGTCGCCGCCGCACCGACCGAGACCGAGCAGGTCGCGGCTGCCGCACCCGTCGCCGAGCACGCAGCCCCGGCTCCGCGTGTTGAGTCGCCGGCTCCTGCCGTCCCGGTCGCGTCCGCTGCCGGTGGCCGTCCCAAGGCGAAGCCGCCCGTCCGCAAGCTCGCCAAGGACCTCGGCATCGACCTCGCGTCCGTCACCCCGACCGGGGCCGACGGCATCATCACGCGCGACGACGTGACGAACCATGCGAGCGGCGCCGTCGTGAACGACGTTGCAGCACAAGCCGACTCCGCCGTCGGCGGTGCCGCGCCGGCCATCTCGCGTATGCCGTTCGGCGCGGGTGAGCGCGAGGAGCGCACGCCGATCAAGGGCGTCCGCAAGATGACGGCGCAGGCGATGGTCGGATCGGCCTTCACCGCACCGCACGTCACCGAGTGGATCACCATCGACGTCACGAAGACGATGGAGCTCGTCGACCGCCTCAAGGGCAGCCGCGAGTTCAAGGACGTCAAGGTCACGCCGCTGCTCGTGCTCGCCAAGGCGCTCGTCCTCGCGGTCAAGCGCAACCCCGGCATGAACGCGACGTGGGACGAGGCCAACCAGGAGATCGTCCAGAAGAACTACGTCAACCTCGGCATCGCCGCCGCGACCCCGCGTGGCCTCATCGTCCCGAACATCAAGGACGCCCACGCCATGACGATGCTCGAGCTGGCGCAGGCCATCGGGCAGCTCACCGCCACGGCACGCGAGGGCCGCACCCAGCCGGCCGAGATGTCGGGCGGCACCATGACGATCACCAACGTCGGCGTGTTCGGCGTCGACAGCGGCACCCCGATCATCAACCCGGGGGAGTCGGCCATCGTGTGCTTCGGTGCGATCCGCAAGCAGCCGTGGGTCGTCACCGATGCCGACGGCAACGACGAGATCGCCATCCGCCACGTCACGCAGCTCGCGGTGAGCTTCGACCACCGTCTCATCGACGGTGAGCTCGGCAGCCGCTTCCTGTCCGACCTGGCAGCGATCCTCGCCGACCCGGCCCAGGCCCTCGTCTGGGGCTGACCCACTCCAACCGTCGGAGGGCCACAACCAGTACCGGTTTGTGGCCCTTCGACGTTCCGTCCTGCCGGCGACGCCTCAGGAGGACCGCGATCGGATCGGGACACACCCCCACGATTGGGGGTATGCCGACCCCACCCGTGGCGCGTGCGCCACGCCGCGCACCGCGCCACGATGGTGGAGTTCCCGATCGGGCGATCGCCCCTGAGCAGTGGAGGTCCGTCATGGGTGGGCAGCGCGTGCACGGGCCTGATCCGTGGTGTGCCCGGGCAGGACGGGGGCCCCGCCGGTGACTGCTCTCCGCTCGGACCCGACCCCGCAGGGACCGGACGTCGTCCGCGTGCTCGTCGTCGACGACGTGCACATCCTCCGGATCGGGCTCGCCTCGCTCTTCTCCCTCGAGGGTGACCTCGAGCTCTGCGGCGCCGCCGAGAGTGGCGAGCAGGCGGTCGAGGTGGCCCGGCGCACTCACCCCGACGTCGTGCTCATGGACATCCGGATGCCCGGCATCGGCGGGGTCGAGGCCACCCGGAGGATCCTGGAGGACCTGCCGACGACCCAGGTCGTCGTGCTGACGGGAGAGCCGTCGGTGCAGGGACGGCGCGCGGCGCTGGAGGCCGGCGCGGCGGCATACATCGTCAAGGACGCGGTGCCGTCGACGGTCCTCGACGCGGTCCGTGGCGTGGGCAGGGGGCGCCAGCCCGGGATGCCGCGCTGACCCTCCGGACGCCGCGGCCGGCGACGCTCAGGGGAGCTGAAGCTCGCTCGCGAAGGAGGTCGGGAAACGCGCCACGAGCTCGGTCCCGCCCTCGGCGCGGCGGGCCAGTCGCAGCGACCCACCGACGTCGGTCAGGGTGTCCTCGAGCAGGCGCAGGCCGAGGTGGCCGGTGGCGATCGGGCCCGGAGGTGGCCCGCTGCCGTCGTCGAGCACCGTCACCGTGGCCTCGTCGCCCTCGACGGCGGCGACGAGGGTCGCGCGGGAGGCGTTGGCGTGCTTGACGACGTTGCGCAGCCCCTCGCGCAGGATGCGGTAGGTCAGCTGGATCGCCTCCCTGGACAGGTGGGCGTAGCCGGGAGAGACCTCGACGTCGACGGCGACGCCCGACTCGCGGGCCCGCGCCGCGAGGATGTCGAGGGCCGCCGTGAGCCCGGGCAGGGACGGGTCGGCCGGGTAGAGGTCGGTGACCAGGCCCCGCAGGGACGAGATGTCACCGCGGAGGCTCTGACCTGCCGAGTCGAGCAGCTCGCGCGCCTCGACCGAGCTGTCGGGCAGCTGGCGGGCGACCATCGGGAGGGCGTAGCCGAGGGCCGCGAGGTTCTGGATCAGGCCGTCGTGCAGCTCCTCGGCGATGCGGCGCCGCTCCATGTCGGAGGCGGCGAGGGCATGGCGCAGCATCGCCCCGCGTTCGGTGCGCGCGTGGTCCACCCGACGGGCCAGCGACAGGGCCAACGGCAGGAGGAAGAGCGTCAGGATGAGCATGGCGCCGACGGCGAGGGCCGTCAGCGCGTAGAGCAGCAGCCGCTGGTCGCTCTCGAGCCGCTCGGTCGACCAGTAGGACTCGATGACGACCGGCTTGCTGTCGGCGTCGAACGCACCGACGTACACCTCGAGCAGCTGACCCGCGGTGCGCTCCTCGACGTTCTCCACCTTGCTGAGGTCCGACACGTCGGCGACGACGTCCTGGGTGCCGAAGAGTGCGGCGACGTCCTCGTCCATGACGTACGTGCGGCCGATGAGGTCTCGCTCGTCCGACCAGATGACGTTGCCCTCCATCGACCAGAGCTTGACATGGACGAGGGACCCGTCCCGCAGCCGCGACTCGACGACCGTGACCAGGCTCTGGGAGGAGTTCGGGCGCCGGGAGCGCACCGCGGTGTCGACAAAGGGCGCTGCGACGTTGGTCGCGAAGGTCCTGCCTCGCAGGCTCGCCTCGCGCAGCGCGAGGTCCGCCGCCAGCGCGCGTGCCACCAGGACCGCCCCGACCGCGACGATGAGGAAGGCCACGAGCGTCCACAGCCCGAAACGGGTGATGGCCTCGCGCACGATCGACGGGGGCCGGCCGTGTGTCCCACCGGACCCTTGCGAGCCCGGTGCGCTAGCCACGCCTGGTCGGTGCGATGAGGCCGAGCCGGCTCGCGGTCACGACGGCCTCGAGCTGGGAGTGTGCGTGCAGCTTGCGCAGCAGGGTCTTGACGTAGCCGCGACACGTCAGCACCGAGATCCCGAGCTCCCTGGCGATCATGACGGCATCGGCTCCGTCCGCCAGCCGGCGCAGGACGTCGGCCTCGCGCGGCGTCAGGCGCGGGACGGGAGCCCCGTGGCGGTCGGCGCCGGCCCGCACGATCGTGCGCAGCAGGCCGGGGTCGATGGCGAAGGCCTTCCGGGTCGACGACCGGACGGCGCCGAGGATCTCGTCGAGGGAGCCGTCCTTGGGCAGGAGGGCACACGCTCCGGCGTTGAGCGACCTCGTGAGCAGGGCCTGGTCGATGAAGGCGCTGAGCACGATGATGCGCACGTTCGGGACGGCACTGATGAGGTCCGTGGCGAGGTCGATGCCGTCGTCCTGACCGAGCCGGACGTCCATGAGGATGACGTCGGGCTGCCAGTACGCCGCCAGCGCGCGAGCCTGGGCAGCGTTGAGCGCCGTTGCGACACAGCGCAGGTCGGGCTCGCCGTTGATCACCAAGCCGATGGCGTCGGCAAGGACGCGGTGGTCGTCCACGACCAGGACTGATGTCTGTGTGCTGTCAACGCACGGTGAAGCCTTCATGGGCACCCCCCCGGGAGCATGTCGGCTTTCAGTATCGGCCACGTCGGCGGGCGCCGTCCCACGAATCCGAAGGGTCCGGTTCGTCCCGCGAGCGCCGACTGCGTCCCGACCGGTACTCCCGACGGACCCCGAGGTTCTCCCGAGCAGGTCCGCCCACCATGGGCGTGGACATCCCCCGCTGGTCGGGGGGCCCACTGCAGCAGCACAGTTCGACCGGGACGTCGGGCACCGGGAGCAGCACGCACCACGGGGCTCGCCGTCCACCACCTGAGGAGCAGGCATGAACACCTCCACACCTTCGGAACCCCAAGACCCGCGTGAGCTCGAGCCCGGCGGGGTCTACCGACGCACCGTCCTCCGGCTCGGGGCCGCCGGAGGACTCGGAGCCGCCCTCGTCGCCGCCCGCGGATTCGGCGGTCCCGTCCTGGCGCAGCAGGGTCTGCTGTCGCCCGACGGCGCCTTCGCAGCCTCGTCGACGACACTCGGCGACCTGCTCTTCTACGTCGAGGCCTTCCCGACGAGCCCGCTGATCCTCTCGCCCTTCTCCGACCCGCTCCCGATACCGAAGGCCCTGGCGCCCGTGCCCGTGTCGACCTTCAGCGGTTGGGCAAAGCCTCCCGGTCCCGGTGTGGGACAGCAGAACTCGTTCGGGAGCGAGCGGCACCAGATCTGGCCGTCCGCGCTCGGCTACCCCGACCCGAT
Organism: Terrabacter sp. P2_E3; assembly: GCF_056403915.1. NCBI lineage: Bacteria > Bacillati > Actinomycetota > Actinomycetes > Micrococcales > Intrasporangiaceae > Terrabacter > Terrabacter sp. P2_E3. The sequence goes on from NZ_JBFUEN010000003.1 coordinate 409,348, forward strand.
CGTCTACAAGATCGACCTGCTCCTGCGCACCCACTCGTTCACGACCTCCCAGGTGCTGCCGATCGACTCGAACGGCAGGCCGACGGCGTCGTTCGACGCCTACGGCGCGACGTATGCCGCCGGCACGAAGCGCTGGCTGCCGATGAGCACGATCTACGGCTTCAACGGCACCTTCCCCGGCCCGAGGATCAACGCGGAGTACGGCAAGCCCGTCCTCGTCCGCTTCGAGAACCACCTCGACGAGAACCCGCTCGGCCTCGACCGGCAGGACTTCGGGTCCCCGGACTGGTCGTTCCTCACCCACCTGCACAACGGCCACACGGCGCCCGAGAGCGACGGCAACCCGCACTACTGCATGACCTACGGCCCCAAGTCGACCGGCTACGGACCCCAGACCTTCTGCGACAACCTCTACCTCAACTGGCCGGCGGGAGGGGACGACCGCGAGAAGCAGAGCTTCTTCTGGTTCCACGACCACCGCATGGACCACACCGGGTCGAACGTCTACAAGGGCATGGTCGGCCTCTACCCGATCTACGACCCCAAGAACGGCACGGACATGGGAGACGAGCGCCAGGGGCTCAGGCTGCCCGGCGTCCGCCGGGACAACCCGGACGGCTCCTTCGACGTCGACTACGACGTCCCGCTCGCGTTCTACGACTGCCGCCTCGACGACGGGGTGACCACGCACCAGGACGTCCACGACGGGATGGGGGAGTTCCCGGCAGCGAAGAACCCTGCGACGCACCCGGAGTGGTGGGGCAAGACGTTCTACAAGCACTTCCCCAACCACGGCTTCGTCGGCGACATCTTCACCGTCAACGGCACCGCCTACCCGACGATGGTCGTGCGACGCCGGAAGTACCGCTTCCGCTTCCTCGATGCCTCGATCGCCCGCATCTACGAGTTCAAGCTGATGGCGTCGACGACGGGCCCGAAGTCATCCGCGTCCCTGGGCTACGGCGGTGACGAGCTCGAGGGGCAGTACCGCATCCCTGACGGCCAGCAGTGCATGCAGTTCACCCAGATCGCCTCGGACGGCGGCCTGCTGCCGTTCGCGATCAAGCGCGACTCGTTCGAGCTGTGGCCGGCCAAGCGCCGCGAGGTCATCGTCGACTTCACCCGCTACCAGGACGGGACGCCGACGACGAAGGGCGACGTCGTCTACCTCACGAACGTCATGAAGATGCCGAACGGTCGCATGTGGTCCAACTCGTCCCGGTTCTCGCCGGACCCGAACTACAAGGTGCCGGTGCTGAAGTTCGTCATCGGCGACGACGCCCCGGACGACAGCCTCATCCCGCAGCCGGGTCAGCTGCTGCGGTCGCTGCCGCCGCTGCCGGGCAACTGGCAGAGCATGCTCGACAACCGCCTGGTCTTCGAGGTCGAGCGCGGGAGCTCGTCCGCCGACGTCGAGTGGCTCATCAACGGCCAGCCGTTCGACCCGACGCACGTCGGCACGAGCCTCAAGAACCCCGCCGGCAAGACCCCGCTCGCGCAGCAGAAGCGCGGCAGCTTCAACCTCTGGGAGATCCGCAACGGCGGCGGCGGCTGGGTGCACCCGTTCCACCTGCACATGGAGGAGCACCGCGTCGTCATGCGCAACGGCAAGGACGCGACAAAGGGCAGCGCGGGTCACCCCGACGACGTCTCGCGCGAGGACCTGACGGCCCTCGACCCGGGCGAGTCCGTCATCGTCTACCGGGGATTCCGGGACTTCGTGGGTCCCTACGTCGCGCACTGCCACAACCTCGCGCACGAGGACCACGCGATGATGTTCGGCTGGGAGATCACGCCGTAGGGAGCGTATGCCGTGTCGTGGCCTCCGCGTGGACGCCCACGACACGGCCTACGCCGTGGTCCACCACTGGGAAGGAAAGGCACTGCCATGACCACCTCCTCGACCGTCGTCGCGGCCCCACCCACCGTCCCGGGGCGCCGACGCGCCGTCCCCTGGGCGACGGTGCTGCCCCTCGCGGTGGTGCTGGCCTACGCGGACGGCTTCTGGGTGACCTCGATGCGCGGTGCGGTCGGCGCCGTCGGTCGCGGGCAGGGCCCGTTCACGACCTGGTGGCACGAGTCCACCGTCCTCGTGCCCGTCTACGTGTGCGCCGTCCTCGCCGCGCTGGCGCTCGCCGTGCACGTGTCGGACCGACGACACGGCGACCGGGGACGGGCGCCGCTGCTGCTGACCGCGGGGCTCGTCGTCGTGGCTGCCACGCTCGTCGGCGCCGTCGAGATGGCGGTCGGGGCCGCGTACGACTTCCACCTCCAGTCGGGCCAGCTCGAGACGATGGCCTCGATGCGGGGCGACTGCCGAGCGGACTGCATCGAGCGGCTGCGGCAGGACACGTGGTGGCTGCAGCTGCGCGCCACCGGGCTCGGAGCCGTGCTCCTGCTCGTCACCAACCTCGGAGCCGTCGCGTGGGTGACGATGTTCCACGGCGGCCGACTGGACTCCGTCCGGTCGGCGCGCGCCCGGAGTCGGTCGCTGGACGCCTGCGGTGAGCGGCGGCGGCTCCTGGCCCTGGCCCTCGTCGGTGGTGCGCTCATCCACCTGGCGGTCGTGCCGGAGCACTTCGAGGAGTGGGTCGCCGCGGCCTGGTTCTTCGTCGCGCTGGCGGTCGCCCAGGCCGTGGCGGCGTTCCTCGTGCTCCGGTGGCCCGCGCCCGCTCGCGGCCTCCTGCTCGTCGTGGCCGCGCTCTCGGCCGGTCCACTCGTCGTGTGGGCGTGGTCGCGCACCTGGGGTCTGCCGGTCGGTCCCGACCCCGGCGTCCCCGAGGCCGTCGGGCTCCCCGACATCGCTGCCGGCCTCCTGGAGCTCGTGGCCCTCGTCCTCGTCGTCGTCCTGCTGCGCGGCGTCCCGGTCGGCGCCGTCCGCCGCCTCCGGCCCGAGCACCTGGGCCGACTCGCGGTGGCCGCCGTGCTGGCCGTCACCGTGGTCGGAGTGGCGTCGAGCCAGGCGGGGTGGTTCGACGTCGTTCGTTCGGAGAGCCCCACGAGCTCGGGCATGGGCTAGCAGATGAACGGCGCCGTGTTCGTGAAGTGAGCCGACTGCTCACCCCCAATCTTCGGGTCCGACCTCCCCGCACGTGGTGGAGCCCGCAGGCCGCCTCCTCGCCCGACCATGGAGGAGTCAAGGGAGGGGTTGACATGACGAACTCGAGCCTGGGGGCGCGAGCACGGGTTGAGGGACCCGTGCGAGCCGAGCTCACACTGTGTCGGAGCCTGCGCGTGTCGGTCGGCGACCGGTCGATCGGACCGCGCCAGCTCGGCGGGGCGAAACCGCGCCAGATCCTCGTCGCGCTGCTGCTGCGGCCCGACCAGGCCGTCTGCAAGGCAAGTCTCGTGCGGCTGCTGTGGGACGACGCCCCACCGGCGGGCGCCCTGAGCACCCTCGAGGGCTACGTCAGCCTGGTCCGCAAGCGGCTCGACGCCCTGGCGCCGGGGCTCGGCAGCGCCGTGCGCACGGAGCCGGGCGGCTACCTGCTCGACTCGGCGTTCGTCGACGTCGACGTCCACCGCTTCCGGCGCCTGGCCGCCCGGGCGCGCGCCTGCTCGGGGCCGGCCGCCGTGCGCGGCTGGGTCGCTGCCTTCGACGTCCTCGACGTGCTCGATGCCCTCGGGGGAGCCGGCGGCCCCGGTGGCCTGCTCCTGCCGGACGAGCACCTCGACTGGATCGAGCAGGCGCGTGAGGAGCTCGACGCCGAGGTGCTGCGGGCCCTCGCCGAGGCGGCGGGGGTGGCCCTCGACGCGGGAGACCTCGACCGTGCCCACCGCTGGGCGAGAGAGGCGCTCGCCGCCGACCCCTACGACGAGGCCGCCTGGCGCGTCGTCCTCGAGTGCTGTGAGCAGCGCGGCCGCTACGCGGAGGGCCTGCGCGCCTACGACGAGTGCCGGCGGCTGCTCGCGGACGAGCTCGGCTGCACGCCCGGACCCGGGGTCCGCGAGGTCTTCGGCCGCCTCCTGGACGGCGCGAGGCAGGCCGACGACGACCCGCTGTCGGCATTGGTCGACGCCGTCGTCCGCCTCCACGTCGCGGTGTCGCTCCCGGCCGGGCCGGCCGGTGCGGACCCCGAGGGGACCACGGGGCCGGGGCGCCCCGGCCCGGCGGGGCAGCGGGGCGGCCCCCCGCCGGTCGAGGAGGACTGGCGGCTGCTCGAGCGTCTGCTGTCGATGGCGCGCAGCGGTTGGCACCCCACGGCTCGGGCCACCGCCTGACCCACCCGACCGTCGAAGGGCCACTTACCGGTACCGGTTCGTGGCCCTTCGACGTCGGGACGGTGGACGGGTCAGCCGGAGAGGGCGCGCCTCATGACGGCGTCCATGGCGCGGTCCGGCAGCAGCCGGCGCGCGGTGACGATGGCGCGCGCGCCGCGTCCGGCGGGGTAGCGCGCCGCGGGGTTCGCGGCCTCCAGCGCCTTGAGCACCTTCTCGGCGACCGCCTCGGGCCCGGAGCTCATCCGCGGGGTGTCGACGCGCTCGAACATCACGGCCATCCGGCGGGCGAGGTCCTCGTAGACGGTGCCGATCGACTGCTCGACCATGCTCTCGCGGGCGATGGTGTTCCACTCCGAGATGATCGGGCCCGGCTCGACGATGACGACGTCGATGCCGAAGGGGGCGAGCTCGATGCGCAGGCTGTCGCTGAAGCCCTCGACCGCGAACTTCGTGGCGTGGTACCACGCGCCGAGGGGCTCGTAGATCTTGCCGCCGATGCTGGAGATGTTGACGATCCGGCCGCGACGCCGCGTGCGCATGTGCGGCGTGACGAGCTGGGTGAGGCGGGCGAGCCCGAAGACGTTGACCTCGAACTGTCGTCGCGCCTCGTCGATCGGCACGTGCTCGACCGGTCCGTACGAGCCGTAGCCGGCGTTGTTGACGAGGGCGTCGATCTGCCCCTGCTCGGTGATGATGCGGTCGACCCCCGCGACCATCGACGTGTCGTCGGTGACGTCCATGGCGAAGGGGATGATGCCGCGCGACTCGAGCGCGGCCATGCGCTCGATGCGGCGGGCGACGGCATACACCGTCCATCCGGACTCGACGAGGTGGATGGCGATGGACTCGCCGATGCCGGAGGACGCGCCGGTGACGAGGGCTACCTTGCTCATCCCGACACCGTATGCGGCCCCGCTCGTACCCGAGCGCGCGCCCATCTCCCAGCGTGGGCCGGCCGGACGGCATACGCCCCTCCCTCACACCGTTCGAGAGGCCACGTCGGGCCGCCTGGACGCAGTCGAGAGGCCAGCTCTCGGTGGGGAGAACTGGCCTCTCGATGTGTCGGAGGAGCCCACAGGTGGCCTCTCGACGGGTCAGGTCGGGGAGTGGGGCGCGGTCAGCGCACCAACGCCTCGGCCTGCTCGGCGACCCTGGCGTTCTGCCGGTCGACGAGGTAGGCGGCGGTGAGGTCGTCACCGACGGCGGAGAGGAGGCGGATGTCGACGGCCTCGTGGCGCTCGGCGACGGTCGGCTCGACCGTCGTCATGACGGTGCGGGCGTCGCGCTCGGCCACGGCCGTGGCGAGCTCGCGCTTGAGCGCCTCGTCGAGGATGCCGCCGGGCACCTTGGCCCGGGCCGCGACCTCGACCGCGAACCGCTCGGTCTCGGCGGCGAGCGTGGCGTCCTCGGTCGTCAGCATCCGCGACGTGCGGTGCAGCAGCGCCGCGCCGGCGTCGAGGTCGCCCTCGCCGAGTCGGCTGACGGCCTGGGTCAGCAGGGGACGGTCGCCGCGCAGCGCCGAGTCGGCGAGCAGGCCGAGGCGCAGCCCGAGCAGCCGCTCGTGCGTACGCGTGTTGCCGGCCTCGCGGCCCAGCGGCACCTTGAGCTCGTCGTCAGGGGCAGACTGCGACATCGTGTCGAGCAGCTCGATGCCGGCCTCGTCGGGCGTGTGCACGGTGTCGCGCAGCGGCACCTCCTTGATGAAGAGCGCGGCGAGCAGGGCGAGCGCGAAAGGCACGAGACCCCAGACGAACACCGTGTGCAGGGAGTCGGCGAGGCCCTGCTGGACACCCGTGGCGATCTGCGGCGGCAGCTTGGCGAGGGCCGACGGGTCGAGCACCGAACCGGCGCTGACCTGCTGTCCGGACGCCTGCATCTGCTGCACCACGGAGGCGGGCAGGTGCGAGGCGATGTTGCCGGCCAGGCCGCTCGTCATGATCGTGCCGAAGACGGCCGTGCCGACGGTCGAGCCGACGTTGCGGAAGAACTGCGTCGACGCCGTCGCGACGCCGAGGTCCTTGCGCTGCGAGGAGTTCTGGATGATGAGGGTGAAGACCTGCAGCGCCATGCCGAGGCCGATGCCGAAGACGATCATCGAGAGCGTCAGCTCGGTCTGGCTCGAGCCGTAGTGCAGCTGGGTCAGCAGCCAGAAGCCGACGCCCATGATGAGGATGCCCACGATGGTCTGGAGCTTGTAGCGGCCGGTCTTGGTGATGACGAGGCCCGAGATGATCGACAGGCCGATCATGGCGACCGACATCGGCATGAGGATGAGACCCGAGTTGGTGGCCGACGCGCCGAGCACGCCCTGGGCGTAGACCGGGAGGTAGATCATCGCGCCGAACATCATGACGGAGACCATGAAGGCCGCGATGTTGGAGAGCGTGAAGAGCGGGCTCTTGAAGAGGCGCAGCGGCAGCACCGGTTCGACGGCCCTGCGCTCGATGGCGATGAAGACGCCGAGCATGACGATGCCGGCGGCGTACATGCCGATGATGGCGGGGGAGCCCCACGCGAGCGTCGTGCCGCCGAGCGAGGTGGGCACGAGCAGCAGGATGAGGGTCATCGAGAGCGCGGCGATGCCGGCCTTGTCGACGACGGTCTCGCGCGGCGTGTGCTCGAGGTGGAGGAAGCGGCTGATGCCGAAGAAGGCGAAGACGCCGACCGGCAGCGTGATGAAGAAGAGGTAGCGCCAGCCCCAGTTGTCGGTGACGAAGCCGCCGACGAGCGGGCCGAGGATCGAGGCGAGGCCGAAGACGCCGCCCATGAGGCCCTGGTACTTGCCGCGCTGACGCGGCGGGATGATGTCGCCGATGATCGTCTGCGACAGCGGCATCAGCGTGCCCATGCCGGCGCCCTGGATGGCGCGGGCCGCGATGAGCCACCAGAAGTTCTGGGCGAAGCCGGAGAGGATCGAGCCGGCCATGAAGACGACGAGCCCGCCGAGGTAGAAGCCGCGGCGACCGTAGAGGTCGCTCATCTTGCCGACGATGGGGACGGTGATCGCGCTGACGAGCATGGCGGCCGTGGCGAGCCACGAGTAGTGGTCGATGCCGCCGAGCTCGGCGACGATGCGTGGCATCGCCGGACCGACGATCGTCTGGCTGATCGACGCCACGAGCATGCCGAGCATGAGTGCGATGAAGATGTTGCGGGTCGGGCGGTCGAGTCCGGGCGCCTTGGTGACAGTCGCCTCGCTGGCTGATGTGGTCGCGGTGTCCGTGGCTACCCCCTGGGTCTTCTGTGGCATGTCCGCCACGGTACGCCGAAAGTGCAGTCACTGCAAAATTGCAGTCCATGCAGTGAACGTGTCACGATGGGGGCATGAGCACGGACCTGCTGACCGACGAGTCGTGCGGCCTGCGGGAGCGCAAGAAGCGCGAGACCCGCCGCGCGCTCAACCTCGCCGCCCTCGACCTCGTCGAGGAGAAGGGCTTCGCGGCCGTCACGACCGAGGAGATCGCGGCCCGGGCCGGCGTCAGCGCCCGCACGTTCTTCAACTACTTCCCGTCCAAGGAGGCCGCCGTCATCGGCACGACGGCCGAGGAGCTCGAGTCGTATGCCGCCGCGCTGGAGCAGGACGTCGAGGGCGAGACGCCGCTCGAGTCCCTCCGTCGGATCCTCGCAGGCATGCTCGCGCCCGCGTCGATCGACCGCGAGCTGCGGGCCCGGCGTCGTCGCATCCTGCTCGGCGAGCCGTCGCTCGCCCCGGCGCTCGTGGGCAACAACATCCGCATCGAGAACGCCCTGACGGCCGCGCTCGAGCGTCGTCTCGGCGTGCAGCCGGGCGCGTCGCTCGAGGCGCGCCTGACGGTGGCCGTGGCCATCGCGGCCGTGCGCGCCTGCATCGAGCACCAGCAGAACGGCGGCTCGGGTCGTCTCGAGCGCAACATCGACCAGGCCTTCGACCGCATCGCGGCCGGCCTGCGCTGAGGAGCGCCGCAGAGCTGCCGGGGCGCTGAGGCGGACCGGCGTCGCTGAGGCGGACCGGTTCGAGGTCGCTCAGTGCGAGGCGGTCGCCCCGCTGACGAGCGCCTCGGCCGCGGCCTTGGCGGCGCGGGGTGCGTCCGGCAGGGCATCGAGCGAGCCGCTCGCGAGTCCGCCGTCGAGGAGCAGGGTGAGGGTGCGCGCCAGGCCGTCGGGATCGGGTGCTCCCGCGTCGACCGCGAGCCCACGCACCCAGCCGCGCACCGAGTCCTTGTGGGCGAGCGTCCGGGCGTGGATCGCCGTGCCCGGTTCGTTCTCGGCCGCGGCGTTGATGAAGGCGCACCCGCGGTAGCCGTCGCGACGGCAGGCCGTGTCGAGAGCGTCGAAGAGCCCGACGAGCTGGTCGGCGGGCGCCGGGCCGGCCGCCTCGGCAGCAGCGTGCAGCTGGCCCGACCAGGTCGTGTCGACGACGTCGAGGTAGGCGAGGACGAGGTCGTCCTTGGCCGGGAAGTGGTTGTAGAAGGTCTGTTTGGCGACCCCGGACTCGGCGATGATCCGGTCGACCCCGACCGCGCGGATGCCGTGGGCGTAGAAGAGCGCGAAGGCCGTGTCGAGAATGCGCTGCCGAGCCGCGCTCGCTGTCCGTGCCATGGGGCCATCATACCTTGCGAGTAGACAGATCTGTCTGCTAGCGTCCCGGTAAGTAGACAGATCTGTCTATTCTGTTTCGACACCCAAGGACCTCCCATGCGTTACGCAGTTCTCGGCACCGGCTCCGTCGGTCGCACCATCGCGTCCCGTCTCGACGAGCTCGGCCACGCGGTCACCATCGGCACGCGTGACCCGGCGAGCACGCTCGCGCGCACCGAGCCCGACCAGATGGGCAACGCCGCCTTCGCGACGTGGGCGACGGCATACCCGGGCATCTCGCTCGCGACCTTCGCGGAGGCCGCAGCCTCGGCCGAGGTCGTCGTCAACGCGACGAGCGGCGACGCCTCGCTCGCGGTGCTCGGCCTCGCCGGTGCCGACGCTCTCGCCGGCAAGGTGCTGCTCGACATCGCCAACCCGCTCGACTTCTCGGCAGGGATGCCGCCCACCCTCTTCGTCAAGGACTCCGACTCGCTCGGCGAGCAGATCCAGCGTGCCTTCCCCGACGCCAGGGTCGTCAAGGCGCTCAACACGCTGACTGCAGAGCTCATGGTGCGCCCGGCCGGCCTGCCCGAGAGCAGCAGCGTCTTCGTGTCCGGCGACGACGCCAAGGCCAAGGCCGCCGTCACGGCCCTGCTCACCGAGTTCGGTCACGAGGACGTCATCGACCTCGGCGACATCACGACGGCCCGCGGCACGGAGATGCTGCTGCCGGTCTGGCTGCGTCTGATGGGCGCCCTCGGCACGCCGATGTTCAACGTCCGGATCGTCCGCTGACGGAGGTGGACGCCCACGACGGCGTCACTGCACGTCGCGCTCGCGCTCCCGCGCGGGGGTGAGGTGCGGGGGTGCGTCCGTCATCCGCAGTCGGGGGCGGCGCCGGGCGAGGTCGATGAAGTCGCCGACGCGCAGTCCTGCCTCCAGGGGGTGGCGGAAGCGCACCTCGCGACGGACCACGTAGCGGTTGCGCCGCCCCTCGCGGTGCCGAGTGATCACGCGGCCCCCCTCGAGGTCGGCCACGATCTGTTGGACTGCCCGCTCGGTGATCCCGATGTTGGAGGCAACGTCCTTGAGCAACATGTCCGGGTCGTCCGCCAGGCAGACCAGAACGTGTCCGTGGTTCGAGAGGAAGGTCCATCCTTTCCTTCTCATGACTCGACGGTAGATCGCTGTGTGGGCGGCCGCGGCAAAAGGCGAAGAGGGCTTCGTCACACGTCCTCGTCGTATGCGAGCTTCGTCCCTCTCTGGGCTTGGCAAGTGTCCCGTTTTGCCGAACCTGAGCACGATTGTGCATGAATGCGGACACGCGAAATCCATTTCCGGAATCGCTTGTGGCGCAAAAGGTTTCGCATTTTCAATCCAAGAGAAAGTGGACGTTCAGACCCCCATTCCTGTCTAACCTTTGTGAATTCGCTGGACATGCGAAGTAGGTCACGGGGCAGGTGGGGAAGATGCCAGGTAGCAGTCCGAGAAGATGGTTGTCGGCGATCGTGGCCAGTGCCGCGACGGTGCTCGCGTTGGGCCTGCAGGCGGGGGTGGTGCCGGCCACGGTCGCGGCAGCGTCGCCACCGACGGGACCCACGGACGCGTCGAAGGTTCCCCACTACTTCGGGCCCTGGCCGAACTGGGCCAACAGCCCCCTGACGTTGCCGACGGCGACGGTCAGCATCACTGACGCCGGCACCGGAGCAGGCGCGACCGCCGTGGCACAGGTGGGACCCGACGGCAGCATCGGTGCGATCAACCTGACAGCTCCGGGGCACGACTACACCTCGCCCACCGTCACCATCAACGCGCCGACCGTCGCCGGCGGGGCGCAGGCGACAGCGACCGCGACGGTCAAGGCGACCGGCGCGGTCGTCTCCGCGTCGGTCACCGCCGCGGGCGCGGGCTACTCCGGCTTCGTCGCCACCGTGGCAGGCGACGGGACGGGCGCCAGCGTGACGCCTTCCGGTGGCGTCGACGCCGTGGCCCTGACGGACGGCGGCGCGGGCTACACCATGCCCACCGTCCTCATCGACCTCCCGGACGACCCGAACGGCACGCGTGCCACCGGTCACGTCGAGCAGGCCGACCTCGTGGGCGGCGTGGTCCAGAAGGTCACGGTGGAGGACCCCGGCTCGGGCTACACGACCGCACCGGCCGTCAGGATCCTCGACGGGACGCTCTCCGACCCCATCAGCGGGTCGACCCCAGCCGCGGCGACCGCGACGCTCAAGCTCGTCGGACTCGCTGTCGACGTCCCGGGCTCGGGATACACCGCGGCCACGGTGGCTGTCACGGACCCGACCGGAGGCGGAACGGGTGCCACCGGCGCCGTGACGACTGACGTCGGATCGCTCGACTCGGTCACCGTCACGAATGCCGGCAGCGGCTACCTCACGGCGGGCATGAAGAAGTTCCAGGACGCTCTGCCGGTCACGTGCGACCCCAAGGCTGACGGATCCGGCTGTCCCGCCATCGCCCAGGTGCAGGGGACGGACGCAGCCATGGGGCCCGACAACAAGTTCATCCCGTTGGCGGTCCCCGAGGCGAAGACGTACAACGGCAAGGTCGCCGACGAGTACGTCATCGGTCTCGTGCAGTACCGTACGAAGTTCTCGTCCGACCTTCCGGCAACCCTCGTCCGCGGCTACGTCCAGCTCTCGACGACCGCAGTCCCGGGCCGGCACGTCACCCTCTTCAACGAGCTGCAGAACGGTGACCAGCAGGCCATCTCCGGCTACACCGGGGTGACCGCCCCGCAGTGGCTCGGCCCGATCATCGCGGCGACGAAGGACCGTCCGGTGCGCATCGTCTTCCGCAACCTGCTGCCCAAGGGCGCCGACGGTGATCTCTTCCTGCCCACCGACAGCACGATGATGGGCTCCGGCATGGGCCCGATGGCCATGCCCGCACCCGTCGACAGCGGCGCCGTGACCGACGCCGTGCGCAACCCCGCGTGCACCCAGGAGCCGAAGGCCGTCGACTGCTTCAAGGACAACCGAGCCACCCTGCACCTGCACGGCGGCACGACCCCGTGGATCAGCGACGGCACGCCGCACCAGTGGATCACGCCCGCCGGGGAGAGCACCTCGTGGCCGCAGGGCGTCAGCGTGCAGAACGTCCCCGACATGCTGTCGGACCCGGCCAACTCCGGCTCTCCCGCAGTCTGTGCCGCGAAGGACGATGGCTGCTCGACGTTCTACTACACCAACCAGCAGAGCGCGCGGCTGATGTTCTACCACGACCACTCGTGGGGCATCACGCGTCTCAACGTGTATGCCGGTGAGGCCGCCGGCTACACCATCACCGACAACACCGAGAAGGCGCTCGTGAACGCGGGCCTGATCCCGACCGCCGCCGACACCTTGCCGCTCATCGTCCAGGACCGGACCTTCGTGCCCGGCGACGCCCAGCTCAAGGACACCGTCGACGCCAACGGCAAGGTCACGGCATACGGCCAGGATCCGACGTGGGACGCGAAGCGATGGGGCACCAAGGGCAGCTTCTGGTACCACCACGTCTACATGCCGGCGCAGAACCCGGGTGACCCCGGTGGGCTGAGCGCCTACGGACGGTGGATGTACGGACCGTGGTTCTGGCCACCGGCCACGGGCACGACGTACGGACCGATCGCGAACCCGTACTACGACCCGAGCTGCAACCTCGACGACCCGTCGACGTGGCAGTACCAGACCGACCCGTTCTGCGAGCCGGAGCAGATCCCCGGGACGCCCAACGTGTCGGCCGGCATGGAGCAGTTCAACGACACCCCGATCGTCAACGGTGTCGCCTACCCGACCATGACCCTGCAGCCGAAGACGTACCGGATGCGGCTGCTCAACGCCGCGAACGACCGGTTCTTCAACTTCCAGTGGTACACGGCCGACCCCGCCCGGGCGAACGGCAACGGCCAGAGCGAGGTCAAGCTGAACCCGACCGAGCTGGCTGCCGCGCAGACCGACCCGACGGTGTCACCGACACCGGCCGACGCCCACAACGACGCTGCCGGCCCAGACTGGGTGCAGATCGCGAGCGAGGGCGGCTTCCTGCCTGCGCCCGCGGTGATCGACGGCCAGCAGCCGACGACCTGGATCACGGACCCGACCCGCTTCGACTTCGGCAACGTCGACAAGCACTCGATGCTGCTCGCTCCGGCGGAGCGTGCCGACGTCGTCGTCGACTTCTCGAAGTTCGCGGGCAAGACGCTGATCCTCTACAACGACGCACCCGCTGCCTTCCCGGCACGTGTGCCGTCGTACGACTACTACACGGGCGGCCCGGACCTCAGCCCGACCGGGGCTCCGACCGTCATGCCGGGATACGGGCCCAACACCCGCACCGTGATGCAGGTGAAGATCGCGGCCGCCACCCCGGCGCCGGCCTTCAACGTGACGGCGCTCGCCGCCGCCTTCAAGCACCAGCCGAACGGATCCGGGGTCTTCGAGTCCGGCCAGCACCCGGCGATCGTCGGCCAAGCCGCCTACAACTCGGCCTATGGGACGAGCTTTGCTGCCAGCAGCAACTGCAACGTCAAGACGGGAAACGTCACCAGGTGCGACGGCCTCGTGCGCGTCAACGACACCGGCGCCTTCGGCTTCAACACCCTTGCGGCTCCCACCGCGAAGATGACGATGGGGCTCGAACCGAAGGCGATCCACGACGAGATGAACTCCTCGACGTTCGACGACTACGGGCGCATGCAGGCCAACCTCGGTGTGGAGGCGCAACCTCCGGCACCGGGAGCGCAGAACGTCACGCTGTACCCGTACATCAACCCGGCGACCGAGCTCATCGACGGCACCAACCTGCCGGCAGCGGACGTCGCGGTCACCCCGATCACGGACGCCAAGGACGGGACGCAGATCTGGCGCTTCACCCACAACGGCGTGGACACGCACCCGATCCACTTCCACCTCTACGACGTCCAGGTGCTCAACCGGGTCACGTGGGACAACATCGTCATCCCACCGGACGCGAACGAGCTCGGCTGGAAGGACACCGTGCGGATGAGCCCGCTCGAGGACACCATCGTCGCCCTGCGGCCTGTGGTCCCCCAGGTGCCCTTCGAGGTGCCGAACGCGATCCGCGCCCTCAACCCGATGATGCCCCTCGGATCACAGTCCGGGTTCAACAACATCGACCCGCAAGGGAACCCGACGGGTGCCATCGTCAACTCACTCGTCAACATGGGCTGGGAGTACGTCATCCACTGCCACATCCTCAGTCACGAGGAGATGGACATGATGCGTCCCGAGTCCCTGGCCCTGCCGCCGAACACGGCGACCTGGCCGGCTACCGGGGGAGCAGTGGTGACGGGCAACGGCAACAACCGCCACATCACCCTGACGTGGGGCGACAACTCGATCACCGAGACGGCGTTCGTGGTCCAGCGGTCCACCGACGGGACGACGTGGGTGGATGTGGGAACGGTGAACGTGCCGCTCACGGACACCAACGTCCACCAGTCGCGGACGCTCACCGACTCCACGTCGAACCCGAGCACGGCCTACCTCTACCGGGTGGTCGCCCAGAACACGGTCGGCTACGGGAAGGGAATCCCGACGATGACGGCGAGCTCGACCTCGGCCACCCTGGGTGTCAATGCGCCGGCGGCTCCGACGATCCTCACCGCGACCCTGGCGGCAGGTCCGCAGGTCAGCCTCTCGTGGCGTGACAACGCCACGAACGAGTCCGGCTTCCTCGTCGAGCGCTCCGTCAACGGCGGCACGTTCGCCCGGCTCGCGACCCCGCCTGCGCGTGCCAACACCGGAACGGCGACCTACGTCGACGGCGCCGTCTCGGTCGGCAGCACGTACGCCTACCGGGTCAGCGCGGTCAACGTCGCCGGGCAGTCGACGCCGAGCAACACTGCCACGGCGGCGGTGCTGCTCCCGGGACAGCCCACGATCGCCACGGCGACCGCGGTCCGGTCCGGCAACAACGAGCGGGTGACGCTGACGTGGGGTGACGTCGCCAACGAGACGAGCTACGTCGTCCAGTGGAGCGCGAACAGCTTCGCGACGGTCTCCGGGCAGTCCGGAGCGCTGGCGGCGGGCTCGACGACCTTCACGACGGGCAACATCGCCCGGCAGGCCTGGTCCTTCCGGGTCCGCGCAGTGAACGTCGTCGGAGTCGTCGACTCGGCGGTGCGGCCGGTGGCAGCAGCACCGTGACGCGGCTCTAGACGCTCGACCAGCAGTGGGGGCTCGTGGCGACGGGCCCTCACTGCTGCCCGCTGCCGCACGGTCGGTCAGCGCAGGGCGGTCCCCGCGTGGCTCATGCAGGTCCGGGCCGTGGGTCGGGCTCGCAGCCGCTCGTCGGGGATCGCCTCGCCGCAGACCTCGCACCGGCCGTAGCCGCCGTCGGTGATCCGCTGCAGCGCGGCGTCGATCTCGACGAGGTGCCGCTCCGCCTGCTCGATGAGGGCGCCGATCTGGGTGCGCTCGTAGGCGATGGTCGAGCCCTCGGGGTCGTGCTCGTCGTCGGCGATGTTGGCCGCCGACGCCTCGACGACCTCGGTGAACTCCCGGCGCAGCCCGGTGATGCGCTCGACCTCGGTGGCCCGGTCCGCCGTCAGCTCCGCCGCGTGTGCGGCCGTCTTGGTGCTCATGTCCCCATCGTCCTCCCGTTCGGCCGAGCCGGCCTGATCGAGTGGTCCACGGCACCATCCCCGGCGCCGGACCGACCGTCGATCCGGGCGCCTCGCCCGGACGACTACGACGCCGCGAGCCCGTGTCCCCGATGTCACGGCGTGGGCGACCCGTCCCGCGACGTGGGCACCGATCTGCTGTGCGTCGTATCAGCGGTGGCTCACGGCCTTCCGACCTGTGACGGGTGTCGACGGGGCACCCCGGGCGAGGGAGCCGGTCGTGACGGACGGACGAGTGCGCGACGCGGTCCACGGCATCGCCTGGGTCGCCGGGCTGGCGGCTCTCGCGTGGGGAGGACTCGGTCTCACCGGGGTGCAGGGCGCGCCGCGCAGCGGCCACGGCGCCGTCGCGGCATCGTCGGTCGTGATCACGACGCCGCCGAGCGGGATCCGTATCGAGGGTGGCCCGAACGCTGACGGCTGGTATGCCGCCCCGGCTCGCTACCACTGGGTGACGCAGGACCTCGGCGGCGGGATCGCATCGTGCCAGGGCGGATCCGTCGTCGCCGTCGACTCGGGAGTGCCTCGTACCGTCTACGGCACGTGTGTCGACGGTGCGGGCCGGGCGGCGCCCTACGTCGGCTTCTCCTACCGCTACGACGGCACGCCGCCGACGCTCGACCCGGTCGCCATCCCAGCGGTCGTGCCCCGGCACGGGGTCGTCGTCGCCGTGCCACGGGCGACCGACGCACTCTCGGGCGTCGCCCGCCAGAGCTGCAACGGTGGCCGCGCGCCGAACACCCGTCGGCTCGGACGCCACACCGTCACGTGCTTCGTGCGGGACCGCGCCGGCAACCTGGCCACGGCCAGCGTGTCCTACCTCGTCGTCGACCGACGGCTCCGCCAGGGCTGAGCGACCGCGGAGGACGGCCGGGCGGCCGGGCAGGCCGACCGAGCGCCCGCCGACCAGCCGGCCGCGACGGATCGAGCTGCCCACCCGGCAGGATGGAGCCATGAGCGACCCCAGAGGAGTGGTCTTCCCACTCGACCCGACGTCCGGACGCCGCAGCACGACTGCCACCGGACGTGCCGTGGTCGCCGACGCCCTGCGGGGGGTCGACCCGGTCGGCGCCGCCTCCGCCGAACGCGAGACGAACTGGCGCCAGGGCTACCTCCCGCACTTCCGGCGCCTCGTCGAGGCCGGGGTCGCGGTCCCGGGCGCGGCGCAGGCCATCGCCACGAGCGGGCTCGACTCCCTGCACGCCCGCATGCGCTGGGCGACCGACGACGGCGACCGACCGCTCGAGGTGGCCGTCGCCGCCGACGAGAGCGTGCCCGCGCTCGGCTCCGAGACCGTGCGTGGCGAGGGCGCGCCCGACCGCACGCTCTCGGTGCCGTATGCCGGTGAGCGACTCTCGGGGGACGCCCTGCGTCGACGGCTCGAGCTGTGGGTCAAGGCGGGGACCGTCGAGCCCACGTGCGCCGAGGCCGTCGGCCTCGTCATCGACAACCCCGACTGGCTCGACCTCTCCGACCGCACGGTCGTGGTGCTCGGTGCCGCCGCCGAGATGGGCCCACTGCGCTCGCTGCTGCGCTGGGGCGCCGACGTCGCCGCCGTCGATCTGCCGCGAAAGGACCTGTGGGACAAGCTGATCGGCGACACGCGCCGACTCGCTGGATCCATCACCGTGCCGGTCCGCCCCGGGGGCGAGCCACTGGCAGCACGCGCCGGCGGCGATCTCGTCCACGACCTCGGCGCCGTCACCCGATGGGTCGCGGCCATCGACGGACCGATCGCCATCGGCAACTACGTCTATGCCGACGGCGAGACCAACGTCCGCGTCTCGATGGCCGTCGACGCCCTGACCCGCGCGGTCGTCGAGGCCAAGGGCCGCGACGACGTCGCCCTCGCCTTCCTCGCGACACCGACAGACGTCTTCGCCGTCCCCGGGGCCGCGGTCGAGCGCTCCGTCGACAGCTACGCCCACCGGCGCACCTCCAAGGTCCTGCGGGTGCCGCTGCGCACCGTGAGTGGCGGCCGGCTCCTGCGCCGCAACTACGTGCCCGGCCAGGACCCCGGCATCAACGACAGCGTCGTACTCCAGCAGGGACCCAACTACCTGCTCGCCAAGCGCCTCCAGCGGTGGCGGGCGACGGCATACCGCGCCGACGGCGGTCTCGTGTCGTTCAAGGTGGCCCCGCCCACGCGCACCCGCTCGGTCGTCAAGAACCGGGCGCTCGCCGCCGCCTACGCCGGCGCGCACCGCTTCGGCATCGAGGTGTTCGAGCCCGGCACGGCCAACACGCTCATGGCCGCGCTCCTCGTCCACGACCTGCGCACCGGCTCGCCCGCGCAGCCGACGGCCTGGCAGGACGAGGCGTATGCCGCCGCGCACGGAGGCCTGTGGACGGCCGCCTACGACCCGCGCAGCGCCCTCGGGATCGCCGCCCTCCTGGGGGTCGCGTCGGCCCGCTGAGCTCCTGGAGGGGGGCCGGTCGGGGTGAGGCCTTCGTCGCACCGACGCCGGGGGAGTTGGCGCACGCGCCCCGGAGGCTCGATGCTGTGTCCCATGGGTGAGCGAGTGGCGCAGCAGCCACGCGTGGACGACCGGTCGCCCGAGCGTGGGCTCGGCGGCACCATCGGCGCGCCCCGCACCCTCGTCCCGGCGCTGCTGGCCGCCATCGCCTATGTCGACCCCGGCAACTTCGGCGTCAACATCACGTCCGGGGCCGAGCACGGCTACACGCTCGTGTGGGTCGTCGTCTTCGCGAGCTGCTCGGCCATGGTCATCCAGTACCTCGCGGCCAAGCTCGGCATGGCGTCCGGCAAGAGCCTCGCCGAGCACAGCTCCGAACGCTTCCCGGGCGTCGGCCGGCTGCTCCTCTGGGCCCAGGCCGAGCTCGTCGTCATCATGACCGACCTCGCCGAGGTCGTCGGCGGGGCCATCGCGCTCAAGCTCCTCTTCGGCATGCCCCTCATGGCCGGGGCCGTCTGCGTGGCCCTCTTCAGCCTCGTCGTCCTCGCCCTCAAGGTCCGGGGGCGCAGCCACTTCGACTCGGTCGTGCTCGTCCTGCTCGTCGTCATCATCGGCTCGCTGCTGTGGCAGGTGCTCGTCGCCGACGTCGACCGGGTCGCGCTGCTGCGCTCGGTCGTGCCCGGACCGCTCGACTCGTCGGCGGCGCTGCTCGCGGTCGGCATCGTCGGCGCGACGGTGATGCCGCACGCCCTGCACTTCCACTCGGCCGCGTCGCGGGGTCATGACGACGGCAGCGAGGCGAGCCACGCCGAGCGTTTGCGCAGCGGCCGTCGCACGGTGCGCAGCGTCGTCATCGCCATGACGATCGCCGGTGCCGCCAACATCAGCCTCGTCGTGTTCGCAGCAGCCCTGCCCTCCACGGCCGGCGCGAGCATCGAGACGGCGTATGCCGCCCTGTCCGCCAACGCGGGGCAGATCGCCGCGACGATGCTGGCGGTCGCCCTCCTCGCGTCGGGGCTCGCCTCGACCCTCGTCGGCGTCCAGACGGGTGACGTCGTCATGCAGGGCTTCGGCCGCCGGCCCATCGCGCCGCTGCTGCGCCGGATGCTCGCCGTCGTGCCCACGCTCGTCATCCTCGGCCTGGGTGTCGAGCCGACCAACGCGCTCGTGTGGAGCCAGGTCGTCCTGTCGTTCGCCCTGCCCGGCACCCTCGTGCCGCTCCTGCTCTTCACCCGCGACCGCAGGATCATGGGCGTGCTCGTCAACCACCGCTTGACCACGGCCGTCGCCGTGGTCATCACCGCCGTCATCGTCGGTCTCTGCGCCTACCTCGTCGCCACCGCCTTCTGACCCACGCCCACG
Source organism: Terrabacter sp. P2_E3 (assembly GCF_056403915.1). Lineage (NCBI taxonomy): Bacteria > Bacillati > Actinomycetota > Actinomycetes > Micrococcales > Intrasporangiaceae > Terrabacter > Terrabacter sp. P2_E3. Next base: position 428,557 of record NZ_JBFUEN010000003.1, read on the forward strand.
CCCCGTCGAGTGAGCGCCCCGTCACAGTCGAGTGAACGCCCCGTCACAGTCGAGTCAACGCCCTGCGCCGCCAGGGTGGGTTGAGCGCTCACTCGAGTGTGGTTGGGCGCTCACTCGAGTTTGGTTGGGCGGCCATTGGGGTGGGGTTGCGCGCTCAGTCGAGGGAGCGCTCGGCACCATGCGGACCGGGTGTGGCGGACGGCACCCGGCGGGACGGCATACGGCCTCGGGTCTCGCGAGGGACCGTGTGGGAGAGTGGCGCACGAACCGCTGCGACGTCGCGTGAGGAAGGTGAGCATGGCCCGTCTCGTCCCTCCGGGTGCGCGGGAGCTGCCCGCCCTGACCGAGCTGCGTCTCGAGGTGCGCGCCTTCCTCGCCGAGCAGGTCGCGGCCGGCGCGTTCGTGCCCCACGTCGACACGTGGCTCACCCGCTGGGACCGTGACTTCACCCGCGAGCTCGGCCGGCGCGGCTGGCTGGGGATGGTCATCCCGCAGCAGTACGGCGGGCAGGGCCGCACCTTTCTCGAGCGCTTCGTCGTCACCGAGGAGCTGCTCGTCGTCGGGGCTCCCGTCGCGGCGCACTGGATCGCCGAGCGGCAGATCGGACCGTCGCTGCTGCGCTACGGCACCGAGGAGCAGAAGGAGGCGTACCTGCCCGGGATCAGCCGCGGCGAGGTCGTCTTCGGCATCGGGATGAGCGAGCCGGACTCGGGCTCCGACCTCGCCAGTGTCCGCACCCGCGCCGAGCGGGTCGACGGCGGCTGGCGGCTCACCGGCACCAAGGTGTGGACCTCCGGCGCCCACGAGGCCGACGCCTTCTTCGCGCTCGCCCGGTCCGCGCCGCTCGACCCGGCGCACCGCCACGAGGGGCTGAGCCAGTTCATCGTCGACCTCCGGGCGCCCGGTGTCACGATCCGCCCGATCATCTCGATGGGCGGCGACCACCACTTCAACGAGGTGCACCTCGACGGCGTCCTCATCCCCGACGACCGCGTGCTCGGCGAGGTGGGGGAGGGCTGGTCGCAGGTGACGTCCGAGCTCGCCCACGAGCGCAGCGGGCCCGAGCGGGTCCTGTCCACCTTCCAGCTCCTCGCCGCCGCCGCGCAGGCCATGGACGACGGACGCCTGCCCACCGACCCGGGCCTCGGTCGCCACGTCGCCCGGGTCGCCGCCCTGCACCACATGTCGTTCGCCGTCTCGACGGCGCTCGAGAACGCCGTGGACGCCGACACGGCCGCGGCGGTCGTCAAGGTGCTCGGGACGACGGGCGAGGGCGACATCGCCGACTACGTCGACACGCTGACCGCCACCGGGTGGGCCCTCGACGAGGAGCTCGACACCCTCCTGCACGCCGCGATCCTCCAGCGTCCAGGCTTCACGCTGCGTGGCGGCACCAACGAGATCCTCCGTGGCGTCATCGCCCGCGGCCTCGGGATGCGCTGATGGCCGACCCCCGCGACCTCGCCGCGCCCACGACGCCGGACCCCGACCTCGTCGCGGTCCTCACCGACCTCTTCGCCGACTACCGCGCCACCCGCGCCACGCCCACCGCCGTCGTCGACCTCGACCGCGGCCTGTGGCAGCGCCTCGAGGACCTCGGACTGACGCGGCTCACCGGCTCGGAGTCCGCCGGCGGCAGCGGGGGAGGCTGGGTCGACGCCGCAGCGCTGCTCGGGCTCGCCGCCGCGGCGGCCGCGCCCGTGCCGCTCGCAGAGCACGACGTGCTCGGTGGCTGGCTGCTCGAGGCGGCCGGGCTGCCCAACGACGGAGGCCTCCGGACCGTATGCCGTCCCGACCCGTCCGGGGTCGCCCTCAACGTCACGTGGGCGCGCGACGCGAGCAGCGTCGTGGCCCTCTGGGAGGACCGCGACCAGTGGCGGGTCGCCGACGTGCCGATCGACCGCGTCGGCGTGGAGGAGCGCCGCAACCTCGCCGGGGAGCCCAGCGACACCGTCGAGTTCGACCTCGACGACCTCGAGGCGGGCATCGTCGTCGACCACGCGATCGGCGAGCAGTTCCACCTGCGTGGGGCGCTGGCCCGCTCGGCCCAGGTCGTCGGCGCCATGGAACGCGTCGTCGACGTCGTCCTCGCGCACGTGCGCGAGCGCGAGCAGTTCGGGCGGCCGATCGGGCGCTTCCAGGCGGTGCAGCACCTCGTGTCCGACATCGCCTGCGAGACGGCCCTGGCCCGTGCCGCCACCGACGCCGCCGTCGCCCGGGCCGCCGCGTCCGACTGGACCGACCCCGGCATGCTCTTCGCGGTCGGGGTCGCCAAGTCGTGCGTCGGGCACGCCGCCTCGGTCGTCGTCCGCGGGTCGCACCAGGCGCTCGGGGCCATCGGCACGACCCTCGAGCACGAGCTGCACACCCTGACGCGCCCGATCCTCGCCCGGCGCAGCGAGTACGGCTCCCTCCAGGACTGGGACGAGACCCTCACGGCGCTCGCCTCGTCCGCTGGTCACGACCGACTCTGGACCCTCATCACGACCGGCCGTGCCAAGACGCAGCACGCCCCCTGAACGACCCTGAACCACCGGGACCGCTCTGGACCCCTCTGGACCCCCTGAACCACCGAGCTCGCTGGTAGCCAAGGAGATTCGCCGCATGACCGAGATCCGCTACGACGTGACCGACGGCGTCGCGCTCATCACCCTCGACGCGCCCGACCGCCGCAACGCCCTCTCCGTCGAGATGTCGCGCGAGCTCATCGACGCCGCCCGCACGGCCGAGGCCGACGACGAGGTCGGTGCCGTCGTCGTCACGGGCGGAGCCCACTTCTGCGCGGGGGCGGTCCGCAGCGTCCTCGCCGACACGGGCCGTGACCCCGTCGAGGACGAGGCCTACCGCAACCTCGAGACCGTCTACGCCGCGTTCACGACGATCGGCGGGGTCGCGGTCCCGACCGTCGCGGCCGTGCGCGGGGCGGCAGTGGGGGCCGGCCTCAACCTCGCCCTTGCCACCGACCTGCGCATCGTCTCGCGCACGGCCCGGCTGCTCCCCGGCTTCGCCCAGATCGGCATCCACCCCGGCGGCGGCCACTTCACGCTCATCAACCGGGTCGCCGGGCGCGAGGCCGCCGCGGCCCTCGGGCTCTTCGGCGACGAGGTCGACGGCGAGCGCGCCGTCGCGCTGGGACTCGCCTGGGCGGCCTACGACGACGGCGACGTGCAGGACGCGGCGATGGCGGTAGCCGTTCGGGTCGCCCGGGACCCCGCCCTCGCCCGACGGATGGTCGCGAGCTTCCGCCGGGAGACGGCGCCCGGGGGCATGCCGTGGGACGTCGCCGTCGAGCTCGAGCGCTCGCCGCAGATGTGGTCGCTGCGCCGCAAGCACGGGGTGTGAGGCACGGCTCACCACGAATCCGGCATTTCGGATCCTCGGGGGTCGTGGTGCAAGGATGGGGAAGTTGGCCGTCCCCCACCGCGAAGGAGCACCTGTGCTGGCGTCCTACCGACCTCTCTTCGAGGTACCGGGGGCACGCGTCTTCATCACCGGCGGGCTGATCGCCCGCTCGGCAGGCTCGATGTTCGCCGTGTCCGTGGTCGCGATGGTCTCGGCACGCACCGGCTCCTACGCGCTCGCCGGGGCCGTGGTGGCGGTCGGGATGGTCTCCCTGGCGCTCTTCGCCCCCTTCCTCGGGCGGCTCGTCGACCGCTACGGCCAGCGCCGCATCGCCATCCCCTTCTTCCTCTGGTCGGGGTTCTGGGCCGTCATGACCCTCCTCGTCTCGATGCGGGGGCTGCCCTCGTGGCTGCTCTTCATCACGTTCCCGCTCTGCGGCGCGATCCCCAACCTCGGCACGATGGCCCGCGCGCGGTGGTCGCACATCTTCGCCGACGACCCACGCAACCTCCACGCGGCGATGTCGTTCGAGCAGGTCATGGAGGAGGTCACCTTCGTCATCGGACCGGTCCTCGCGATCTGGCTGTCGACGACGCTCTTCCCCGAGGCGGGCTTCGCCTTCGCCACCGTCGCCTACACCGTGGGCGTGCTGATCTTCATCTCGGCACGGTCCACGGAGCCGCCGGTCGTGCCGCACCACGAGCGACCCACCGAGCACGCCTACACGGTGCCGGGCCTCATCCCGCTCGCCTTCATCATGGTGATGACGGGGGCGATCTTCGGCGTCAACGAGGTCGTGACGCTCGCCGTCTCGCAGGAGCTGGGCGCGCCGAGCGCCGCCGGCGCCATCCTCGCGTTGTATGCCGTGGGGTCGGCCTCCGCGGGCCTCGTCTTCGGGCACGTCTCGCACGGCCGCAGCCTCGTCAAGCTCCTCATCGCCGGGACGTTCGGGATGGCGGTCCTCGAGATCCCGGTGCTCTTCGCCGGCAACCTCTGGGTCCTCGCCGGTCTCATGCTCGTCGCGGGCATGGCCACCGCTCCGACCCTCATCACGACGATGAACCTCATCGAGCGGATCGTCCCCAAGGCCCAGCTCAACGAGGGCATGACGATCGTGCTCACGGGACTCATCATCGGCATCGCGGCCGGCTCGGCCGTGTCGGGCATCGTCGTCGACCACGTCGGACCGCAGCACGGCTACTGGGTCGCGATCATCGCGGGCGCCTTCGCCTTCGTCATGGCCCTGGGCACGCGCGCGTTCCTCACCCGCCGCGAGCTGCACAACCTCCGCTGACCCGAGCCCACGGCATACGCCCCGACTGAACCGTCGAAAGGCCACGTTTCGCGGGTGCCACCACGTCGAAAGGCCACTTCTCCGACGAGAAGTGGCCTTTCGACTGCTCCGAGGCCACAGATCGTGGCCTCTCGACGGTGGGGCGGGGTGTGTCCGGAGGGTCAGTGGCCGGCGGGGGCCACCACGACGTCCTCGTCCTTCGCCGGCGCGGCCTGACCGGGCTTGGGGCCCAGGTCGATGTTCGGCAGGAAGAGCGTGGCGATGAACGCGAGGACGAGCACGCCGGCCGCGACGACGAAGACGACCGACATCGCGTCGGAGAAGCCGACGAGGAACGGCTTGGCGAGTGCCGGGTCGAGCTGGTTGATGAACGAGCTGTCCGACAGGGCCGCGCCGCCGACGCCCGCCCCCGAGCCGCCGGACTGCTGCGCGGCCTGGAGCTGCTCGATGAACGCCTTGTTGGCAGCCGGGTCGCCACCGGTCGGGTTGCGCAGGGCCGCCTGGAACTCCGGGGTCGGGGCGATCGCCGCGAACGCCTCGGAGATCTTCGTGCCGGCCTGCGAGAAGAGGATCGACAGGAAGACCGCGGTGCCGAGCGTGCCGCCGATCTGGCGGGTGAAGGTCGCGGACGACGTGGCGACGCCCATGTCGCGGCGGTCGACGGCGTTCTGCACGGCGAGGGTCAGCGGCTGGAAGTTGAAGCCGAGGCCGATACCGAAGAAGAACATCACGATCATCGTCTTCCAGAGCGGGGTGTCCGCGCCGACGAAGTGGAAGGCGAAGAGCGACAGGACGAGGATCGCCGCGCCCATGATCGGGAAGTGGCGGTAGCGCCCGGTCCGGGAGATGAGCTGACCGGAGACGATCGAGCCGGCCATGATCCCGAGGGTCATCGGGAGCAGCTGGAGGCCGGCCTGGGTCGGCGACGAGCCCTTGACGATCTGCAGGTAGAGCGGGATCGCGGCGAGGCCGCCAAACATGCCCATGCCGATGAAGACCGAGGCGACCGACGACGACGCCACGGTGCGGTTCGTGAAGAGGCGCAGCGGGATGAGCGCCTCCTCACCCATGGACCGCTCGAAGAGGAAGAAGGCGACGAGACCGGCGAGGCCGATGGCGTAGCAGGTGATGGAGGTCGGTGAACCCCAGCCCCACGCACGTCCCTGCTCGGCCACGATGAGCAGCGGCACGAGGGCGACCGAGAGGCTGAGGGCGCCCCAGTAGTCGATGCGGTGGTCGAGACGCGTGTGCCGGAGGTGCAGCGTGCGTGTCACGACGATGAGCGCGGCGACGGCGATCGGCACGTTGACGAGGAAGACCCAACGCCAGCCGGTGACGCCGAGGAGCGTCTCCTGGCCGGCGAAGAAGCCGCCGATGACCGGGCCGAGGACGCTCGAGGTGCCGAAGACGGCGAGGAAGTAGCCCTGGTACTTCGCGCGCTCACGCGGCGGCACGATGTCGCCGATGATGGCGAGGGCGAGCGAGAAGAGGCCGCCGGCGCCGATGCCCTGGACGGCTCGGAAGGCCGCGAGCGACGGGATCGACCACGACAGCGTGCAGAGCATCGAGCCGATCGTGAAGATCGTGATCGCGAAGATGAAGAGCTTCTTGCGCCCGTAGATGTCGCCGAGCTTGCCGTAGAGCGGCGTCGTGATCGTCGCGGTGATGAGGTATGCCGTCGTGACCCATGCCTGGCCGGCAAGGTCGTTGAGGTCGTCGGCGATGACGCGCATGGCGCTCGCGACGATGGTCTGGTCGAGCGCGGCGAGGAACATCCCCATCATGAGCCCGACGAGGATGGTCAGGATCTCCTTGTGGGAGAGCACCGGTCGCGCGTCGGGGCCTGCACCGGCTGGTGCGTCCGCGGTCGCGTCGACGCGAGGCGGCTCGGCGGTGGTGTCGGACATGTCAGTCCTCTTTCTGCTTCTGGGCTCTGGTGGAGTCGAAGGGCATGGGGGGCGGCGCTGCACCCCGGGCCCGGAGGTTGCTGTCGAGCGCGTCGCCGAGCTCGCGGAGCCGGTCGACGAACTCCTCGGCGGCAGGGCCGTCCCACTCGGAGAGCAGCCCCTGGAACCACCTGGCGCGGCTCGACTGGATGCGCTCGAGGGCCGCGCGGCCGTGCTCGGTGAGGGAGACGACCCACGCCCGCCCGTCGCTGGGGTCGGCGCTCTTCTCGAGCAGTCCGCTCGCCACGAGTGCGCTGACCTGGCGGCTCACGGTGGAGACGTCGTTGTGCAGCGTCGTCGCGAGCTCGGAGATGCGGACGGTGCCCTGGCCCGCCACGACGAAGAGCACGGGGTATGCCGTGACGTCCACGCCGTCCTCGAGCCGAGGGGCGGTGTGCTTGGCCGCGACGAGCAGCTTCTGGACGCGGAGGAGCCCGAGGAAGACGTCGTTCGCCTCGTCCCTGCTCACGGCCATCACATGCTCCTTGGGTCAACTACTTGCTTGCAGCATGCAAGTATTTGCCCGAACCGTCTCGGCTGTCAACTCACCTGTCGAAGGTTTGTCCAGCCATCGGATCGTCTCGCCACGTGCGGGGCTCATGTGGTTGTCTGTGGTCTCGCGCCATCGGGGAGGTGCGAGGATGACTCACGTGCCCGAACCGTCCAGCAGTGTGCGGAGCAGCCGGGCCAGATGTGCAGGGAGTGCCATGACGAGCGACGTTCCCGTCGATCCGACGATCAACGACGCCTTCCGACAGATGTCGGCCCTGATCTATGCCGGCGCCGACGCCGGCTCGATCCACCAGTCGCTCGTCGACTCCGCGCTACGCCTCGTCGAGGGCTGTGACCGGGCGTCGCTCCTCGTGCGCACGCGCGACCGCTACGTCACGGCGGCGAGCACCGACGACATCGCCCGACGCATCGACCAGATCGAGCTCGAGGTCGGCGAGGGCCCCTGTGTCGACGCCATCGTCTCCGAGGCCTACCAGCACGACGCCGACCTCACCGACGCGAAGACCCCGTGGCCGCGCTTCACCGAGCGCATCGTCGCCGAGACGCCGGTCCGGTCGGCCATCGGCTACCGGCTCCTGCTGGAGGGCGACAAGGTCGGTGCCCTCAACCTCTTCTCGGACACCCCCGGCGGCCTCACCTCGAAGTCGGCCGACGTCGGCGCGGTCATCGCCTCGTTCGCCTCGGTCGCGCTCATGGCGATCCGGGCGCGCGAGGAGGCGGCGACCCTCCGACAGGGGCTGACGAGCAACCGCGAGATCGGCAAGGCCGTCGGTCTGCTCATGGCGGCGCACCACATCAGCGGCCAGGAGGCGTTCGAGCTGCTGCGCAGCACCTCGCAGGAGCTCAACATGAAGCTGGCCCAGGTGGCTTCGCAGGTCATCGAGGGGCAGGAGTCGCAGTTCGGTCATGCCGGCCCGGCCGGCGGTGCCACGGCGGACTCGACGGTCTGACCCGACGCCGCGCCCGACGCGCCCGACGCGCCCGACGCGCCCGACGCGGGCGCGCACGCGGGCACGACCCTGTGTTGGATGACGAGTGGCCCCGACGCGCCTCACGGGCGTCGGGACCACGGTCGGAGCGGCGGGGGATCAGGCCGAGGCCATGCCCTCCGCGGACAGCTGGCGGCGCAGCTCGTCGAGCGTGCGCCGGAGCAGGCGGCTCACCTGCATCGCGCTGAGCCCCATGGACTCGGCGATCTCGGCCTGCGTCATGTCGCCGCCGAACCGGAGCTCGACGAGCTTCTGGTCCCGGGCGGGGAGCCGCCCGAGAGCGGTGCGCACGACGATGCCCTCGTCGAGGGCGGGGTCGGACCCCGAGTCGCCGCGGGCGTCGAGCAGGTCGAGGACCGGACGGCCACCGTCTGCGGTCGTCGCGTCGAGGGAGGCGGGGCGCAGGTTGGTCGCCGCGACCTGGGCCTCCTTGACGGCATCGAGTGTGATGTCGAGCTCGTGGGCGAGCTCGCCGGCGTCCGGGTCGTGGCCGAGCCGCTGCTCGAGCCGTGACCTCGTGTCGGTGACGAGCTGGCGTCGCTCCTGCAGCTCGCGCGGCGGGCGGACGAGCCAGCCGTGGTCGCGGAAGTGGCGGCGCAGCTCACCGGTGATGGTGGGTGTGGCGTAGGCGCCGAACTCGGTGGGCTTGGACAGGTCGAACCGCTGGAGCGCCTTGAGCAGTGCGAGGAACGCGACCTGCTCGAGGTCCTCTCGGTCGAGGCCCTTGCCCGAGTAGCGGTGGGCGAGAGAGCGGGCCAGCGGCATGTGCAGCACGGTCACGGTCTCGAGGGCGGTGGCGCGCTCGGACGACGAGTCCGAGGTGCGCAGGGTACTGATGAGCTCTCTGGTTCGCGCATCCTTGCGCGGACCCACGGATGGGTCGGTCATTTCAACTCCGATGGATCGGATCCCCGATGCGGCGCTGGCTTGACCGACTACTAGTGACGCTAGGCCGTTGCCCCTATATACACAAGGTGGACTTCGGCCCCGTCCAGGGGTCCCGAGGTGTATACGCGGGCGCGAGCAGCGACGGCCCTGGCGGTGTTCCCGAGGTGCGTGGGACCAGCCGGCTCAGGGGCCTCAGTGCGTGACGACGACGAGCGCCTCGAGGACGCGCCGGGCGATGTCCTCGTCGCCGGTGACGGTGTAGTGGATCTCGTCGACGCCGCGGCGTCCGGCGGCTCGACGCGTCAGGGCGTCCGTCGTGAGGTGGATCGACGTGACGTCGAGCTGCTCCTCACCCTCGGGCCGGTCGTTGCCGCTGAAAAGTGCTTCGCCGTAAGGGCGCCCGTCGTCACCGGTGATGATGCGCACCCCGCCGCGCGCGACGACGGGACCGCTCACGTCGAGCACCACGGCGTGGCCGGCCCCGATGCCGGCGACCCTCGAGGCGATGCGCGGGAGGGCGGCGAGGATGTCGGCGGTGAAGACCGCGGCGCTCGCGGAGTCGAGGTTGCCGGGCCGGTCGAGGGCGGCGCGGAGGTCCTGCTCGTGCACCCAGGCGTCGACGATCCGACGATGCAGGTGGTCGCCGAAGGTCGTCTCGGGCCCGAAGAAACCGCCGATCACGGTGTCGATGTCGGCGTCCGACGCGCGCAGGTCGGCGACGCGCTGCGGGTGGAACTCGGCCAGCTCGGCCACGACCTCGCGGCCGGAGAGGCCGCGCCGCGCCTCGACGTCGACCTCGACGAAGCGGGCGAAGTCGCTGTGGACGTGCGGGTAGTCGGGAACCTCGACCTGGGGCCGGGGCATGCCGGCGAAGGACTTCTCGGCCCCGACGACGTGGGCGATCTGGTCCTTGACGGTCCAGCCGGGGCACTCGGTCTGGATCTCGAAGTCCTCGTCTCGGCAGGAGTGCCCGAGGTCGATGATCGACTGCACGGAGTGGTCGAACGCGTCGATCAGTCCGTTGCGGTCGTCTGGGGCGGCCGGATGCATGGGCATGTCATCAGACTACTTACCCTTGAGGCATGCCAACCCTGCAGCGAGACGGTCTCGCCGGCCCGCGGACAGGCCCCACCACCCCGGCCTCCGGGCTCGTCCCGCTCGTGCTCGCCGCCGTCGTGGCGGTCGGTCTGCTGGCGAGCGTGGTCGCCGCGCGCTACACCGGCGCGGCCGCCCCGTTGCCCGGCGGCTTGACCGACGCGGGCCCGGTCGTCCGCTGGGCCCTTCCGCTCGTCCGGGTCGTCCACGACGTCGCCGCCTCGCTCACCATCGGCTCGCTGCTCCTCGCCGCCACGATGATCCCCGGCCGCACGCGCGCCGAGAGCGCCGCGCTCGACGAGCCGCGCCGCGCCGCCGCCCTCCGGGTCGCGACCGCCGCGGCGTTCGTCTGGGCGCTCGCGGGGGCCGTCGGCGTCGTATTCACCTTCGCCGATGCAGCAGGTATGCCGCTCAGCGACCCTCTCTTCGGACGCAACTTCACCGGGTCGGTGTGGTCGATCGAGCCGCTCCGGGTCGGGCTCATCAGCGCGGTCGCCGCGTTCGTCGTCGCCTCGGTCGCCGCCGTGGCCCGCTCTCGTGCCGTCGCGCTCGCGCTCACCGTCGTCTCGGCGTTCGGCCTGCTCGTCCTCGGCCTCGCCGGCCACGCGGGCGGGTCGGCCGACCACGAGACCGCCGTCAACGCGATCGCCGCCCACCTGCTCAGTGCTGCCGTCTGGGTCGGTGGACTCCTCGCACTGATCGTGCTCCGTCGTCCCCTGGGTGACGCGCTCGGCGTCGTCGCCCGCCGCTACTCGACCGTCGCCCTCTGGTGCTATGTCACCCTCGGCGCCTCCGGCGTCATGTCGGCCACGACGCGGCTCGGCTCGTGGTCCGACCTCGCGACGCCCTACGGCGTCCTCGTCCTCGTCAAGGTCCTGGCCTTCGCGGTCCTCGGGGTCGCGGGCGTCTGGCACCGGCGCGTCACGCTCGATCGCATCGACGAGACCGGCACCTCGGGTGCCGGCGCCGCCGGCACCGGCGTCCCTGAGGGTGCCCGGAGGCTGCGGAGCCGGCTCTTCGTGCGCCTCGCCGTCGCTGAGACCCTCGTCATGGCGCTCGCGTTCGGCGTCGCGACCGCGCTCGCGCGGAGCGAGCCCCCGGTGCCCGAGACGGTGGCAGACCCGAGCGCCGCGCTCTCGCTGACCGGCTACCCCGCGCCACCCGCCCCCACGGCGATGTCGTGGCTCACGGCCTGGCGGGTCGAGTGGCTCTTCCTCGCCACCGGCCTGCTGGCGGTCGGGCTCTACCTGGCCGGTGTCGTGCGCCTGCGCCGTCGTGGCGACGCCTGGCCGGTGATGCGGACCGTCAGCTGGGTCGTGGGCTGGCTGCTCTTCGTCTACGCCACCAACGGCGTGCTCGGCATCTACGGGCGGGTCGCCTTCTCGTGGCACATGACGCTGCACATGCTCGAGGCGATGGTCGTCCCGATCTTCCTCGTGCTCGGTGCGCCCGTGACGCTCGCGCTGCGCACCGTCCGGTCACGCCGCGACGGCACGCTCGGCCCGCGCGAGATGCTTCTCGCGCTCATCCACTCGCGGTTCCTCGCCGTCGTCGGCAACCCGGTCTTCGCGGCGGTCTTCTTCTTCATGAGCCTCGTCGTCTTCTACTGGACCGGTCTGTTCCAGCTGGCCCTGCAGACTCACACGGGGCACCTGCTCATGACCGCGCACTTCGTCCTCACGGGCTACCTCTTCGCGTGGGTGCTCGTCGGGGTCGACCCGGGCCCCAAGCGCTGGAGCCCGGCGCTGCGCCTCGTCGTGCTCTTCGCGACGATCTCCTTCCACGCCTTCTTCGGTGTTGCGATGATCAGCGGCACGACGCTCCTCGGCGGAGACTTCTTCCCGACGGTCGCCATCCCGTGGGTCACCGACCCGCTCGCGGACCAGCGCTACGGCGGGGGTGTGGCGTGGGCCATCGGTGAGCTGCCGAGCCTCGTGCTCTCGCTCACCGTCGCCCTGCAGTGGTTCCGCACCGACAGCGCGGAGTCGGTGCGGCAGGACCGCCGGGCCGACCGTGACGGCGATGCCGAGCTCACGGCATACAACGAGCGTCTGGCCGCGCTCGCCCGCCGCGACGAGGGCTCGCGGCGCTGACCGGGCGGTCGGAGCGTCACTACTACTCGATGTAGTATTGGCGTCGAGGAGGCGACATGCCGCAGCGACCGTCCGACCCGAGGTGCCCCATCCGGCTCGGTGAGCCGTGCACCCTCTGCTTCCCGGGGGCGAGCGGACCGCAGGACTGTGGCCTCGTCTACCTCGTCCGGAGCGACCCGGAGCTCCGCGAGGAGCTCGCGGCACGACGCCGCGAGCGCCACGCGGCGCAGCTCAGCGCACCGGCTGCCGCAGTTCCGTGACCCCCGCGTCGGCGTCGCCTGTCGGCGACTCGAGGTAGACCTCCCGACAGGGGCCGTATGCCGTGAGCTCCGTCGCGTCGACCTGCGTCGCGAGTGCGAGTCTCGCCTTGATGGCCTGCAGGCGACCGCGGTCGGCCGCCTCGGGTCCCTAGGGCGCCCGCGGGACGGAACCGCGGGCCCGGCACCGGCTCGACCGTGTGAGAGTTGGACCATGAAGGTTGCGCTCATCCAGCTGGCCTATGGCGACGACGAGTCGGTCGCCGACCGCACCGCCCGCGTCGTCGATCTCGTGCGGGCCCAGGCCGGTCACGACCTCGTCGTGCTCCCCGAGCTGTGGTCGGCCGGCGGCTTCGACTACACCGCGTGGGACGAGCGGGCCGAGGCCGTCGACGGGCCCGTCGCGCAGGCGCTCGCCGCTGCCGCCCGCGACGCCCGGGTCACGCTGCACGGCGGCTCGATCGTCGAACGGGCCGAGCCCCCCGAGCCCGGTGGCCGAGGGCTCTGGAACACCAGCCTCGTCTTCTCGCCCGACGGCGAGCTCGTCGCGACGTACCGCAAGATCCACCGTTTCGGCTTCGGCGAGGGCGAGCCGAGCCTCATGGACGCGGGGGAGGACCTCGTCGTCGTCGATGTGCCCGTCGCGGACGGCGGCACGGTGCCGGTCGGGCTCTCCACGTGTTACGACCTGCGCTTCCCCGAGCTCTACCGGCGCCTTCTCGAGCACGGCGCCGAGGTCTTCGTCATCCCGGCGGCCTGGCCGCGCAAGCGGGTCGCGCACTGGACCCTGCTCGGCCAGGCGCGTGCCGTCGAGGACCAGTGCGTCGTGCTCCAGTGCAACACCGCGGGCACGCACGCCCGCCACGAGATGGGTGGCCACTCGCAGGTCGTCGACGCGACCGGGAAGGTTCTGGCCGCCGCCGGCCTTGACGAGGAGGTGCTGAGCATCGACATCGACACCGCGGCGACGCCGGAGTGGCGCCGCACGTTCCCCGTGCTGACCGACCGGAGGCTCTCGTGACGCCCGGTGCCGGGGTCGAGACCGCCTCGCTGCGCTCCCGCGTCAAGGTCCGGGCCCCCGAGCTCGTCGGCCGTGGCTGGCTCAACACCGGCGGACGGTCGCTGTCGCTCGCCGATCTGCGCGGTCGGGTCGTCGTCCTCGACTTCTGGAAACTCCACTCCTAGGAGCAACTCGCCGTTACGGTGCCTGCATGACGACGCGCCACTCCACCCCCAACGCATCCGCGGCCATCTACGTCCGCCGCTCCCACAAGAACTCGAAGGACACCGCCCGCCTCGGGCGCTCGATGCGCGAGCAGGAGGCCGACTGCCGAACTCTCTCGGCGCGCGTCGGGCTGGAGGTCGTCCGCGTCTACGCGGAGCGCGAGGGCACGGGCGCGAGCCGCTTCGGCACGAAGGCCCGCCCCGTGTGGGAGGAGGCGCTCCGCGACCTCGACGGCGGCGAGGAGTTCCGCACGCTCATCGTCTGGAGCCTCGACCGCGCGACGCGCAAGGGCGCCGTGGCCGCGGGCGAGCTCGCCGAGCGGCACGCGGGCAAGGGGCGGCGAGTCCTCGGCGTGGACGGCACGGACACGGGCGACGAGCGCGCCCGCCTGTCGCTCATCGTCCGGGCCGAGGTCGCCCGGGAGGAGGCCGAGAAACTCTCGGAGCGCGTCTCCCGGGCCCGCCGCTTCGCCCGGGAGAACGGCCAGTGGCAGAGCGGGAAGCCGCCCCTAGGGCTTCGGCGCGCGGAGGACGGCACGCTGGAGCATGACCCGGAGACGTACGCCCTCGCCCGCCGCATCGCGGACGAGGCCCTCGCCGGTCGCTCGCCGTACCTCATCGCGAAGGGGCTCAACGTCGAGGGCATCCCGGCGACCCGCGGCGGCGAGTGGCGCTCCTCGTCCATCCGCGAACTCCTGAAGTCTCCGGGCTTCGCGGGCCTCCAGTCGCTCCGACGCAAGACGCCCTCGGGCGGATGGGCGAACGTCGCCGATGTCTACCTGAACGCCGACGGGCTCCCGGTCTCCGTCGGCGAGGGCGTCATCACGGAGACCGAGCGCGCTCTCGTCCTGGCCCTCCATGACGGGCGGCGGGGCGAGCACGGGCACGGGTCGCGCGGGCCAGTGGACGGCGGGCGCCCGACGCTCCTCCGTGGCCTCGTGAGGTGCGCGTCCTGCGAGCGGCTCGCCCGCGTGACCGGCAACCGCGCGGGCCACCGCTCCTACAACTGCGCCTCGGCGAACGCCGGGACGACGTGCCCGGGCTTCACGGCTCCCGAGGCTCGGACCGACGAGGCGGTAGTGGACGCCTTCCTCCGCCGCCTCGCCATCGACCCGGAGGACGAGGCCGAAGACCCGCATCGCGTCGAGCTCCTCGCCGAGGTGGCCCGTCGATGGGCGGCGCGTGTGGACCCAGAGGCGGTCACGGAGCGCAACCGCCTCGCCGAGGTGGTCGCGAAGTTCGACGCCGACCTCGCTCGCGTCCTCGACCTCATGGCGTCCGGCCTCATGACGAAGGACGAGGCGGCGCAGAGGCTCCCGGGGCTCCGCTCTCGTGTGGCCGAGGCCCGGGCCGCTCTCGCTTCGCTCCCGGACCCGCAGGGCGACATGACTCCGCTCCTCGACATGACGCAGAGCCGCGAGGCGTGGGACGCCCTGCCCCTGGACGAGCGCCGCTCGCTCCTGGCCCTCGCCATCGAGCGCGTGACGGTCAGCCGGGCCTCCGGTCGTGGCGTACGTTTCTACCCGGGCGAGCGCGTGCTCATCCACTGGGTCAACCCTCCCGGAGGCACGTCTCCCGCAGGCAAGAGCCGCGCCTAACCGGTCGCGCCTCCGAGGCCCTCGCCCTTCCTCCACGGGGCGAGGGCTTTCGCGTTCCCGGCGTGAGAGCTTCGTGTAAACGTCCCGCCCTGGAGTCGCCTGCGGGCGCCTCGACACGCCCGAGTGCGTTGCAGGGCTGACCTGCGGCGATGTCCGGCGCGTGAGCGTACGTCGTACTGGTGGCCCTCTTCAGAGGCAGGGAACACCTCCGGCGCGCGGCTCGCGCCCGCCCGCGTCCCTCGCGCCGGACCGCCTCGATACGCCCGAGTGCGTTGCAGGGCTGACCTGCGGCGATGTCTGCCGCGTGAGCGTCTGCCACTTTCCCGGCGGAGTCTTTATCCAGAGGGGCAAGTTGCGCCCCGCGCCCCGGCATCGTCGCCGCGCCGTGAGCACACGGGCCAGAACCGGCCCTGTACTCCTCCGAGAGCCTCGCTCTCCGTCGCGCCCCGGCATCGTCGCCGAGGGGGCCTCTCTTCGGTCTCGCACCGCCTACACACCTCGTCGCCGAGAGGAGGACCACCTCGTGACCTGTTCGCACTGCGGCGCCTCGCTCGCCGCTGTCCGTGCCGATGCTCGGTTCTGCTCGGGGCTCTGCCGCACGCGCGCGAGCAACGCCGAGCGGCACGCCGCCGTCGCCGCTGTCCGTGCCATCCGGCGCGCGCTGGAGCGCCCCGGCGTGACCGTCGAAGACCTCGCCGCCCTGCTCCCGTAGGGCGGCGCTTCGCGCGGTCTCGCACCGCCTATACGCCTCTCCGAGAGGCGAACTCGCCCCGTCCCTGCCTCGGTAGGGCCCGGGCCCTACCGAGGCAGGGAGAACGCCGCACACGCGCTCTCCGGGCCTGTTGCTCCTCCTCGGCGCTGAACGTCGCCGAGGAGGACCGAGCGCGCCGCCCTTGTCGGGTGACGGTGCGCTCACATGCTCGCCCGCCCTGCGCGGCTCCCTCGGTCTGGTCATGCGCCGAGGTCTGAGCCCCGGGGCGGGCGGGCGCCCTCACTCCCGGCGCCGACGGGCGCCGGACGACAAGCCTCCGCGGGCTCGACCCGCGGCGGGAACGGTGGTCGAAGCCTTGGCGGGCTCGCGGCGTCGCTGCCTCTCCGACGGGAGAGGCGGCGGCGTCGCCATCACGAGCCCGCGCATCGACCCTGAGCCCTACACACCCTGCGGCGACCGCCACGCCGCGACCACCTAACCGAACGGATTCCCTGATGACAGAAACAGACTGGGGCGCACGCCTCCAGCGCGTGCCGTTGCACGCACCCGGCGCCACACACGCCGGAGACCGCGCGACCTCCCGCAAGGTCTACGCCGACGCCCACGACGAGCACCCCCAGACGCTCGACCTCCCGGGCCCGCGCCGCCTCGCCGATCGATGGCTCGTGCCGACACTCGCCGACGGAGGCTCGCGCCTCTACAGAGCGCCCGGAGCGATGTTCCTCCGGTCCGGCGACGCCGCGCCCGTGCGCGTGGCTGCTACCGCCCTCGCGGGCGCTCTCCTCGCGCGCCTGCGGGCGCTTCCGGCGCCGACTCCGGGCGACTCCGAGACCTACGTCTCTCTGTGGACGCTGGGTGCCCGTGTGCGCGAGCCCGAGGCCCTCGGCTACCTCTGCGAAGTGGTCGACGCCGCTCGGGCTCGTGTGCGCCGCTGGGAGCCTCCGCGCGCCAAGCGCGAGCCCGTGCCCGCTGCCGAACTCCGGCGCCGCTCTAGGGCGAGCGTGAAGCATCGCGAGACCGAGACCGCCCGAGCGTGGCTCGGCGTCTGGGTCGCCGACGAGGACACGCCGCCCCCGGCGACCATCGCGACGACGAAGCTTCTATCCGCGTACGTCTCATCGCCGCTCGTGGCCGAGTGGCTGGAGGCCGCCGAGGAGGCGCCGGACGAGTGGCTCGAATGGGAGCACGAGGACTACGGCGGACCCGCCTGCCTGCCGCGTGTCGGCGGCTCGCGTGGCTTCTACGCCGTCGCGACGGATGTCCTCGGCGCCAAGCACCGCGCCCCGGGCGGACGCTCGTGGCGCTACTCGACCGAGGCCGCGCGTCGCGCCGCTCTGGGCCTCGACACCCTCGCCGACGCGCTCGCTCGACACGGCGCCGAGGCCGCCGCGGAGATGCCGCTCCGGCGCACCGCCTGACCGCCTGGACTCCGGCGCTGCCCCTCGGCGGGCGGCGTCGGGGCCCTTGGCGCCCTGACCTGAATCACCCTGAGAGAGGAACCGAACATGTCTGACCTGCCCGTGACCCTGAACCTCGGCGACGTGCCCGAGGAGATGCTCTCCGCCGTCCTCGACCGCGTGGCGTCGCTCATGTGGGCCGAGATTCGGCCCGTGATGCTCCAGCGCGAGGAGGCGGCGAAGGCTCGCACTCGCGCGGCGGAGGGCTCGCCGAACGTGACGAGCCTCCCGGCGCGTCGTCGGCGCTCTGCCTGACGCCGGGGCGGCGCCGGGGCGGGCCGCTCCTACGCCCTTGTGTACGGAACGCGACCGAAACCTCGTTTCTACATCCCTTCGTCATTTCCTCTTTAGACGACGACACCTATAGAGGAAATAGACGAGGCGTGTAGAACGCCGCTTTCGGTCGCGTTCCGTACACACGCCCCGCCGCTGCCCTGCCCGCCCG
The DNA here is from genome assembly GCF_056403915.1 of Terrabacter sp. P2_E3. Taxonomy (NCBI): domain Bacteria; kingdom Bacillati; phylum Actinomycetota; class Actinomycetes; order Micrococcales; family Intrasporangiaceae; genus Terrabacter; species Terrabacter sp. P2_E3. The sequence goes on from NZ_JBFUEN010000003.1 coordinate 446,410, forward strand.
CCTCGCGCGGGCCTCGGCGCCATCCCGGCGCCCCTCCTGCTCCCGCGGCTGATCCCCGCGGGCTCCCCGGGCCCGTCGGCTCGTCGTCCGATCCGTGACGGCGGGCCCGGGTCTCTGTCGATCGGACATCGAATGGCTCCCGCCGCTCTGCCCCCTGCCCCTGCTCGCGTCGTCGTCGCTCTCGCGGCGCCCGTGGCCTCCTACGGCTCGACCTCCTCGGGCCTGCGCGTCGTGCGCCTCGTGGACGAGGCGGGCCGCTTCGTCGGCCTCGACCTCGTGCCCGCCCCGGCGCCTCCCGCGGTCGTGTAAACGACCGCCCCTCCTGCTCGACCGCCGCGGACGGCTTCCGCACCCGCTCCTGACCTCTGGAGAACTCATGTCCCTGTCCCGATTCACCATGACCACTCGCCGCGGCGCCGACGAGGCGCCGGCCGCCTCGCAGGTCGTTCACTTCCTCCCGGCTGACGTGCCGCGCGAGCCCGTGACCGTGACTGTCGTTCCCTTCGGCGGCGACCCGCGCTCGTTCCTCCTCGACCTGACGAAGACCGAGGGCGCCATCGTGAACCCGCACGAAGGGCTCGTGCTCTCACTCATCCGCGAGAACCGCGAGGGCCGCGTCGAATCGCTCACCTTCGCCACACTCGCCGACGCCCGCGCCGACGAGTACGAAGCGCGCCGAGCTGCTCGCCTCGCTCGGCGTGCTGCTCGCGCGAAGGCCGCGAAGTGAGCGCCCTCTCCGCGGACCACGGGAACGCCCTGCTCTCCCTCGTCGCCTCCGGTCACCTGACCCGCGAGGACATCGCCCCGTCCCTCTCCGGCGAGGTCGCGGGCGAGCGCGCCGGACGCATCTTCGCGGTCTCGCTCGCGGAGAACGGCGGCGCCGCGACTCTCATGGACCTGACCGAGGCGAGGGCACTCTGCGGGCTGCCTGCCTCGTCGTGGGCGATGACGAACACGCCCATCCGCCCGAAGAACGCCCACACCAAGCGCCTCCGTTCGCCGTCGGACAACCGTCGCAACGCCGCCCGTCACGAGGCTCGCCTCTCCCGTATCTCCGCCCTGACCGCCTGACCCCGAAGGAACTCACCATGACCGACATCGCCCCCGCCATCGACTACGACACCGCGACCGCCGAGGAGATGGCCGCGCACATCTTCAAGATCACCGAGACCGCTCGCAGGCGTGACGCCGCCTTCGCTGGCGAATCCGTCCGGCGCTCGCCGATCCCGGACACGCTCGCTCTCCCGTACGCGGGCGGCGTCGTGGACGTGCCCGCCCTGATGGCCGAGGGCCTCGTGCCCGCGGACGACGACCTCGCCGAGGTCGCGACGGAGTACGCCACGACCGCCGAGGCATACAGAGCTGCGGCGATGGACGCCGAACTCGCCGCCGACGCGCTGCTCGTCCTTCCCTCACTGGACGGTCGCCTCTCGGCGGAGCACGCGCGCCTCGGCTCGCTCTCCCGTGCCACGACCGAGCGCATCGCCTCCGAGCACCGCGAGGCACTCGCCGAGGCGGAGACCTACGCCGCGGCTGCCCGTGCCCGTGCCGCGACGTACGCGAAGCCGCTCCGCGATCTGTTCCTCGACCTCGTGCACCTCGCCGGAGAGCACGGCGCCGACATCGCCCGCACCGCCGCCGACGCCGAGGCTGCCCTCATGCCCGAGGTGGAGGCTGCCCGCGCTGCCCTCCGCTCTGCAGAGGCCCGCGTCGCCCGGGTGCGCTCGGTCCCGGCGTACTTCCGGGACGTGGCTGCCTCGACCGTGACGTACGGACTCCCGCCCGTGACGGGCCTGCCCGTGCTGGAGGTTCCCGAGTGGACGGAGGAGGCCCCCGCCCCTGCCCCTGCCCCTGCCCCTGCCCCTGCCCCTGCCCCTGCCAAGCGTTCGCCTCGCAAGAGCGCGAGCGACTGACGACGTGAGCGCTTGACGCTCTGACGACGGGGGCTCGCCTCTCTCGCCTTTCCCGGCGATGGGCGGGCCCTCGTCGCGTCGTCGCTCGTCGCTTCGCTCGCCCTGCTCGACGCTCGTCGCTCTCGTCGTCGTCGCGCTGAACGCTCGCCGCGCTCGCCGCTTCGACTCTCGCTCGTCGTCGCGCTCGCGACCGCGGCGCTCGGCTCGACCGCTCGACCCCTAGGGGGAGGGCCCCTTCCCCGGGGGCTCCCACTGGCGCGGTTCCTATAGCACCTCGCCGAGCGTGCTCGACCTCCAGAACTCTCCAAGGGGCCTCGCCCCGCCCCTCCGAGGGCCCGCCTGGGCCCCTCGTCCTGACCTCTCGAAAGGTGGCCTCATGGCTCACAACCTCACTCCTCCCGAGGGCCTCGGCGCCCCGGGGCTGCGCCTCTGGAACGGGATGCTAGATGACCTCGAAGAGATCGACGTGACGCCGGACGCTCGCGACCTCCGTTGGCTGGAGGACGCCGCCCGCCTCGCCGACCACATCGAACGCCTGGAGGCTGCTCTCCGCGAGGCGCCGCTCGTCGCTCGCGGCTCTCACGGCGGCACTGTCGTCCACCCGCTCATCCCGGAACTCCGCCAGACGCGAGCGCTCCTGGCCCTCACGCTCCGTCGCCTCGACCTCTCCGAGCCCGAGGAGGACGCGCCTGCCGTGCTCTCGACCCCCGAGGCCCGCTCGACCAAGGCCCGTCGCGCCGCCGCCGCGCGCTGGGCTGGGACGGGCCGCTGATGGGACGCCGCTCCTCTTCCCGGCGCCGCGTCGGCGTGCTCGTCCCGGGCGCGTACGCCGTCCTCCTCGCCAACGCCCGCAAGATGGCGGGCTTCTGTGTCTGCGACCTCCCGCCCCTCGACCCTGACGCCGAGAAGCGCTCCTGCCTCCCGCACGAGCGCCTCGCCGCTCTGGAGGCGGGCGAGCCCGTCATCACCTCGCCGCGCGCGTTCTCGTGGGCGCTGGCTGTCTCGCGGACACTGGACGACCTCGGCGCCGTCGTGTCTGTCCACCCTGACGACCTTGTGACCGTGCCGGATGACGACGACTGACGCCGAGCCTGTCGCGCCGGACGCTCCTCGTCGCGCACCTCGTCGGCCTCGACGCCGCGCCGCTCACGCTGTCCGCCGAGACGCTCCCTGCTGTCTCGGCTGCTGTCGCTCTCGGCGCCGGTCCGTCGCTCCCTCGCGGCGATGTCTCGCGGTCTGTCCTCGTGTCCCTGCCGCGCGACACCCGCCAATGGTTCGGGCGTCGAGGCGGGCTGACGCGGCACGAAGGCCCCACCTCATCGCGAGGCGGGGCCTTCCTGGGTTCTATGGGTTGCGACACCGCTAGCGACGGCCCATCGCTTGGTCGATCTGCGCAGCGGACGGCAACGCCTTCACGAGTACCTCCAGTCGGTGGATCTGGGTGTGGAACCCGTTGTGGTGCTCAACGTCTCTTGTGCTACCGCCAATGACGGCGCCGCACGCGGGACACACCCGCGTCTGCGCGTCCTGTTCCTCGTCTGCCATGTCGTGCCTCCCTGTTCTCCGCGACGTCGTGCCGCGGTCGCCTTGATGGTACGGAGCGGTTACGACGGCAATTGGGGCTCGACACGCCGAAACGGACAGGCCCGCCTGCTCGCGAGCTGGGCCTTTCCGCGTTCTGCCTACGACCGTCCTCGGAACCAGCCCCGGCTCGGCTTCGCCTTCGCCTGAACACCGGTCGCGTGCACGACCATCTCGGCCATGTCCACCTCCAGACACTGCGCGCTCACGCGATCCTGCTCGGTCCACAGCGCGCGGTCTTCGGGCAACGTCGCCATCCAGTCGGTAAGCAAGGTTGAGGCGACGGCCTTCAGGGTGAGCGCCTCGCCCGTGTCGAGTTTCACGAAGACCGCGAAGTCATTGTCGGCGGGGACGTGGACCTTGGCCCCGGCTTGGACCTGACGCAGTGCTGACCGGGTGAGCGAGTCGGTGCGCGGGTCGCCCCGCGTCGTCTCGGCGAAGTTGCAGAGCACCTCCCACGTGATGCGCGTCATCGGCACCTCGTACCGCATCGGTCTCCCCTGTCTTGCGCGAACTACCGCGCGTTGCTTGCCAACTCGTCGGAAGTCGGCCACCACTCCGGAGGCTCGAATCCAAGCGGGTAGACGACATCACGCACAGACCACTCGTGCATGACTGCGTAGAGCGTGTTTCGGTCCCGGACGACGCGCACTGTGCGGTTCGGTTCGGGAGCCTCACGCGGCGACGTGTGGTTGCACTGCACCGCCTCGGCGTCGTCGCCGTTGTTCGCTACTGCCATCACAACCTTGGAGTCCATGCGCTCACCATCGCCGACCGTGGTCGCGACCGCTACTCGGCACGCCCAAGGGGTGGCAGTCGCGATGCTCCGGGACTACCCGGCCTCTTCAACGTGGTCGAGGAGGTTCGCGGGCCAGACCGGCGCCGGACGCATCACGGTCACACCTTCGATCGTGTGCCCGAGCGGGAAGCCCTCGTCGTGTGTGAAGAGGTAGTCGCAGCCGAGGCGAATCGCCGCAGCGAGGTGCGTCGCGTCGGCGCCGCCGAAAGTCCGCTTGCGGTTCGCCCGCTTGTCGGAGTGCTCTGCTGAGAGCTTCGCCGCCTCGCGCGCTAGGAAGCGGTCCACATCCGTCCAGAGCGTCGCCGGGGCCGTGAACCAGCCGCGCAGGAGTTTCCGTACATCCTCGTCACCCTGTCGGGCCTGCCCGTTGCAGCAGACTTCGGCCTCGATGAGGGCCGACGCGGCCAGCCTCGCGCGGTCCGCGCTGATGGCGCGAAACACCTCCGCGGCCACCTCCCAGCGCGGCTCGCCTGAATCCTTGTCTGGCTCCTTGTTCTTCACCACAACGTCGAGGTAGACGCACGAGTCGAGATAGATGAGGGGCGCCTCGACGCGCCCGGCACGCCTAGGCACCACGCACGCCCCGCAGGTACTCGTCCACAGACTGACCGCCGAGCCACCGCGGCGCAGCGCCGATGAGCCGCTCGATGCGCGGCCTTCCGGCGTTGTCCTCGGGCATGCGCTCGATGCGATTCACTTCGATGCGGAGCACCTGGCCCCTCTGGTTCCGTTTCACTCGTCCCCCGATCACGACGCGGTGGCGCCAGAGCATGCGCAGTTCCTCCGCGAATCCCTCTGGCGCGTAGCCCTCTACGGCTTGGTGGTCTGTCTCGCTAAAGATCGTCACCTTCACGTCGCTCCGGCGATGCGCGACCGCCACGGCGTCGAGGACACCCGTGACCGTCCCATAGGACGTCTCGTGCGGACGGACTGCCTCCTTGGCATGTGCCACCACGTCGTCACCGAGTTCCACGAGCCTGCCGCGCTGGCCGTTGTAGGTCGCAACGCTCACCCGCTCGACGCCGCTGTCTGGACGAGCGATCCGCAACACGCGCTCGACGGTGCTCGGCATGAAGAGTCGCGGCACCTCGGCGACCTCCGCCAAGTGCTCTGCACCGGAGACGAACGCTGACACCGGGACGAGCATGTCCTCCGTGGGGCGGGAGCGCGGCGACGGGCGGGCTTCTAGGCGCACCACAAGGTCTTCGTCGTCGTGAGAGAGGTCCGCTAGCACCCATGTCGCGCGCGTCCCACGGCGCAGGTACACCTTGTCGATCTCACGAAGCGAGAGCACGATCTCGTCGAGGGTCTTGGTGAACTGAGACACCTCGGCGCGCTGGCGTCCCTCGCGCAACCGAACTTCGAGCCCCGTCGTCCCCATGCGGAACACAGTAGACGCGAGCGCCAACGATGGGGCGAATACGGACACGGCCCTTGCCACTGACTAACGTCCACGGTGGGGGGCGATATCTCGCCGGTGCCCACCGGACGGGCGCGGCAACTAGCTTCAAGGCACCTGACGTAGCGTTGTTGTGTGACTGCTTCACCCCGCGCCCGCGTCCGTGTCCGCGCCCCGGAACTCACGGGGCGCGGCTGGCTCAACACCGGCGGCAAGTCCTACTCCATCGCGGACTTCCGAGGTCGTCTTTTGGTATTGGATTTCTGGACCTTCTGCTGCGTCAACTGCCTCCACGTGCTCGACGAGCTGCGGCCAGTCGAGGCGCAGTTCCCCGACGCGCTGACCATCATCGGCGTCCACTCGCCGAAGTTCGAGCACGAGGCCGACGCCGACGCGCTGGCCGCCGCCGTCGAGCGGTATGCCGTCCACCACCCCGTGCTCGACGACCCCGAGCTCGTGACGTGGAAGGCGTATGCCGCCCGCGCCTGGCCCACGCTCGTCGTGCTGGATCCGGAGGGCTACGTCGTCGCGTCGATGTCGGGGGAGGGCCACGGCCCGGGTCTCGCCTCCCTCGTCACGGAGCTCGTCGAGGAGCACCGGGCCAAGGGCACCCTCCAGCCGGGCGACGACCCCTACGTCCCGCCGCCGGCCCCCGACACCGCCCTTCGCTTCCCCGGCAAGGCGGTCGCCCTGCCGGACGGGTCGTTCGTCGTCAGTGACACGGCCGACCACGAGGTCGTGCACCTCGAGGACGACCTCGAGACCGAGCGGGCCCGGTGGGGTGGCGACGGTCTGCTCAACGAGCCGCAAGGCGTCGTCCTCGCGACCCCCGACGTGGCCGAGCGGCTCGGCATCGACCTGCTCGTCGCCGACTCGGTCAACCACCAGGTCAAGGGAATCCGCTTCTCCGACGGCTCGGTCCACGTCGTGGCCGGCACCGGGTCGCAGCTCCGCGAGCGCACCGGGGGCGGTCCCGCCCTCGAGCAGCCGCTGTCGACGCCGTGGGACCTCGCGTGGCTCGGCGACCGGCTCCTCGTCGCGATGGCCGGCACGCACCAGCTGTGGGCGTGGACGCCGGGCAACACCTTCGAGGACGGCCGCGTCGAGGTCGTCGGTGGCACGTCCAACGAGGGGCTCGTGGACGGACCGGCACCTGAGGCGTGGTTCGCCCAGCCGTCCGGCCTCGCCGCCTCCGCCTCCGGCGACCGGGTCTGGGTCGCCGACTCCGAGACCTCCGCCCTGCGGTCGGTGACGACCGGTGCGGACGGCGGCCTCGTCGTCGAGACCCACGTCGGCACCGGCCTGTTCGACTTCGGTCACCGTGACGGCGACGCCGCCGACGCGCTGCTCCAGCACCCGCTCGGCGTGACCGAGCTGCCCGACGGCTCGGTCGCCGTCAGCGACACCTACAACGGTGCCGTCCGACGCTTCGACCCCGTGACGGGCCAGGTGTCGACCTTGGCCCAGGGACTGGCCGAGCCGAGCGACGCCGTCGTCGAGCACGACCCCGAGACCGGCGAGGTGCGCCTCGTCGTCGTCGAGTCCGCTGCCCACCGCCTCACCCGCGTGAGCCTGCCCGAGGCCGCCCAGCGCGTCGACGGCCCCGCCCACCGCACCCAGCGGCCGCCGACTCCGCTGCCCGCCGGTGAGGTCGCCCTCGAGGTGACCTTCGTGCCGCCGACCGGGCAGAAGCTCGACCTGCGCTGGGGCGACCCGACACGCCTCGACGTGTCCGCGACGCCCGACGCGCTCCTCGTCTCCGGGGCCGGGCGGGCCGAGGGCCTGACCCGGACGCTCGTCCTCCGTGACGGCATCGGGTCGGGCACGCTGCACATCTCCGTGCAGGCTGCCGCCTGCGACGGCGACCCCGAGACGGGGGAGGTGCCCGAGCACGCCGCGTGCCACCTCTTCCAGCAGGACTGGGGGATCCCGGTCACCCTCGACCCGACCGCCGATGCCACACTGACTCTCGACCTTCGCGGGGTCCAGGCCGCAAGCTAGCCGGTTCGACCCCCCAGCAGGTCGTGACGAGACCAGCGGACGACAAGGCGGCACACGTGGCACGACAGGCATCTGGTGGCAGCGGACGCTCCGTCCTCTCGGCGGTGTGCGGGCTGCTGGCCATCGTCCTGCTGCCCGTGTCGCTCGTCGGCTTCTGGGCGTCGGTCATGCTGACGCGCACCGATGTCTTCGTGGAGGAGCTGCGGCCGGTCGTCACGAAACCGCTGGTCCAGGAGGCCCTCACCGACGGCGTCGTCGAGGGCGTCCTCGGTGCGGTCCAGCTCCAGCCGGCGATCGAGAAGGCGCTCGAGGCGCCGATCCGGACCCAGGCTGCCGCCCTCGTCGCGAGCCCCCAGGTCACGACGGCCTGGGCCACCGGCGTCTGGGCGCTGCACACCCAGTTCATCGCCGTCATGGAGGGCCGGGCCGACACGAAGCTCGACGACCAGGGGCGCGTCTCGGTGCGCCTGACGATCCCGGTCCCGGCCCTGACGTCGACGCTCGAGCAGGCCGGGGTCCCCGACGCCGGGTCGATCGCGCCGGTCGTGACGATCCCCCTCGTCAAGGCCACCGACCTGCAGAAAGCCCAGGCGGCATACCGCATCGCCGACGCGTGGGGCCCGTGGGGACCGCTCGTCGTGGGCGCCCTGGCGCTGCTGTCGATCGCGCTCGCGCGGCGCTGGCGCACGGCGACCACGCTCGTCGCCATTGGCTGGATCGTCACGGCCCTCGCGCTCGCCCTCGCCGTCATGGTCTCGCGCGAGCCGCTCATGCGCCGCGTCGACCCGGAGGTGGCGCGCACCATCGCCGACGCCGCCTACGGTCTCGCGGCGCGCAACCTCTACTACGAGATCGCGATCGCCGTGGGTGTCGGGGTCGTCATGCTCGTCGTCTCGGCCGTCTCTCTCGCGTTCGGGCGGCGGCGCTCCGGCTGACCGCGGGCCCGTCGATGCCGGGATCGTGACGGTTTGCCGACCGGCGGGTATGTGGCACGCAGGTACGCGTCCAGGGCGTACCCCAGCCAAGGAGACCTCATGGGTATCGGACTCGGGATCTTCCTGCTCGTCGTCGGCGCGATCTTCAGCTTCACGAACATCGACTCCAGCGTCCTCAACCTGAGCAGCAGCACGGGCAACACGATCGGGATCATCCTCATGGTGGCCGGCGCGCTCGCGATCATCCTCGCGCTCGTCCTCAACGCCCAGCGCGCGCGCACCCAGCACACGGTCGTCACGGAGCGCCGGGGCGCTCCCGACGTCGTCGAGCGCCGGGTCGACGGCGACGAGGTCGTCGAGCGTCGCGTCGAGCACCGCGACGGCACCATCTAGAACCGTCGGAGGGCCACGAACCCGGCCCTCGACCGTCGAAAGGCCACGAACCGGAACTCCGGTTCGKGGCCTTTCGACGGTGGGTGAGTGGGGGACGGGGGGCTGAGCCACGGACGGTGGCCTGAGCAGGAGAACTCACCTGCGCGGGGCGCTGTCCGTGCCCGACGCGTCGCCCCGCACGGCCTCCGAGATCGACGCCGCGACCCCCGCCGACCGGGACCGCTGGGTCGACACCCTCCGTGTCGGGTCTCTCCTCGTCGTGGTCCTCGGGCACTGGCTCATGGTCTCGATCACGCCCGACGGGCAGATCACGAACGCGCTCGCGGTCGTGCCGGCCCTCCAGCCACTGACCTGGCTGCTCCAGGTCATGCCGCTCTTCTTCCTCGTCGGGGGCGTCGCCCACGCCCACACGCTCGAGTCGCTCGAGCGCCGGCGACCCGAGCCCCGCGGACGGTATGCCGCGTTCTTCCGGGCGCGGGCGACGCGCCTGCTGCGCCCCACCCTGGCCTTCCTCGCCGTCTGGGTAGCGCTCGGCGTCGTCGCCGACCTATCGGGCCTGACGTCGCGTCCCGGTGACGCGGGGAGGCTCGCACGCGACGCCCTCGTCATGGTGCCGCAGCTGCTGTGGTTCGTCGGGATCTACCTGGGGGCCTGTGCCTTCGCCCCGCTGATGCGTGACCTCCACCGGCGCTGGGGCCTCGTCGTCGTCGCGGTGCTCGTCCTGCTGGCGTGCGTCGTCGACGTCGTGCGTTTCGGGGGCGGCCCCGAGCTCATCGGCAACCTCAACTTCGCCCTCGTCTGGCTGGCCCTGCACCAGCTCGGGTTCGCTTGGCGTGACGGCCTGCTCACGACCGCACGCGGCTGGGCGATGGCCCTCCTCGGTTTCGGCGCGATGGGTCTCGCCGTCGCGTTCGGGCCCTACCCGACGTCGATGGTGGGCCTGCCCGGAGAGGCCGTCTCCAACATGGCGCCGCCCACGGCGGCCCTGCTCGCCCAGGGCATCGGCATCTGCGGCCTCGCCGTCGTCCTGCGGCCGGTCATGGCGCGCGTGCTCGCCCGGCCCCGTGTCTGGCGCTCGGTCGTCCTGGCCGGACCCTTCGCGATGACCGCCTTCCTCTGGCACCTCACGGCGCTCATGACGGTGCTCCTGGCGCTGCGCGCAGTCGGCGTCGTCCAGCCGTCCGTCGCGTCGTGGCAGTGGTGGCTGACCCGGCCGCTCCTCTTCGCCGTGCTCGCGGTCGTGACCGGTCTGCTCGTGGCCGTCTTCGTCCGCTTCGACCGCGGGCCTCGCCCGGCGGCTGACGCCGCGCCGGAACCGCGGGGCTGGGTCGACCCCGTGGCCGCCGTGTCGGCGGGCGTGCTCTTCTTCGGCATCCTCATCGTCTCGATCGTCGGCGTCGACGTGCTCGGCAACCGGCCGGTCTTCTTCCTCGTCGGCGACGTCACGCCGGTCGTCGGCTTCGCCGTCCTCGCGGCCGGCCTGCTCCTGCTAGGCGCGACCCGCCCCCGCGCACCCCGCACCTGACGCGCGCTCCGCCTGTCGAGTGAGCGCCCCGTCCCTGTCGAGTGAGCGCCCCGTCCCAGGGAAACTCGATGGCAGCGCCCACGCGCGGACCCCTACCGTCGTGCCATGGAGACGAGGCTCATCGACGTGCACGACGACGCCGTCTGCGCCCGCGCGTACGACGTCATCATCGCCAGCAAGGGCCACGAGCGCCCGTGGAACGAGCCGCCGTCCCTCGCGGAGACGCTCGTCGAGTGGCGTCACGTCGACGAGGCCGAACGCATGGAGATGTGGGCGGCCCACGACGGTGACGAGCTCGTCGGCGTCGCGACGCTCTGGCTGCCGCTGTCGGACAACACGACGATGACGTGGACCGACGTCCAGGTCGACCCGGCCCACCGCAGGCGCGGCGCCGGCACCGCCCTCGTCGAGCGCCTCCTCGAGCGGGCCCGTGAGGAGGGTCGCGTCACGATGGTCGTCGACTTCCTCGTGCCCCCGGAGTCGGAGGGACACGGCTACCGCCGCTTCGCCGAGCGGCACGGCTTCCACCTCAGCAACACCGAGATCATGCGCCACCTCCAGCTGCCCGTCGCCGAGGAGCTCCTCGCCCGGCACGCCGAGCACGCCCGACCGCGCTGGGATGGCGTCTACCGCCTCGAGACCCATGTCGGCGGCGTGCCCGAGCACCTGCAGGAGTCGCTCTGCGCCGTCATGAACCAGCTCGCCGTCGACGCGCCGACGGGCGACATCGAGTTCGAGGAGGAGTCCCTCACGCCGGCGCGCTACCGGGAGTACCTCGACGTCGCGAGTGCCCAAGGGCGCGTACGCCTGACGACCGTCGCGGTCCACGAGGACAGTGGCGACGTCGTGGCCTACACCGACTTCATGCTGCCCTCGGGTGCCCCTGGGATCGCTTGGCAGTGGGGGACGCTCGTGCACCGCGACCACCGGGGACGTCGGCTCGGCATGGCCCTCAAGGTCGAGAACCTCCGGCGCCTGCAGGTGGACCACCCCGAGCGGCAGCGGGTCGTCACCGGCAACGACGACACGAACTCGTGGATGGTCTCGATCAACGAGGACCTCGGCTTCCGCATCGTCGAGCTGTGCCCGGCCTACCAGCGGTCGCTCGCCTGACCTCGCTCGGCCCCCTCGGTCGTCGCGACCGAGTCGGCTGGCGTTCCACTCACGGCCGCGCCACCGCGCGCCCGCCACGGCACCCCGTGACCGGGGCGGACGGCATACGCACGCCGTCGTGAGACGACGAGGCGCCCGCTCCCCGGGTGGGGAGGGGCGCCTCGAGGTGAGGGGTGGTGCGCGTCAGAACGCGGACTCGGGGACGTCCATGAGGTCGTTGTCGGTGGCCTCGGCGATGGCGCGCTCGGCGGCGAGCTTCGGCAGGACGTTCTTGGCGTAGAAGGACGCTGCGGCGACCTTGCCGCGGTAGAAGTCGGCGTCCTTGCCCGTGGCGCCGCCGTCGATAGCCTTCTGGGCGACCTCGGCCTGGCGGAGCAGCAGCCAGCCGACGACGAGGTCACCGGCCGCGAGGAGCAGGCGGGTCGTGTTCTGGCCGACCTTGTAGAGGTTGGCCGTGTCGCCGCCCATCCGCGGGTCGCTCTTCATGGCGTCGCCGATCATGTGGCCGACGATGCCCTGGACGTCCTCGAGGGCCCGGCCGAGCAGCTCGCGCTCGGTGTCGAGCGAGCCGCCGAGGTCCTTGGCGACCTCCTGGATCTGTCCGGCGACGTGCTGCAGGGCCTGGCCCTTGTCGCGGACGATCTTGCGGAAGAAGAAGTCGAGCCCCTGGATGGCGGTCGTGCCCTCGTAGAGCGTGTCGATCTTCGCGTCGCGGACGTACTGCTCGATCGGGTAGTCCTGCAGGAAGCCCGAGCCGCCGTAGGTCTGGAGCGACTCGGTGCCGAGCAGCACCCAGGCGCGCTCGGAGCCGAGGCCCTTGACGAGGGGCAGCATGAGGTCGCTGATCCGGTTGGCGACCTCGGCCGCCGAGCCCTTCTCGAGCGGCACGGCCGGGTTGCCGGCCTGCGCCTGGTTGACCGCGTCCTGCTGGCTCGCGGTGTAGATGACGAGGGCTCGCAGGCCCTCGGCATACGCCTTCTGGAGCATGAGCGAACGGCGGACGTCGGGGTGGTGCGTGATGGTGACGCGCGGCGCCGCCTTGTCGGTCATCTGCGTCAGGTCGGCGCCCTGGACGCGCTCCTTGGCGTACTCGAGGGCGTTGAGGTAGCCGGTCGAGAGTGTGGCGATCGCCTTGGTGCCGACGAACATCCGGGCGTTCTCGATGACCTTGAACATCTGGGCGATGCCGTCGTGCACGTCGCCGAGCAGGGTGCCGACGGCCGGCTCGTGCTCGCCGAAGGTGACCTCGCACGTGGTGCTGACCTTGAGGCCCATCTTGTGCTCGACGTTGGTGACGTGGGCGCCGTTGCGCTCGCCGAGCTCGCCGGTCTCGAGGTCGACCTGGAACTTCGGCACGATGAAGAGGGAGAGGCCCTTGGTGCCGGGGCCTGCGCCCTCGGGGCGGGCCAGGACGAAGTGGACGACGTTGTCGACCATGTCGGACTCGGCCGAGGTGATGAAGCGCTTGACGCCGGTGATGTGCCACGTGCCGTCGGGCTGCTGGACGGCCTTGGTGCGGCCCGCGCCGACGTCGGAGCCGGCGTCGGGCTCGGTGAGCACCATGGTCGTGTGCCAGGCCTGGTCGACGATGTGCTTGGCGAGCTTCTTCTGGTCGTCGGTGCCGAGGTGCCAGAGGAGGTTGGCGAAGGAGTAGCTCGCCGTGAACATGTGGATCGCGGGGTTGGCGCCGCAGACCATCTCGGCGACCGACCAGCGCAGGGAGGCCGGCACGACCATGCCGCCGAGCTCGGCGGGGACGTCGAGGTTGCCCCAGTCGCCGTCGACGTAGGCCTTGAACGACTTCCTGAACGACTCGGGCATCGTCACCGACTGGCCGACCGGGTCGTAGACGGGCGGGTTGCGGTCGCTGTCGAGCAGGCTGTCGGCCAGCTCGTGCTCGGCGAGGCGTGAGACCTCGCGGAGGATGTCCTTGGCGGCGTCGACGTCGACGTCGGCGTAGATGCCGGTGCCGAGGACGTCCTGACGGTTGAAGACCTCGAAGAGGTTGAACTCGAGGTCACGCACATTGCTCTTGTAGTGGCCCATCCGGGGACCCTCCACGTTCTGTCGCTCGTCGTGCGTCCGCGCTGTCGTCGGCGGGCGCGCCAAGTTACTGGCCGGTCACTTCCATGATGCTACTGACCGGTAACGATCGCAAGGGGGAGAGGTCACGGTTGCGCCACGAGCGGCCTCCGAGGGCGTATGCCGCCCGGCCGGGCTGTGCGCCACGCACCCGTAGCCGGGACGGCCCGGTCGCAAACGGGGTGCGTCACGCGTCGGGAGCCGCTGGGATGGGGACATGGACGCCCGCCACCGCCTCGCCCTGGACCCCTTCGACTGGCAGCGCACCGCCTCGGGCCAGATCCGCGTGAGCCGTGGTGGCCGGCTCGTCGCCGTCGTCGCCGGCGCAGCCGCACGCCGGCTCGACCGGGTGCTCGACGGCGACGACGAGGACGCGGTCCAGCACGCTCTGGCCCGGGCGACCGGCAACTACCGGCGCGGCAACGAGCGCTGACGGTGGGGAGCGCCGGCCACCCGGCCCGCGAGCCCCGACCGGACGGCATACGTGCTCGGACGGCAGAAGGGCCCGGTCACGGAGACCGGGCCCTTCCCATCTGGAGCAGGCGGCACGAATTGCACGTACGTCTTCCTTCTGGAAGAAGGCTGTTCTGCTACTGAACTACGCCTGCGAGGCGTCGCCAACCGTAGCAACAGTCGGGCCGCGACGTCCAAACGGCGCGCTCGGGCGCGCCGCCGGACCGCCCGCTCGGGTCCGGGCCGACGCGCTGGAGGTCAGCCGACGGTCACGAGCCGTCGCGCAGGCGGCGGGCGAAGGCCGACGACCGCGCCCGCAGCTCCTCGACACGTCGCTCGACGAGGGCGAGCGGGTCCAGGCCGCCCTCCATGCCGTTCGGCGGCCGCCGGACGTGCGTCGAGCAGCTGAAGTCGGCGTGCACGAGGGTGCCGAGGCTGTTGCCCTCGCGGCCGGATGCCCCGGCCCGCCGGGCCACGAAGAGGCCCACCTCGCTCGTCGCAAAGGCGTCCTCGCACCAGGCGCACATCGCGCTCGCCTTGCGCGTGCGCTCTGCGGTCCGGAGGAGGAAGCCGACGGGTTCGTCGTCGACCGGGACGACGGCGTAGGCCCGTTGCGGGTTGCTGCGGTCGACCCAGCCGAGGTAGTCGAGCGTCTCCCAGCGCCGTCCGAGGTCGAGGTCGGCGGGAAGGGTGGCCTGCTTGGCCTCACGCCGGGAGGCGTTGACGAAGGAGGCGCGAATCTCGTTGTCCGTCAATGGTTTCACGGTCTGTTCCTGTCAGTCGGGCAGGACCGGGTGACCCGGTCAGCCGGGGTGGGGGAGGTGGGGCGGGACCCTGACCGCTGAGCAGGCCATGACGGCCACCCACCTCTCCGCGGGCCTCCCCGCTGACGACTGACGTGCCCCGACGGAGCAGCGTCCATGGTGTGTCACGACGTCCGCGGTGGTCCACCGGTTTACCGGAGCGCAGCAGCGCCGGACTGCGTATGCCGTGGGCTACCGAGGACGTCCATCACGCCGCGGCGGCCGACGGAATGTCCGCTCCCACCGCATTTGACTTGTCAACTATTGCCACAATCTGTTCGTGTAGGACCCTTTTCGTGACCTGTCTGTCACCGTCGATGGATGCTCATCGCCCGGGGTCTCCCCCGAGCGGCCCACCGCACGCCGAGTCCTGTCCACCGGTGGGGCAGCAACGCAATAACGGACAGGAGTGGGGGACCCACTTTCGGGCCGGCCAGCCGGTCCTTGGGGTGAAGCCGCATCTGCGGCCGGGCATCTTCCGCCCGAACCCGACAGCTCACCTCACAGGCGTGGGAAGGAATCCACCATGCCCGCTTCTACCCTTGCACGCCGAATTCCCTTGCAGTCCCTGGCTATCACGCCACTTCTCGCAGCCGCCCTCCTCGTCGGGACGGGTAGCGCGCCGACATCGTCGGTGACGCCCCAGGCGGCCTCTCGAGCGGGAACCGCTCCGGTCACCATCAAGGCCAAACCGGTCGCCTACGTCTCGGCCGCCACGCGTGCTGCGCGCGGCAGGACCGCCGTCAGGATCGCCGCCGCACAGCAGGGCGATCCCTACCGCTACGGGGCCGCGGGCCCGTCGGCGTTCGACTGCTCCGGCCTTGTCTACTACACCTACCGCACCCGTCTCGGCGTCGGCGTCCCGCGCACCGCCAACGCACAGAGACTCGCCAGCGTCCGCATCAGCAAGGCGAACGTCCAGCAGGGCGACCTCATCTTCTTCATGTCCGGGGGCCGCGCCTACCACGTCGGCATCTACGCCGGCTACGGCAAGGTCTGGCACGCACCCAGACCCGGCCAGCGCGTCCAACTCTCGAGGATCTGGACGACGAGCTGGGTCGCAGGCCGCATGCCCTGACGCCCGTCACACCGTCCCGTGACCGGTGTCGGGCGCGTCCGCCACCGGCCACGGGACGGCGTATCAGTGACTGTCCGGTGGGCCTCTGTCCCCTGCGTCGTCCGACGCCCGGACCAGGGAGATCTCCATGACCACGTCACTGCCCGTCTTCGAGCTGGGCCGACCGCGGCTCGACCTCGAACGCGTCGCCGCCCTCGCCGCCGACCTGCTGGAGCTGCGGGGAGAGGTGACCGAGGACGGGGACCGTCTCTCCGTCTCCGACGAGAACCTCGTGCTCGAGGTCTTCACCGCCTCCGGCGAGCTCTTCGCGGCGGACCGGTCGCAGCTGCACAACCCATCCCTGCGACCCGTGCTGCCCACGCCTGACGAGGCCTACGCGCTGGCGAGGGGTCTCATGGAGCGCCACGACCTCGCCCCTCGGACCGGTGACCTCGTCGAGCTCGTCGAGCTAGGCCCCGGCGGTACCCACGTCGCGGCACGGGCACGTCGCCGCGCACGTGCGGACCGGCGCACCCGGCAGCTGGACGTGCAGGCACGCTTCACCCTCGGCATCCGCAACCCCGGGGTGGACTCGGAGCCGAAGGTCCTCCCGGTCATCGGCGGTGGCGGGAAGCTCTCCTTCACCTTCGGTGACGGGGGGCGGCTCATCGGCGCCAACGGCGGCTTCCGCCCGGTCGGCGATCCGACGTTCGTCGACGCGCTCGACGTCGACGAGGCGTTCGAGAGGCTCGGCTCGGGCGACACGCTCGACCGCGAGGGCGCCTACCTCGCGTACTACCTCGCGCCGGGTGACGTCGGTCAGGCGGTGCTCACGCCGGTGTGGGTCTTCACGAGCGCGTTCGACGTCGACCACGCCGGTGGCAGGGGCCGATCGACCGTGCACGGCCGCCACACCTTCGTGGCGGCCACCGACCGCGGACCCGTCTTTGCGCAGGTGGAGGAGCAGTCGGAGCGGGGGGACAGGCCCCCGGCAGCCCGGAGACCCTTCGACCGCAACGGGGCCCGAGCCGACCGTGCAGTCAACCCGAGCGAGGCGGGCACCAGCTGGGTCAGGCAGATCGACCAGAGCACGCCCCTGGGTGGCAGCCCTGCCAACGCCCAGGGCTTCGTCGACGGCCTGTCGGCCGACGGGTGGCAGACGAACTTCAACTGGGGCGACCTCAACGCCTGGGAGTCGGACTGGCACTCCGACGACGACACGTGGGTCGACGCCGCCGACTTCGTCTTCTACACCGGCCACGCCAACCAGAACGGCTGGGTGCTGTGCGTGCCCGGCAAGAAGCAGTCGGTGCTCCTGACCCCGAGCTCCGTCGGTGCGGCGCCGGCATCACCCGGCGACCTCTACGGCCAGAACGACCTCGAGTGGTTCGCCGTGGCCGCCTGCGGGCCGCTCCAGGACGACGTCATCTCGGCCGGTGGCGGCGACGTGCTGAGCCGCTGGGACGGCGCCTTCGACGGCCTGCACACGATGCTCGGCTACGGCGCGATCACCTTCGACAACACCGATGAGGGACGCAAGCTGGCCCGCTACACCCGCGACGGAATGAGCGTCATCGATGCCTGGTTCCGGACCGCCAAGGAGGTCCAGCCAGCCACGAACGGAGAGGCCGCGCCCGACGGCCCGGACGTGTGGGTGGGTGCCATGTGGGTCACCAAGGCGGGCGTCGACCCCTCTGGCGACCACATCTGGGGCCACGGCTCGGTCGCCGCCGACCCGACGGCACCCACGCAGCTCGTCTGCATGTGGACGACCTGCTAGGCGGACGTCGCGAGACGCGCGAAGGCCCCGAACGGCATACCGGTCGGGGCCCTCGCGTCGCGTGGAGCGAGCGACGGGAATCGAACCCGCGTATCCAGCTTGGGAAGCTGGCGCTCTACCATTGAGCTACGCTCGCACGGCCGCCCGGAGGTGCCCCGCGAAAGGGTCCGCAAGGCGGCACGCGGCGTCAGTGTAGCCGACACCGCGCCAGTGCCAGGAACGCGACCCCAGGGGCCGAAACCGTCATGGATCTCGCCAAGCAGACCGCCTTCGTCGACCATGTCCGCGAGCGCGGCGGGGCGAGTGCCCAGGTGGCCGTCACCCTCGAGCAGTTCTTCGAGGGCAACGACTGCGAGTGGTGCATCGCGCCGAACCGTCCCGAGGACGTGCCGCTCGACACCGTGCGCCGGGTGCTCTTCGAGCTGCGCGAGCACCCGGAGGTGCACGACGTGCGGGTGGAGCTCGACGTCCTCGAGTTCCAGGACTTCCCCGACGACGAATGGCCCTACGCGAGTGGGGTGGCCGTCATCACGACCCTGCTCCCCGAGGAGGTCGACGCGATGACGATCGATGCCG
Source organism: Terrabacter sp. P2_E3 (assembly GCF_056403915.1). Lineage (NCBI taxonomy): Bacteria > Bacillati > Actinomycetota > Actinomycetes > Micrococcales > Intrasporangiaceae > Terrabacter > Terrabacter sp. P2_E3. Next base: position 464,820 of record NZ_JBFUEN010000003.1, read on the forward strand.
ACACCGAGTCGAGCGGCGGCCCCGCCGCGAGCGCGCAGTGGCTCGTCGACGGGCCGGTCGTCCCCGACGGCCACCACTACGTCGGCGTGTGGTGGGACTGATGGCTGCCGACGGCGGCCCGATCGTGACGGGAGAGCTCGAGCAGGTCACCGACGCCGTCTGCTACCACGGCGAGGGGCCCGTGTGGTCGCCGACGTGGGGTGGGCTGCGCTGGGTCGACCTTCTCGCCGGTGACGTCCTGACCCTGCGCGCCGACGGCTCCGTCGACCGCCTGCACGTCGGCGACGTCGCCGCCTTCGTGCGGCCACGCAGGTCCGGCGGCTGGGTGGTCGCGACCGAGCGCGGTCTGGCGCTCGCGGACGAGCCGGACGGCACACCCACCCCGTGGTTCGACCTCTGGGACGACCCGACGGTCCGGATGAACGAGGGCGGCGTCGACGGCGAGGGCCGCCTGTGGGCGGGGACCATGGGCTACGACCGCGTGCCCGGCAGCGCGCGGCTCTTCCGTGTCGACGGCAACGGCGACGTCACGACCCTGCTGCCCGACGTGACGATCTCCAACGGCATCGACCTCTCGCCCGACGGCCGCCTCGCCTACTACGACGACACCCCGACCGGCCGCACCGACGTCTTCACGGTCGTCGACGGCGAGCTCACCGACCGGCGCCCCTTCGTCACCCACGACGTCGGCCACCCTGACGGGCTCACGGTCGACAGCGCCGGCAACGTCTGGGTCGCCCTCAACGGCGCTGGCCGCGTCCGCTGCCACTCACCGGGGGGCGACGTGCTCGCCGAGGTCGCCGTCCCCGTGCGCCTCACGACGGCGTGCACGTTCGGCGGCGACGACCTGCGCGACCTCTACGTCACGACGTCGCGCGAGAACCTCGACGACCCCGAGCCCCAGGCCGGAGCCGTCTTCCGCGTGCGCGTCGCGGTGCCGGGGCAGCCGGTGCGCGCCTTCGCCGGCTGAGCAGCAGCCCCCAGACCACCGAGGGCGTATGCCGTGTGCCCGGGTCGCGCAGCGGGCCCGGGCGCGCTCGGCACGCATCACCTCACGGCGGTGGTCCCGGGCGGGTCATCCCGCCGTCGGAGGACGGGCCGAGGAGCACGACCGGGCGACGCGGTCGCAGCCGGCCGGACGGCATACCACCGGGGTCGACGGCGGCGCCGTCTTCGTCCTTGCCGCCCACGCCGAGGAGGCTGCGCGTCAGCGCCTGCGCGTCCGACAGGAGCTCGTCGAGGGCCTGGCCGAGGTGGTCGTCGGCCGGCGGCTCGTCGGCGACCGCCGCCGCGAGGACCGCGCGCCGCACGAGCTCCTTGGCGAAGGACGCCGTCGTGCCCTCGGCCCGGGCGGCCGCGGCCGAGATCGCCTCGGGGCCGAAGAGGTGCCCGCCGTAGAGGCGGAGCAGCTCGCGACGGCCCTCGGCGTCCGGCAGCGGGATCTCGGCGGCCAGGTCGACACGGCCGGGCCGCTGCGACAGGGCGACCTCCAGGTCCTCGACGCGGTTCGTCGTCAGCACGAAGGCGACGTCGGAGTCGGAGTCGAGGCCGTCGAGGGCGTCGAGCACCTCGAAGAGCAGGGGAGAGGCCCCCATCGGGGCGAACGACCGGTCCTCGGCGACGAGATCGCAGTCCTCGAGGACGACGATCGCCGGCTGGTGCGCCCGCGCGACCTTGGCGGCGTCGTGGATGAAGCGCAACGAGCCGCCGCTCAGCAGCACCGCCGTCGTGCCCGGCGTCGCCGAGAGCAGGTAGCGCACCGTGTGCGTCTTGCCGGTGCCGGGCGGCCCGTAGAGCAGGACCCCGCGCTTGAGGTGCTGCCCGTGGGCCACGAGCCGCTCCCGGTGCTCGCCCATGCCGATGACGTGGTGCGCCACCCGGTCGAGCACCCCGTCGGGCAGCACGACGGCAGCCGCGTCGACGGTCGGTCGCTCGATGAAGGTCACGCCCGCCATGCCGGGGCCGTAGGGGTCCGAGCCGAACGTCACGACCTGGCCGCGGATGACGCTGCGCTCGTCCATGAGCTCCTGGATGCGCGCCATGAGGGCGTCGGACACGTCGCGGTCGCGGGCGACGACCTCGATGGTCCCGGACTCGCGCCCGAACTGTCGGTTCATGCCCTGCTGACGGACCGCGACGGCGTGTCCGTCGAAGTGGAAGAGGCGGATGCCGGAGGTCACGACCTGTCGCTGGTCGTCCTTGCCGGGGCCGGTCGGCATCCGGTCGTAGTCGACCTGGCCGACCGACATGACCTGGCCGTGGAAGCGCTGCACGAGGTCGCCGAGCGACATGTGGTGACGTGCGTCGCCGGCGATGCCGATGACGGCGGCGTCGGGATCGGCGCCCGCGACCTCGGACAGGGCGATGTCCGCGTCGACGAGGCGGTGCGGCAGCACGGTCGCCGAGACGACGGCCAGCAGGTGCGGCTCGACCCCGAGGTGCTCGCGCAGGGCGTCCGACAGCCGCTGTCCGGCCTCGTCGGACGGTAGCGACTCGAGGATCCGCCGGAGGACGGAGTGGAAGTCGGCGAGCAGGGCGTCGTCGGCGCGGCCGGAGCCCGGGCCGGAGGGGTCGGAGGGGTCCATGACGTGACGATAGGTCGCCGACGGCGTCCGTGGGGCGTCCGCGAGGGAGGAGAGTCGGGCAGGAGTGTCGGGGCGAATCCGGCCCGGCGTTATAGCCTCGTCCCGTGCTGCTCTCCGACAAGGACATCCGGGCCGAGATCGCCGCCGAGCGGGTCGTGCTCGACCCGTGGGACCCCTCGATGGTCCAACCGTCGAGCGTCGACGTCCGGCTGGACAAGTTCTTCCGGCTCTTCGACAACCACAAGTACCCCTACATCGACCCGGCCGCCGAGCAGCCGGAGCTGACGCGGCTCGTCGAGGTCGGTCCCGACGAGGACAGCTTCGTGCTGCACCCGGGCGAGTTCGTCCTCGGCTCGACGCTCGAGACCGTGACGCTCCCCGACGACCTCGCTGCGCGCGTCGAGGGCAAGAGCTCGCTCGGACGGCTCGGCCTGCTGACCCATGCGACCGCCGGCTTCGTCGACCCCGGCTTCTCCGGCCACGTCACGCTCGAGCTGTCCAACGTCGCGACCCTGCCGATCATGCTCTACCCCGGCATGAAGATCGGCCAGCTCTGCTTCATCCGCCTCAGCTCGCCGGCCGAGAACCCTTACGGCTCAGCGGCCTACGGCTCCCACTACCAGGGGCAGCGCGGGCCCACGGCGAGCCGCTCGTTCGCGAGCTTCCACCGCACCCAGGTGTGAGCGCCGACCTCGACACCACCGCGGCCGACGGCGACAGCATGCCGCTGGCCTCCCTGGTCTGGGACGCCCGGCCCGCGGACGCGGCCGTCGTCGCCCTCGTCATGCACGGCGGTGCCGTCGACGGGCACGAGCCCAACCGGCCCTGGTCGCACAACGTCGCGCGCCTCGTGCCGTTCGCCCGGTCCCTCAAGAGGGGGCCCGGTCCGATCGCCGTCGCCCGGCTCCGCTTCCGCGTCCGTGGCTGGAACGGCGACGCGATGCCCGTCGAGGACGCCCGGTGGGCGCTGGCACAGGTGCGGGCGGCATACCCCGGTGTCCCGATCGCCCTCGTCGGTCACTCGATGGGCGGCCGGGTGGCGATGTTCGTCGGCGACGAGCCCGACGTCCGCCTCGTCGTCGGCCTCGCTCCGTGGGTCGAGCCGGGCGACCCCCACCCGGGCGAGGGCCGGCGCACGGTCCTCGTCCACGGCGACCGTGACGTCATCTGCTCGCTCGCCCGCACCCGCCGCGCGGTCGAGCAGATGCAGGCCGACGGTCTCGACGCCTCCCTCGTCCGCGTCGCGCGCGCCGACCACGCGATGCTCGTGCGGGCCCGGCTCTGGACCGCCCTCGTCACCGAGGTCGTCGAGGCCACCTTCGCGAACGAGCTCGGTGGCACGGGGGAGCCGCGATCCGGCCCGATCGGGGCCGTCGTCGCCCGGGTCGTGCACTCCGGGGGCGTCACGGTCGACATCTGACCCTCGACGAGGACCGCGGCGCGGTCGGGGCAGGCGGGTACGTTGAGGGACATGATCCGCTTCGAGGGCGTGACCAAGCGATACGCCGATGCGTCCGGCACCGACCGCGGGGACGGGTCGGTGGCTGTCGACGACCTGACCCTCGAGGCCCCGACGGGCAAGATCACCGTCCTCGTCGGTCCCTCGGGCTGCGGCAAGACGACGACGCTGCGCATGGTCAACCGGATGATCACCCCGACGTCCGGCACCATCTCGATCGACGGCCGCGACACCGCCTCGCTCGACGTCGCCGAGCTGCGCCGCGGCATCGGCTACGTCATCCAGCACGCCGGTCTCTTCCCGCACCGCACGGTCCTCGACAACGTCACGACCGTCCCGCGGCTGCTCGGCACCGACAAGCGCACCGCGCGGACGCGGGCCATGGAGCTCATCGAGCGGGTCGGCCTCGACCCGGCGATGGCCAAGCGCTATCCCGCGCAGCTCTCCGGCGGCCAGCAGCAGCGCGTCGGTGTGGCCCGCGCGCTCGCAGCCGACCCGCCCGTCATGCTCATGGACGAGCCCTTCTCGGCCGTCGATCCCGTCGTGCGCGAGCAGCTCCAGAACGAGTTCCTGCGGCTCCAGTCCGACCTCGGCAAGACCATCCTCTTCGTGACCCACGACATCGACGAGGCCGTCAAGCTCGGCGACCAGGTGGCGGTCCTACGCGTGGGCGGCGTTCTCGCCCAGCTCGACTCGCCGGCCAAGCTCCTCGCCGACCCCGTCGACGACTTCGTCGCCGGCTTCGTCGGCCGCGACCGCGGCTACCGCGCGCTCTCCTTTGCGGCGGCCCCCGAGCTCTCGCTCGCCGACGAGCCCACCGTGTCCCTCGGTGCCAGTGCCGACGACGTCCGAGCCGTCGGTACGCCGTGGGTGCTGTGCGTCGGTGCCGCGGGCGAGCCGTTGGGCTGGGTCCGGGCGGCTGCCGTCGAGTCCGAGGTGACGCGCACGGTCCTGCACCGCGGTGGCACCGTGGCCTCGACCACCGGATCGCTGCGGGCCCTGCTCGACGCGGCCCTGTCGTCCCCGAGCGGGCGCGGCGTCGTGGCCGACGACGACGGACGCCTCGTCGGCACCATCCGCGCCGCCGAGGTGATCCCCGCGATCGAGGCCCGGCGCGACGCCGCCGCCTCCCAGGCCCCCGCCGAGGAGGCGACCGCTCGGTGACCTGGGCCCTCGACCACATCGGCGACATCATGTCCCGCGCCGGCCAGCACGCCTGGCTCGCGGGGCTGCCGCTCGTGCTCGGTCTCGTCATCGCCCTCCCGCTGGGCTGGCTCGCGGCGCGCCGGCCCCGGCTGCGGGCCGTGCTGCTCACGACGACCGGCCTGCTCTACACGATCCCGTCGCTCGCGCTCTTCATCCTGCTGCCGCCGCTGCTCGGCACGAAGATCCTCGATCCCGTCAACGTCATCGTCGCGATGACCGTCTACACCGTGGCGCTGCTGACCCGCACCGTCGCCGACGGGCTCTCCTCCGTCGACGGGTCGACGCAGCAAGCGGCCATCGCGATGGGCTACGGCTCGTTCGCCCGGTTCCGCGCGGTCGACCTCCCGCTCGCGGTGCCCGTCATCGCGGCCGGCCTGCGCGTCGCTGCCGTGAGCAACGTCAGCATCGTCAGTGTCGCCTCGCTCATCGGCATCTCGCAGCTCGGCTACTTCCTCACCGACGGCTACGCCCGCTCCTTCCCGACCGAGGTGTGGGTCGGCATCGTCGCGTGCCTGCTCCTCGCGCTCGTCTTCGACCTCGTCATCCAGGTCGTCTCGCGGTTCCTCACCCCCTGGACCAGGGCGGTGGCCGCATGAGCCTCGCGACGATCTGGGCCTGGTTCACCGACCCGGCCAACTGGCAGGGCACCGACGGCGTGCCCAACCGCGTGCTCGAGCACCTGCTCTACACCGGGCTGACCCTGCTCATCGCGCTCGTCGTCGCCGTGCCGCTCGGCGCCTGGGTGGGCCACTCCGGACGCCTGCGCTGGCTCGTCACGGGCGCCAACGCCGCCCGGGCCATCCCGACCCTGGGGCTGCTCTTCGCCGTGTCGATGTTCGTCGGGCCGCTCATCCAGAGCGATCTCGCCTTCGTCATCCCGAGCATCACCGTCCTCGTGCTGCTCGCGATCCCACCTCTGCTGTCGGGCACCTACGCCGGCATCGACAGCGTCGAGCCCGCTGCGCGCGACGCGGCCCGGGGGATGGGCATGACCGGCTGGCAGGTGCTGACCAAGGTGGAGGCCCCCATCGCGCTCCCGCTCTTCCTCAGCGGCCTGCGCAGCGCGACCCTCCAGGTCATCGCCACCGCCACCATCGCGGCCTCCGTCAGCCTCGGCGGCCTCGGCCGCTACCTCATCGACGGGCTGGCCTCGCGTGACTACGTGCAGATGGTCTGCGGATCGATCCTCGTCGCCGTCCTGGCCCTCGTCGCCGACGGCCTCCTGGCCCTGCTCGAGAAGAGGGCCGTCTCACCGGGAATCTCCGGACGGGCCACGCGTGTTGCCCGTTCACGCGCACGAAACTCCGATCCCCACTCCGAACCAGACCCCGACGGTGCAGACCGCTCGGACCCCGACTCGCGGCAGGCCGCAGTGGTCGGCTCCGGCAGCACCGGCCCCGTGGAGGCGACCGCCGCCACGGGCACCCCATCCGAAAGGGACCGACCATGACACGCACGCGCTTCCTCGCCGCGGGCCTGCTCCTCGCCGCCGTCGTGCCGCTCGCCGCCTGCGGTGGCGGCGGTGACCCGCTCGCCCCTGCCTCGAGCCCCGCTGCCGGCGGGACCGGTGGATCGACCGGCGCCGCCGGCTCGGTCAAGGTCGGCTCCGCCGACTTCCCCGAGAGCGCCCTGCTCGCCGAGATCTACGCCCAGGCCCTCGAGGCCAAGGGCATGACGGTGACGCGCCAGTTCAACATCGGCAGCCGCGAGACCTACCTCAAGGCCATCTCCGGTGGCGAGGTCGACGTGCTCCCCGAGTACTCCGGCACGCTTCTCACCTTCTTCGACAAGAACGCCAAGGTCACCCAGCCCGACGAGGTCTACGCCGCCCTGCAGAAGGCGGTGCCGCAGGGCCTCTCGGTCCTGGACAAGTCCGCGGCCGAGGACAAGGACTCCATCGCCGTCACCAAGGAGACGGCCGATGCGTGGTCGCTCAAGGCGATCCCCGACCTCACCGCGCACCAGGCCGAGCTGACGCTCGGGGCGCCGCCGGAGTTCAAGACCCGCCAGCGGGGCCTCGTCGGCCTCAAGTCGGTCTACAACGTCGTGCCCAAGGAGTTCCGCGCGCTGCAGAGCCAGGCCGCCGTCGCTGCACTGAAGAACGGCCAGGTCAAGGCCGCCAACATCTTCAGCACCGACCCGTCCATCGCGGCCGACGGCTTCGTCGTGCTCGACGACCCGCAGAGCCTCTTCGGCTCCGACAACGTCGTGCCGCTCGTGCGCACCGAGAAGGCCGACAGCCTCAAGGCGGCCCTCAACCCGGTCGCGGCCAAGCTCGACACGACGTCGCTCGCCGACATGGTCAAGCAGGTCGTCGTCGACAAGAAGGACGCGAGCGAGGTCGCCAAGACGTGGCTCGCGAGCGCCGGTCTCGCCTGATCCGAGGCACCTGCTGAGCGGCTGACGGCATACGCCTTCTGTCCGCAGGACACGCCTGAGGCCCCCGCGTCGGATGCGGGGGCCTCGGTCGTGCCCCGACAGGACCCGGCCGGGCTGACTCGGCCGTACCGGGAATGTAGCACTGCCGAGAATGGTTCTCATTACAGTCGCGAAAACTCGTGACCCCGAGACCGAAGGAGCCCCCATGGCCAAGCGCACCGACCTGCGCCCCGTCGTCACCCTGCGTTCGACCGCCCGCACCGGCTACAGCTACGTGACGCGCAAGAACCGTCGCAGCAACCCCGACCGCATGGTGCTGCGCAAGTTCGACCCCGTGGCGCGCGAGCACGTCGACTTCCGCGAGACCCGCTGACGGCAGGCGCTTGCCGCGACCCGCGGCCGACGCGCAGTGGCCACGTCCGACCTCGGACGTGGCCACTCGCGTATGCGGGCGCGATCAGCGGGTGAGGCTGCCTGCCTGGGGGGTGGTCTCGGGGGCGACGGGCGTCGACGCGGGGGTGGCCCAGGTGACGCTGACCGGCTCGGCCGCGAGCGGCGCGAACGTGGCCACGACGTCGATGCCGTCGCGGAGGAGCTTGACGAGCCGCTCCTCCGGGTCGTCGACACAGGCGCGGGCGATGCCGTCCACGGCGAGGGCGACGACCTTGGCGGCGTTGGCCGGCCGGACGGCTGCGGTGTTGAATCCCATGCGGGCCAAGTGGATCCGCGCCCAACGCTCGGCCGCCGGCGCCGTTGTGAGCGCGGCGCGAGAGGCCCTGGACAGCTGTCCGTGAGCGCGCCCGTCCTGCTCGGCGAGGATGCCCTCGGCGTTGAGGATGGCGAGGGCCATGACGTTCTGGCGCTCCTCGGCGGCGACGGGCAGTGCCGCCCGAGCCGTGGTCAGCACGAGCGCCGTCGTGACCCGTGGGTCGTCCGGGTTGAGGCCCACCACCTCGGGGATCATCATCACGAGGCGCTGGCGATGCGTCTCGTCGAGCATGTCGTTGACGCAGCGCGCGAGGGTCGCGAGCACCGGGTGCGTGCACTCCGGGTGGTCGCTCCACCGCTCGCCGGCCAGGAATGAGGCCATCTCCATGAAGCACGCGCCCTTGCGCGAGCTGCGGTGGCGGCCGCGCGACAGCACCGGCACGCCGTCGGGCACGAAGGGGGCTCGTCGTGACATCGTCGCTCCTCGGACTTTCCCATCAAGGATCCTGTGCGGGTTCCTTCATGGTGCGCCTCAATCGGCTCCTTGACCACCCCTTCTGTCCAACCCCGTGGTCAGGGTGGTGGCTGTGGGATCGCGTGCACTCCTGTCGCTGGGCGTCGGAGTGTGTGCACAATCGGCCCATGCCCGTCGACGCGCACGCCGAGTCCGAGAGCGGCGGGGTCCGCGCCCACGTCGCCGACTCGTGGCTGCGCTCGGCCGCGGCCGGCGTGCAGGTCGACACCGTCGACGCGCCGATCACGTTGCCCGGGGACGCCCTCCGCGACCACCGTGAAGCGCACCCGCTGGCGAGGGTCTTCCCCCTGCTCGACGACGTGCTCGGCCAGGCGGCGCGCGACTGTGACGCCGTGATGGCGGTGTCCGACGCCTCCGGTCAGCTGCTCTGGGTGTGCGGGACGCCGAGCGTGCTCCGTCGCGCCGAGTCGATCGGCTTCGTCGAGGGCAGCAACTGGGACGAGCGGCTCGCCGGCACCAACGCCCCCGGCATGGCGCTGCGCCTCGACCAGTCCGTCAACGTCATCGGCGCCGAGCACTTCCGGCACTCCGTCCAGCGCTGGAGCTGCGCGGCCACGACGATCCACGACCCGTCCGACCAGAGCGTGCTCGGGGTCCTCGACATCACCGGCGGTGACGACATCGTCGTGCCGCAGACGATGGCGATGGTGCGCGCCGCGGCCCGGATGGCCGAGTCCGAGCTGGCCCGCGAGCTGCTCGTCAGCGGCCGAGGCGCCCAGCCCGACGCCGTCGGGCGCGGGCTCTCGGTGCTCATGGAGTCGCTCGGTCGCAACGACACCCTCCTGACCGTCGACGACGGCCGGGGCCACCGCCGGACGGTGCGGCTCAGCCCGCGGCACAGCGAGATCCTGCTCCTGCTCGCCTCGGCACCGCGCGGCCTCTCCGGCGACGAGCTCGCCGTCCTGCTCTACGAGGAGGACAGCAGCGCCTCGACGCTCCGGGTCGAGATGGGCCGGCTGCGCAGCCTGCTCGGGGAGGACCTCCTCGCCTCGCGCCCGTATCGCCTCGTCGCCGAGCTCTCCGGGGACTGGATCGGGGTCGAGGCGCACCTCGCCGCTGGTGACGTCGCGAGCGCGATGCGGGCCTACCGGGGACCCCTGCTCCCGCGGTCGACGGCACCCGGGGTGGTCCGGCTGCGCGCGAGCGTCGAGGGCGACCTGCGTCGAGCCGTCCTCGGAAGCGGTCGCGCCGACCTGATGTCGGCGTGGACCCGCTCCGCGTCGGGCGCCGACGACTACGAGATGTGGCAGGCGCAGGCACGCGTGCTCGGCCCCGGCTCGCCCCTCATGCCCCTCGTCCAGAACCAGATCCACCGCCTCGACCGCGAGCTCGGGCCTGCCTGACCCCAACCGGGCGTATGCCGTGACGCCGCCACCCGGCATACGCGACGCAACGTGGTTGCAACGTTGCGCTGCCTACGGTCACGCCAACCCCTGGGAGGGGAACCACCAAGGATGTTGGGAGATCAACCATGACCGTCTACGCACCGCCCGGTTCGCCGGACTCGCTCGTCACCGTCCTCGACCGTTACGGCCACTTCATCGGCGGCAACTGGGTCGACCCGAAGAAGGGCCTCTGGTTCGAGAACATCTCGCCGGTCAACGGCAAGCCGTTCTGCGAGGTCGCCCGTGGCACCGAGGAGGACATCGAGGCCGCCCTCGACGCCGCCCACGCCGCCGCACCCGCCTGGGGCAAGACCCCGCTCGGCGAGCGTTCGCTCATCCTCAACCGGATCGCCGACCGCATCGAGGCCAACCTCGAGTCGCTCGCCGTCGCCGAGTCGTGGGAGAACGGCAAGGCCGTCCGCGAGACCCTCGCCGCCGACCTCCCGCTCGCCGTCGACCACTTCCGCTACTTCGCGGGTGTCCTTCGGGGACAGGAGGGTTCGAGCAGCGAGATCGACGAGAACACCGTCGCCTACCACTTCCACGAGCCCCTCGGCGTCGTCGGCCAGATCATCCCGTGGAACTTCCCGATCCTCATGGCCGTGTGGAAGCTCGCCCCGGCCCTCGCCGCCGGCAACTGCGTCGTGCTCAAGCCGGCCGAGCAGACGCCGTGGTCGATCCTCAAGGTCGTCGAGCTCATCGGCGACCTGCTGCCCCCGGGCACGCTCAACGTCGTCAACGGCTTCGGCGTCGAGGCCGGCAAGCCGCTCGCCAGCAGCCCCCGCATCGCCAAGATCGCCTTCACCGGCGAGACGACGACCGGCCGCCTCATCATGCAGTACGCCTCGCAGAACATCATCCCGGTCACCCTCGAGCTCGGCGGCAAGAGCCCCAACGTCTTCTTCGAGGACGTCGCTCAGGAGCGGGACGCCTTCTACGACAAGGCTCTCGAGGGCTTCACGATGTTCGCCCTCAACCAGGGCGAGGTCTGCACGTGCCCGTCGCGCGCGCTCGTGCAGAGCTCGATCTACGGCGACTTCGTGCCTGACGCGGTGGCCCGGGTCGAGAAGATCAAGCAGGGCAACCCGCTCGACACCGAGACGACCATGGGCGCCCAGGCGAGCAACGACCAGCTCGAGAAGATCCTGTCCTACATGGACATCGGCCGCCAGGAGGGCGCCAAGATCCTCACCGGCGGCGACCGCAACGTGCTCGACGGCGACCTCGCCGAGGGCTACTACGTGGCGCCGACGATCTTCGAGGGCGACAACTCGATGCGGATCTTCCAGGAGGAGATCTTCGGCCCGGTGGTCTCGCTCACGAGCTTCGACGACGAGGCCGACGCGCTCTCCATCGCCAACGACACCCTCTACGGCCTGGGCGCCGGTGTGTGGACCCGTGACGGCTCGCGCGCCTACCGGATGGGCCGTGGCATCAAGGCCGGTCGCGTCTGGACGAACTGCTACCACCAGTACCCGGCGCACGCCGCGTTCGGTGGCTACAAGCAGTCGGGCATCGGCCGGGAGAACCACAAGATGATGCTCGACCACTACCAGCAGACGAAGAACCTCCTCGTCTCCTACTCGCCCGACGCGCTCGGGTTCTTCTGAGCGGGCCGGCCCCCGTGGCCACCACGCCCCCAGAGACGGTCGCACCCGGTGAGCCATCGGCTTCCCCCAGCCGGGTCGACCTCACCGGTGAGGCGGCGGACCTGCTCCGCCGCCTCACCGGGATCCACGGTCCGCTGATGTTCCACCAGTCGGGCGGCTGCTGCGACGGCAGCTCTCCCATGTGCTTCCCGGCCGGTGAGTTCATGACGAGCGAGGCCGACGTGCACCTGGCCGACCTCGTCGTCGAGGGTGCCCCAGCGCCCATCGGCTTCTGGATGTCGGTCTCGCAGTACGAGTACTGGAAGCACACGCACCTCACCGTCGACGTCGTGAAGGGCCGCGGCAGCGGCTTCTCCGTCGAGGCGCCCGAGGGTGTGCGGTTCCTCATCCGCTCGCGCCTGCTGACCGGCGCGGAGCTGTCGGCCTTCGGCATCACCGCTCCGACCGTGGGCCGGGTCGGCTGAGTCCGACCGGACCGTGGAGGTCCGCACCCCTGTGCGGGGGTGCGGACCTCCACGCCGTCGTGGGCCGGGTGTCGGCGGGCGTATGCCGTCCGACCGGCGTATGCCGTCAGGCGGGCGGGGCGACCGCCGCCCCCGACTGCTCCGACCGCGAGAGCGCGTCGGCGACGAAGCCGCTCGCCTTGAGCTCCTCGACGAGCTCGTGGAGGAAGGCGACGGTCTCGACTGTACGCGTACACGTCGTTCCCACGGCCTGCCCGATCTGCATGAACGCCTCGTCGACGACCCGCACGTCGTCGCGGCGCGCGGCGAAGGCCGTGACGGGCTCGCGGATGCCGGCGCCGACCTCGAGACCCTCGGTGACGAAGACGTCGACGCCCTCGTCGCCACGCACGACCGTCGCGTGCGCCAGAGTGCGGGAGAGGAAGAGGTCGTAGGCCGAGCCCTCCTTGACCCCCACCCGGACGTCCTCGCGGTCCACGTCGGCGACGGACACCACGGGCGAGTCGACGGGCACGACGTAGACGCCCTCGATGACGGCATACGGCGCCGTGAAGGCGACCTCGGTCGCCCGGGCCGGGTCGGCGGCGAGGAAGCACAGGTCGGCCGCGCCCGTCTTCATGGCCTCGAACGACCGGCGCGCCGCGTCGAAGCAGACCAGCTCGACGGGCACGCCGAGCCGATCGCCGACGGCGCGGGCGATGTCGACGGTCACCCCGCTGGGCGAGTCCGGTGTGCCTTGGGCGAGCACGGGGTTGCCGAGGTTGATCGAGGCGCGGAGGACGCCCGTCGGCGCGAGGTCCTGGGCGATGGCGGGCGTCGGGGTCGCAGTCACCCGGTCAGGCTACGGCGTCCTTGCCCCGGGTGGGCTTGCGGTAGAAGGCGATCCCGGGCACGGGCCGCTCGGCCTCGATGACGGCCGTGTCGGTGATCGAGATGCCCGGCCCGGCGACGATCGCGAAGAAGACCGTCTGGCCCAGCACGACGTCGACCTCGGCGGGCTCCGTCTGGCCGTCCGTGACCATGACGAGGACGCCCTGGCGCTGCTGGCTCTGCCAGGTCCGGATCCCCTTGTCCGAGCTCGAGTCGGGCGTCGAGACGCGGACGACTCCCTTGGCGCCGGAGCCGTGGGCGTCGGCCCACTCGTAGGTCCCGGTGCACGTGAAGGCGTGCGAGTAGCCCGACTCGTTGACGAGGCGGTCGCTCGAGAAGAAGTCCTTCTCGCCCGAGACGGCGAAGGGCCGGGCGTGCGGGTCGGGGCAGTGCCACATGACCATGTCGCCCGCGTTGACCGTCACCTTCGGGGCGTCGGGCACGAAGGCCTTGCCCTCGGCGTGGACGGTGACGAGCGTCTGGGCCATCTCGCCGCGCTTCGGGGAGTCACCTTCGACGACGACGACGTAGGGGTGGTCCTGGGCCAGGGCGGCGGTGCCGGCGTGGCCGATCGCGTAGGCGTAGGTGCCGGGCTTCATGAACCGCTGCCCGTAGCAGTCGGTCTGTCTCAGCGCCCTGCTGTCGAAGTGGTCGCTCATGGTTCCGCCCTCCTCAGGCGCTGATGTCGGCGCTGAGGACGAGCTCGTCCTCGGGCGCGTTGTGCTGGACCTCGGCGCCGACGGCGTCGATGTGGACCGAGACGGCCGGGGCGATCGCCGACGTCGCCGGCAGCACCTCGAACCACTCGGGCTGCTCGTAGACCGGGAAGCGGGTGCCCGAGATGAACGGCGTGATGATGGGGCCGAGCCAGCCGGTGAGCCCGGCGATCCCGATGGCCGCGGTGACGGCGATGGCGAGCCCGGCGAGGAAGGGACCGATGAGCGGCACCCAGGCGACGGCGGCCGCGACGGCGAGCCCGATGCCGGCGACGATCGCCGCGGTCCCCGGGCCGAAGGCCAGGCTCGGCACGCCTTGGACGATGCCCTCGACCTTCCACACGCCACCGACGAGCGTCACGGACAGCCCGAGGTCGACGGTGGCCCGCACGAAGTCGCCGAACGACACGGGCACCGAGACGGTGGGCCACGTGATGTCGATCCGCGGGGTGCAGACCGTCCCGACGCACGGGATGTCGATGCAGACCTGGGGGATGTGGATCTCGGGGAGGAAGTCGCCGAGGTCGAGCGACAGCGTCGCGCTCGCGCTCCAGTCGAGGCGCAGGTCGGCGATCCGGATGGTGCCCGGCGGGATGAGGTCGACGGTGCCGTTGCTCAGGGTGCCGCTCACGGAGTAGCTGACCGCGAACGGTCCGAGGCTGGACGAGCCGCTCGTCGACTGCGGGCCGAGCCCGGCGACGACGGTGTCGAGGAAGTCGTTGGCCGCGCCCTCGTCGATGGCGGCGATGATCTCGGACATGTGGGTCTCCTAGAGGTTGCCGCGGGCGATCACGCGGTCGGTGTCGATGAGCGGGCCGACCGTCGGGGTCAGGGTGAAGGCGCCGACGCGCAGCGCCGAGACGGGGACGCGGATCGCCGTGAGGACGGCGCGCAGCATCTGGCCGATGAGGCACTCGAGCACCGACTCGAGGTCGTCCGGCATCACGTCGACGAGCTCGACGGCGTCGACGGCGAATCCGAGGGCGGGCTGCCCGTCGAGCGTCGTCCCTGCGAGGTGCCCGACGGCATACAGCTCGATGGTCGTGCACACGGGGTTCTCGGCCTTGCCCGGCTTGTCGTCCCAGCGGGGGTCGTCCGGCTCGTTCGGGTGGTCGCCACCGTGGTCGCCGTGCGGGTCGTGCGGGTCGTCCTTGGGATCGTGCCGGTCCTTCGGGCAGTCGACGCAGATCTGCACCTTCGTCGACACGCTGAACTGCCCCGGGCCGAGGCTCAGCTGGGGCGGCAGGGGCGCGTCCTCGTCGTAGAGGTCGAGGTGGGGCACCGAGAAGCGCACGTGCCACTGGATGCCCCCGGTGCCGGGGAAGAGGATCGGCGGCGTCTGCGTGTCGGCCACGTCCGAGACCGGCACGAAGGCCGGCGACCCGTACGACAGCAGGTGTGGTCTGGCGGTGCACAGCGCCGTCACGAGGTCGTTGAGGGCTGACTCCTCGGCGGAGACGAAGACCTCGGAGGTATCGGTCAGGCTCATGGGTTCCCCCCGGTGCTCGGGCCGGCTGCGGTGCCCCGGCTGCAGGGAGTCAGTGCGGCGGGCGCGACCCGCTGATACACGCCGACGTCGCGTGACGGCATACGCACGAGGCCCCCTCCGCGGGTGCGGAGGGGGCCTTCGTCAGGAAGCGGGCGTATGCCGTCCGGCGCGCTCAGGCGACCGGTGCGGGCTCCGGGTCCGGCTGGGGCTCAGGCGTTTCCGCCTCGTCGGGCTCACCGCCGCCGTCGCCGCGGCGCACGGCGGCGAGGAGCATCTGGGCGACGTCGACGACCTCGACGGCGTCGGTGGCCTTGCCGTCCTGGATCGCGGCGTTGAGGCCGTCGGAGAGCATGACCTTGCAGAAGGGGCAGCCGACGGCGATGCGCTCGGCGCCCGTCGCGAGAGCCTCCTCGGTGCGGTTGGTGTTGATCCGCGTGCCGAGCTTCTCCTCCATCCACATGCGCGCGCCACCGGCGCCGCAGCAGAAGGACTTCTCCTTGCTGCGCTCCATCTCGGCGTACTCCACGCCGGGGAGGATCTGGAGCAGCTCGCGCGGCGGGGCGTAGACCTGGTTGTGCCGACCGAGGTAGCAGGGGTCGTGGTAGGTCACCTTGGCGCCGGTCGACGCCGCTCCGGTGGCGACCGCGTCACCCGGGCGCGCGACGGGCGTCAGGCGCTTCTCGCGGACGAGGCGGTTGAGCAGCTGCGTGTGGTGCAGCACCTCGTACTGCCCGCCGAGCTGCGGGTACTCGTTCTTGATGGTGTTGAAGCAGTGCGCGCAGGTGACGACGATCTTCGTCGCGCCGACCTCGTTGAGGGTCTCGACGTTCTGCTGGGCGAGCATCTGGAAGAGGAACTCGTTGCCGGCGCGGCGGGCCGAGTCGCCCGTGCAGGCCTCGCCGTCGCCGAGCACGGCGAAGGAGACACCGGCGGTGTCGAGCAGCTCGGCCACCGCGCGGGTCGTCTTCTTGGCGCGGTCCTCGTAGGCGCCGGCGCAGCCGACCCAGAAGAGGTAGTCGACCTCGTCGAGGCTCTCGACGTCCTGGCCGACCTGCTTGACCTCGAAGGGGAGGTCCTTGGCCCAGTCCATCCGCAGCCGCGGTGCGAGGCCCCAGGGGTTCGAGTTCTTCTCGAGGTTCTTGAACAGGCCGTTGAGCTCGGCCGGGAAGGCCGACTCGATGAGGTTCTTGTAGCGGCGCATGTCGACGATGGCGTCGACGTGCTCGATGTCGACGGGGCACTGCTCGACGCAGGCGCCGCACGTCGTGCACGACCAGAGCACGTCTTCGTCGATGACGGCGTCGGGACCGTGCGGGTTGTAGGCCGTCAGCGGGTGGCGGATGTCGTAGCCGGTCTCGCCGACGAGCTGCTCGGTCGCGACGGCGCCCTTCGTGGCGTCGCTGAAGCCCTCGGCCGACTCGATGCCGCCCGCGCGGACCTCCTCGGAGGCGAGCAGCCAGGGCGACTTGGCGTGCGCGTGGTCGCGCAGCGTCATGACGAGCAGCTTGGGGGAGAGGGGCTTGTCGGTGTTCCATGCCGGGCACTGGCTCTGGCAGCGACCGCACTCGGTGCACGTCGTGAAGTCGAGCAGGCCCTTCCACGTGAAGTCCTCGACCTTGCCGACGCCGAGCGCGGCGTCCTCGTCGAGCTCGTCGACGTTCTCGAAGTCGAGCACCTCGCCGCCGACGCGGATCGGTTGGAGCTCGCCGAGGCTCGTGCGGCCGTCGGCGTGGCGCTTGAAGAAGATGTTGAAGAACGCGAGGAAGCGGTGCCAGGCGACGCCCATCGTCGGCTGGAGCGCGATGGTGATCATCCAGGCGAAGGAGATGAGGATCTTGACCGCGGCGATGACGACGATGAGGTTCTCGACGGCGCTGACCGACAGGCCGGTGAAGAAGTTGCCGATCCAGCCCGTCAGCGGGAAGTGGAGGGCGGTGTCCATGCCGGTGCCGGTCTTGCGCGCGAGGGTCCACTCGAGGGCGCGGAGCAGGCCGATGCAGAGGGTGACGCCGAGGATCGTCAGCTCGACGTAGTAGGCCTGCCACCACGTGGAGCCGAAGAAGCGGCTGCGGCGACCGTCCTCACCGGCGGCCGAGCGCGGGTGGTTCTTCTGGCGGATCGCCATGAGCACGAGGATCGAGAGGAAGCCCGCGAAGGCGAAGAAGTCGGTGATCCACTCGTAGGGGAAGAAGTGGCCGATGAGCGGCAGCACGAACTCCGGCTGGAAGAGCTGACCGAACGCGTTGAGCAGGGTGAAGAAGAGGACGCCGAAGCTGACCATCGTGAACCAGTGCGCGATCGCGACGACCGGCAGGCGCGACATGCGCGTGTGGCCGAGGAACTCGCGCAGCAGCGTGCGCGTGCGGGCCCCCTTGTCGTCGCCGCGGTCCTCGGGCTGGCCGAGGCGGAAGGTCGCGAGGAAGTGGTTGACCGTCTTGACGAGCAGGGCGACGGCGACGGCGGTCACGCCGAGGCAGACGACGACGGCGACGATCTGGAGCGCACTCATGCCGGGGAGTCTACTGACGCGTGAGCAAGCGCTTAGTGATTGTGACGGCCGTCGCGGCGTGACGCTCGTCCCCTTCGTCCCGCGCCGGGCGGCATACGCCCTTCGGGGTGTGTGCCGGGTGACCCGGCGTCGTGTCGGCGCCCGGATCATGGGCGCGGCCTTGGCAATCGATAACGACGTGTTGGAATATGCATAACGAGAACTCGGTTGTCGGAGACAATCGAGGCGACAGACCGTTCCGCCGTACCCAGCCGAAAGGGCTCCAGCAATGCCGATCTACGACGACGTGACCAAGCTGATCGGCAACACGCCGCTCGTGCGCCTCAACAAGGTCACCGACGGGGCGCAGGCGACCGTGGCCGCCAAGCTCGAGTTCTACAACCCCGCCAACTCCGTCAAGGACCGCATCGGCGTCGCCATCATCGACGCCGCCGAGGCGAGCGGGCAGCTCGAGCCCGGCGGCACCATCGTCGAGGCCACCTCCGGCAACACCGGCATCGCGCTCGCCATGGTCGGCGCCGCCCGTGGCTACAAGGTCGTGCTGACGATGCCCGAGTCGATGAGCAAGGAGCGCCGCGCGCTGCTGCGCGCCTTCGGCGCCGAGCTCGTCCTCACCGACCCGTCGACCGGTATGAAGGGCGCGGTCGCCAAGGCCGACGAGATCGTCGCCGAGCGAGGCGGCGTGCTGGCCCGCCAGTTCGCCAACGAGGCCAACCCCGAGATCCACCGCAGGACCACCGCGGAGGAGATCTGGAAGGACACCGACGGCGAGGTCGACATCGTCGTCGCCGGCATCGGCACGGGCGGCACCATCACCGGCGTCGGCCAGGTGCTCAAGGCCCGCAAGCCGAGCGTCCAGATCATCGCCGTCGAGCCCGAGGAGAGCCCGATCCTCAACGGCGGCCAGCCCGGTCCGCACAAGATCCAGGGCATCGGCGCCAACTTCGTCCCCGAGATCCTCGACACCGAGGTCTACGACGAGGTCATCGACGTCAACGCCGAGACCTCCGTCAAGTGGGCCCGCCGCGCCGCGACCGAGGAGGGCCTGCTCGTCGGCCTGTCGTCCGGTGCCGCCATCGCTGCCGCCGTCCAGGTCGCCCAGCGTCCCGAGAACGCCGGCAAGACGATCGTCGTCATCATCCCGTCGTTCGGTGAGCGCTACCTGTCGACGATCCTCTTCGAGGGCCTCGTCGACTGACGTCCCCTCGTTCGCCCGCCCCACCTGCAATGCCACCAAGGAGTCGTGCATGAGCACCGCACCACAGATCGACCACGAGCCCCGGCCGGCCGAGAAGCCGCTGACGCTCGTGCGCGGTGACGGCGCGGCCGAGGTGGTCGGGACAGCCGGGGAGCCGGCGGCGACTGTGACCTCCCACGCAGCCGCCGTCGTCCCCGGCGGGCGGTCGTATGCCGGCCCGCTCGGCCTCGTGCGCAAGCTCGCCGACCGGGCCCGCGAGGACGTCGACGGCGCGATCGAGCGCGACCCCGCGGCCAACTCCCGGCTCGAGATGGTCCTGACCTCTCCTGGGCTGCACGCCATCTGGGCGCACCGCGGCCTGCACGAGCTGTGGAAGCGCCCGGGCGGACGGCTGCCGGCGCGGGTCCTCGCGACGGTGACGCGCTCGATCACCGGCGTCGAGATCCACCCGGCGGCCCGGCTCGGCCGGCGGTTCTTCATCGACCACGGCATGGGAGTCGTCATCGGCGAGACCGCCGAGGTCGGCGACGACGTCATGATCTACCACGGGGTCACCCTGGGCGGCCGGTCGATGGAACACGTCAAGCGGCACCCCACGGTCGGCGACCGCGTCACCATCGGCGCCGGTGCCCGCGTGCTCGGGCCCATCCGCGTCGGCGACGACGTCCAGATCGGCGCCAACTCGGTCGTCGTCAAGGACGTCCCTTCCGGCGCGGTCGCGACCGGCATCCCGGCGGTCATCCGGTTCCCGAAGCGCGACGCGACCAACCAGTGGCTCGACCCGGCGATGTACATCTGACCCACTGCTCCGGCAGCGCCGTCATCGTCCTGCGGATGGTCCTGCCGCTCGTGGGGTGATGACCACACCAGACGCAGCATCATGAGGCGTGTCATCGGGCGCGTCATGGTCGGCGCCGGGATGATTCGGACGGCTGGGTCGCCCGCGGCTAGACTTCCGCGGACACTGGAGGGCTCGCATAGTGGCCGAGTGCGGCGGTCTTGAAAACCGCTATGGGTTCATAGCCCATCGTGGGTTCGAATCCCACGCCCTCCGCCAACTGCTCCGTCGGCGCGGAGCGCCTTCGGAGCAGCTTGCGGAGGCGTGAGATGACGGGGAGCGCTGGGCCCGGGCGAGGAACGAGCCCGGTACCAGCGCGGAGTCCCACGCCCTCCGCACGCTGGCCGGAGCGCGTCGCCACGCCGCAGGCCACGGGTGCACCCAGACAGCGCGGGAGATCGCGCAGCTCGTGTCGCCAGGGCGCAGCAGTCGCACGACCTCGTGCGCGATCTCACGCGCGACCTCACGACCCCACTCCTCCGGCCTGGCCTCGGACCGGATCCGGGCATGAAAAAAGGGCCTCCGGAGATCCGGAGTCCCTTTTGTTCTCATGCGCCGGCCTCGACGGTGAGCCCAGCGGTTGCACGCGCTCTCAGAGCAGGCCGAGCCTCTCCTCGAACGTCGTGCTGGAGTTGTACTGACCGACCGGCATCGACGTGGACGGACGGTTCATGGCCGCGAAGAACGACACGATGTACGACATCTCTGTATTCAGTTTCCTTGGTGACTGGGCCCGCCGACGCGTCGTCGCGGGCCCGGTTGGTCGACCGTCATTGCGGGACGATCAGGACCGGCGGACCACCCGCGACCCGGCCGGGAGCGTGGCCGGGCCGTGGGCGATGTCTGCTCGACAATGGTAACAGTTCCGCAACCATGCTCCCGACCGGCGTTGACCTTTGGGTGGAGCCGTGAGATACGACAGTGTGACCAGACATTCCGGCTCGGATCCCGCGCCCGACACCGCCGAGATCCTGAGCCGGCTGGCCCCTCTCGAGCTCACGTCGGCGAGCCCTCTCGTCCTGCGGGGACGCCGCTTCGACGCTGCCTCGCCCGCCGTCATGGCGATCGTCAACCGGACCCGTGACTCCTTCTTCAGCGGCAACCGCCACGCCGACCTCGAGTCCGCCAAGGCGGCCCTCGTCGAGGCCGTCGAGCTCGGCGCGGACCTCGTCGACGTCGGTGGCGTGCGCGCCGGTCAGGAGGGCGAGGTCGTCGACGCCGACGAGGAGATCCGGCGCGTCGTCCCGTTCCTGCAGTGGGCGCGGGCCGAGCACCCGGACGTCCTGCTGAGCCTCGACACGTGGAGGTCGGAGGTGGCCCGTGAGGCGGCCGGGGTCGTGGACCTCGTCAACGACACGTGGGCCGGACACGACCCCGAGCTCGTCCACGTCGCGTCGGGCATCGGTGCCGGCTACGTCATCTCACATACCGGCGGCCTTCCGCCCCGGACCGATCCGGTCGACGTCACCTACGGCGACGACCCGCTCGACGTCGTGCGGGACGTCGTGCGCACCCTGGCCGACGGCGCCCTGGCGGCCGAGCAGGCCGGCATACCTCGTGAACGCATCCTCGTCGACCCCACGCTCGACTTCGGCAAGACCACGGCGCACTCGCTCGAGGTCCTGAGGCACACGGCCGACATCACTGCCCTGAACTACCCTGTGCTGCAGGCGATGTCGCGCAAGGACTTCGTCGGGGAGTCGCTCGACCTGCCGGCCGAGGAGCGGCTCGAGGGGTCGCTCGCGGCGACCGCGGTGGCGGCCTGGCTGGGGGCCACGGTGTTCCGCGCGCACGACGTCCGGGCGACCCGGCGCGTTCTCGACATGGTCGCGACGATCCGCGGCGACCGACCCCCGCGGCTCGCGCTGCGAGGCACCCGACGTGACGTCGCGACGAACGGTTCCTGAACGCCCAAAAACGAGTGTCATCCGACGGGCCGACCGGCCGGTATTCTGCTAGGTTCGTCGCGGTTGCAGTTGCAGTTCCTCGCAGTCGAGCAGGTGCCCGTCATCCGCAACGGTGACGGGTTTCCTTTCGGCTTCGGTGGGTTCGCGCCCGTCGAGTGGAGTCAAAGCGGCAGCTTGGGATGCGCGAGGTGCGTTGTCCCACACGCTAAAGAAGGAAGAGTTACCCGTATGGCACAGGGCACCGTCAAGTGGTTCAACGCTGAAAAGGGCTTCGGCTTCATCGCCCAGGACGGCGGCGGCCCCGACGTTTTCGTCCACTACTCGGCCATTCAGTCGAACGGTTACCGTTCGCTGGACGAGGCGCAGCGAGTCGAGTTCGAGGTCACGCAGGGTCCCAAGGGCCCGCAGGCCGACGCAGTTCGCCCGCTCTGATCACTCGAGAGCAACAGCAACGAGCGACACCAACCTCAGTCGTTTGTGACAAAGCCCCCGGCCATCGGCCGGGGGCTTTGTTGTGGGTCGGCGGGCCTGCGGGTCAGCAGGTCTCGTAGGAGTCGGTGCTCGACGAGGTCGGGGTCTTCGTCTTCGTCGGCGTGCTCGTCGACGTCGAGGAGGGCTTGGGCGTCGCCTTCGGCGGCGCGATGCCCTTCTGGATCAGCTCGCGGATGAGCGCGTAGTCGGGGTCGTTGGAGTAGACCTTCTGCTTCTGCGTCAGGGCCACGCTGTTGATCTTCGACTTCTGCACACGCTCGACGAGCTCGACGAAGGCCGGGAGGTTCTGCACCGGGATGTCGGTGTAGATGTTGTCCTTGAGGATGCTCGCGACCTCGGGGTACTTCGAGACCATCTGGGCCGGGTTGACCTGCTGGACGATCGCCTGGACCACGCAGCGCTGCCGCATCTGGCGGAACGTGTCGCTGTCGGCGGCGCGCGAGCGGGCGTACCAGAGGGAGTGGTAGCCATCGAGGTGCTGGCGGCCGGGCTCGAAGTAGCCCTTGACGCCGAAGACGCTGCCGTCGGGGGCGTGCTCGCCGCCGATGGTCAGCTTGGTGCCGTAGCCGCTCAGCTTGACGTTGATGTCGAGTCCACCCATGGCGTCGATGAGGCGCGAGAAGCCCTTGAGGTCGATGACGACCATCTGGTCGACCTCGAGTCCGGTGATCTCCTGGACGGTCCCACGCAGCTCGACGCGCCCGGGCTGGTCACCCGAGGGGTAGGCGCCCGGGTGGGCCTTGGCGTAGTTCTCGGCGTCGACGTAGAGGTTGGTCAGCATGCACTGGCCGGGGCCCTGGTCACAGGAGCTGTCGGGCGAGCCGAACGTGCCGGAGGGGTAGATGGCGCGCAGCGGGCTCTTCGGCGCCAGTGGCGCGTTGAGCAGGTTGCGCGGCATCGAGATGAGCGCGGTGCGTCCGGTCTTGGTGTCGATGCTCGCGAGGATCATCGAGTCGGTGCGGATGCCGACCCGGTCAGCGCCGGCGTCGGAGCCGAGCAGCAGGATGTTGACGCGGGCCTGCTCGGCCCAGGGGTCCTCGCCCTCGGAGACCTGGGCTCCCGCTCCGGGGGTCGTGGGGGTCTTGCCGAAGACCTGCGCCACGGTGCTCTGCGTGATCGTGGCGTACTCGGCGAACTTGAACGACGAGCCGGCGACGACGAAGACCATCAGGGTGGTGAAGCCGGCGAGCAGGCGCGTGCGGGCACGGTCGAGCCTCGTGGGGCGCGACTGCACGGCAGTGAGGATGATCGAGCCGCACCAGAGGATGCCGCCGATGACGAAGGCGACGGCGAGCGTCTGCAGCACCGTGGGGCGCGCGACGATCGACAGGGCGGCGTTCGTCACGCCGGTGCGCATCACGTAGTACGCGCCGACGCCGAGGCTGACGATCGCGAGAGCGAGCAGCAGCCATCCGAACTTGCGGCTACGGGTCTGGGTCAGGCCTGCTCCGGGGACGACGGTGCCGAGGGCCGTGAGCCCGACGGCGCGACGGAAGCCTGACTTGAGCTCGCGTCGCAGCGCCTCACGGGTCGGGGGCGCAGCCGGACCTCGCGTGTTCGGGTAGGTCATGGAGTCCTCTCTGCATCGGCCCGTGCGCACGAGCCGATGCACATTGTGCCCTGCCAACCTGATATATGCCGCATCGAGTTGGGTAAGGCGCCTGGACGCGTCCACCCCCGGTTTGGGTCGGGCGCACCGGTGCCGGTAGCCTGTGCTCGCCCGTGCATCGGACGCCGCCTCGGCGGCCTCGTCGCGGGCACGGAGGCGTCGCATAGTGGCCTAGTGCGCCCGCCTGCTAAGCGGGTTGAGGATAAAACCTCTCGCGGGTTCAAATCCCGCCGCCTCCGCGCCAGAACGCCGAATGCCCCCGAGCGAGCTCGGGGGCATTCGGCGTTCTTCCACGGAGGCGGCGCGAGGCCGGGACGACCACGCGACGGCTCCCGCCGCCTCCGCCCCGGACAGGACCGCAAACATTGGCCCCTCAACAGTTGGGGACCCGCAAACGGTGGCCTCTCGACGGTTCAGGCGGGGGAGGAGTGGGCGCCGTTCGCATTCGCGTCGTCGTCGCCCTCGAGGTTCTGGCGGGCGCTGCCCTTCTTCGACAGCGGCACCCCGACCCACAGCGCCAGCCCCAGCACGCCCAGCGCGCCGCCGAACCAGAACGCGGCGGTGTGCGACATCAGCACGTCGAGCACGAGCACCACCCCGCCGATGATGCCGAGCCCGAGCGTGAGCAGCCCCACGCTCATCAGCCGGTCGGTGTAGGTGACGATGAAGTCCTTGAGCCCGTCGCGGAAGAGCGTGCGGTGCAGCGCGACCGGCGCCGTGAAGACGATGACGCTGACGGCGGCGGCCATGAGGGTCGCGACGTAGATGTCGCGCTGCAGGTCGCTCAAGATCGTGAAGCGCTGCTGGAACGGGATGGTCAGCAGGAAGGCGAAGAGGATCTGGACGCCGGCCTGGGCGATGCGCAGCTCCTGCAGCTGCTCGCCGAAGTTGCGATCGAGCCGCTCGGCCTCGGTCTCGTCGCGGGTGTAGGGGTGTGAGTTGCTCATGGCCCACGTGTACCCCACGACGGGCACCCGACGACAGGGGGGTATGCCGCCTGCCCCGGCGACACGGCATACGACCTCGGGTGCCGGGCGGGTCGACGACGCCACGGACCCGTGGCATGACGGAGGGCCCGGCACCGTGAGGTGCCGGGCCCTGCATCACGTCGTCCGCCGCCCGCCGGCCAGCAGGCGGTGGACCGACCTCTCAGCGCTCGCTGACGCGGGCCTTGAGGGCGTCGAACTCGGCCCACAGCTCCGCGGGGAGCTGCTCGCCGAACTTGTCGAACCACTCCTGGATGAGGGGCAGCTCCTTCTCCCAGTCGGCCGCGTCGACCCGGATGGCCTTGGCGACCTGCTCGGGCGTCATGTCGAGCCCGTCGATGTCGATGGCGCCCTCGGTCGGCACGAACCCGATCGGGGTCTCCACGGCATCGGCGTCGCCGTCGAGGCGCTCGATGACCCACTTGAGGACACGGCTGTTCTCGCCGAACCCGGGCCAGAGGAAGGAGCCGTCCTCCTCGTCGCGACGGAACCAGTTGACGCCGAAGATGCGGGGGAGCTTGGAGGCGTCCGCGCTCTTGCCGATCTCGAGCCAGTGGTTCATGTAGTCGCCCGCGTGGTAGCCGATGAAGGGCAGCATCGCCATCGGGTCGCGGCGCACGACGCCCACGGCGCCGGTCGCGGCGGCGGTGGTCTCCGATGAGAGCGTGGCGCCGATGAACGTGCCGTGCTGCCAGTCGCGCGACTCGTAGACGAGGGGCACGGTCGTCTTGCGGCGGCCGCCGAAGAGGATCGCGTCGATCGGCACGCCGTCGGGGTTGTCGTACTCCGGGGCGATCATCGGGCACTGCGAGGCCGGCGTGCAGAAGCGGCTGTTCGGGTGGCTCGAGAGCGTCCCCGCCTTGCCGTCCTCGGGCGTCCAGCTGTTGCCGTGCCAGTCGGTGAGGTGTGCCGGCGGCTCGTCGGTCATGCCCTCCCACCACACGTCGCCGTCGTCGGTCAGGGCGACGTTGGTGAAGACCGAGTTGCCCTTCTCGATGGTGGCCATCGCGTTGGGGTTGGTCGACTCGCCCGTGCCGGGGGCGACGCCGAAGAGCCCGAACTCCGGGTTCACGGCGTAGAGGCGGCCGTCCTCACCGAAGCGCATCCAGGCGATGTCGTCGCCGACCATCTCGGCCTTCCAGCCGGGGATGGTGGGCGTGATCATCGCGAGGTTCGTCTTGCCACAGGCGGACGGGAAGGCCGCCGCGATGTAGTGGACGGACCCCTTGGGCGAGGTGAGCTTGAGGATGAGCATGTGCTCGGCCATCCAGCCCTCGTCGCGGGCGATGGCCGAGGCGATGCGCAGCGAGTAGCACTTCTTGCCGAGCAGGGCGTTGCCGCCGTAGCCGGAGCCGTAGCTCCAGATCGTGCGCTCCTCGGGGAAGTGGACGATGTACTTCGTGTCGGAGCACGGCCACGCGACGTCGGCCTGGCCCTCGGCGAGCGGGGCACCGACCGAGTGGAGCGCCGGCACGTAGTCGGCGTTCGTCTCCTCGATCTTGTGGAGCACCTTGTCGCCGCAGCGGGCCATGACGAGCATGGAGACGACGACGTAGGCAGAGTCGGTGATCTCGACGCCGAACATCGGGACCTTGGCCTCGAGGTGACCCATGACGAACGGGATGACGTACATCGTGCGGCCCGCCATGCTGCCGCGGTACAGCTCGGTCATCCGAGCCTTCATCTCGTCGGGCGCCATCCAGTTGTTGGTGGGCCCGGAGTCCTTCTCGTCGACGGAGCAGATGTAGGTCTGCCCCTCGACGCGCGCGACGTCACTGGGGTCGGAGGCGCAGTAGAAGGAGTTCGGCTTCTTGCTCTCGTCGAGCCGGACGAAGGTGCCGGCCTCGACGAGGTGGTCGGTCAGCTCGGTCCACTCCTCGGGGGAGCCGGTGATCCAGCGGATGTCGCGCGGCTGCGTCAGCTCGGCGACCTGCTCGACCCACGCGGCAAGACCCGCGTGCGTCGTGTGTGTCTGTTTCTCGTGGGTCGTGGTCAACTCGGGGCCCATCCCTTCGCGCGCGGTGCCGCCCGGCACCACGTCGTGCCGGTGTGAAGCTGCTCCGCAGGTGGATCCTGGACGAGCCCGGATCGGGCTGCAGGTGTCCACATGCTGAACAGATGACGTGATGACTTCAAGGTACGCGCCGTCGTGGACGCCGTTGACCGCATGCGGGCGCCGGGGCGGTGAGACGCCTCACATGGGCTCGGGCCCGCAAGAAAAACGACGATCTGTTGTCGGTTTCTTGCAGGAATTTCAGTACTCGCCGGTACCGGGCATCGGGTGATCGTGGCCCCTTCTCGGGCCGACCGCGTATGCCGTGAGGCGGCGTCCGCGGGCCGCTGCTCGTGGGGTGCCGGGCGGGGTCGTCAGGCTCGGGCCGGGGCCGATTTCGTGGATGCGGACCCGAGGCGCTAAGGTAACTTTTCGTTCCTCCGAGTGACGGAACGACGCACCCGTAGCTCAACGGATAGAGCATCTGACTACGGATCAGAAGGTTTGGGGTTCGAATCCCTACGGGTGCACTCTGTGTTGAGACAGAACACCACGCCCCGACCGGGTCTCCCGGCCGGGGCGTCGTGCTGTCCGGTTGCCTCGGCCGTCCGCGTTCATCCTGTGGGGGTGACGCGGCACGCGTGCCGGGGGCGGACTCTGGTCCGGTGTCGACT
The DNA here is from genome assembly GCF_056403915.1 of Terrabacter sp. P2_E3. Taxonomy (NCBI): domain Bacteria; kingdom Bacillati; phylum Actinomycetota; class Actinomycetes; order Micrococcales; family Intrasporangiaceae; genus Terrabacter; species Terrabacter sp. P2_E3. The sequence continues at coordinate 492,432 of NZ_JBFUEN010000003.1, forward strand.
CACCCATCAGTACCGGCATCCGTCCGATCCTCGCGGTCCTGGACGCGGCGACGCTCGCCCCTGCTCGGCGAGGCCTGACCGTGGCCGCGCCGGCGCTCGCCGAGCGATGGACGGTGATCGACGGGGTCAAGCTCTTCTACCGCGAGTCGCCCGGGCCGCCGGGCGCCGCACCGATGATGCACCTGCACGGCTTCGGTCTCTCCGGTCGCTACCTGCTGCCGACGGCGGAGCGGCTCGCGGGAGAGTTCCGCACCCTCGTCCCGGACCTGCCCGGCTTCGGTCGCAGCGGTCGGCCGCGCGAGCCTCTCGACGTGCCCGAGCTCGCCCACGCGGCAGCGGCGTTCCTCGACGACCGAGGTGTCGAGCGGGTGACCCTCGTCGGCAACTCGATGGGCTGCGCCGTCATCTGCGAGTTCGCCCACCTCTACCCGGAGCGTCTCGAGCGGGCCGTGCTCGTCGCGCCGGCGGGTGGCCTTCACAACCAGCCGTTGCGCCGGGCCGTGCAGCAGCTCGCGCGCGACGGCATACGCGAGCCGTTCGGCCTCATCCCGGTGGCCGTGCCCGACTACCTGCGGTTCGGGGTGCCGAGCACCGTGCGGATGTTCCGGGCCCTGACCCGCTACCCGGCGCTCGACCGCCTCCTCGCGCTCGACATCCCGACGCTCGTCGTGGTCGGGAGCGCCGACCCGCTCATGCCCGCGCCCCCGCGGATCAAGGAGGTCGCCGGGCAGACCGACAGCCACGTGATCCTCGTCGTCATCCACGGCGCCGCGCACGCCATCAACTTCAGCCACCCCGGCGAGCTGGCCAACGTGACGCGGCTCTTCATGTCGGACCGACCGATCCGGGACGACCCGGACTCGCCCGGTGACGCCCGGGCCTACGAGATCCACCGGGGAGTGCACGCGCCTCCGGCCGCCGACGCGTGAGGTCGCCGACGGGCACGTCCACCCGGCGCACCATGTGAGTTCGCTCCACCTCGCGCGCTTTCCCTTGTGCGCCGGGTCGTGCCGGGGTTGGGTGTGGTGAGACCGTTCACCGCCGCACGCCGGGAGGCCACCGATGACCGCCGCACCGCCCGTCACGCTCGACCCGAACCTCTCGCACACCCGCGGCGAGACGGACACCCCGCTGCTCGAGACGACGATCGGCGACAGCTTCGACGCCACGGCCGAGCGGTTCGGCGAGCGTGACGCCCTCGTCGACGTCACCCAGGGCCGCCGGTGGACGTATGCCGAGCTGCGGGCCGACGTGGACCGGCTGGCCCGCGCGCTGCTCGCCGTCGGCGTCGGCACGGGCGATCGGGTCGGCATCTGGGCGCCGAACTGCTCCGAGTGGACGCTCGTGCAGTACGCGACGGCCAAGATCGGCGCCATCCTCGTCAACATCAACCCGGCCTACCGGTCCCACGAGCTGCAGTACGTCCTCGGGCAGGCCGGCATCTCGACCCTCGTGGCGGCGGAGTCCTTCAAGTCGAGCAACTACCGGCAGATGGTCGACGAGGTGCGCGACGAGGTCGACGGCCTCGAGCGCGTCGTCTACATCGGGACGTCCGACTGGGCCGAGCTCGTCGCCCGTGCCGACGAGGTCGCCCCGGAGGAGCTCGCGCGCGTCCAGGCGGGACTCTCGAACACCGACCCGATCAACATCCAGTACACCTCGGGCACCACGGGGTTCCCGAAGGGCGCGACCCTGAGCCATCGCAACATCCTCAACAACGGCTACTTCGTCGGCGAGCTGTGCGACTACACCGAGGCCGACCGCGTCTGCATCCCGGTGCCCTTCTACCACTGCTTCGGCATGGTCATGGGCAACCTCGCCTGCACGACGCACGGTGCCTGCATGGTGATCCCGGCGCCCGGCTTCGACCCCGCGCTGACCCTCAAGGCCACCCAGGACGAGAAGGTCACCTCGCTCTACGGCGTGCCGACGATGTTCATCGCCGAGTGGAACCTTCCCTCCTTCGCCGACTACGACCTGTCCACCGTGCGCACCGGCATCATGGCCGGATCCCCCTGTCCCGCAGAGCTGATGAAGCAGCTCATCGCGGCCGGCATCGAGGAGATGACGATCTGCTACGGGATGACCGAGACGTCGCCGGTGTCGACCCAGAACCGCACGAACGACACGTTCGAGCAGAAGGTCGGCACGGTCGGTCGGGTCGGCCCGCACCTCGAGATCAAGATCGTCGACCCGGTGACCGGCGAGACGCTGCCCCGGGGGAAGGCCGGCGAGTTCCTGACGAAGGGCTACTCGGTGATGCTCGGCTACTGGGAGCAGCCCGACAAGACGGCGGAGGCCATCGAGGACGGGTGGATGCACACGGGCGACATCGGGGTGATGCACGACGACGGCTACGTCGAGATCACCGGACGCATCAAGGACATGGTCATCCGCGGTGGCGAGAACGTCTACCCCCGCGAGATCGAGGAGTTCCTCTACACGCACCCGGACATCCTCGACGCACAGGTCATCGGCGTCCCGGACGAGAAGTACGGCGAGGAGCTGTGCGCCTGGGTGCGGATGAAGGAGGGCGCCACCCCGCTGACCGCCGAGTCGCTGCGCGAGTTCTGCACCGGTCAGCTCGCCCACTACAAGATCCCGCGCTACGTCGAGATCGTCGACGAGTTCCCGATGACCGTGACGGGCAAGATTCGCAAGGTCGAGATGCGCGAGACCACGGCGAAGAAGCTCGGACTCGGCTGAGCACCTCGGGCGGACCCGAGTGGGGCCGCGGAGCAACGGGATTCGCGCGCACGAGCAGCGTGCGGGGCTGCACCCGAGCACCGATGACGTATGCCGTCCGGCTGGCCGGACGGCATACGCGCGCTCGTCGGGGTGCGAACCGGGCGGTCGTGCCCACGGTTCGGGGTACGTGCACGACGACGTCGGCGCGCTGGGTGCCGCAGAGGTCCCCCAGCGCAGTAGGTTTCGGGGGAAGTGGTCGTGAGGGCCCGTAATCCGTAAGGGGATGGCATGTCCGACACAGGCAAGACGATTCTGTGGATCGTGGTGGCGATCGTCGTCATTGCAGTGATCATCTGGTTGTTCGTCTCGGCAGGGCGGCGTCGCGAGGTCGAGGCACGCCGCTTCGAGGCCGGCGAGCTGCGAGCCAAGGTCGAGGAGCGCCTGCCCGAGGTGCAGGACACCGAGGACCGCGCGTCGGTGACGGCCGCGATGGCTGCTGATGCCCGCGCCGAGGCCGAGCGCAAGGCCGCCGAGGCCGAGCGAGTCGCTGCGGAGGCGCGGCGGCTCGAGGAGCAGGCCGAGGCGCACCGCACCTCCGCCGAGTCCGCCCGCGTCGAGCACGCAGGTCTCGAGCGTGAGGCCGACCGCGTCGACCCCGACGTCGCCACCGACGACGAGGGCTACCGCGTCGACGACGCCGGGAAGCGCCTGCCGGGTCAGGAGCCGCCGCGCGGTGCCGGGCTCGCCGCCGGTGCGGCGGGTGCTGCCGGTGCGGCAGCGGTCGGGGCCGCGGCGTTCGCGCACGACGACGACGAGGACGACCTCGCGGACGCCGAGAACCCCTTCGCGCCCAGCGCGTCCGCCACGGACGACGAGTCGGCCACGCAGCGCACGGACCTCGCCAGCGAGGCGGACCTGCGCGCCGACGAGAAGCAGTCCTCCTACGCCACCGACCAGCCCGAGGTCACCGACGAGCCCGAGGTCACCGGCGGAGCGACGGCGGCAGCCTCGTCGACCGACGCCGACGCGGGTGCCGATGGTGGTGCCGACGCGGGTGCTGACGCCGCAGAGGAGTCGGGCAGTCACGACTGGTCCGCCACGGATGCGGATGCGGGTGCCGATGGTGGTGCCGACGCGGGTGCTGACGCCGCAGGGGAGTCGGGCGACCACGACTGGTCCACGACGGATGCGGACGCGGGTGCCGATGGTGGTGCCGACGCGGGTGCTGACGCGCGGGACGAGGCCCCGCAGGTGGGGGCCGCCGCCGGAGGCGTGGCTGCTGCTGGCGCGCTGGCGTCGAGCGACGACGACCACGACCACGACGAGCAGCCCGTCCACGACGAGCAGCCCGTCCACGACGAGCACGCCGACGATGAGCCCGCAGACCGGTCCGCCGACGAGACCGCCTCGGAGAACCCGACGCCGCAGAGCGACCCGGCGCAGGCCGAGGCGGACACGGAGTCCGTCGAGGTGCCCGCGCTCGACGATCGCGACGAGGTCGTGACCGGTGGCGGCACCCCGGCCGACGACCCCGGCGACCACCGCGGCCAGCCATGGGCGACGACACCGGGCGAACGAGGTCCAGAGGAGGGCACCGACCTCGACGACGACACCGTCGACGACGGCTTCGACGTCGACATGGCGCCGCACTCGCACGAGAGCGAGGCCGACGAGGAGCTGGCGGAGCCGGCGCACGAGTCCGACCAGGACGCGGCCGAGGCCCGCACGGACGACGACACCGTCGTGACCGACGCCGACACGTGGACCGCTGACGCGGTGACCTCCGACGCCACGGATGACGCCACGGACGACACGGCGGACGACACGGCCGATGACACGGCCGATGACACCGCCGATGACACGGACTCTGCCGAGGAGCCGGCGGCCTCCGGGCGACGCATCTCCGGGTTCGACGAGGTCGCCGACGGCGGGTTCGGCCTGGGCTCGGCCGCACCCATCGCGGACGGGGCGCAGCCACTCGGTCACGCCGTCAAGGGCCGGCGCGACGGCACGACCTTCGTCGGCCCCGACGACGCCGGCTACGACGACGTCGAGCCCGACGTGTGGTTCTACAGCGAGGAGGCGGCCCGGCGCGCGGGCTTCCACCGCGACGGGGAGTGACCGTTCCCTGACGGACAGTGGCCGCGTGCACAACGGTGTGCACGCGGCCACGCTCGTGCCCGGGACCTCTCCGCGGGGCCACCACGCTCGGCCCGCGCTCGGGCAGGGTCCGGGCGACACGGCATACGCCCTCGGTGGGCCGGTCCGAAACGGTGGCGCGGGCACCCGGTCGGCGCAAATAGACTTGCCGGCATGGTTTCCCCGCTCGTCGCGCTCACGCCCAAGGTCCAGTCCGCGATCGCCGCCGCCCTCGGTGACGACTTCCGCGAGGCCGACCCGGTGCTGCGTCCGTCGCAGTTCGCCGACGTGCAGGTCAACGCAGCGCTCGCCCTGGCCAAGAAGGTCGGGATGCCGCCGCGCGAGGTCGCGGCCAGGATCGTCGACGCCCTCGACCTCGACGGTGTGTGCGACTCCGTCGAGGTGAGCGGTCCCGGCTTCATCAACCTCACCTTCTCGAGCTCGTGGATCGCCGGACTGCTGCAGGACGTCGAGGCCGACGAGCGGGGCGGTGTCGCGCTGCAGGCGACGCAGAACATCCCGATCGACTACTCCGCACCCAACGTCGCCAAGGAGATGCACGTCGGGCACCTGCGCACGACCGTCGTCGGCGACTCCCTGGCCCGCACCCTCGAGCACCTCGGGCACCACGTCATCCGGCAGAACCACATCGGTGACTGGGGCACGCCCTTCGGCATGCTCATCGAACACCTGCTCGATGTCGGTCGAGACTCCGAGGAGGCCGACCTCCTCGTCACCGACCCCAACGCCTTCTACCAGGCGGCCCGGGTCAAGTTCGACCGCGCCGACAAGGCCGAGCCGGCCGGCAGCGAGGGCGACTTCAACGTCCGGGCCCGCACGCGCGTCGTGAGCCTGCAGGCCGGCGACCCCGAGACCCTCGCCCTGTGGCGTGAGCTCGTCGACCTGTCGAAGATCTACTTCAACAAGATCTACTCGACGCTCGGCATCACGCTCACCGACGACGACCTCGCCGGTGAGTCCACCTACAACGAGGTGCTCGCCGACCTCTGTGCCGAGCTCGAGGCCAAGGGCATCGCGACCGTCTCGGACGGCGCCCTGTGCGTCTTCCTCGACGGCTACACCGGCCGTGAGGGCAAGCCGGTGCCGCTCATCATCCGCAAGAGCGACGGCGGCTACAACTACGGCACGACCGACCTCGCGACGATCAAGCACCGCGTCGAGGACCTCAAGGCGCACCGGGTGCTCTACGTCATCGGCGCCCCGCAGGCCCTGCACCTCAACATGGTGTGGGACACCGCGCGCAAGGCCGGCTGGCTGCCCGACGACGTCGTGCCCGTCCACGTCCAGATCGGCAACGTGCTCGGCGACGACCGCAAGATCCTCAAGACCCGCTCCGGCAAGCCGCTGCGGCTCATGGCCCTGCTCGACGAGGCCGTCGACAAGGCCCGGACCGTCATCGACGGCACGCGGCCCGACCTCGACGAGACCGTGCGCGCCACCATCGCCCGGCAGATCGGCATCGGCGCCGTGAAGTACGCCGACCTGTCCGTCGCGCACGACAGCGAGTACGTCTTCGACCTCGACCGCATGGTCGCGCTCACCGGCAACACCGGGCCCTACCTCCAGTACGTCGTCGCCCGCGTCCGGTCGATCTTCCGCCAGATCGGGCTCGATCCGGCCGCCCAGCACGCGCCGATCCTGCTCGGCGAGCCGCACGAGCGTGCCCTCGCGACGCACCTGCTCGGTTTCGGTGACGTCGTCGCCGAGGTCGGCGACACCTACGAGCCGCACCGGCTCGCCGGCTACCTCTTCGAGCTGGCGCAGGCGTTCTCGGCGTTCTACGAGAACTGTCCCGTGCTCAAGGCCGAGCTCGACGAGGTCAAGGAGTCGCGACTGACGTTGTGCGCGCTCGTCTTCCGGGTCATGACGACCGGTCTCGACCTGCTCGGACTGGAGTCCCCCGAGCAGATGTGACCTTCGAGGGCGGGTCGGTGTCGGCCCGGTGTCGGCCCGGTCGCGGCGGTCGCCCCGTTCTTCGCTCCTGTCGGCGCGCCTGCTGCTGTAGTTTTCGGGCGCACACGTTCATCGACAGGGGAGAACACTCATGACCCAACCCGCTGCACCTCACGAACCCCCGGTCCCGGCCGCGGCGCCGCCCGTCCCGATCGCCCCGCAGGGCCACCTGCCCGCGCCGACCGGACCGGCCCAGCCGGCGCCGACCGCCGAGCCGGGCCTGACCGCCAACTCCAAGACGGTCAAGGTGCGCCCGTGGAAGCAGTCCACCGCCGTGCTCGCCATCATCGCGCAGGCCCTCTTCGCGGTCGCGGCCGTCGCCAACCTCTACCTGGCCTGGTTCGACATCCGGATCAAGGGGCTGCTCAGCGACGGTGACTTCGACGCCGTCGTCAGCGAGGCCGAGAGCGCCGATGCCCTCTACCTGCCGATCCTCGCCCTCGCCGGGCTGGCCGGCATCGTCATGCTCGTCTGGCTCCACCGGGTCTGGACCTCCGACCGGTCCGACCACGCGCTCTACACGCGTGGCACCGGCATGGCCATCGGCGGCTGGTTCATCCCCTTCGCCAACGTCGTCCTGGGCCCACTGGCCCTGCGCGACGTCCTCTGGGGTACCGAGCACGCGAACCCGCGCACCCGCCACGATCGTCCGTCGACGACCCCGCCGCTGATCATCGCCCTCTGGGTCGTGCTCGCCGTCAACCTCGTCCTCGCGATGCTCGGCCGCGCCGCGCAGCGAGGGATCGAGCAGCCCGACTCCCTCGACTCCCTCGTCTCCACGCTGCAGACGGGCCTGACGTACGAGGCCCTCGGCGGCGTCTTCGGGGCCGCCGGCGGCGTCGTCGGCATCCTGCTCATCCGCAAGGTCATGGGCTTCACGCGTCGCTGACCACCCGACGTCCTGAGACGTGACCGACGAGGTGCTGACGACCGCGAGGACGTCAGCACCTCGTCACATCCGGGCCATTGCGGCGGCGGGCCGCGTCGGAGGACAGTCGACTCCATGACCGACTGGGACTTCACCGGCCTCAAGGCCACCTACGTCAACTGCACGCTGAAGAAGAGCCCCGAGCCGAGCCACACTCAGGGGCTCGTCGACGCGAGCGTCTCCATCATGCGCGAGCACGGGGTCACCGTCGACGAGATCCGCCTCGTCGACCACGACGTCGCCACGGGCGTCTACCCCGACATGCGCGAGCACGGCTGGGAGAGCGACGCGTGGCCCGACCTGTACCCCGGCATCCTCGACAGCCAGATCCTCGTCGTCGCCGGCCCCATCTGGCTCGGGGACAACTCGAGCGTCACGAAGCGCTTCATCGAGCGCATCTACTCGTTGAGCGGGATGCTCAACGACCAGGGGCAGTACCTCTTCTACGGCAGGGTCGCCGGCTGCCTCATCACCGGCAACGAGGACGGGATCAAGCACTGCGCCCAGAACGTGCTCTACAGCCTCCAGCACGTCGGCTACACGATCCCGCCCAACGCCGACGCCGGCTGGATCGGCGAGGCCGGTCCGGGGCCGAGCTATCTCGACCCCGGCAGCGGTGGCCCGGAGAACGACTTCACCAACCGCAACACGACCTTCATGACGTGGAACCTCATGCACCTCGCGAGGATGCTCCACGACGCGGGGGGCGTGCCGGCCTACGGCAACCTGCGGTCGGCCTGGAACGCCGGCGAGCACTTCGGCTGGCACAACCCTGAGTACCGCTGAGGCGCCGGGCCGCGCGGTCACCCCGTGTGGATGATGCCGAGGGTGGCCGCGCGTCACGACCATGGGGGTGAGCACCGCTTCCGTGCTGCCCTCCGAGAAAGGTCGCCCCATGTCGTTCTGGGACATCGTCTGGTTCATCGTCATCTTCTTCGCGTTCGCGACCTACCTCCTGGTGCTGTTCTCGATCGTGGCCGACCTGTTCCGCGACCCCCAGGTCTCCGGCGGGATGAAGGCGCTGTGGGTCGTGTGCCTCGTCTTCTTCACCTTCATCACCGCGATCGTCTACCTCATCGTCCGCGGTCGCGGCATGAACGAGCGTTCGACGCAGAAGTACGCGGAGGCCCGCCAGGCGCAGGAGGACTACGTTCGTTCCGTCGCTGGGGCCTCGAGCACCTCGGCACCGGAGCAGATCGCCAAGGCGAAGGAGCTGCTCGACGCGGGCACCATCTCCGCCGACGAGTTCGCTGCCCTCAAGGCGAAGGCCCTCGCCTGACGGCTGGGTTCGCCGTCCTGTCACGGCACCACCCGTAGGCGCCCCCCGAAGGCTCGGCCGTCGCGCCGAGCCTCCGCGAGGCATGAGGGCGTATGCCGCTCGCGTCCCGAGCGCTGGTGGCTCAGACCCCGTGGGTGCGGGACACGAGGTCCTGGTAGCGCGCCACGACGTCGACGTGCGCCTGCTCGTCACTCCTCGGGACGGCATACTCCGAGTCGATCGCGAGGGCCCACGTCGGTGGGTCCGTCTCTCCCGAAAGGGCCCACGCGGCTTGGCGCGCGGCGCCGACGCCGACGTACTCGGCTGGTGCCGGCACGACGACTGGGGCGCGGAAGAGGCCCGGCGCGATCTCGCGGACGGCGCGTGAGGCGGCCGCTCCGCCGATGAGCAGGATGCGTCCGACCTCGACGTCGTGGTCGCGCAGGGCGTCGACCCCCGCGACGAGGTTGCACAGCATCCCCTCGACCGCGGCCCGGGCGAGGTTCTCGGGTGTCGCGTTCGTGCGGGTGAGTCCGCTCAGAGTGCCGGTCGCCTCGGGGAGGTCAGGGGTGCGCTCGCCGTCGAGGTAGGGCAGGAGGGTCAGGCCACCCGCGCCCGGGATCGCCCGCAGCGCAAGACGGTCGAGCTCTGCGAGGTCCACACCGAGCATCGATGCAGCCGCGGTCAGCACGCGGGCAGCATTGAGGGTGCACACGAGCGGGAGGTGGTGACCGGTCGCATCGGCGAAGCCGGCGATGGCACCGGTCTCGTCGCGGATCGCCGAGCCGTGCGGCGTGAAGACGGTGCCGCTCGTGCCGAGCGAGACGACGACGTCACCGGGGTGGAGAGTCAGGCCGAGAGCGGCACCCATGTTGTCGCCCGTGCCGGCGGCGACGAGCAGGCCGTCGGCCGTGCGGCCGGCAGCCTGGGCGGGAGAGAGCACCTCGGGGACCTCGAGGGTCCGGCCGAACGCCCGGTCGAGCAGGTCGAGCCGGTAGTCGCCGTCGGCGGCCGACCAGTAGCCGGTGCCGGACGCGTCCCCGCGGTCCGTGCTCCAGCGCTCGAAACCGTTGCCCTGTTGGAGGATCCGGCCGGTGAGCCAGTCGTGGGGGAGGACCACCCTGGCCACCCGTGCAGCGTGGTCGGGCTCGTGCTCTGCGAGCCATCGCAGCTTCGTGACCGTAAAGCTCGCGACGGGGACGAGGCCGACGGCGTCGACCCACGCACTGACGCCGCCGAGCTCGGTCGTGAGGTCGCGGGCTGCCCCCGCGCTGCGGGTGTCGTTCCACAGCAGGGCATCCCGCACGACGGTGTCGTCCTCGTCGAGCGTCACCATGCCGTGCTGCTGGCCACCGACGGCGATGGCGGTCACCCCGTCGAGGACGCCGTCGCCGCACGCGTGCTCGTAGGCCTCCCACCACCGGTCCGGGTGCACCTCGGTGCCGTCGGGATGAGGGGCCCGGGCCGTGCGCACGACCTGCCCCGTCTCGGCGTCGCAGACGACGATCTTCGTCGACTGGGTCGAGCTGTCGACCCCCGCCACGAGGGTGCGTCCATCGGTCACGTCGTGCTGCTCCGCCCGGTCCATGACTGCAGGGTCTCCCGAGCGCCCTTGGTGTGCAAGGCCGACAGAGCTCGCGTGAACACCGAGGTGAACCGCTCGTCGTCGACGAGGTCGCCGAAGAGGTCCCGGTCGCGGAGGAAGGCGAGCGGGTCGGTGCCCTGCTGCGCGGCTGCGGCCATGACCCGGTCCTTGACGCGGTCGACGACCTCGATCGGCTCGCCCTGCTCGTCGACGCCCTCCGCGTAGCGCGCCCACGAGGCGACGACGAGCGCGGAGCTGTCGATCTGCCCGCCCCTCTCGAGGTTGCGCCTGATGACGGGGACGAGCCATTTCGGGATGCGGTCCGAGCTCTCGGCGCAGAGGCGTGCCAGCGTGTCACGCACCTCCGGGTTGGCGAAGCGCGCGATGAGCTCGTGCCGGTAGGCGTCGAGGTCGACCCCCGGCACGTCGGGGAGCGTCGGACTGCCCTCGTGCTCCATGTAGCCGAGCAGGAAGTCGACGAAGAGGGGGTCCTGGCAGACCTCGTGGGCGTAGCGGTAGCCGGACAGGTAGCCGAGGTAGCAGAGGGCCTGGTGGCTCGCGTTGAGCAGGCGCAGCTTCATCAGCTCGTAGGGCACGACGTCCTCGACGAGCTGCACGCCGGCCGCTTCGAGGGGAGGACGCCCCTGGGTGAAGTGGTCCTCGAGGACCCACTGCGTGAACGGCTCGCACACGACGGGCCACCCGTCCTCGACCCCGAACTCCTCGACGAGGCGGTCGATGTCGTCCTGCACCGTGACGGGTGTGATGCGGTCGACCATGCCGTTGGGGAAGGAGACGTGCTCGTCCATCCAGTCCGCGAGCGCGGGGTCCTTGAGGCGGGCGTATGCCGTCATCATCGTCCGCGCGACGTCACCGTTGCCGGGGAGGTTGTCGCACGACATGACCGTGAAGGGGGCCTCGCCCGCGTCCCGTCGGGCCGCGAGGCCGGCGACGACGTAGCCGAAGACGGTGCGCGGGACCGCGCCGTCCTCGAGGTCGGCCCGGATCGACGGGTCGGCGGCGTCGAACGCACCCGTGACCTGGTTGACGAGGTAGCCACCCTCGGTGATGGTCAGCGACACGATCCGCGTCCGGGGGTGGGCCAGCCGGTCGACGACGGCTTGCGGGTCGTCCGGCGCGAACACGAGCTCGACGAGGCTCCCGACGACGCGCGGCTCCCGGTGGCCGTCCGGGTGCTTGACGACGAGGGTGTAGAGGCCGTCCTGCGCCGTGAGGGTGTCGACGATGCGCCGGTCGTGGGGGAGGGCCCCGACGCCGCAGATGCCCCAGTCCAGGGCTCCGGGGACGCCCAGCTCCATGAGCCGGTCGACATACATCGCCTCGTGGGCGCGGTGGAAGCCGCCGACGCCGAAGTGGACGATGCTCGCGGTGACGGCCGTCCGGTCGTAGGTGGGTCGGCCCACCGCGGCGGGGAGTGCGTCGAGCGTCGCGCTCGCGAGAGTCGTGGGCCGCGGGGGCGAGGTGGCGGGCGTGGTGGTCATGGTCGTCTGGGTCCTCTCGGAGGAAAGGGATGTCGTCGGCGGCTGGTGGCCGGACACGGGGGGAGCCGGTCGTCCTCGACGCGCGGCTGACGGTCGTCAGTGCGTCTCGGACAGGCTCCACATCGTCCACAGCTCGGTGCGCATCCGTCGTGGCTGTCGGAGGGTGTAGACGACGGCCTGGGCGATGTCCTCCGGTTCCATGAAGTCGCCCTCGGACGGGTCGCGGTCGCCGAAGCGTCCGTCGGCGGCGGCGAAGGGGGTGTTGACGCCGGCCGGTGCGATGGTCGTCGTGCGGATCCCCTCCGAGCGCAGCTCGCGGTCGAGGGCGTAGCCGAGGTTGATCTGCGCAGCCTTGGTGGCGGAGTAGACCGCCTCCTTGCCGCCCCCGATGAGGAGTCCGGCGACCGAGCCGATGATGACGATGTCACCACCTCCGCCCTGGGCGCGGAACTGGCGCACGGCCGCCCGCGCCAGCCACACGGTGCCCTTGACGTTGACGTCGACCATGAGCGAGGCCTGCTCGGCCGAGTAGTCGAGGATCCCGCCGTAGAAGCCGACGGCGGCGTTGGCGACGACGGAGTCGACCCGACCGAAGGCCTGGACTCCCGCGGCGACGAGCGCGTCGGCGGTGCTCTCGTCCCGGACGTCGCCGAGGCCGACGGCCAGCCGCTCCTCGCCCCAGGCGTCGCGGAGCGAGCTGAGGGCCTCGGGCCGGAGGTCACCGGCGACGACGCGACCGCCCGCTTCGAGGACGATCCGGGCGATCGCGCCACCGATGCCACCGCCGGCACCGGTGACGACGACGACCGAGTCCTCGAGGCTCCGTCCACGGTCGACGGCGGGGAGCGTGACGGGACCGGGCGTGGTGCTGGTGCCGGTCACTTGATCGCCCCCATCGACAGGCCGCGGACGAGCTGCTTCTGGGCCGCCCAGCCCGCGATGATGACGGGGAGGGCCGCGATGGTCGCTGCGGCGGACAGGACGGCGAGGAACTGTCCTCGGCCGTCGACGAAGCTGCCGAGGAAGGGCGGCGTCGTGCGGGCGGCCGAGCTCGTCAGCAGCAGGGCGAGGAAGTACTCGTTCCACGCGAAGATGAAGCTGATGAGCGCTGCGGCCGCGACCCCGGGGAGGACGAGCGGCAGGACGATCCGCACGATCTCACGGAACATGCCGGCCCCGTCGACCCGGGCCGCCTCGATGATCTCGTAGGGCACCTCGAGGAAGAACGAGCGCATCATCCACACCGTCACGGGCAGGTTCATGGCGCCGTAGACGATGGCGAGCATGTAGATGTTGTCGAGCAGCCCGACGGTCTTGAAGATCATGAAGAGCGGCAGCACGATCGCGGCGAGCGGCATGAACCGGGTCGAGATGAAGAACGAGAGCGAGTTCTCGACGTTCTTGACCCGCCGGATCGACAGGGCGTACGCGGCGGGGATCGCGAGCACCACCGAGATGATCGTCGCGATGACAGCGGCGGTCAGCGAGTTCTGGAGGTAGCCGGCCATCCCGCGGTCCATCGCGAGCTGGTAGCCCTCCGTGACGGGCTTGAAGATGAACGTCGGGTTGACGGACGACGCGAGCGACTCCGGCTTGAACCCGTTGAGGACCATCCAGAAGACGGGGAAGAAGAAGATGAGCACGAGGATCCACGTGACGAGCGTCGTGAGGGCTCCTCGGGCCGATGCCTTCGACCTCGTGGTGCTGCCTGAGCCGTTCATCGGCTTCCTCCTGCCATGAAGACCTTGAAGACGCTCTTGAGAGCGATGGTCGCGACGATGATCGTGAGGACGACGGTCACGACGCCGTATGCCGCTGCCTGCCCGACGTCGAGCCCGATGAAGGCCCGCTCGTAGAGGAGATAGGCGAGGGTCTTCGTGCCGCCGGTCCCCTTGGTGAGGATCGCGATCGGGTCGAAGACCTGCAGGATGATGACCGAGCCGAGGAGCACCCCGATCTCGATGTACATCCGTAGGTGGGGCAGCGTGATCCAGGTGAAGGTGCGCCAGGTGCCGGCCCCGTCGACCTGGGCGGCTTCGAGGATGCCCTTGTCCTGGCCCTGGAGACCGGCCAGCAGGATGAGCATCATGAACGGCGTGAACTGCCACGTCAGCACGATGACCACCGTGGCCATCGGGTGCTCGGTGCTCCAGGCGACGACCGGCAGGTGCAGGGTCCGGAAGACCCAGTTGAGCATCCCGATGTTGGTGTCGAACATCGAGTACTTCCAGATGAGCGAGGCCGCCGCCGGCATGATGAGGAAGGGCGTGATCATCAGGGTCCGGGCGAGGGCGCGACCGCGGAACGGGCGGTCGAGCAGGACGGCGAAGAGCAGGCCGAAGAGGACCGCCAGGGTGACCGAGAAGGCCGTGATGAGCACCGTGGCGCGGATCGAGGGCCACAGGTCGCCCGAGGTGAGTGCGCTCGTGTAGTTGTCGAACCCGGCGAACGCACGGTCGTTGGGGTAGAGCAGGTTCCACTTCGTCAGTGAGAACCCGATGGTCGTCAGGAACGGGATCTGCGTCAGCAGGATGAGGAAGATGACGGCCGGGAGCAGCAGTCCCCGGTTGCGCCAGAGCTCCGTCCGCTGCACGCGCCGCTTGTCGGTCGCGGTGCTGGCCCGGACGTCCTCGAGCTCGGATGGTTGCGTGGTGGTGGTCGTCGTCATGTCGGCACTCCCTTGTGCGGCTCGTGCGACTGCGGGTTGGAGGGGGTGTGGTGGCGGGSCCGGGGGGGGGCCGGGCCCGCCACCACGTGTCACCTGTTCGTCAACAGGAGGTCACTTCTTGTGCTTGTCGCCCGCAGCCTGGGCGATGGACTGGCACTTGCTGAGCGCGTCGTCGATCGTGCCGCGGTTGGCCAGGTAGTCCGCTACGAGCTGGGCGCACTGGTTGCCGACGTCCTGGAACTCGGGGATCGAGACGTACTGGATGCCGACCCAGCCCTGCGGGTTGACGCCCGGCTGCTTCGGGTTGACCGAGCTCATGACGTCGAGCGTGATGGGCGCGTACGCCTTGGCGGCGTCCTTGTACTCGGGGATGTCGTACGTCGAGGTCCGCGAGCCCGGCGGGACGTTGGACCAGCCGATCTTCGTGCCGACGAGCTTGATGTAGTCCTTGCTCGTGGCCCACTTGACGAACTTGACCGCCGCGTCCTTCTGCTTGGTCGACGTCGGGATCGCGAGGTTCCAGCTCCAGAGCCAGCCGGACTCCTTGGTCTTGTCGACCGGCATGTGCGCGTAGCCCATCTTGCCCTTGACGGGCGAGTCGGCCGCCTCGAGCATCGACGCTGCGACGGAGGCGTCGGCCCACATCGCGGCCTTGCCCTCCTTGAGGGCCGTGAGGCACTCGTTGAAGCTGTAGGAGACGGGGTCCTTCTCACCGGACTGGTCGAGCATCGTCTTGTAGAAGCTGACCGCCTGCTTCCACTCCGGGGTGTCGACGGTGGCCTTCCAGCTGCTGTCGTACCAGTTGCCCCCGAAGGTCTGCACGACGGTGGTCAGCGGGGCGAAGAGGTCTCCCCAGCCGGGCTTGCCGCGCATGCAGATCCCGGCCATGTCGGCGGTGTTGACCTTCTTGGCCGCATCCGCGACCTGCTGCCACGTGGGGTTCTGCGGGATCGTGACCCCGGCCTTGTCCATGACCTCCTTGTTGTACATGAGGATCGAGGACTCCCCGTAGAACGGGACGGCGAAGAGCTTGTTGTCGAAGGTGTTGACGTCGCGGACCGGGGGAAGCAGGTCATTGACGTCGTACGACGAGTCGGACTGGAGCTCCGGGGTGAGGTCGACGAGCCAACCGTTGGCGCCCCACTGCGGCGTCTCGTAGGCGCCGATGGTGACGATGTCGTACTGGCCGGCGCCGCTCGCGACGTCCGCCGTCACGGCGGCGCGGAGGTCGCCCTCCTCCATGACCTGGAAGTTGACCGTGACGCCGGGGTTCGCCTTCTCGTACTCGGACTTGAGCTTCTCCATGTCCTTCATCTGGCCGTTGTTCACGGTGGCCACCTTGAGGGTGACGGCGCCTCCGGCGGCGCCCGTGGACCCGTTGCCGGACTGCACTGCCCCGGACGAACAGGCAGCCACCGTCATGGCGACCGCCACCGCGCCCGTCCCCAGCGCGAGCATGCGCTTGTTCGCAAGCATTCCTAACTCCTTTGGTAGGCATTCCTCGTTTCCGTCGGCCGGTTCCACCTGGCCCTGCGGCGATCTCCGCTTCGTTTCTTGACGGGAACTTGCCGGAACGGTAACGACGCGCGAGTCGGGGCAACAAGCACCATGAGCCCCCTGTCGTTGATACGATTTTGCGTACGGGTGGGAGCTGCAGGTGACGAATCGGTCGCAGCCCCGCACGGGACGGCGACGGTGCTGTCCAGCGCGGCGAAGGAGACGAAGATTTCGTATCGATCCGGCCAGTCTTCGGATGGCGCTTCCCGCACGACCGACGTCGAGTCGATGCGTTCCGTACCGTCGGGCCCGATCCTGGGGCAGCCGGTCCGGCGGGAGTACATCCCGCACCACCCGCAGGCCTCGGCACGGGTGCTGACGCACGACTTCCCGAGCGAGATCTGCGGCTGGGGCTTCCATCCCGAGTACGAGATCCACCTCATCACCAAGACGCGTGGCAGCTTCATCGCCGGCGACCACATCGGCACCTTCGCGCCGGGTCACGTCAGCCTGATCGGCCCGAACCTGCCGCACGACTGGGTCAGCGACCTCGCGGAGGGGCAGGTGGCGGTCGACCGCGACGCGGTCATCCAGTTCAGCGACGAGTGGATCCACGCGGCGATGGAGCACCTGCCGGAGCTGGCCGAGGTGACGGAGGTGCTCCAGCGCTCGACCCGCGGGATCGTCTTCTCCGGTGCCACGGCCTGGCGGGCCGCCGAGACGATCCTCGCCTGCGTGCACAGCCAGGGCGTCGAGCAGCTCGGCCACCTCTTCAAGCTCCTCGCGCTCTTCGCGCACGCCCCGCCCGAGGAGTACGACCTCGTGGCGAGCGAGTGGATGGGCCGACCGACCGACGCGGCGTCGCGCGACGCCGGCGAGGCGGGGCTCAGCTACATCTCCGACAACCTGACGGGCGACATCCGGCTGTCGACGGCCGCACGTCTGGCGTACATGTCGGAGCCGACGTTCTCGAAGTACTTCAAGTCCGCGACCGGCATGACCTTCTCGAGCATGGTCAAGAAGCTGCGGATCGCCTACTCCCGACGCCTGCTCGACACGACCGACCACTCCGTGGCCCAGGTCGCCGAGATGAGCGGCTACCACAACATGGCCAACTTCAACCGGCAGTTCCTCGCGGAGGTGGGGACCACGCCGAGCGCCTACCGACGGCTCGAGTCCGACCAGAAGCCGCCGCCCGAGGTGTTCAGCCTCGGTCGTCGGGCGCCGTCGCACTGACCGTCCGGGTTCACGTCGAGCTCACCGGGGCAGCCTCGCCGACCCTCTGTCTGCCCACGATCAGAGACGTTCGGGTCCGGTCGCGTGTCATTTGTGTGACGTGCCCGGCAGACCTGCCGCTACCCGTGGGTCGTGCTCTAGGTTCGTGAACCAGTGCCCACCAGCCCTCCGCGCGAAGGAGCCCAGCGTGCAGATCGGTGTCCCCCGTGAGACCCGTGCCCGCGAGACACGTGTCGCCGCGACGCCCAAGACCGTCGAACAGCTCGTCGGACTCGGTTACGACGTCGCCGTCGAGAGCGGGGCGGGGGAGCGGGCGAGCTTCTCCGACGAGGCGTATGCCGCCGCCGGCGCTCGCGTCGTCACGGCCGAGGAGGCGTGGGGCTCGCCGATCGTCCACCAGGTCAACGCGCCCTCGGACGAGGACATCGCGCGGCTCCGCCCCGGTACCGTCCTCGTCTCGCTCATGGCGCCGGCCATCAGCCCCGACCTCGTCGAGAGGCTGCGCGCCGCGGGCGTCACCGCCATGGCGATGGACGCGGTGCCGCGCATCAGCCGGGCCCAGTCGCTCGACGTCCTGTCGTCGATGGCCAACATCGCCGGCTACCGCGCCGTCGTCGAGGCCGCCCACGAGTTCGGCTCCTTCTTCACCGGGCAGGTCACGGCGGCCGGCAAGGTGCCGCCCGCCAAGGTGCTCGTCGCTGGGGCCGGCGTGGCGGGCCTCGCCGCGATCGGCACGGCCCGCTCGCTCGGGGCGATCGTCCGCGCGACCGACGCCCGCGCCGAGGTGGCCGAGCAGGTCGAGTCGATGGGCGCCGACTTCCTCGCCGTCCAGATGCCCGAGGTCGACGCCGCTGCCGCGTCGAGCGACGGCTACGCCAAGGAGATGGGCGAGGAGTACAACCGACGGGCCGCTGAGCTGTATGCCGCCCAGGCGCCCGACGTCGACATCATCGTCACGACGGCGCTCATCCCCGGACGCCCGGCGCCGCGGCTCATCACCGGCGAGATGGTGGCGTCGATGAAGCCCGGCTCGGTCATCGTCGACATGGCCGCAGCCAACGGCGGCAACGTCGAGGGCGCCGTCGCCGACGAGATGGTCGTCACCGACAACGGGGTGACGATCATCGGTTACACCGACCTCGCGGCCCGGCTGCCCACGCAGGCCTCCCAGCTCTACGGCACGAACCTCGTCAACCTCATGAAGCTGCTGACGCCGGGCAAGGACGGCGAGCTCGTCCTCGACTTCGACGACGTCGTGCAGCGCAACATGACGGTGGCCCGCGACGGTGAGCTGCTGTGGCCGCCGCCCGCGATCCAGGTGAGCGCAGCAGCCCCGGTGGCCCAGACGGCGTCCGGGACGAAGGTCGTGAAAGAGCCTGAGCCACCGAAGGACCCACGCCGCAGGTACGCCGGGATGGCGATCGGAGCCGTCGTCTTCGGGGCGGTGGCCGCCGTCTCGCCGCCGAGCTTCCTCGGGCACTTCACCGTCTTCGCGCTCGCCGTCGTCATCGGCTACTACGTCATCGGCAACGTCCACCACGCCCTGCACACGCCGCTGATGTCCGTCACCAACGCGATCAGCGGCATCATCGTCGTCGGCGCGCTGCTCCAGCTCGGCTCGGCCGGGTCGGTGGGCGGCACGAAGGGTGTCGTGATCATGGTGCTGGGCTTCGTGGCTGCGCTCCTGGCCAGCATCAACATCTTCGGTGGCTTCACCGTGACCCGCCGCATGCTGACGATGTTCCGGAAGGGCTGACCGCACATGGACACCGCACTCATCCAGGCGGCATACATCGTCGCGGCGCTGCTCTTCATCATGTCGCTAGCCGGCCTCTCGAAGCACGAGACCGCCCGTGACGGCAACGTCCTCGGCATGGTCGGCATGGGCATCGCCCTCGTCGCGACGCTCTGGCTCTCCCTGCGCGATGCCGCGTGGTCGGCCTGGCTGCTCATCGCCGTCGCCATGGTCATCGGTGCCGCGATCGGGATCGCCCGGGCGCGCAAGGTCGAGATGACCGGCATGCCCGAGCTCATCGCGATGCTGCACTCGTTCGTCGGGGCCGCGGCGGTTCTCGTCGGCATCAACACGTTCGTCGCGACGTCCGACCTCGTCGGGGTCGAGGGTGAGGCCGTCCATCTCGTCGAGATCTTCCTCGGCGTCTTCATCGGAGCCGTGACGTTCACCGGATCGATCGTCGCGTTCCTCAAGCTGTCGGCGCGCATCTCGAGCAAGCCGCTGATGCTGCCGGCACGCCACTGGCTCAACCTCGCCGCGCTCGTCGTGTCCGCCGGGCTGCTCGTGTGGTTCGTGGCGGCCCACTCGATCGTGCCGCTCCTCGTCATGACGGCGATCGCGCTCGCGTTCGGCTGGCACCTCGTCGCCTCCATCGGCGGCGGTGACATGCCCGTCGTCGTGTCGATGCTCAACAGCTACTCGGGCTGGGCCGCCGCCGCCGCGGGGTTCATGCTCGGCAACGACCTGCTCATCGTCACCGGTGCGCTCGTCGGCTCGTCGGGTGCCTACCTCTCGTACATCATGTGCAAGGCCATGAACCGGTCGTTCGTCTCGGTCATCGCCGGCGGGTTCGGCTCCGACGGGGCGGTCTTCGACTCTGACGTCGACTACGGGGACCACCGTGAGACGAACGCATCAGAAGTCGCCGACCTGCTCAAGAACGCGTCGTCGGTCGTCATCACGCCCGGCTACGGCATGGCGGTCGCACAGGCGCAGTACCCCGTCGCCGAGCTGACGGCCAAGCTCCGGGAGCGCGGCGTGGACGTCCGGTTCGGCATCCACCCGGTGGCCGGCCGCCTGCCCGGCCACATGAACGTGCTGCTCGCCGAGGCTCGCGTGCCGTACGACATCGTCCTCGAGATGGACGAGGTCAACGACGACTTCCCGGACACCGACGTCGTGCTCGTCATCGGCGCCAACGACACCGTCAACCCGGCGGCCGCCGAGGACCCCACGTCACCGATCGCCGGGATGCCGGTCCTGCAGGTGTGGAACGCCAAGGACGTCGTCGTCTTCAAGCGCTCGATGAACGCCGGCTACGCCGGAGTCCAGAACCCGCTCTTCTTCCGCGACAACTCGGCGATGCTCTTCGGCGACGCCAAGGAACGCGTCGAAGACATCATCAAGGCCCTCTGACCCATCCCCTTCCCCACCGAACGCWGCGTTCGGTCGCGAACTCAGTGTTCTAACAGCGAGTTCGTGACCGAACGCTGCGTTCGGTCACAGGGAGGGAGCTCAGGGGAGGGGGAGCTCAGGCCAGGGGGAGTTCGGGCCGGGCGGGTCGGGAGTCGCGGATCGCGGCCTCGATGCGGGTCCTCACGAGGGCGGGGCGCGCCAGGTCCGCCCGGGTGAGGCGGACGACGACGAACCCGAGACGGCGCAGCTCGTCCTCTCGGAGCTTCTCGTCGAAGTTGGCTCTCGCGGCGTCAGGATTCGTCTCGGGGTCGTACTTCACCTTCCCGTCGAACTCGACCAGGACGTTGGTGCCATCGAGGTGGAAGTCGGCGTAGAAGGACCGTCCGGGGTGCTCGCGCCGGGCGATCTCGAGCTGGGGAGTGAAGGCATAGCCCAGCCCTCGAAGCACGTGGGCGGTCAGCGTCTCGCCCGGCGACTCGTGTCTCGAGTCGCACCACGAGACGGCCGCCTTGGCACGTGTGACACCGCGGTGGCCGCGTAGGCTCCGAGCCGCCGCAGTGAGGGACTCGCTCGTCGTCAACCCCTTGCGCAGACAGTGGTCGGCGACGACCAGCATGCCGATCTGGCTGTGCAGCCCGACCTGGACGGCAGCCAGGCCGAGGTCGACCGTTTGGCCTCGGTGCTGCAGTCGCGGGTGCTCGACGAGCTCGTGGATGTGGACGCGGCTGAAGGCACGAAAGGGGCGTTCGGGGTCTCGCCACATGAGGTGCACCGTCCCCCAGTCGATGCCCTCGTCCGGCAGGTCCAGCACCGCCACAGCCGAGGCGTGGGAGGCCATCACCAGACCCGCGTACTCCTCGAGCAGGGCCGTCACACGCAGCCGGTGGCGGTGCTTGTCGCTGGTCGGCCGCTGCACGGAGTACCAGCCTCGATGGAGCGGGTGGCACTCGCCGCGCGCGACCAGACTCCGCAGCAGAGCGCCGCTGATCCCGCTCATGCGCGCTGCTGCGGCGGAGAAGACCCCGGAAGGCGCGAGATGGTGCAGGTTCATGGGCCCATCGTGGCGGCATACGCGATCTGCCTGCCAAGGGCCTGTGGACAACTCACCCCCCCACAGACCGAACGCGGCGTTCGGTCTCGAAAGCTCTGTTCTAACAGTGAGTTCGAGACCGAACGCCGCGTTCGGTGGGAGAGGTGGGGCCGAGGTGGGGCCGAGGTGGGGCGAGGTGGGGCGAGGTGGGGCGAGGTCAGCGTTCGCTGAGGACCTCGGGGGCTGCTCGGCGGCCTTCCTCCTCCTCGCCCGTTGCCAGCTTGCTGTGGTGGCGGGAGTAGAGGAAGTAGATGAGGAAGCCCAGCAGCATCCAGATGACGAACCGGATCCACGTCTCGACCGAGAGGTTGAGCACGAGGTAGAAGCAGGCGGCCGCGGACAGCCACGGCACCACCGGGTTGCCGGGCACCTTGAACGAGCGCTTGAGGTCGGGGCGCCGCTTGCGCAGGATCGGGACGGCGAGCGAGACGAGCATGAAGGCGGTCAACGTGCCGATGTTGACCATCTCCTCGAGCTTGCCGATGGGGGTCAGCGAGGCGATGAGGGCGACGACGGTGCCGATGATGAGCGTGAGCCTGACCGGGGTGCTCGTGCGCGGGTTGGTCCGGCCCAGTCCGGCCGGGATCAGGCGGTCACGGCTCATCGCGAACGTGACGCGGGTCGCGCCGATGATGAGGGTCATGACCACTGTGGTGAGGCCGGCGACGGCGCCGGCCGAGATGAGCGTGGCGTAGCCTTCCTTGCCCACGGACTTGAACGCCGTGGCGAGCGCCGCATCGGGGTCGATGTCCTTGTAGTTCTGCATGCCGGTGATGACGAGCGTGACGGCGACGTAGAGCAGGGTGCAGATGGCGAGCGAGCCGAGGATGCCACGGGGCAGGTCACGCTGCGGGTTCTTGGCCTCTTCGGCCGTCGTCGCGACGACGTCGAAGCCGATGTAGGCGAAGAAGACGATGGCGGCGCCGGCCATGATGCCCATGACGCCGTACGTCGCGGGAGTCATGCCGGTGATGACCTGGAGCAGCGGCGTCGTCAGGCCCTCTGCGGCCTTGCCCGGCTGGGACGGCGGGATGAACGGCGACCAGTTGTCGCGGTTGATGAACTGGATGCCCGCGAAGATGACGAAGAGCACGATGAAGAGCTTGACGCCGACGAGCACGAGGTTGACGCGCAGCGACTCCTTGATGCCCCAGGCGATGAGCAGCGTCAGGCCGGCGATGAGCAGGAAGGCCGGCAGATCGAAATGCGACCCCGGCCCGACCGATTCTGGCCAGGTCACTCCCAGCTGCTCCAGGAAGGTCACGAAGTACTGCGACCACCCCTGGGCGACGACGCTCGCCCCGAGCATGAGCTCGAGAAGCAGGTCCCAGCCGATGATCCACGCGACGAGCTCGCCGAGCGTCGCGTAGGAGAAGGTGTAGGCCGAACCGGAGACGGGAACCGTCGACGCGAACTCGGCGTAGCAGAGAGCGGCGAGGCCGCAGACGATCGCACCGATGACGAACGACAGTGCGATGGACGGACCGGCGTAGTCCTTGGCGGCTCTGCCGGTCAGCGTGAAGATGCCGGCGCCGATGATGACACCGATGCCGAAGACCGTGAGGTCAAGGGCGCTGAGTGTCCTCTTCAGCTTGTGGTCGGCCTCTTCGGACGAGGCCATCGAGGCCTCGACCGACTTGGTGCGGAACACGCTCATGCTGACCTCCGAGCGGTCGGTGACGGGCGGATCATCACAAACTAGCGGGGAGCGCGACCGCCTGCGAGTCCTGCCCGGGCGTCGTTGGCCGCGCGCCGCGGGGGATGCCGCGACTACCCAGTGGTACCCGCCCCGACCGGATTCCGCTCACTCGGAGGACGATCTTGCTGGAGCTGCTCAGTCGTCGGAGCGCGGCCAGATCGGGCCGGTGTCAGCGCCGCGCCGGCGACGCTTGCGGTCGTCGCTCTCGTAGACGGTCTCGCTCTCGCCGGACGGCCGCTGGATCGGGACGGCCCGCGAGTAGGAGTCGAGACGGTCCTGGATCGGGTTGTGGGTGCGGTGGACGTCGGGATATGCCGTGCCGCCACCTGGGGCGATCGGGCTCACGGGCGGTATCTGACCGCCGGGCTGCCCTGTGTCGTCAGGGAACTCGTCGTCGATCTCCTCGAAGTCCTCGTCGCCGGGTGGCGGGACGATGTGGAAGATCTCGGCGCAGATGTCGCGGTAGGTCTGGTCGGGGTTGGGCACCCACTTGACCTCGCGGAGGGCCTGGTCCTGGCCCGCGCTCTCGAGGACGAACTTGCCGTAGCCGAGGAACTGGCCGGGGATGGAGCGGACATAGCTCATGTCGGTGACCTTGAGCAACGGCATCATCGCGACCTTGTGGGAGATGAGACCGTAGCGCAGCAGCAGCCGCTTGTCGGTGGCCACGAACCAGTTGTGGCTCCAGTCGAGCAGGCACCACAGGAGGCGGGCGAGCAGCACGAAGAAGAGCCACCAGAAGATGGTGCCGACGGCCTGGGTGGCCTTGGTGACGTTGGAGTCGACCCACACGGCAGCGGTGAGTCCCAGGAGCATCGTCACGACAGGCTCGGCGAGCTTGCCCCAGTGCGCACGCACCGCGGTGACGAGTCGCTCGCCCGGGAGCAGGATCGGCGCCAGTCCCGCCGGCACCTCCGTGCTCCGCATCAAGGCCATGAGCTCAGTGTGCTCGCTTCAGCGGTTGAGCAAGGAGTTGAAGAACCTGAGGATCGCGTTGAAGCCGTCGACGAGGACGCCCCAGATGTTGCTGACGATGTCGGCAGCCTTGTCGGGGGACGTGAACACGGCGTAGACGAAGAACGCGAGCACGATGATCAGGATGATCTTCTTGGCCTTGGGGCCCATGGTGTGTCGCTCCTTGGAGGGAAGGTGCTGGCGCTGCCCTGACAGCCCCACGGCACAGGGGTGGGACCAGTGTGCCGTACGTGACTGGTGGGGTGCGGCACCGGCGCCCGCGTGTCGGCTTGACCTCCACGTCGCCGCTATCCTCCACGAGTGTCGCGAACGCCAGCGTATGCCGCCGAGCTGCGCGCCGCTCTGAGCCGCGCCGCGCGTGGGGTCGACGGACGCGAGCTGACCCGGGCGACCGAGGCGCTCGTGTCGCGCTACCGGTCGGTCGCCCCTGCGTCGGCGCCGATCCTCGCCTCGCGGGTGCACGTGGCCGCGTATGCCGCCTACCGGATGCCGGCGACGCACGCGGCGCTGTCGCGGGTCATGGTCGACCTCGCCGTCCGCGGTCTGGCGCCGCGCTCGATGCTCGACCTCGGTGGCGGCACGGGCGCGGCGGCGTGGGCTGCCGCGGGCGCCTTCGACTCGCTCGAGTCGGTCACGGTGCTCGACCAGGTGGAGGACGCCCTGGCCCTCGGCCGTGACCTCGTCGCCGACGCGACGTCGCCCGCGCTGACGGGCGCGACGTTCCGGCGCGGTGTCGCCGGCGCCTGGCCCGAGCTCGACGCCGATCTCGTGACGGTGTCGTACGTGTTGAGCGAGCTCGACGAGACCCAGCAGGACGGGCTCGTCGCCGAGGCGATGCGCCGCGGCCGCGCCGTCGTCGTCGCCGAGCCGGGGACGCCCGACGGCTACGCCCGGGTGCTCCGCGTCCGAGCCGCCCTGCTCGCGGCCGGGTGGACCCTGCTCGGGCCGTGTCCGCATTCGATGGAATGCCCTCTCGCACCAGGGGACTGGTGCCACTTCGCGGCTCGGGTGAGCCGGTCCGCGGAGCATCGTCGGCTCAAGGGGGCGGAGCTGTCCTACGAGGACGAGAAGTTCTCGTGGGTCGCGGCCGCCGCTCCCGGCGTGCTGGAACCTCCGACCCCAGAGGAGATCTCGGGGCGCATCCTCCGACACCCGTTGAAGCGCAAGGGACTCGTCGAGTTCCAGGTCTGCCGGCCCGACGGGACCGCGGGTCGCGAGGTCGTCTCCAAGAAGTCGGGGGAGCGCTACCGCAGGGCGCGCGACGCCGAGTGGGGCGACGCGCTGCCCTGACCGGGCGGCATACGCAAGGGGTGTCGGCTCAGACGACGCCGTAGAGGCGGTCGCCGGCGTCACCGAGCCCGGGCACGATGTAGCCCTTCTCGTTGAGCTTCTCGTCGATGGTGCCGAGCACGACCTTGACGGGGATGTCGCTGTCGGCGAGCTCGTCCTCGAGGTGCTGGATGCCCTCGGGCGCGGCGAGCAGGCAGACGGCGGTGATGTCGCGGGCGCCCTTGGCCGTGAGGTAGTCGATCGCCATGACGAGCGTGCCGCCGGTGGCGAGCATCGGGTCGAGGATGAAGACCTGGCGTCCGGTGAGGTCGTCGGGCAGGCGGTTCGCGTAGGTCGAGACCTCGAGGGTCTCCTCGTTGCGGATCATGCCGAGGAATCCGACCTCGGCGCTCGGGAGCAGCTTGACCATGCCGTCGAGCATGCCGAGCCCCGCGCGCAGGATCGGGACGATGATCGGCTTGGGGTTGGAGAGCTTGATGCCGGTGGTCGGCGCGACCGGCGTCTCGATCTCGAACGGCTCGACACGGACGTCGCGCGTGGCCTCGTAGGCGAGCAGGGTGACGAGCTCCTCGGCGAGGCGCCGGAAGGTCGGGCTGTCGGTCCGCTTGTCGCGCAGGTAGGTCAGCTTGTGGGCGATGAGCGGGTGGTCTGCGACATGGACGTCCATGGGTGGAAACTTATCGCGTGGCGAAGAGATCCGAGACCCCCGGCAAGAGCTCCGTCCCGGCCCCGGAGACGTATGCCGCCTGGGTCGGCCAGGCGCTCGACCTCGCAGCCGCGACCGTCGGCTCGCAGGACGTGCCCGTCGGCGCGCTCGTCGTCGACGTCGCGGGTGATGTCGTGGGGCGTGGTCGCAACGTGCGCGAGGAGCTGGGTGACCCGACGGGCCACGCCGAGGTCGTCGCGCTGCGTGAGGCGGCGCAGGCGCTCGGCTCGTGGCGGCTGGACGGGTGCACGCTCGTCGTGACGCTCGAGCCGTGCGTCATGTGTGCCGGCGCGGCGATGGCGGCGCGGGTCGAGCGGGTCGTCTTCGGTGCCTGGGACCCCAAGGCGGGGGCGTGCGGATCGGTCTGGGACCTGACGCGGGACCCGCTCGCGACGCACGTCGTGGACGTCGTCGGGGGCGTCCGAGCGGAGGAGTCGGCGGCCCTGCTCGTCGATTTCTTCGAGGGCCGGAGGCTCGGGTAAGGTCTCTCCCGGTGGCGTGTCCGAGCGGCCTAAGGAGCACGCCTCGAAAGCGTGTGTGGGGGTAACTCCACCGTGGGTTCAAATCCCACCGCCACCGCCAGATGCAGAAGGACCCCCGACATGCTTTTCGTCGGGGGTCCTTCTGCATCCACCGGATGCACGCGGGATGTGGGAGGAGCGAGCGGTCGGGTGAGGAACGAACCCGCCCGCCCGCGACGGGTCACCGCAGCCGCCCGCGCTCGCGCTCCCGTGCCAGCCGCGGCATCCGCGCTTCGAGACGTGTGCCCCCTCCTGCCGGGCTGGTCACGATCAAGCGTCCACCCATCGTCTCGATCCGGTCGGTGAGGCCGAGCAGGCCTGATCCGAAGGGGTCCGCCCCACCGATCCCGTCGTCCTCGACGACGGCGGCGATCAGGTCCGGCCCAGCGGTGATGACCACCCTGCACCGGCTAGCACTGGCGTGCTTCGCCACGTTGGTCATCGCCTCGGAGCAGAAGAAGAGCAACGCTCCCTCGATGGCGTCGGGAAGCCGTCCCACGTCGACGCGTACCTCCACGTGGAACGGAAAGTGCCCGGCCATGTCACGGACAGCCGCGTCGAGGCCGCCCTCGACGAGGGTCAGGGGGCGGACTCCACGGACGAAACTCGTCAGGTCGTCCTGCGCCCGCACGACCTCCGCACGTACCAGCGCGAGGTGTCGATTGCCCGAGAGGTCGGCAGCCGCAGCGTGGTCCAGGATGTCGGCGACGCGGGCGAGTCGTCGTTGGGCCCCGCCGTCGAGCTCGTCGGCGATCCGTGCGCGCTCGTCGCCGACGGCCTCGACGATGCGTTGCCGGGACTGCGTGAGGTCGCCGACCCGGGAGCGGATGTCAGCGAGCATCTGCGCGTTGGTCATCGCGAGCCGGGCCGCCGTCGCCACGCCGCTGACGAGCCGGGGGTCCTCGAGCAGTGCCCGGTCGTGGACCAGCACGGCGACATGCCTCCCGTCGTCGTCGATCGGGGTGGCCGTGCGACCGCCGTCCTGCGCCGGCAGGTCGATCGGCTCACCCTGGTCATCGACGTAGGACGCCCGCTCCGGGATCCAGTAGCCGACCGTGAGCCCCGGGTCGCCCAGTGCTTGCTGCAGCCGTCCCGCCAGCCCGCTGGTGTCGGAGGTCCTGCCGAGGTCGGCCACGAGGTCGCTCAGGGTCGACTCGGTCCAGCGACCCCACCGCAGGTCGGCAGCCAGCACGACGACGGCGCCGGCGACCACACCGTCGTATGCCAGCAGGACGGGCACGTCGATGTTCCAGGCGAGTAGCTGGTTGAGAGCGCTCGTCACCAGCACGGCGGAGAACCCGAGGGCCGCCCACAGTGCCGGCCGCCCCGCTTTGCGGGCGGTGCCCGTGGTGCGCACGAAGACGTCGATCGCTGTCGCGGCGACCAAGAGCGCGAGTGAGAGGGTGAGCGCGGCTGTGGGCACGAACACCTCGATGATGCCCAGGACGTATGCCGCCCCGACGACGACCACGACGTAGCGGCGCCTCGCGTGCCCGGTGGGATAGGTGAGGTGCAGCTGCACCAGCGGACCGCGGTGAAGGAAGACGGCTGCGGAGAAGACGTTGCCGACCAGCCACGTCGCGCCGACGAGCAGCATCAAGTGGGCGACCCTGCCGGACCGCATCGATGCCAGGCCGGCGGAGATCACGACCACACCGACCAGGAGGTCGACGGCTTGGATGAACTGGCTCCCGGCCATGAGTCACCCGGTCAGCATGTCCAGCGCAGCGCCGCTGAGCTCGCTCTTGCCGACGAAGCCGCGAGCGCGGACGGCGGCGACGCGCGCTCCGTAGGATCTGCGGCTGCGAGTCGACGTCAGCACGACCGCACAGTGAGGCGCGCAGCCGGCAATGCGCTCGGACACCGCGAACCCGTCGACGTCGGGAAGGACGATGTCGAGCAGCACGACGTCGGGCTGCAGGCGGCCGACCAGCTCAGCACCCGAGGAACCGTCGGCGGCTTCTCCGACGACGTCGTAACCCTCCGCCTCGAGCAGCGCTCTGGCGCAGGCCCGGAAGCCGTCGTGGTCGTCGATGATCACGAGCGTAGGTGTCATGGCGCCCTCTTCACCAGGGTCCACGGGTGGCGGGTCCACAGGACCCGGCTCTCACACCGCCAGGATCCCACGGGTTTGAGCGTCAGGGTCTTGCCGACGAACGTGAAGGTAGCGGTCATGGGGCCGCGGCGGTCGGTGCCGGCCGGATAGTTCGCTGTGCTCCTGAGATCGGTCAGCTCGAAAGTGTTGCCGTGGACGCGGTAGCTGCCCACCCATCCCATGCGGGCGATCGCCGTACGGCTGACTTCGCTCTCGTGCTCCGTCACCACTCCGCCATCGAGAGTGAAGTTCAGATACCAGGTTCGGGGGTGGTCCTCCGGGACGAAGAGCTCCCTGTTGAGAAGGTATTCACCCAGCTGGCCGTCACAAAGGTGGCGATCTCCTGGAGACAGCACCGTCTCGTAGGTGCCGTCCGGAACCACCGACGCGCCCGGCTGAGCCGAGTCGGCTCGCCGGACCCAGGGCTTGGCCGTCCAGATGACAGTGTCCCCGCACGAACCACCGGTCATGTCGCTCAGCCGCAGCTCAGTCCCGTCGAAGGACCACTTCGCGTCGAGGGAGTTGATCCGGACATGGTCGTGCAGGCGGGAGTACACGCCGTTGTACGCGACCTCCTTGGGCGCCGTCTGACTGTCGACGCGCTGGCGAATGGTGACCTGGCCGCCACCCACCTCGAGCGAGAACCAGGACCTCCGGCCCGGCGTGCCCTGCCTCGGACCGCCCGGGCACTGCCATCGTGCATCGTTGTCGAGCACCATCTCGTAGGTTCCCTCGGGGAACGACCCGCGGCCTGAACCGGCTGCCGGCGTGGGACAGGCCGAAAGGTCCGGCCCCGCGGCGACGTCAGCTTTCAGGCCGGCGAGCCGGTCGAGCATGCCGGCGCTGCCCGGGTCGCCCGCGGCGATCTCGTCGTAGACCGGCTGGACGGCCTTGCGCAGGGCGGCGAGCTGAAGGTCCGACGAGGCCGGGAACGCAACACCCTGACCACACAGCTTGGCGACGGCGGAGACGTCCTCCGTCCTGGTTGCGTCGAGAGCCTCTGGGATCGCGGTCGTCGCGGCCGTGCGCAGGACCTCACGTTGGGCGTCGGTCAGCTCACGGTAGACCGCTTCGTTGAGGACCACGGTCATGGCTGCCGGCCAGAGGTTGACGTTCGCTGTGACGTACTTCGCCTCGAGTCCGTAGAAGCGGCCGAAGATGCTGTCGACCTGTTGCTCGTACGCGTCGAGCCCGGCGAGGGTTACTCCGGACGTCATACGTGTGAAGGTCGCCCCGAGTGCCTTCGCCGTGGCCTCCGGTATGTCGCCGCCCTGGACCCCGAGGTCGGCGCCCCAGAAGTCCACGGGCTCTCGGAACGGCCTGCGAACGCCGAGCACCTTGCGCATCGGACCAGGCAGGACGGCGACCGACACCAGGCCGTGCCCCTCGAGGCCGCGGGCCATCTCGAGCGGGATGCCCTCCGAGAAGATGCGATCCTGCACGTCGTGGCTGTCGACGAGCAGCGGGGCCAGCAACGGTTGGAACGAGGTCACGCCGATCAGGTCGAGCGACCGCACGCCGACCCAGGCACCCGGGACGCGACGGCGCGTCACGTCTTCGAGGGTGTTCTTCTCGAAACCGATCTCGCCCTGACGCCAGGCGTCGTTGAAGTGAAGGCGGAGGGACCCGTGCGACTGCGTGTTCACCTCTGCGGCATACGCCTGCACCTGCGCGGGAGCGGCTTGGTCGGGCTGGGCGATCTCCAGCATGGTCACCTTCTGGAGGCCTCGGCCACCGGCCCGGTCCGGTTCCGTCGTCGTGCATCCGGCAGCGACCACCGCCACGGCGGCCAGGAGCGCCCAGCTCGACCTGGCCACCACGCGACCGGCTCTCAGGACAGTCGGCATGGTCCCTGTGGTCGATGTCGTGTTCCGGGTCATGGTCGGCACGTCCCTTCGGTGCCTCAACGGTCCATTGTCTCGCTCCCACGCCAGTGTCGTCCGGCCAATCGGTCGAGCGAATCAGTGCCAACCCTGAGTCGCGAGGTGCATCTCGGGTGGACGCTGGGTGGCATGAGGGCTCGGCAGAGCGCCCGACAGACCTACCTCCCGGCCGCCGGGGGCGTCGCAGGCGGACACGCGCCACGCTGGGCGGGGTCCGTCGATCCCGCCCCGATCTACCGGTCCGTCGCGACCCTGGGCATGGTCGGGGGGCTCGCATGGCTCACGACACGCGTCGTGGCCGCGTCGCCGGGCTTCTCGGACAGTGGCGAGTCGGTCTGGTCCGGGCTCGTCCTCTACTGCACCGTGGCATGGCTCACGGCCGTCGGCATCGTCCATCGGCTGTCCAGACCTGAGAACGCGTTCGGCCGGCGTCTCGTCCTCGTCGCGAGCCTGGTGCTGGTGACCGAGTGGGACATCCCGGGGGCCACGGCGGCCGGCGTTCTCTCCGTGGCGGTGTTCACGGTGGGTCTGGTTCTCGCGGTCGCCGTTCCGGTCGCCGCGACCTGGGCGATCCTCGCCTTTCCGTCCGGACGGGTGGACGCGCGAGCGGAGCGCTACCTGCTCGCGACGGGAGCACTCCTGTTCGTCGGTGCACTGGGACTCGTGCCCACGCTGTTCTTCGACCTACAGGCCCAAGGCTGCTCGGACTGCCCGACGAATCTGCTTCTGCTGCACGACGACCCGGACGTGGCCGCAACATCGTCGCGGCTCGCGATCGGTGCCTGCCTCGCGTGGACCATCGTCACGATGGTCGTCCTCGCCGTCGGCCTCGTGCGCATGAGTCCTGCGTCGCGACGGGCGCGCGGCGCGGTGGGGACGATCGGCGTCGTGTACCTCGGGGCGGTCGCGGCGCACCTCGGCATGAGCCTGGATCGCGGCTTCGTGGAAGGTTCGGCGACGGACCACGGTCTCTGGTGGGCGCAGCTCGTGGGTCTGGCCGCACTGGCCTCCGCGGTGGAGTTCAGCCTGCTGCGATCGCGATCCCTGCGCCGGGGTGTGACGGGCCTCGTCGTCGACCTGCACCGGGAGACCGCCGCAGGAGGTATGCGTGAGGCGCTGGCCACGTGGCTGCACGACCCGTCGCTCCTCGTGGGCTACCCCGTCGACGGCACCTACCGCGACGTCGACCTCGAGACGGTGGACGTGAGGGCCCCCGGACGAGCCACCAGCCGGCTCGCGAACGACGGCGACGAGATCGCTGTCCTGGTGCACCGTCCGGGGCTGTTCGACAACCCGGACGCGCTCCGGGAGGTCGTGACCGCGGCTCGTTTGGGGCTCGAGAACGAGCGGCTACGCGCTCTGGGTCTCGCCCAGGTGCGGGCCCTCGCCGAGTCGCGGGTCCGGATCATCGAGGCGGGCGACCGCGAGCGGCGCCGACTGGAACGCGACCTCCACGACGGCGCACAACAACGTCTCGTCGGTCTCCTGCTGGGCCTGCGCCTGCTGCGATCGAGCGTCGGCGAAGACCAGCACGACCTGGTCAGGACGGTGGACGCGGCGGAGGCAGAGGTCCAGCAGGCGGTGCGCGACCTCCGGGAGCTGGCCGCGGGGTTGTTCCCGAACGTCCTGGTGACCGAGGGGCTCGCCGGCGCGTGGGAGGCGCTGAGCGAAACACGGCCCCTGCAGGTCATGGCCGCCCCGGAGGGTCGGCTTCCGGCGGCGGTCGAGGCAACGGCATACGTCGTCGTCGCGACCGCCGCGGCACGGGGCCCCACGACGGTACGCGCGACAAGCGACGGGGGATGGCTCCGCGTCCGCGCGGACGTCGCGGACGCCAGCTGGGACCTCGCATTTCTCGAGGACCGGGTGGCCGCGATCGGCGGGCGCCTCGGGTCGACGCAGGTGGACGGAGGTGTCCGCATCGACCTGGCGCTGCCGCTGGCGTTGGACGCGTCGCCCGAGACGGAACCCGCCGATGGCGTGCGGACCTGAGCCGGCGACGCCGCCTCGCCTGCCGCTCCCAGGGTGGTCCCCAGGCCGGGGCGCACGTTCCGAGTCAACCCCGAGTCCTCGGGCCATGGCGCTGCCACACTGGCTGGGTGGCCAGGGCGACTGCTGAGGTCGGTGTCGGACTGGCCTCCGAGCGGAGGTTGCATGCGAGCCGTTGTTGCAGACGACACACTCTTGACGCGCGAAGGCGTCGTCGCACTGCTGCGTTCCGGCGGGGTCGATGTCGTCGGCCAGGCGGCCGACGCCTCGGCGCTCCTTCACCTGGTGCGAGCCCACCGTCCGGACGTCTGCGTCGTCGACATCCGCATGCCTCCGACGCATACCGACGAGGGCCTGGTCGCGGCCGCCGCCATCCGGTCCGAGTTCCCGGACATCGGCGTCCTGGTGCTGTCCCACTTCGTCGAGTCGGCATATGCGATGCGTCTCATCCAGGACCAGCCCGAAGGCATCGGTTACGTCCTCAAGGAGAGGGTCTACTCGGGCGACGTCCTCGTCGACAGCCTGCGGCGGGTGGCGGAGGCGGAGACGGTGATCGACCCGACGATCGTCGCGCGCCTGCTGCACAAGCACCGCGATGCCGACCCCCTCCACGAGCTCAGCGTGCGGGAGCGCGAGGTGCTTGCTCTCGTCGCTGAGGGCTTGACCAACCAAGGCATCAGCAGACGGCTGTTCATCACCGACCGCACGGTCGAGGCGCATGTCCGCCAGATCTTCACCAAGCTGGGGCTCGACGAGTCGCCGGAGAGCAACCGCCGCGTCCTGGCCGTTCTGACCTTCCTGCGCAGCGCCTGACGTCGAGATCAGGCCATCAGCAGGAAGGGGTCGACCGGCTTGGGCGGAGGCCCGTCGAGGGTGCACTCCGCCGTCCGCGGTCACGCGCGCACCCACGGCGATGGCGCCCTTCGAGGCCTTTGCGATGCCCGATGAGGGGAAACCCCAAGGCCGCGGCGCCCGGTTCGAGTGATTCTCCGAATGTGGGTCAGGGGTCTTGGAGGCGACTCTGGATGTGTTCGCACTTGTCCCCACATCGCTTGATCTGCAAGCGAACTCGTATCTCAGGAGAATGTCATGAACGCTCGCAGAGCTGTCTTCGCAGTCATCGCCTCCGGCCTGCTGGCACTGCCCGCTGCCGCTGCCGCCTCGCCGGTTCCGGATCCGCCATCGCGGAACGCTCCCGACATGGTGCAGGTGGCGATCGACGAGCTGACCGAGGCCTACGCACAGGCGGGGACGTCGGACAAGCCCAGCATCCACAACGAGATCGTCCTGTTGACCAACGTCGGTCACGCAGCGCTCTGAGCGATGCCGAGGAGCGTGGTGGGGGGGCCGCCCCGGCTGCCTGTTCGCCCGGCCGGCGCGTCCCCCTGCGTTCCACGTCCCCACCCACACGAACCCCGGGTGTGCCGTCCGGTTGCATCGGCAGGGACGCGGGCTCAGGTGACCGGTGACCGGGGACGGGCGGCATACGCGAGCAGTGTCGGCAGCGGCCCTCTTCCGTGAAGTCCTTGACGCGCCGCGATCGCAGCGCCCACGCTCGGAACGGCAGAGTGGGAGGGAGGCGCCGTGCGCGAGCTGCCGTCCGGGACGGTGACGATGCTGTTCTCCGACATCGAGGGCTCGACCCTGATGCTGAGCCGGCTGGGGCGCAGGTACACCGACGCGCTGGACGGGCACCGTGACGTGCTGCGCTCCGCGTGGTCGGCGCACGGGGGCACCGAGATGGGCACCGAGGGGGACAGCTTCTTCGTGGTGTTCCCGACGGCCGAGGGCGCCGTGAGGGCGGCTACCCAGGCCCAGCGCGGGCTCGAGAGCCACGGGTGGCCCGGCGACGAGAGGGTCCGCGTCCGCATGGGCATCCACACCGGGTCGCCACAGGTCCACGACGACGACTACGTGGGGATGGACGTGCACCGCGCGGCCCGCATCGCCTCGTCCGCCCACGGCGGGCAGGCGGTCCTGTCGTCCGTGGCCGCGGAGCTCGCTCGAGACGCCCTGCCCGACGGTGTCGGGCTGAGGGATCTCGGCCTCCACCGCCTCAAGGACATCCCGGAGCCGGAGCGGCTCTTCCAGCTCACCGTCGACGGCCTGCAGGTCGACTTCCCTGCGCTCCGGACGCTGGGCGCGGCCTCCCGCCTCCCGGTTCCGGCGACCCATCTGGTCGGACGTGAGCACGCGGTCGCGGACCTGGTCGACCTGGTCCGGTCGCCCGAGATCCGACTGGTCACGCTGAGCGGGCCGGGAGGCTCGGGCAAGACGCGCCTCGCGATCGAGGTGGCGAAGAACCTCGTGACGGTCTTCCCCGACGGGGTCTTCTTCGTGCCCCTCGCGTCGGCGACCACACCGGAGGTGGCGTGGACGACGCTCGGTGACGTGCTCGAGGTGCCGCGGAGCAGCCGTCAGCCGCCGCGCGTGTTCGGGCAGGTCGCGAGCCGGGCTGCGCTCTTCGTCCTGGACAGTCTCGAGCAGCTCGTCGAGGCCGACGACGTCGTCTCGGAGCTGCTGGAGGCGGCGCCCCGCTCGGCGGTCGTGGCGACCTCGCGCCGGTCGCTGGCGGTGCCGGGGGAGCACCTCTACCCGGTGCCGCCCCTGGGTCTGCCGAGCCGATCGACCGTGGCAGCCGCCGAGGAGTCCCCGGCGGTGCAGCTGTTCCTGCAGCAGGCCCACAGCGTGCGCCCGGACTTCCGGCTGACGCCGGAGAACGTCGACGCGGTGGTCGCCATCTGCCGGCGCCTGGACGGGCTGCCCTTGGCCATCGAGCTGTCCGCCGCGCGGACCCGACTGCTCGGGCCGCAGGCGCTCCTGCGTCGGATCGACACGACGCTCGACCTCCCCTCGACGAGCAGGCAGGGGCCGTTGAGGCACCGGACACTGCGCGAGACCATCGCCTGGTCCTACGACCTGCTCCCCGAGAACGACCAGGCGTTCTTCCGGCGGCTCGGGGTGTTCGCCGGTGGGGCCGCCCTCGAGTCGGTGGCGGCGGTCGCGCTGCCCGCCGCGACGGGCGACCGCTCGGCAGATCCCCTGGACCTCGTCGCCGACCTCGTCGACGCCAGTCTCGTGATCGTGTCCGAGGCGCCCGACGGGGAGCCGCGCATCACCCTGCTCGAGACGATCCGGTCCTTCGCGTTGGCGGAGCTGCGCGGCACGGGCCAGCTCGACGAGGCGCGTTCGGCGCACGCCGCCCACCACCTCGACGTCGCCGAGCGGCTCAAGGTGACCCGTGACTCCGACCACCTGCTGGCTCTGGCCCAGGCGGAGGCCGAGCTCGACAACTTCCGGGAGGCCCTGACCTGGGGTCTTCGCCACGGCGGGGCGACCGAGGGCGTCGACGTCACGGCGACGGCAACCGCCCTCCAGCTGGCGACCTCGCTCGGATGGCTCTGGTACACGGGCGGATACGTCCTCGAGGGATGCCGCTGGCTCGAGCTCGCCCTGGAGCGCGCCGGGGGCACGGCGTCCGGAGATGTCGCCGAGTGCCTCGGGGCCTACGCCAACCTCCTCATCGCCCGTGGCGAGCCCGACCGCGCCGCTGACGTCGCGGCGCGGAGCCTGACGATGGCTCGAGCAGTCGCGGACGAGGAGCGGGAGGCCTTCGCGATGGGGATCGTCGGGACGGCCCGGCTGCACCAGGGTGACGTCGACGCCGCACGTCGGACGTTCGAGGACTCCCTGGTGCTGCACCGGAGGATCGGCAACCCGTTCAGGCTCACCCGCGCACTGGGCAACCTCGCCGGGGTGGAGGAGGAGCTCGGTCACTACGCACTGGCCGAGGAGCTGACGAACGAGGCCATCGAGATCGTCACCGCGGCCGGTGACGTGCACGAGGCCGCGGTCCAGGGCCAGAACCTCGCCCACCTGCTGGCGGCGAGCGGGCGCCCGGAGGAGGCCGCCCGGCTCGCCCGGTCGCTCGTCGACCGGATCGTGGGGCTGCGCAGCCCGAACCTCACGATGGCGTTCGCCGACACGTACATGAACATCCTCATCGGCCTGCAGGACCCGGTGCGTGCCGCGCACCTCATCGGTGCCGAGGAGGCCATGAGGGACCGCCTGTCGTTGCCGAACCCCTACCAGGAGGAGGAGCAGGCCGAGGCCTGGGCCGCCGTGGAGGGACTCATCTGCGCCGAGGACTGGGCGCGCGAGATCCGGACCGGCCGGGGGTCCTCGGTCGAGGACCTGCTCGTTGCGCTGGACGACGTCTGACCCGACGCCCCGGAGCGGCTCACCACTGGCAGGATGAGCGCCATGACCACGGACGTCCCGCTCAGCGTGCGCACCCCCTCCCCCCTGGGCGAGTTCCTTCGCGCGCGCCGGCACGAGCTCGCCCCGGAAGAGGTCGGCATCAAGCGGGCCAAGGGTCGGCGCCGGGTGGGTCTGAGCCGCACCGAGGTGGCCGAGCTCGCGAACATCTCCGTCGCGTACTACGACATCATCGAGCGCGGCCGCGACCTGCGCCCGAGCAAGAGCGTCATCGAGGGCCTCGCCCGCGCGCTCAAGCTCAACGCCGACGGCCGGTCGCACCTGCACGCGCTCGCGACGGGCACGCCGTCACGTCGGCCGCAGGCGCCGGAGGAGCTGACCGAGGAGCTCGAGGAGCTGCTCGACTCCATC
This sequence comes from Terrabacter sp. P2_E3, assembly GCF_056403915.1. NCBI lineage: Bacteria > Bacillati > Actinomycetota > Actinomycetes > Micrococcales > Intrasporangiaceae > Terrabacter > Terrabacter sp. P2_E3. The sequence goes on from NZ_JBFUEN010000003.1 coordinate 529,935, forward strand.
GACCCGAACCCGGCCTACGTCGTCGGCGCTCGCTGGGACGTGCTGGGCGCCAACCACACCGCCTGCCAGCTCTTCACCGACTGGGAGAGCAAGCGGAGCAAGCGCGAGCGCAACCTGCTGTGGTTCTACTGCTGCGACCCGGCGGCCCGGAGCCTCTTCGTCGACTGGGAGCAGGAGGCGGCCGACCAGCTCGCGCTCTTCCGTGAGGCCTACGCACGACACCCGGACGACCCGTCGTTCAAGCGGATCCTCGACGAGATCTTCAAGACCAACCCCGACACCGTCGAGTGGTGGGAGCGGCACGACAGCGACCCGACCCGGGGCCGCACCAAGCGGATCCGTCTCGACACCGGGCAGGTCATCCAGCTGCGCCAGCTCGTCCTGCAGGTGCTCGACGAGCCCGACATCCGCGTCATCAGCTACTTCGCGGACGTCGACGGGGACCTCGACGACGTCGAGTTCGACGCCTAGCCGAGGACACCGGTCGAGTGACGCCGGTCGAGTGACGCCGGTCGAGTGACGCCCGTCGAGTGACGCCCGTCGACCGGCGCCTCAGAGGGGCTTCAGTGGGCCCGGGAGTCCGGAGGGGCTCGTGACCTCGGGTAGGGCCGCCCACCGCGGAGGGATGAGCACCCGCAGGCGGGGCTTCTCCTCGATGTTGCCGCTCAGCTGAGGCAGAGGCGCTCGACGTGCCTGCCACGTCGACCCCTGGTCGAGGCTGACGACGAGCTGGTCCTGTGTGTCCGCGGTCGACTGGTAGTAGGCGACCTCGCACTCGGCGCCACCTTCGGCGAGCGACGTCGGCGTCGCGTCGCCGGGGAGGTCGGCCGACGCGAAGGAGCCGTCGCGCTGCTGGATGACGAGGCGCAGGTCCCCGCCGGCGCCGGTCAGGCCCCAGATGCCGCAGCCCTTCGAGGTCGGCGTGGCCCACCTCGTGTCGCCGTCCGGCACGTTCGGCACGGCCAGCCGCTCCAGCGTCCTGGCGTTGACGTCGAGCGTGCACAGACCGGCCCCGTCGGCGCACTCGACCGTCGACGTCCCGAAGGGCGGGGCCACGGGGTGGTCCATGACGGTGAGCGCCACGGGCTGGCGCATCGTCGCCGAGAGCAGGTAGGGGCCCGGTCCTCGGTGCGCCCAGTACCAGACTCCGTCGCCGACCTCGCGGTACAGCCCCGGACCGCCCATCGAGGGCTGCTCACTCGACCCGGTGACGGCCCCGAGCACGAGGAACCGGTCGTCGGTCCCGTCGACGACGGCGATGGCCTCCCGGCCGAGGCAGTCGTGGTCGGGGCGAGGGGCGACGCAGCGCTTCCAGACCGTGAGCACGATCCGCCGGTCCGTGCGGGACTCGAGCTGGGCGGCGACGAAGGCGTCCGGGTGCCCGACGACCTCGTCGGCGGTCCAGTCGGGGACGCTCACCGACGTCAACCGTGGGGTCGGGGCGGCCGGGAGACTCTGGGCGCCGAGGCGACCGAGGCCCGACACGGCGAACGCGAGCGCGAGGACGGCGGCGACCGCCGCGGCCGAGACCCACGCCGCGCGACGGCGACGCACCCGGCGCTGCCGCCAGAGCAGGGTCTCGAAGGGAGGCTGGGCCACGCGGCGCTCGGTGTCGCGGGCGAAGGTGGTCAGGTCAGACATGGTCCGCCTCCTCGCGGTCGATGAGGTGCCCGGCCATCTGGACCCGGGCTCGCGCGAGCCGCGCCTTGACCGTGCCCTCGGGCACGGCCAGCTCGGTGGCGACCTGCGCCACGCTGAGATCGGCGATGTAGTGGAGCACGACGGTGATCCGCACCGGCAGGCTCAGCTGGCTCAACGCGTACACGATGGCGACGTGGTCCTCCGGAGTGCCGGGGCCGAGGTCGATGCTCAGCTCGGCGCGGAACTTCGGCAGGGCACGTGCCGTGACCCGGGCCCGGCGCCAGCGGTTCCGCAGCAGGTTGACCGCCACGGTGCGCAGCCAGGCCTCCTTGTTGGAGACCTCGACGAAGTCGCGACGGTGCGTCATGGCCGTGACGAAGGCCTCCTGCACGATGTCCTCCGCCTCGGGGAGGTTGCCGCACAGCGCCGCCAGCTGCGTCACGAGTCGCCGGTACGACAGGTCGTAGACGACCCGGACCGGGTCACCGTCGCTGCTCTCGTCCATGAGCGTCCACCTGCCGTCCTCACGATGCTTCCACTTGGACGAGTCCCCGGCGGCCCGTTCGGTTGCATGGGTTCGGGGAGCCGTTGCTGCCCGAGCGCCCCGTCCCAGGAGACAGGGCGCCCGGCGAGCCTGCTAGCGAGCGATGACCGGCCACGTGCGCCAGTCGTCCGGCAGGACGGCGCGGTGCACGGACCGGTCGAAGCCCGGCTCGGTGATCCAGTCGCGCGCGGCCTGGGCCGTCGCGGGCACGGACCTCAGGGTCCACGTGCGGCCCCGATCGGTGCTGAGCAGGGCCCTCACCGGGGTGGTCGGGAGCACGTCCTCCTCGTTGCTCAGGTACCAGCCGATCGTGCCGTCCAAGGCGTCCTCGACGACCACACGTGTCGGGCTCACCAGGACCTCGTACAGATCGAGGTGCAGCAGGCTTCCGTCCGGCTGGCCGACGGCCACCTGCCCGGTGTGAAGGATCCCCACCCATCCGGCAGCGTTCGTGATCGACCAGTCCCCGGTCGGGAGATCGGTGATGGGCGTCAGGGTGCCCGCGGAGACGTCGACCACGCACTTGACCCACGGTTCATCCGGGCAGGCGACGTGCGGCCGACCTCTGGCAGCCTGCATCCCGATGGTGCGGCCCGCATCGGGGGCGAGCGTGACCGGTGTCCTCAGGCTGGCGGACGCGGCAACGATCGGGGACCGCGGGGAGCCCTCGGGTGAGGCGGCCCGGAGCACCCAGATGCCACCGCCGGCGTACCAGACCTGGCCCTCGCCGGGGCCGGAGGGCACGAGCACCCGGCGCCCCGAGGCATCGGTGACCTCCCAGGCGCCCAGGCGCCGGCCCGGGTCGCACTCGCGCACGGTCAGCGTGTCGTCGGCGCACTGGGACCACGCCCGGATCGTCAGCTCGCCGGAGCGCTCCGGCGCCGTCCACGTGCGCCCCGCGCTGGCGTTGCGGCCGTTGACGATCTGCCCGGGAGGCCGCACCGTGACCGCGACCGAGCTCGGCTGTGGTGTGGCGGGAAGCGCCCGCGGACGACCCGACGTCGAGGCGAGCGCGACGACCGAGACCACGGCAGCCAGCCCGACCGCCGCGACAGCGGTGGTGACTCGGCGTACCCGCCGGGTCCGTGCCCGGCGAGTGATCTCCTCGAAGGTCGGCCCGTCGACCTGTTCGGCCACGTCGGTGACCAGTGACGTGAGATCAGACATGCTCGGCTCCTTCCCGGTCGGAGAGCAGGTCGGCCAGCAGGGCCCGACTGCGTGACAGGCGCGCCTTGACGGTGCCCTCGGCAACGCTGAGCTCGGTGGCCACGGTCGCCACGGGCAGGTCGACGACGTAGTGCAGGACGAAGGTCTCGCGCAGGACCGGGGTCAGGCGTCCGAGGGCGGCGACCAGCGCCACGTGGTCGGGGCCGAGCCCGAAGTCAGCGGTGGGCGGGGCCGTCGTGCCGCGCGAGAGGACGCGACGGGCCAGGGCGCCCCGCCGCCACCCCTTGCGGATCCGGTTGAGGGCCACGGTGCGCAGCCACGCCTCCGGCTTGTCCATCTCGAGGAAACGACGTCGGTGGTAGACCGCCTGCACGAAGGCCTCCTGCACGGCGTCCTCGGCATCGCCGCGGTTGCCGCACACGGCATACAGCTGGCCGACGAGTCTTCGGTACGACGCGTCGTAGATGACCCGGATCGGGTCGTCGTCCTCGCGCATGGCCCACCTCGGTTCCGCTGGTCAATGCTGACAGCGGAACAGTCCCCGGCGAGGCGGTTTGGTTGCCTCCGGAGCCGGTCAGCGTTTGCGGGTGCCGAAGATGCTGCGGGTGATCTCCCGGCCGATGACGGTGCCGGCCGACCGGAGCATCGACTTGAACGCCGAGCTGCCGGCCACCTGCGCGATGATGCTCGGCTCCTCCTTGGGGGCGCGACTCGACGCGGGCGCGGGCGCGGGGGCCGGGGCGGCGGGTGCCGGGGCGGGGGCCGCCGGAGTCGCGGGAGCCGCCTGCAACCGGGCCGTCAGCTTCTCGTAGGCCGACTCGCGGTCCACGACGTCGGCATACTTCGTCTTGAGCTGCGACGCCGCGATGACGGCATCCATCGTCGCGGGCGACGAGGGGTCCATGAGGGAGTTCGGGGCCTTCATCCGGGTCCACGCGACGGGCGTCGGCACGCCCTTGTCCGACAGCACGGTGACGACGGCCTCGCCGATGCCGAGGCTCGTGAGGAGCTTCTCCATGTCGTAGGCCGTGTGCGGGTAGGTCGCGATCGCCTGCTTGAGCGCCTTGGCGTCGTCGGGGGTGAAGGCGCGCAGGGCGTGCTGGACGCGGTTGCCGAGCTGGGCGAGCACGCCCGACGGGACGTCCTTGGGAGACTGCGTCACGAAGAAGACGCCGATGCCCTTGGAGCGGATGAGCCGGACCGTCTGCTCGATGGCCTGCAGGAACGCCTTGCTCGCGTCGTTGAAGAGCAGGTGCGCCTCGTCGAAGAAGAAGACGAGCTTCGGCTTGTCGACGTCGCCCTCCTCGGGCAGGTCGTGGAAGAGGTCGGCGAGCATCCACATGAGGAAGGTCGAGAAGAGCTGCGGTCGGTCCTGGACCTGCGGCAGCTCGAGACAGGAGATGATCCCCTTGCCGTCGGGAGCGGTGCGCAGCAGGTCGCTCGTCTCGAACTCGGGCTCGCCGAAGAAGGCGCCGGCACCCTGGTCCTCGAAGGTGATGAGGTTGCGCAGGATGACGCCCGCCGTCGCGCTCGAGAGGCCGCCGAGGTCCTTGAGGTCGGCCTTGCCCTCGTCGGAGGTCAGGTGGCTGATGACCGCCCGGAGGTCCTTGAGGTCGAGGAGCGCGAGGCCGTTCTTGTCGGCGTAGTGGAAGATCAGCCCGAGGCTGCTCTCCTGCGTGTCGTTGAGGCCGAGGACCTTGCTGAGCAGGGTCGGGCCGAAGCCCGTGATCGTGGCGCGGATCGCGATGCCGTCACCCTTGCCGCCGAGCGAGTAGAACTCGGTGGGATATGCCGTCGCCGTCCACGGCATGCCGACGTCGGCCGCGCGGCTGGTGATCTTGTCGCCGCCCTCGCCGGGCGTCGCGAGACCCGACAGGTCACCCTTCATGTCGGCGAGGAAGACCGGGACGCCCTGGTCCGACAGCTGCTCCGCCATGAGCTGGAGCGTCTTGGTCTTGCCGGTGCCGGTCGCGCCCGCGACGAGGCCGTGGCGGTTGAGGACGCTGAGCGGGATCTGCACCGGGGCGTCAGCATGGGCCTGGCCGTCGACGACGGCGGCGCCGAGCTTGAGCACCCCTCCGTCGAACGCGTAGCCGGCCCGGATCTCGTCGATCTGGCTCGTGTCGCCCGTGCCGCCCGTCTGAGGGGCTCCTGAGCCTGCAGTCTCGGTCACGGTTCGAACTCTAGTGGCCGGTCGTCCACGTTCGACGCCTATGCTGACCCGGTGATTTTCAAGGCCGTCGGCGACTCGCGCCCGTACCCAGACCATGGACTCGAGACGACCAAGGACTGGTCGAACGTCCCGCCTCGGGTGGTGCAGCTCGGCGAGCTCATCACGACCAAGAGCACGCTCGACCTGCGCGGCCTCCTGGCTGACGACTCGACGTTCTACGGGGATCTCTTCCCGCACTGCGTCGAGTGGGAGGGCGAGCTCTACCTCGAGGACGGGCTGCACCGGGCACTGCGCGCCGCGCTGCAGCAGCGTCCTGTCCTTCACGCCCGAGTCCTCGTACTCTCCTGACACGGGCCCGCCCGACCAGGGGCGACGACGGACGAAGGAGCGGTGATGTCGCAGGTCGCTGACAAGGACGACCGCACCTACCGGGTGCGGCGCCAGCGCCGGTCGACGATCGTGATCGCGGTCGTCCTGCTGAGCATGGCGGGCGCGTTCTACTACGCCTCGACCTACTTCCGCGACACGACCCCGACACCGGGACCGTGCACGACGGAGGTGCCCGTCGCACCACTGCGCCCGGCCGACGTCAGCCTCAACGTCTACAACTCGACGACGCGCAACGGGCTCGCCGCGGCCGTCGCCAAGGTCGCCGACACCCGTGGCTTCAAGGTCAAGGCCGTCGGCAATGACCCGAAGGACGCGGGCGTCAAGCAGGTCGCGCAGATCCGTTTCGGACCCGAGGGCGCGGCGTCGGCCCGACTCGTCAAGGCGCACGTGCCGCAGGCCGTCTACCTCAACGACAAGCGCAAGGGCGACACCGTCGACCTCGTCGTGGGCGCGGCCTGGAAGAGCTTCGGGAAGGTGCCCGTCGTCGCGACGCCCACCCAGACGCTGCGCCAGTGCCCCACGATCACCGTCCAGCCGTGACACGAGCGTGAGTATGCCGTCCGGCGCGGTGTGCGCCGGACGGCATACTCACGCTGTGCTGCCCGTCCGGACGGCTCAGCGGGTGTAGGGCACGCGCTTCCACGACAGCACGTGCGCGGCGCCGGGACGGTTCACGGTGACCTCGAGGAAGTCCGTGTTGTTGCTCGAGCCGTCGACCGTGACGCGCGTGAGGTTGTCCGCCGAGCCCTGCACGCCGTAGAAGTCGAGCCACCTCGAGCCGGAGGCGAGCGGGCGGTCGGAGTTGTAGACGTGGCTGTCGCCGTTGAAGAGGTAGACCTCGCCGTCGAAGGCGTTCGACTGCGCGACGAGCTCGCGGACGAGCGGCTGGAAGGCCGAGTTGTCGGCCCAGGTCACGGCGTACGTCGGGTCGAACATGTCGGCCTGGAGGAAGAGCGCGACGGCGCGGTCGTGGCGCTGCCGGGCTCCGGCGAAGGCCGAACGGACCTGTGCCGCGGCGTTGTCCGTGCGGGCCCGCTCCTCGGCGACCTGCTGCGCCGTGGGGGAGGTGAAACCCAGCTCGGGCCAGGGGAGCAGGCCGTTGTTGCTGCCGACGACGTGCAGGGTTGCGATGTCGACGCCCTGGCGCCGGAACGAGACGTTCTCGGGGAAGCCGGCGGCCGCCTGCGACGCGACGGTCATGTCGGCGCCGAGGGTGTGGCCCGCGCGGGGGAAGAAGGTCGACCGGACGGCGGCGAGGCGCTCGAGGGGGTCGTAGGTGCCGTTGTTGGTGCGGTGGCAGTCGGTCCACTCGTTGTCGCCCGGGGTGTAGACGAGCGGCGTGGTGAAGCGGTCGAACTGGGTGCGGATCATCGAGAAGTACTCGTTCGTGCATCTCGACGAGCCGTTCTTGATGTCGCCGACGTGGATGGTGAAGGAGAGGTCCGGGGTGGCGTTGATCTGGTCGACCCATGTCGGGAAGGCCGCGACCTGGGCGTCGCCGTAGGGCACGTCGCCGATGACGGCGAAGCGGTAGTGGCCGTCCTTGCCCTGACCGGGGGCATCTGCGGCGGAGGCTGCCGTGGCAGCGGGCAGGACGACGAGCGCGGCCGCGACGGCCGCCAGGGCTGGGGTGCGAGAGAGGTGCATGACTGCTGTTCTCCCGCACCGTCGTCGAACGGCGCCACCACCAAAGCGTGAACGTCAGGCGTCGCGAGGCTGGGAGGTCGCTGGGACCCCCCCCGTCAGAGCTGGACCAGCGTGGCGACCATGAGCGCCTTGATCGTGTGCATCCGGTTCTCGGCCTGGTCGAAGACGACGGACGCATCGGACTCGAAGACGTCGTCGGTGACCTCGAGCTCCTTGAGCCCGAACTGCTCGTGCACGTCCTTGCCGACCTGCGTCTCGAGGTCGTGGAAGGCCGGGAGGCAGTGCATGAACTTGACCCGCGGATTGCCTGTCAGCGCAAGCATCTCCGCGTTGACCTGGTAGGGCGTCAGCAGCTCGATGCGGTCGGCCCAGACCTCCTTCGGCTCACCCATCGACACCCACACGTCCGTGTGGACGAAGTCGACGCCCCGCACGCCCTCCGCCACGTCCTCGGTGAGGGTGACCCGGGCACCGGTCTCGGCGGCATACCTCCTCGCGACGGCGACGACGGCGTCGGACGGCCACAGCGAGCGGGGCGCGACGATGCGCACGTCCATGCCGAGCAGGGCCCCGGTGACGAGCAGCGAGTTGCCCATGTTGAAGCGGGCGTCACCGACGTAGGCGTACGCGATCTGCTCGTCCGGCTTGCCGGCGTGCTCGCGCATCGTCAGGGCGTCGCAGAGCGACTGCGTCGGGTGCCAGTCGTCGGTGAGGCCGTTCCAGACCGGCACCCCCGCGAAGGCGCCGAGGGTCTCGATGACGTCGTGACCGGCTCCGCGGTACTCGATGCCGTCATAGAAGCGGCCGAGCACGCGGGCGGTGTCCTTGGCCGACTCCTTGTGGCCCATCTGCGAGCCGACCGGGTCGAGATAGGTCGTGCTGGCGCCCTGGTCGGCCGCGGCCACCTCGAACGCGCAGCGGGTGCGCGTCGAGGTCTTGGCGAAGAGCAGGGCGATGTTCTTGCCACTGAGGCGTCGCTCCTCGCGGCCCTCGCGCTTGGCGGCCTTGAGCTCGGCGGCGAGGTCGAGCAGCGCCCGGAACTCGTCGGGCGTCAGGTCGATCTCCTTGAGCAGGTTGCGGCGGTGGAGTGCGGCGAGGGACATGCACGTGATGGTTTCAGGCGCGGTCGCCGTGCGGCAATCCGGTCTCAGGGAGCCGGTCGGCGGCGCAGCAGCCCGAGCCGCCAGCGGACCTGCTCGACGAGCGCGCGCAGCTGGAGCGGGACGAGAACGCGGGGGCCCTCGCCGACGCAGAAGACGACGTCGTCGAACCGGTGGATGCCGGGACGGTGCGCGACGGTGCGGAAGGCGTCGCGGGCGCTGCGCAGCTGCGCCACGGTCATGAACGGTGACGGCTCGTCGGGCTGGTAGCGCGAGCCGAGCGGGTAGTCGCGACCGGGCCGCCGGGTCATCTCGACGTGGCAGCCGAGGACGTGCGTGACGGTGCGCTCCGCGGCGAAGGTGACGAGGCGGTCGAGGGTGTCGAGGAGGGCGTCGGAGTCCTGGACGTAGATGCGGCCGGGGTAGACCGTGTCGCCCGTGTGGAGCAGGCCGGTGGCCGGGTCGTGGAAAGCGATCGAGGCCGGGTGGTGACCCGGGATGCCGAAGACCTCGAGGGCACGGCCACCGAGGTCGAGCGGCACGACCTCGGTCGGCCACCCGGTGATGCCGAAGAAGGCGCACACGCTCGCGACGTCGTGGCCGATGACGGTCGTGCGTGGCCGGTCGGCGAAGGCGGCGTCGCCGGCGACGTGGTCGCCGTGGCCGTGCGTGTGGGCAACGACGAGCTCGTACGCGTCGAGGTCGTACGCGTTCGGCGGCGTCTGCGCGTCAGGCGGGGTCTGCGCGTCTGGCCGGGTCTGCGCGGCGAGGTGGTCCGCGACGAGGCCGTCCACCGTCTGTCGCAGGGCGGTGCCCTCCACCGCCCCGGTGTCGAGGAGCAGCGCGCGGCGCTCGCCGAGGAGCAGCAGGATGAACGGGGCCTCGTAGGTGAGGTCCTTGCTCTGCCGGATCAGGACGGTGCCGGGGGCGAGGTGGTGCACCTGGAGCGGTGGGTCGTGTCGTCGCCGCGGGGACGGTGCGCCGTGGATCCAGGTGACGTCGGTGTCGAGGGCGACCGGCGTGGGAGGGGCCATGCGGTGATTGTGCACCGGGGTCGTGCAGGGTGGCCGGGGAGGCCGATTTCTTGTGCGGGGTCCGCCTCCGGTAACCTGCGCGACGGAGGATTCGCATAGTGGCCTAGTGCGCACGATTGGAAATCGTGTTGGGATAAAACCCTCGGGGGTTCAAATCCCCCATCCTCCGCCACATGACAGCGGCCCCCATCGCGCTCAGCGCGATGGGGGCCGCTGTCATGTGACGGAGTCTCCGGATTTGGGAGGAGGGGTGGGGGCCGCCCACCGCGAGGCACGAGCGACTCGCGGCCCCCACCCCGACGGTTCCCCCATCCCCGCGGGTGATGGTGTCCCCAGCCGAGCGGGCAGGAAACCCAGCCGAGCGGCGAGGGAACCGAGCGCGACGATCGGGGAGGGAACCGAGCGCGGCGAAGGCCGGGCGTGCCCCCCACAGCGAGCGACACGCATACGCAAGCCGTGTCGGCTCACTCGTGCCCGATGAGCAGCTCGCCCAGCAGGAACGCCAGCACGAACGTGCCGCTGAGCAGCGGCAGCATGATGACCGGCAGCGACCGCTCCCGCGAGACGGACACGGCGCTGACGCCGGCGGCCGCGGCGACGAGACCGAGGACGAGGCTGAGCTCGCCGACGGGGGTGAAGAGCAGGGCGGCCCCGGCGACGAAGCAGGTCAGGGCCACCCAGCCCGCGGTGCTCGTGGGCAGGGCGCTGAGGTGGTCGCCGCGGGCGTGGACGTGGCCGACGACGACCACGACCGTGGCCGCGAAGAGCAGGGCGAAGCCGGCCGTCCAGCAGAGTCCGGCGACGTCGGGATCGGGCACGACGAACGTGGCTGCGGCGACGAGGAGTCCGCCGATCCCGAGCCCGAGGGCCCACCGGTTTCCGGGGCTGTGTGCCGGGAGCGGTGAAGAGGTCTGGGGGCGCTGTTGCAGGGTCGACATGGCGACCTCCTTCGGTGCTTCCACGCTCGTCGCGGGCTCGGGTGCGCACCAGAGGCGAAGGTCCCCGACATCGGTTCGGCGGCTGTCGGTGGGGCACGGCAGACTGCACCGGTGAGCTCGACCAGTGCCGCCCGACCGCCGTTGACCTCGTTCTGGCACGACCTGCCGCGCGAGGGCAAGCTGCTCATCTCGACCGTCGTCTTCCAGTCGATCGGCACGGGTCTCGTCCTGCCGTTCATGGTCGTCTACCTCCACGAGGTGCGTGGCATCCCGCTCGAGACCGTGGGTCTGCTCCTCGCGCTCCAGGCGGGCGTCGGCATCGTGCTCGTGGCGCCGGCCGGGGCGCTCATCGACCGCATCGGGCCGCGGCGGGTCTACGCGAGCAGCCTCGTGGCGCTGCTCCTCGCCGACATCGTGCTGGCGCTCGCCACGACGACGGGGCAGGCGGCCCTCGCGCTCGTCCTCATGGGCTACGGCTTCGGCATCGTCTGGCCGGCGTCGAGCGCGCTCATCGGCAACCTCATCCCGACCGAGCAGCGGCAGCGCTACTTCGGCATCAACTTCACCTTGCTCAACCTCGGCATCGGCATCGGCGGCATCGTCGGTGGGCGCTTCGTCGACGTGTCGCGGCCGGGCACGTTCGTCACGGTCTACCTGCTCGACGCCCTCAGCTACGTGCCGGCGCTCGTCATCCTCCTCGGCCCGCTGCGCCGTGCCCGCGACCGGGTCGCGCGGCCGGCCGACGAGGCGACCGGCAGCGTGTCCTACGTCGCGCTGCTGCGTGACCCCCGGCTGCGAGCCCTGCTGCTCCTCGTCGGCGTCGCCGCGCTCGTCAGCTACCCGCAGCTCAACGCCGGCATGCCCGCCTTCGCGCGTGCCCTGGGGCAGGTCTCGACCGAGGGGCTCGGCTATGCGTTCGCGGCCAACACCGTGGTCATCGTGCTGCTCCAGCTCGTCGTGCTCCAGCGCATCGAGGGGCGACGTCGCACCCGGGTCGCCGTCGTCATGGCGTTCACGTGGATGGTGGCCTGGTCGCTGCTCGGCGCGACGGCGCTCGTGCCGGGCACGGTCGCGGCCACCGTGCTGCTCTGCGCCTGCGCCGGGGTGTTCGGCCTCGGCGAGACGATGCTCCAGCCGACGAGCGCCGCGATGGTCAACGACCTCGCGCCCGACCACCTCCGGGGCCGCTACAACGCGCTCAGCTCGCTCATGTTCTCGATCGCCTTCGTCGTCGGGCCGGTCGTCGCGAGCTTCCTCATCGGGCGAGGCCTGGGTCCGGTCTACATCGGTTTCCTCGTCGGCGGGTGCGTCCTGCTCGCTGTCATCTCGCTCGTCGTCGAGCGTCGGCTGCCCCCGCACGTCAACGGAGTCCGAGAGGTCGAGCAGGCGCCGACCGCGAGCCCGGCCACGGCTGGAGGGGCGATTTCCGGCTGACGTCGGGGGCGGCATACACTGGCCGTCGGCACCCCGCGTGGTGGTACCTCTCCGAACTCCCCCAGGGCAGGAATGCAGCAAGGGTAGGAGAGCTCTTCCAGGTACGCGGGGTGTCCCTTTTCCCCTCCGCGCGGTGGCGGGCCTCCGGTCAGGCCGGGGGAGCGGTGGTCGTGCCGACCCGCAGCTGCACCGGCTGGGTCACGCTCCGGGGTCGGGTGCCGTCGAGGCGTTTGCGCACGAGCGTCCCGAGGATCCGGCCCTTCTCGCGGCCCTGCTGGTCCATCGTCGTGATCCGGTGCGGCAGCCACGGGAGGTCGACGCCGTCGAACCCGGTGACGCTGAGGTCGTCGGGCACCCGCAGTCCGAGCTCCTCGGCGGCGACGATGACCCCGGCCGCGATGACGTCTGACTGGGTGACGATGGCGGTCGGGCGCTCGTGCTCGGGCACGTCGAGCAGCGACCGGCCCGCGATCCGGCCGCCCTCGAACGACGACCCGTCCCCGGTCTGGACCGCGGCGGCGTCCGCGCCGAAGACGTCGCGGAAGCCGAGCAGGCGGCCCACGCTCGGCACGTTGGCCTCGCCGGGCCGCACCTCCGCGTCGGGGACCGGACCGGCCGTGCTCGTCGGCAGCAGCGGCATGGCGACGTGGGCGACCCGGCGGTGCCCGAGCGAGCGCACGTGCTCGGCGACGGCGATGCCTGCGGCGCGCTCGTCGACGCGGACCTGGGTGATGCGCCGGTCGCCCGGCACACCGGTGCTGAACATCGGGATACCGCGGGCCGCGAGGTGCTCGACGGCAGGGTTCTCACCGGGTCCGCAGAGCGAGAAGACGACCGCGTCGAGCGCGAGCGGTGCGAGCTGCGGGACGACGGATTCGCCTGAGCCGGCGGGTTGCCCGATGAGCAGCACGCCCGTGGGAACGGTCTCGAGCACCTCGGCGAGGCCGTCGAGGACGGCGATGGCGAAGGGGTCGCGGAAGGCCATTCGCAGGCGCCCCTCGACGAGGACGCCGATGGCGCCCGAGCGGCCCTGGCGCAGTGACGACGCGAGCGGGTTGGGCCCGGTGAAGCCGAGCTCGGTCGCGGCGGCACGGACCCGGTCGCCCGTGGCCTCCGCGACCGGACCCTTGCCGCTGAAGACGAGGGAGGCCGTCGACACCGAGACGCCCGCGCGCTCGGCGACGTCGCGCAGCGTCGGACGGGCTTGACCTCGGGTGACCATGGGAGGCATGCTATCGAAACGTTTCGAGTCGAACCGATTCGAAGCGCTCGAGGGCTCGGTCTCACCGGGGCCACCCTCGTCCCGAACCATCGCCAGACCGCCGTCGAGGTGGTCGGCCGCACGGACGGCCGGCCCGCTTCACCCCCTCGCTTCGCGCCCCCCGCGTCGGTCGTCCCTTGAGAGGCTTGCTCCATGTCCGCCGTCAGTGCCCCGCCGGCCGCCGTCGTCCGCACGGCCCGCACCGCCGTCTTCACGGCCTTCGCGATCAACGGAGCGGCCTTCGCGGCCTTCGCCTCACGAGTGCCGGACATCAAGCACGAGCTCGGGCTCTCGGCCGGACAGCTCGGCCTGACCCTGCTCGCCGCCTCTCTCGGCTCGGTCATCGGTCTCCCGCTGTCCGGCTGGATCGTGCACCGCCTCGGTGCGGCCCGCACCCTGATGGGCGCCGCCGTCGTCCAGAGCGTCGGTCTGCTCGGCGTCGGCCTCGGTGTCGACGTCGCCCACAACCGTGCCGTCGTCATGGCGGGCCTCGTGCTCGTCGGCATCGGCACCGGGGTCTTCGACGTGGGGATGAACCTCGAGGGCGCCGAGGTCGAGCGCTTCCTCGGCCGCGCGATCATGCCGCACTTCCACGCGGCCTTCAGCGGTGGCACGGTCGTGAGCGCCCTCATCGGGGCGGGCCTGTCGTTCCTCCACGTCCCGGTCGCCGTGCACCTCGCCGGCGTCGTCGTGCTGCTGCTCGCCGTGACCCCGTGGTTCCTGCGCGCCTTCCTGCCCCGCTCGGTCGAGACGGACGAGACGGGCGCCGAGGTGCGCTCGGAGGCGGGGATCGGTGCGGCCTGGCGCGAGCCGCGCACCCTGCTCATCGGCGTCGTCGTCCTCGCCGCCGCGTTCACCGAGGGCACGGCCAACGACTGGGTCGCGGTGGCGCTCTCGGACGGCTACGGCCTCGAGCGCTGGGTGGGCGTCGTCGGCTTCGCGGTCTTCCTCACGGCGATGACGGCCGGCCGGCTGCTCGGCACCCGCGTGCTCGACGAGCGCGGCCGCGTGCCGGTGCTCCGCGTCCTCTTCGTGTCGGCCGTCGTCGGCTGCCTCCTCGTCGTCTACGGCGGTCCGGTGCTCGCCTTCGTCGGCGCCGCGATCTGGGGTGTCGGGGCGAGCCTCGGCTTCCCCGTCGGCATGAGCGCCGCGGCCGACGACCCGAGGCGTGCCGCCGCGCGGATGAGCGTCGTCTCGACGATCGGCTACACCGCGTTCCTCGCCGGGCCACCGCTGCTCGGCTTCCTCGGCGACCACGTCGGCGTGCTGCACTCGCTGCTCGTCGTCGGCGCCATGGCGGTCGTCGCCCTCGTGGCCATCCCCGCCGTCCGCGAGCCCGACCGAGCCGCGAGCACCGCCTCGACCACCGCCTCGACCACCGACTGACCGCTCGCCGGTCACCACTCGACTGAGCGCCTAGTCCCACTCGAGTGAGCGCCCGGTCCCACTCGAGTGGCCCCGTCGTCCCACCGGTCACACGCTCCTGGGACGCCGCGCTCACTCGACTGGTGCGAGGCGCTCACTCGAGTGGCCGCGTGGCCCCAGCGGTCGCATCGGTCCCAGTTTCGGGTGTGACGACGGGGCCACTCGACTGGTGGGAGTCTGCTGTCAGAAGTACTCGGTGATGAAGGGCTGGCAGGCGAAGACGGCGTCGAGGGCGGCATCGCCGTCGGGGCTGCCCCCGATCGCGAGCTCGGCCTGGCGCAGGCGCGACACGGACCAGCCGCACCACAGTGCCGCCAGCCCGCGCGCCTCGACCCGCAGCGCGTTCGAGGTGATCGCGTCAGCCGCGTCGGTGCTGGCATCACCTCGAACCGGGGCGTCGTCGGTGCGTGTCGCGGTGCCACGCCCGTCGCGGACCGACAGGCTCCACCGACCGGTGTTGGCCGGCGCCTCGGCGTCGTCGACGACCAGGTCGGCCTCGACCGAGAGATGCCGACCGAAGCCTCGCCCGGCGAAGGCCGCCCCCAGGTCGACGACCCGGGCCATCCACGGGATCTGCTGGACCTCCACCGTCGGCAGCCCGCCCAGCGCGAGCGTCACCGGGTCGCGCGGGTCGAGGAAGGTGTGCACCGTCGGCGCGGCGGACGAGCCCGATCCGACGACGCCCCACAGCGTCGCCGCTGCCTCGGGGGTCGTCGCGACGAGATCCTCGACCGTGACGGCCTGCTCGGACAGGTCGTAGACGACGAAGCCGCCGTCGACGACGTAGGCGATGAGCTCGTCGCGCTCGAGCATCCCGGTGAGTGCCGCCACCGAGCGCACCATCGGTCCGCTGACCCCGTGCCGGGCGCTCGAGGCGCGGGCGAGGTCGTGCATCTGCTGCGCGTCACTCGGCACCGCGGGGCGCAGGCCGGTCGATCCAGCCCGCCCGGCGCGCGTGGCGCCGAGGTCGCGGAGGTGGTGGGCGGCATACGTCATCCGGGTCTGCACGCCCCCGATCTCGTAGCCGGAGCCGCGGTACAGGGTCGCCGTGGTCGGGAAGAGGCACGACACGACGTCGCCGAGCTCGCCCATCCTCGTGGTGAGGGCGCGGGTCAGGGCCGTCGCGACGCCCCGGCCGCGGGCGCTCGGCTCGACGTAGACGCCGGCGACGCCGCCCATGCGCAGGTGCTGCCCGCCCCACGCCTGCTCGTAGGGTCGGATGCGGCCGGCGCCGATGACCTGGTCGGACTCGTCGACGACCGCGATCATCCGGCCACCGAGGGTCTCGGCCGAGACGCGCTGCCACCACACGTCGCCGCCGGTGCCGAGCGGACCGAACGACCGGTTGCGGATGGCCAGGACGGCGGGGAGGTCGGCGTCGACGACGTCACGCGTGCGCAGCTCGCTCATGGCCCGAACCTAACGAGTGGTCACCGCCGACCGCGAACGGGTTGTCGCTCAGGCGCGGTGCAGGTAGGTCAGCCGGCGCACCTTCGAGACCGCCCAGGCAAGCACGGCGTAGACGAGCCAGCTCACGACCGAGAGCCACGTGTAGCTGGCGGCCTTGGTCAGCACCGCGACGAGCGAGCCGAGCACGACGACGGCGAGGGCCGGCACGGCATACCACGCGATGACCATCTGGGGACGCAGCATGAAGGTGGGGGAGCCGCGGAAGGCCGCCAGCACGTTGCCGGCGACGACGAGCACGAGGATCAGCCACAGCGACAGCGGTGCACTGCCCGGCAGCGACCCGAGGGCACCGGCGACGGCGACCCAGCCGCCGAGCACCAGGAGCGTCAGGGCGGTGGGGACCGTCACGTGGGCCACGGCCTCGGTCAGCTCGCCGGTGCCGAGGAGGGAGGGAGTGCCGACGTTGTCGGCCTGCAGGCGCAACCCCTCCGCCCAGGCGCCGAAGCCGAGGTAGAGCGGCAGCAGGCCGATCGTCGCCGCGATGCTCGGGGCCGCCGGCTGCGTGAACGCCCACGTGACGATCGCGCCGCCCAGGAGCGTGAGGCCGAGGCCCGAGAGGAACGCGCCCGGCGTGCGCCGCAGGCCGATGACGTCGCGGCGGACGAGCACGCCGAAGGGTCGACCCGGGCGGAGACGCGCGGAGCGTCCGTGCCGGACGGGGCGGGTCAGCGCGAGGCGCGCGGTGCGCAGGTTGCCCGTGAGGGCGGACCCGGCCATGGTCGAGGTGTTGGCCGAGTGGGCCCGCAGCGACTCGGCGTGCAGCTCGCGCAGGGCGTCGGGCACGCGCCAGAGCAGGCTGAGGCCGCGGTCCGGGCCGGGCCAGGAGCGCACCTGCGACCAGAGCCAGAGGCGCGTGGCGAGGACACCGAGAGCGGTACCGACAGCCGTGGTCACGATGATCGTCACCGGGCCGGCCAGGTGCGCGAAGGCCAGGCCGCCCCCGACGGTCAGCCCGCTGAGCGCCCCGATGAACAGGCCCCCGACGGCGGCGTAGCGCCACCACCGACGCAGGGCGAGGGCGCGGTCGAGCGGCACGGGAAGCACGAGGTCGATCCAGGGCATGGGCGGCACGACCGGGCCCCGGAAGCGGCCGGCGAAGACCACCGCTCCGAGCAGCGCAGCGACGGACGCGACGAGCAGCGCGATCGCCTCGGGCGAGCTCAGCTGGTCACCGAGCGAGGAGGCATCGGACGTGCGGAACACGGCCTGGACGATCGGGAGACCGTAGACGAGCGCGCCGAGGAAGAGGACGTAGCCGGCATACAACCCCTGCTGCCGGGCCTTGCGCGCCGCCTCGCCACCGATGACCCAGTCGGCCTGGCCGAGGAGGTCGTGGTCGTCGTAGTCGACCTCGGCCGGTGCCGTGAGGTCGCGTGCCGAGCGGTCGTATGCCGTCTCGCCGGGTGTTCGGGTCGCCGCCCGCTCCGCCGTCGGCTCGGGGGCCGTGGGTTCGGGAGTTGTGGGTTCGGGGGTCGTGGGTGCGGTGGTCGTGGGGGCGGGAGCGGCCTTTCTGCGGGCCGGCTGCTTGCGCTTGCTCATCGTCGGTCCGCGGTCAGCGCGCCGGGACGATGTCGACCACGCGGGTCGCGAGGGTGGCCGTCAGGTCGGGGTCGTGGCAGGCCATGACCACCGTGCCGCCGGACTCGGTGCGCTCGCGGATCAGCTCGGCGACGACCTGGCGCTTGCCGGTGTCGAGCCGCTGCTCGGGCTCGTCGAGGAGCACGACGCTGGCCGGGCGCGAGAACGTCAGTGCGAGCCGGAAGAGCTGCTCCTGACCCGACGACAGCTCGTGCGGGAAGCGGTCGTCGAGGTGGGCGATGCCGAGGCGGTCGAGGAGGGCGAGGCTGCGGTCGTCGGACGTGGCCGGGTCACCGCCCCATGTCGAGTCGATGAGGACGAGGTGGTCGACGAGGGTCAGGTCGCGGTAGGTCGTCGGCGCGCCGAGCAGGGCGGCGACGGCGGCGCGGACCGTCCGGTCGCGCTCGTCGGCCTCGCGGCCGCCGATGGTCGCGGTTCCCGTGCTGGGCACGAGCAGCCCGCCGATGATCCGGAGCAGGGTCGTCTTGCCCGAGCCGTTGGGACCCCGGAGCACGATGCACTCGCCGGGGTCGGCACTGACGTCGGTCGGCAGCAGCAGGGTCGTCTCGTCGATCGTCTTGCCGACGCCCTCCGCACGGACCTCACCGGTCAGCACTGCGACCGCACCCATCTGCTTCCATCCCTTCGTCGACCCGGTCGAGCTGTCGGAAGCCACCGTATGCCGCCCGGCTCGGAATGCCCTGACCGGGAGGAGGTACCCACGAGCCGTGAGGGGCGACGTGGGGCGCCGGGTCAGCCCTGCGTGCCGACGGGCGGGCCCAGGAGCAGGGCGACGCCGGTCAGCGCGAGTACCGCGACGACGCCGACACCCACGGCGACCAACGGCCGGGCGAGCAGGGCGGCGACGAGGCGTTCGGCCGGAGTGGCCGGGGTGTCGCCGCCGCGGCCGAGGCGCCAGCCGCCGTCGAGGCGTCCGCGACGCTCAAGGCGTCGCTCCCACCACACGGTGAGGAACGGCGGCACCGCGCTGAGCAGGCCGAGCAGGCCCTCTCGGGCGGTCCAGCGCTGGTTGACCCAGAGCAGGAGCGTGACGAGGCAGAACGCGATGAAGACGACGCCGTGCACGAGTCCGAAGACCCTGACCCCGAGCTCGGTCGTGTGGGTCACGTACTTGAGGACCATCCCGAGCAGGAGCAGCGCCCACGTCACCACCTCCGCGAGGGCGATCCGGCGGTAGAGGGAACGAGGGGTCATGCGGAGATCTCCTACATCGTGTCGTACTGGAGCGCCCAGTGTGCCAAACGCCAGGAAGACTTCCGCGGGCACCCCGACGGCATACCCCCATTCCTCCGGAACAGGGGTATGCCGTCGCGGCCGGGCGCGACGGCATACCTCGGGCGGCGCGTCGGGGTCAGCGCCGCGCCGCCCTCTCGGACAGGACGACCCGGACGCTCGTGCCGATGATCCAGACGTCGATGAGGGTCTGCGCGGCGAAGAGGTTCGAAACCTGCGGATTGCCCGTGACCGCCAGCAGTGGTGCGGCCATAGCGAAACCGAGACCCCCGACGACTCCGAGGACGGCGAGGATCCGGGCGGGCCACGTCGCCGCCGCCCGTGCGACCGCGACGGCGAGCAGGGCGGCGGACACGCCGACGAGCGGGGTCGTGAAGGTCGAGAGCGCCAGATGGGTGTCGACCATCGGGGTCGCGCCGCCGGCCTCGAGTGCGTCGTGCTCGCCGCCGGCGAGCAGGTGCGGCACGAACTCCGGCGTCGCGACGGCCCAGGCGACGATCGTCCCGGTGAGCCACGGACGGACCCCGGCCGGGAAGGCGTCGTGGCGCCGGAGCAGGACGAGGCCGACCAGTGTCGTCAGCATGCCCGCGAGGAGCACGGCGTGTGCGGGCAGCCAGACCGGGGACCCGATGAGCGCGAGAAGGCTCTCGTGCATCGAACCCGACGTCTCGTGCGGGTGCATCGTCCCGCCGACGGCGAGCAGGGCTCCACCGACGCCGAAGACCACGGCGGCGCGACGCGCGAGGCGGGATGGGGCGGACGTGCGCTCCGTCGCGGGGGTGGTGTTGGTCTCGGCCGCGCGGCCCGCGAGTGCCTCGCCGACCGTCCCGCCCACGAGGGCGCTCATCGCGTGGCCTCGAGGGTGTTGTGGGTGACGGCGATCTGCCAGGTCTCGCCGACGCGGACGAGGACCGAGGTCGAGGTGGCGGCGTGGATGCCGGCCAGTGGACCGCTCGGGACGTCCAGGGTGTTGCGCGACGTCGCGACGATGACGTCGTCGGCGAGGTGGCGTGCGTCCACGAGCTCCATCCGGTTCGTGCTGCCGGCGTAGATGGTCGCGAAGATCCCCGCGTGTCCGCCGGCGATGGCGTCGCGTCCTCGGTGGTGCTCGCCGCGGATGTTCACGAAGGCCGCGTCCGCGGCATAGGGCGCGCCGAAGCCCTGGCCGTCGCCGGCGTTCCAGGCCGACTCGAGGCGCCGCAGGACGGCAGCGGCCGTGTCGGCGGCGGCCCTGTCGGCGCCGGACCGCTCGGTGGCGGCGGTGTGCGGCGCGGCTTCGGTGGCGGACGGGTCCAGCTGGGTCGTGCTCATGGTGCTCTCCTTTGAGTGAGTTGCTCATGATTGATTGAGCAATACTCAGTCAATATAGAACCGCTCAGCCGACCTGTACAGTGGTTTCCGTGAAGAGTTCCGAGCCCTCCCCTCGCGCCTACCACTCCTCCCTTCGCGAGGAGCAGGCCGAGCAGACGAGGCAACGCATCGCCCGCGCCGCCCGGCAGCGCTTCGTCGAGTCGGGGTGGGCGGGCACGAGCGTGCGCTCGGTCGCGGCGGATGCCGGCGTCTCCGAGGCCACGGTCTATGCGGTCTACGGCACCAAGGCGGGGCTCGCGACCTCCCTCGTCGAGGGCGGTGAGCTGGATGCCGGGGTCGAACAGGTCACCCGCGAGATCGAGGCGGCGCAGGGTGACCCGAGAGGGCAGCTCGCTGCGTTCATCCGGTTCGATCGGCGCCTCTTCGAGCGCGGTGGGGACGGCCTGCGGCTCACGGTCGAGGGTGGGCGCAACGAGCCCGCGCTCGCCGCGGCGTACGAGCAGGGCCGGGCCCGCGGCGACGCGAACCGGCGGAGGCTGTTCGCGTCGTGGCCGAGCGGGGCGCTGCGCGACGGACTCACGCTGGACCGGGCCCTGGACGTCTATGCGACGGTGTGCTCGATCCAGACCTTCGACATCGCGACGCGCGAGCGCGGCTGGTCCGTCGACGAGGTCGAGCAGTGGTGGGTCGAGGCGCTCACCGGCCTGCTGCTGGCCTGACCCGCACCGCCCTCGGGATGGCCCCGGTCAGCCGTCCCGTCGGGCGAGGGTCAGGGCGAAGTCGCCGTCGTCGTCGGTCCACGTGCGCTCGACCGTGAAGCCGGCCGCGCCCAGCTCGTCGCGCAGGCTCTCGCGGCGGAACTTCGTCGAGATCTCGACGCGGATCTCCTCGCCGTGCGCCAGGTCGAACGTCAGGTCGGCACCGGGGATGCTCACCCGCTGCGGCATGTCGGCGCGCAGCCGGAGGTCCATCCGCTCCTGACGCGGGTCCCAGAACGGGACGTACGAGAAGGCCTCGATGTCGAAGTCGGCGCCGAGCTCGCGGTTGAGCACGCGCAGGCAGTTCGTGACGAACCTCGCCGTGACTCCGCGGCTGTCGTCGTAGGCGGCGATCAGCCGGTCGGTGCTCTTGACGAGGTCGGTGCCGAGCAGGAACCAGTCACCGGGCTCGAGGCTGTCGTGCAGGGCCCCGAGGAAGGCCGCCCGCTCCTCGACGTAGAAGTTGCCGATGGTCCCGCCGAGGAAGGCGACGAGCCGCCGCCCGCCTCGCGGCAGGTGCCCGAGGTGCAGCGTGAAGTCGCCGACGAGGGCCTCGACGCGCAGCGACGGGTAGCGCTCCGAGAGCATCGTCGCCGCGTCCCGCAGGGTCTGCTCGGACACGTCGACCGGGACGAAGCGCTCGAGGCTCCCGCGCGCGGCGAACGCGTCGAGCAGGGTGCGGGTCTTGTCGCTCGTGCCGCTGCCGAGCTCGACGACGGTCGTCGCGTCGCACGCGGTCACGATGTCGGCGGCGTGGTCGCGCAGGATGGCCCGCTCGCGCTCGGTCGGGTAGTACTCCGGCAGTCGCGTGATCTCGTCGAAGAGGTCGGAGCCGGCGTCGTCGTAGAGCCACTTCGGCGGCAGGGTGCGCGGCTGCGACCCGAGCCCACGGCGTACGTCGTCGACGAGCGCTTCCGACGCCCAGTCGGGGTCGAGCGCGACGGTGACGACCGGCTCGCGGGCGCTCATCGGCGCTCACCGCCGTCGGCGAGGCGGACGCCGGACAGCGCCCAGCGTGAGCCCGGCGGGAAGAAGTTGCGGTAGGTCGCCCGGGCGTGACCGGGCGGGGTCAGGGCACACCCGCCACGCAGCACCATCTGGCCCGACATGAACTTGCCGTTGTACTCGCCGATGGCGCCGGCCGGCGCGTGGTAGCCGGGGTAGGCCAGGTAGGCCGAGCTCGTCCACTCCCAGCAGTCGCCGTAGACCTGGCGCAGGTGGCCGGTGCTCGGGCCGGCCGCGCGCGGGTGGAACGTCTCGGTGTCGGCGAGGTTGGCGCCGGTGGCCGGCGGCTCGGACTGGCCGTCGGCGACGACGGCGTGCTCCCACTCGCCCTCGGTGGGGAGCCGCTTGCCCGCCCACGTGGCGTACGCGTCGGCCTCGTAGTGGCTGACGTGGCTCACCGGGAGCCCCGGGTCGACGGCCCGGGTGCCGCTCAGCGTGTGCTCGAACCACACCCCGTCGACCTCGGACCAGTAGAAGGGCGCCCGCCAGCCCTCGGCGCGCACCTTCCCCCAGCCGTCGGAGAGCCAGAGCTCGTGGCGCTCGTAGCCGCGGTCGGCCATGAACTCGAGCCACTCGCCGTTGGTGACGAGGCGGTCGGCGAGGCGGTATGGCTCGAGCCACTGCTGGTGCAGCGGCAGCTCGTTGTCGAAGCTGAACCCGCCGCCACGGTGACCCACCTCGACGAGGCCGCCCTCGACGTCGACCCAGCCCAACGGGTCGGGAGCCGACGGCGCGAGGGGGCTGCCGGCATACGTCGGCGCGAGGGGGCTGCCGGCATACGTCGGCTGGAGGGGGTTGACCGACAGGACGTGCTTGATGTCCATGAGGAGCAGCTCCTGGTGCTGCTGCTCGTGGTGGAAGCCGAGCTCGATGGTGGACGTGAGCTTCTCGAGCGAACCGCCGTCGAGGGTCGTGACGAGGTCGCGCATCCGCGAGTCGACGTCGGCGCGGTAGAGCCCGACGTCGTGGGCGCCCGGGCGGGTGACGAATCCTCGCTCGGCGCGGGCATGGCGGGGCCCGACGCCTTCGTAGTAGCTGTTGAAGAGGAACCAGTAGCGGTCCTGGTAGGGCTTGAACGACGGCTCGTGGTCGGCGAGCACGAACGTCTCGAAGAACCACGTGACGTGTGCGCGGTGCCACTTCGTCGGCGACACGTCGGGCATCGTCTGGACGGTCTGGTCCTCGGGGGACAGCGGGCCGGCGAGCGTCTCGGTGTGGGCTCGCACCTCGTCGTAGCGGGCGACGAGCGTGTCGGCGTCCCAGGTCGGGTCGGGCATGGGTGACCTCCTCCGTCGGCCGCTGGTGCACCGTGCACCGCGGACCGGTGAATCGACCCTAGGCATACCCGGTGACAGTCGCTCGTCCGACCAGCGGTCCGTAAGGAGCTGTTCACCCTTTCGACGGTCCCGACCGTCCGCACGGTGCGCCGCCGCCGGCTGCTCGGTCGGCGTTCCCGGCGTCGGTCGTGGCGGTTAGGGTTTCGGGCATGGCCACCGCCCTGTACCGCCGCTACCGGCCCGAGAGCTTCGCCGACGTCATCGGCCAGGAGCACGTGACGGAGCCGCTCATGCAGGCGCTGCGCACGGGTCGGGTCAACCACGCCTACCTCTTCAGCGGCCCGCGCGGCTGCGGCAAGACGACGAGCGCGCGCATCCTCGCGCGCTGCCTCAACTGCGAGCAGGGCCCGACGCCGATCCCGTGCGGCACGTGCGACTCGTGCGTGGCGCTCGCGCGCGGCGGCTCCGGCTCGGTCGACGTCATCGAGATCGACGCCGCGAGCCACGGTGGTGTCGACGACGCCCGCGACCTGCGCGAGCGGGCGAGCTACGGCCCGGCGCAGAGCCGCTTCAAGATCTACATCATCGACGAGGCGCACATGGTGACGCCGCAGGGCTTCAACGCGCTGCTCAAGATCGTCGAGGAGCCGCCGGAGCACGTGAAGTTCGTCTTCGCGACGACCGAGCCCGAGAAGGTCATCGGCACGATCCGCTCGCGCACGCACCACTACCCCTTCCGCCTCGTCCCGCCGGCCAAGCTGTCGACGTACATGGAGCGGCTGCTCGAGTCCGAGCACGTGGCGGTGCAGCCGGGCGTGCTCAGCTTCGTCACGCGCGCCGGCGGGGGCTCCGTGCGTGACTCGCTGTCGGTGCTCGACCAGCTCATCGCGGGCTCGGGTCCCGAGGGGCTCACCTACGACGGCGCCGTGTCGCTGCTCGGCTTCACCGACGGCGAGCTGCTCGACAGCACCGTCGACGCGATGGCCGCCGGTGACGGCGCCGCGACCTTCCGCCAGATCGACCGGGTCATCGAGTCGGGCCACGACCCGCGCCGCTTCGTCGAGGACCTCCTCGAACGGCTGCGCGACCTCATCATCGTCGCGGCCATCCCCGAGGGCGTCTCGCAGGTGCTGCGCGGCGTCCCCGAGGACCAGCTCGAGCGCATGCGGGTGCAGCAGGCCGCATTCGGCCCGGGCGCGCTGTCGCGGGCGGCCGACATCGTCAACACCGGCCTGACCGAGATGACCGGTGCCACCGCGCCCCGGCTCCAGCTCGAGCTCATCTGTGCCCGCATCCTCCTCCCGGCCGCCTCCGGCGAGCAGGGGTATGCCGCCCGCCTCGACCGTCTCGAGCGGCGCCTCGACGTGGGCGGGGTCCCGACCGCCGCCCGTGCCGACGTCCCGCCCGTGGGGGCGCCGATGAGCGCGCCCCCCGCGCCGCCCTCGGCACCGGCCACGGCCCCGTCCGGCCCGTCGGCCTCCGGGACCTCGGCCGTGTCCGCGCCGCCGCGCACCGTCTCCGACTACACGCCACCGTCGGGCGGCGGGTCAGGCGCCTCGCACGCCGCCGGTGGCATGGGTGGGGGCGGTCGCAGCACCGGCGTCGACACCCCCGGCGCAGGTGCTGCCGCGACGGCTGGTCCGTCGGGTCCGGGTGATGCGGGCCGCGTCGACGCCGCGCGGGCCGAGGTCGGCTCCCCGCCGGTCATGACGCCGGACGAGTCCGTCGGCGGCCCGTCGTCCGTCGACCAGTCGCACACCGGGGGTCAGCACCTCGCCGG
The DNA here is from genome assembly GCF_056403915.1 of Terrabacter sp. P2_E3. Lineage (NCBI taxonomy): Bacteria > Bacillati > Actinomycetota > Actinomycetes > Micrococcales > Intrasporangiaceae > Terrabacter > Terrabacter sp. P2_E3. The sequence continues at coordinate 555,122 of NZ_JBFUEN010000003.1, forward strand.
TGCCTCCGACGAGGCCCGGTCCGCGCCGTGGCCGTCCGCGCCCGCGTCGCAATCGGCGGGCGGAGCGTCCACCGGCACCGACGACCCTGGCGCCGGGGCCGACGGCGCTCCTGCCGGTGGCATGGACACCGATGCCATCCGCCGGGCCTGGCCCAACGTGCTCGGTCGCATCTTCACGATGCGTCGCATCACCTGGACCTTCGTGTCCCAGAACGCCCAGGTCACGGCCTTCGACGGCAAGAAGCTGACCCTCGGCATCGCGACGGCCGGCCTGACGCAGACCTTCCGCGCCGGCAACCACGCCGACATCGTCCGGCAGGCCCTCATCGACGAGCTCGGCGTCGATGCCATCGTCGACGGCATCCACGTCGACGCGGTCTCGCAGCAGGCCCCCGTCGCGCCGCCGCCCGGAGTGGTCCCGCCCGGGCTCCCGGACCCGCCCAGCAAGGGTGCGCCCGGTGGTCCGGACGTCGGTCAGCCATCGGGCCAGCAGGGTGATGGCGGCGCAGGCCGCCAGTCGTGGGGTGATCCCGGCGCGGGGCATGAGTCCGCCGGCTCCCGAGACAGCGCTCCGGGCGGGGCCGGCGGATCCGGTGGATCGTCCCCGAGCGCAGGAGGCGGCGCGTCAGCCACCGGTTCTCGCGGCGCGACTGCCCTCGCCGATGCCGGGCTGAGCCCGGTCTCCGGCCGCTCGCTCGAGGAGAACGCCGGCTGGGGCTCGGCGACCGGGCCCGCCCCCGACTGGGCCACCGCGCCCGCCGGGGAGTCGCCGGCGCCCGGTGCCTCCGGTGCGTCCGCTGCGTCCGGGGCGTCGGGTGCGGCTGGTCAGCCGGTAGCGCCCGCCGCGGGGGCCACCGCCCCGGCAGCCGCGGGGTCGTCCGGCGGGGGAGACGTGCCCACCGACTCCGCCGTGCGCGGGGCGAGTGCCGTCCGGCAGTCGTTCGCGCAGGCCCGGTCGCGCGCCGGAGGCTCTCGCCCCACCGACGACGACCAGCCGCGCCAGCCGGTCACCGACGACTCGGCGGTCAGCGACGACGACGAGGACATCGAGCAGTCCGGGGACGTCGGGCGCTCCGTCATCGAGAAGGTGCTCGGCGGTCGGGTCGTCCAGGAGCTCGAGAACTGACCCAGCCCGCCCAGTCGCGCGGCTCCGCTCCCAGCGGAGCCGGCCCGCCAGCATGCGCATCCCCCATCGAGCCCACTCGCGTGGCCTCGCCGTCCCTCGCGCACCACGACGGGGCCAACTCGACCAGGCAGAGGCGCCGACCGCTGTGACAGGTGTGACTGCAGGGCCACTCGACTGGGGTTGGGGGCTCACTCGAGGGGGTCGGGCGCTCGATCGAGTGGGGCGGGGGTCAGGAGGGGCGTCGGCGGAGGCCGAGGGCTCGGGCCAGGGCTGGGAGGGCCGCAGCGAGGACCGGGTCGAGCTCACCGCGCGCGATGACCGACAGGCGCACCGGGAGGTCGACCCGTGAGGCCATGACGCGGTCGCCGGGACGTCCTGACATCCGGGCCGCGCTCGAGGGCACGATGGCGATTCCGTCGCGTCGGCGTGAGATCTCGAGCGCCACGGGAGCCGTCGCCGCGTGTCGGGGCGTGCCGCCGAGGGCCGCGATGCGCTCGGCGATGAGCGGGCCGGAGTTGTCGTAGGGGGCGTACGTGACGACCCGGTCGAGGAACGGGAGGTTGCCGCGCCGTGGCGGCTGCACCCCCGACGCGACGAAGGCGACGAGCTCGTCGGTGCCGAGACGGTGGGCGACGACATGGGGTGGCAGCTGCACCTGCTCGGCGATCCCGATGAGGGCCGCGTCCATCGATCCCTCGGCCACGAGCTCGATCATCTCGCCGCCATGGTGCACCACCGTCGAGAGCCGCACGGCGTCGCCGACGAGCTCGTCGAGCGCCGGGAAGGCATAGCCCGAGATGCCGGCGAACGTGCCCACCCGCAGGGTGCGCGCTGCCGCTGACGAACGGACGGCCGCGAAGACGCCGTGCAGGTGACCGAGGATGTGCTCGGCCTGCCGGACCATCTCGAGACCCGCCGGGGTCGCCGTCGTGCCGAGTGAGCTGCGCGCGAAGAGGACTGTCCCACAACGCCTCTCGAGCCGGGACAGGCGCTGTGAAGCGGCCGGCTGGCTGACGAGGAGCTCGCGCGCCGCCGCCCCGAGCGACTGGGTTCGGTGCAGGGTGAGCACGAGCGTCAGGTCCTCGACACCAGGCACCTGAACCAATGTGTCCATAAGGCCACCTTATGGGTAGTGCGCAGATCATGCTCTCTACCGCCGAGCTCGGCACGCGCCGAGGCTGGAATCCGTGACCGCGACCCTGACGACCGAGAACGCCGACCACCCACCGACTCGCCCCATCCGGATCCTGCTCCTGTCCAACGCCATCGAGCACCTCGCCTACCGCTTCACGCAGATCGCCCTTCCGCTCGTCGTGCTCCGCGAGTTCGACTCGGCGGCGATGGCGGGGCTCGTCGGAGGTCTCGCCGGTCTCCCGGTCATCACGTCCCCGTGGTGGGCCCGCCGCCTGCGCCAGTGTCTGAGCGACGGACGGGGACTCGCCCTCGTCTCCCTCTGGCAGGCCGGCGCGGTCCTCGTCGTCCCCATTGCTCTCGCCCTCGGCGCGCTGCACCCCGTCATGCTCGCCGTCGCCGGCCTCGCGGTGGGGGTCTCCGACGCCCTCGCCTCGCCGGGGCGGACGGCCGTGCTCGGTGACCTCGGTGACCGGGTCGGTGGCGGCGCCGCGATCCGCGTCATCACGTGGGACGACGCCCTGCGCCGAGGCGCCATGGTCGTCGGGCCGGCACTGGCCGGGCTCGGGGTGCAGCTCGGCTGGACCCACGCCCTGCTCTGGGTCGAGGGTCTCGCCCTCGTGGTGTCGGCGCTGCTCGTCCGCCGCGTCGTCGTGCCGATCGCCCCGGTCACCCCCATCGCCCCGGTCGCCCCGGTCGCCCCGGTCACCCCGGTCGCCACCGGCCGCTCGACTGTGCGAGCCGACGCCCTGTCGGCCGGCACGGCACCGGCTCCCGCGCCGGGCATCCTGGCCTCGGTCCGGGACCACCCCGACGTGCTGCGCGGCTGGGTCATGCGCGGGACGAGCTGCCTGCTGTGGTTCGCCTTCGCTCTCGGGCTTGCCGTCGAGGGGGAGCGGACCGGGCGGGCGGGCGCCCTCTACGCGACGGCGCTGACGGCATACGGCCTCGGCTCGCTCGTCATGACTCTCGCGATCGCGCGGCGCCCGCCATCCGCGCAGCCCCTCCGTCTCGCCACGGTCGCCTGGGTCGGACAGGGCCTCGCCTTCGCTGCGATGGCGGTGTGGACGACGCCGGTCACCGTCGGGGTGTGCGCGGCCGCGGCCGGCGCCGTGACCGTCGTGGGCATCCGCGCGATGATGCAGGTTCTGCTGACCCGGACCCACGGCCCCGCCCGGCGAGCGGCCCTCGCCGGCCAGTCGATCCTCGTCGACGTGACCGTCTCCGTCGGGATGCTCGCCGGTGGCTTCATGATCGACCATGCGGGTCCTCGCCCGACCCTCGCCCTGACCGGGCTGGTCACGGCGGCCGTCGCGCTCGTCGCCGGTCTCACGGCCGGCGAGGCGGCCGCGCCCTCCGACCTGAGGAGTCCCCCCCGCCGGTCACCTCGGCCGGGGACGCCTGCGGCAGCTGCTGACTCGGGGTTAGGAGAATGTTCATTCACCCGTGGGCGTACGCCTCCCGGGAGTAGCGTCGCAAGGTGACCTTCGAGGTTGCGGCGGACGCCTACAACCGCTTCATGGGGCGTTACTCGGGGCCGCTCGCCACACGATTTGCCGACTGGTCCGGTGTGGCCGGACCGGGTCGGGCCATCGACGTGGGCTGTGGGACCGGCGCCCTGACCCGAGTCCTCATCGACCGGCTGGGCGTCGACGGGGTCTCGGCGGTCGACCCGTCGCAACAGCTGCTCGCCGCCCTGCGCCAGTCATTCCCGACCCTCGACGTGCAGACCGGAACGGCCGAGGCGCTGCCCTTTCCCGACGACCTCTTCGACCACGCGCTCGCCCAGCTCGTCGTCAGCTTCATGGCCGATCCGGTGCTCGGCCTCCACGAGATGGCTCGGGTCACGCGGCCGGGCGGGACCGTCTCGGCGTGCGTGTGGGACCTCGCCGGTGGGGGAGCGCCGCTCACCGTCTTCTGGCAGGCGGCCCGCGACCTCGACCCAGGCGTCGACGACGAGTCGGGGATGAGCGGGGTCCGCGAGGGCGAGCTGGCCCACCTCTGCGACCGGGCCGGTCTCAACCAGATCGAGGACACCGCGCTCACGGTCACCGTGCGGCACCCGACCTTCGAGGACTGGTGGGACCCCTACACGCTCGGCGTCGGCCCGGCGGGGGCGCACGTGCAGAGCCTCGACGAGGTCGGACGCGTCCGCCTGCGCGAGCACTGCCGCGAGCTGCTGCCCGCGCCGCCCTTCTACATCATGGCCACCGCCTGGGCCGTTCGCGCCCACGCCTGACGCGTCTGCGCCCGACGTGCTCGGGTCCGCCACCCGGCATACCAAGGGGTGAACACCGGGCCGCCGCGACGCACGCCCCACACCGGACGGCCGGTGGACGGCCCTAGGCTGTGGCCCATGTTCTACAGCCTCGGGCGCAACCTCCTGTACCCGCTGTCCCATGCGCTGTACCGGCCCACCATCGAGGGCAAGGAGAACATCCCGCGCGAAGGCGGCGTGGTCGTGGCGAGCAACCACCGGTCGTTCATCGACTCCTTCGCCATCCCGCTCGCCTCGCCGCGGCAGGTGCGCTTCCTCGCCAAGGAGGAGTACTGGACGGGCACGGGTGTCGGCGGCTTCGTGCGCAAGGGCTTCTTCAGCGCCGTCGGGATGGTGCCGGTCAACCGGCACTCGCCGACCGCCGCGCAGGAGAGCCTCGACGCCGCGCTAGAGGTGCTCAAGGCGGGCGACGCGTTCGGCATCTACCCGGAGGGCACGCGCTCGCGGGACGGCCGGCTCTACCGCGGGCGTACGGGCGTGGCGTGGCTCGCGCTCACCGCGCAGGTCCCCGTCGTGCCGGTCGGGCTCATCGGGACCGAGGACATCCAGCCTGTCGGGGCGAGCTTCCCGCGGCTCGCGAAGGTCACGGTGCGCTTCGGTGAGCCGATCGGGGTCGAGGAGTACGCCGGCATGCCCGCGGGCAAGGCGCGGCGCCTGCTGACCGACCGGGTCATGGAGGCCATCGCGGAGCTGAGTGGCCAGGAGCGCGTCGACACGTACAACGAGGTGCCGGGCGGCGAGCCCGCCATCTGAGGGTGGGCGTTGCAGATGCGACCCAGTCGCATCTAGCGTGGGGCCGTGACCCTGACGTCCCCCCGCCCGCGCTCGGGCCCGCGCTCGGGCTCGGGCCCGCGCTCGGGCTCGGGCTCGCGCTCGGCCGTGCGTCGGCGGCTCTCCCGGGACGAGCGACGCAGCCTCGTCGGGATGGCGGCCTTCGTGGCCCTGCTGCACGTCGTCGGCTGGGGACTGCTCGTCCTCGTCGTGGCCCCGGCGGAGTACCGCGTCGCCGGCCAGCTCTTCGGGGTCGGGCTCGGCGTCACGGCCTACACCCTCGGGATGCGCCACGCCTTCGACGCGGACCACATCGCCGCCATCGACAACACGACCCGCAAGCTGCTCGCCGACGGCCGACAGGCGATGAGCGTGGGCTTCTGGTTCAGCCTCGGGCACTCGTCGGTCGTCTTCGTCATGGTCATGCTCGTGGCCCTCGGCATCCGCGCCCTCGCCGGCGCCCTCGAGGACGACGGCTCCGCGCTGCAGCAGGCCACCGGCGTCTGGGGCACGACCGTCTCGGGCGTCTTCCTCGTCCTCATCGGTCTCATCAACCTCGCGGCACTCGTCGGCATCCTCAAGGTCTTCCGCCGAATGCGCTCGGGGCACTACGACGAGGCCGAGCTCGAGCGGCAGCTCGACAAGCGCGGCTTCCTCAACCGCATCCTCGGGCGCGTCACGGGGGCTGTGCGCAAGCCCTGGCACATGTACCCGGTCGGGCTGCTCTTCGGCCTCGGCTTCGACACGGTGACCGAGGTGGGGCTGCTCGTCATCGCCGGCGGCGCCGCCGCGGCCGCCCTGCCCTGGTATGCCGTCCTCACCCTTCCCGTGCTCTTCGCCGCGGGCATGTCCCTCCTCGACAGTCTCGACGGGTCGTTCATGAGCGTCGCCTACGGCTGGGCGTTCAACCGGCCGGTGCGCAAGATCTTCTACAACATCACCGTCACGTCGCTGTCGGTGGCCGTCGCCCTCCTCATCGGCGTCATCGAGCTCGTCGGGCTGCTCGCCGACAAGCTCGACGTCACGTCGGGACCGGTCGCGTGGGTCGGCTCGATCGACCTCGGCGACGTCGGCTTCTGGATCGTCGGGCTCTTCGTCCTCACCTGGGCCGTGGCGCTCGCCGTGTGGCGGCTCGGGCGCATCGAGGAGCGGTGGTCGGCGACGCTCGCCGACTGATCGTGGCGCGAGCCGCGCGCGGTCAGGTGCGGGCGGCCTCGAACGCGTCGCGGAAGTGCGGCAGGGCCGCCTCGACCGACTCGGCCGTCGCGGTGTCGCCCCAGCCGAGTGGCACGACCCGTTCGAGCGAGGCCGCGGCCGCTGCCTGTGCCGCGACCTCGCTCTGCTTGTAGGCGAACCACAGCGCGTCGCGGGGCACCGCGGCCTCGCGGAGGGCATCGGCGTGGGCCGGCACCTGCAGCTCGTGGGGGTCGCCGAACGTGAAGTCGAGCACTCCGGGCTCGAGCCGGCGCTCGGCGTACCCGGAGTGCATCCGGAAGCCGAACATCGTCCGGAAGGGCACGGCGCCCTGGATGCGTTCGCTGCGCCGGGACACCGTCCGGTCGTCCATCTGGTCACCCACTCCGACACCCCGCTCGACCCGTCGCCCCTGACTCTGCTTCACCACGCTAGTCCGGTGCGGCGGTGCGCAGCAGGTGATTGCGGGGCTTAGTGTTGCGGTGTGTACGAAGGCGCGGTGCAGGACCTGATCGACGAGCTCGGACGACTCCCCGGAGTCGGTCCCAAGAGCGCCCAGCGCATCGCGTTCCACCTGCTCCAGACCGACTCCGACGACGTGACGCGGCTCGTCACGGCGCTCACCGAGGTCAAGGCCCGGGTCCGCTTCTGCGAGCAGTGCGGCAACGTCGCCGAGGCCGAGCGCTGCCGCATCTGCGCCGACCCGCGCCGCGACCAGACGGCGATCTGTGTCGTCGAGGAGCCCAAGGACGTCGTCGCCATCGAGCGCACCCGTGAGTTCCGTGGCACCTACCACGTGCTCGGCGGCGCGATCAGCCCCATCGACGGCATCGGTCCCGACGACCTGCGGGTGCGCGAGCTCATGGTGCGCCTCGCCTCCGGTGAGGTGCAGGAGGTCATCATCGCGACCGACCCCAACCTCGAGGGCGAGGCCACGGCCACCTACCTCAGCCGGCTGCTGCGCGACGTCGGCCTCACCGTGACGCGTCTCGCGTCGGGTCTGCCCGTCGGCGGTGACCTCGAGTACGCCGACGAGGTGACCCTCGGGCGGGCCTTCGAGGGCCGCCGCCGCGTCGACGCCTGACCCACCGCCCGGGGGGGCCCAGGCCCACCGAGGACGTATGCCGTCCCGCCGCCCTCCCGTCGAGTGAGCGCTCCGCAACACTCGGGTGAGCGCTTCGCAACACGGACGCGTGGTGGCTGGGGCTGGGCGCTCACTCGAGTGGGACTGGGCGCTCACTCGAGTGGGTTAGGGGCGTGCGGACGGCTCCGACGGCTCCGGGTGGCTCCGGGCGCGACTGGGCGACACGGCATACGGCATGCTGGGGGCCATGACTGACGAGCCGCTGGACGAGGGCCACACGGGCGAGATCGACGACCTGTCGGGTCTCGCCGACCTGACCGCCGCGGAGGCGAGCGCCTTCCTCACGTCCGTCACGGAGGTCGCGTCAGGCAGCTCCCCCGAGACGGCGCTGCCGCTGCTGACCCTCGCCCTGTCGCAGGTGCTCGTCGCCGGGGCACGACTAGGCGCCATCCAGGACGTCGTGCCCGAGGAGCGCTTCGAGCCGGATGCGGCCGACGACGACTCGGACCCGCTGCGCACGGGCCTCGCCAACGTCTTCGTCGGCATCGACGACTACGTCTACGTCATCGACCCGATCACCTCCTCCGACCGCGCCGACGGGTCGATCACCAACGACCTCGTCGACGTGGCGGTGTCGCTGAGCCATGGGCTCAAGCACTACGCCGCCGGTCGGAGGCTCGAGGCGCTGTGGTGGTGGCAGTTCGGCTACCTGTCCAACTGGGGCGACCGGGGGATGATGGCGCTCCGGTCACTCCACTCGATCCTCGCCCACCTGCGGCTCGACGCCGACGAGGAGGCCGTGGGCGAGGCGGAGTTCGACGCGCTGCACCCGTAGCCCGCGCAAGAACGTGCGGCGCCGGGGACGAATCGGCGCACATCTCACCATCGCGACGTCCCGGTGGACGTCCCGTGCGCGCGCCTAGACTCGGAGCCGCCGCAGACCACCGAGGAGATCCGGAGCCAGTGTGAGCATCGTCGTCCAGAAGTACGGCGGGTCGTCCGTTGCCGACGCCGAGGCCATCAAGCGGGTGGCCCGGCGCATCGTCGAGACGCAGCGGGCGGGCCACTCGGTCTGCGTCGTCGTCTCCGCGATGGGTGACACGACCGACGAGCTGATGGATCTCGCCGAGCAGGTCACGCCGGCCCCGCCGGCCCGCGAGCTCGACATGCTGCTCACGTCGGGCGAGCGGATCTCGATGGCGCTCGTCGCGATGGCCATCGCCCAGCTCGGCGCCGAGGCGCGCTCCTTCACCGGCAGCCAGGCGGGCGTCATCACCGACGACGCCCACGGCGCCGCCCGCATCATCGACGTGACGCCGGGCCGCATCCAGAGCGCGCTCGACGCCGGTCACATCGCGATCGTCGCCGGCTTCCAGGGCGTCAGCCAGACGACGAAGGACATCACGACTCTCGGCCGCGGCGGCTCCGACACGACCGCCGTCGCCCTCGCCGCGGCGCTCGGCGCCGACGTCTGCGAGATCTACACCGACGTCGACGGCGTCTTCACCGCCGACCCGCGCGTGCTGCCCAACGCCCGCAAGCTCGACGTCCTCTCGATGGAGGAGATGCTCGACCTCGCCGCCAACGGCAGCAAGATCCTGCACCTGCGCTGCGTCGAGTACGCCCGCCGCTACGGCATTCCGATCCACGTCCGCTCGTCGTGGTCGCGAAAGCCCGGTACGTGGATCAAGGACAACCCCTACGAAGGAGAAGGCGCCGTGGAGGCACCGATCATCGCCGGCATCGCCCACGACCGCAGCGAGGCCAAGATCACGATCGTCGGCGTGCCCGACCGGGTCGGCATCGCGGCCAAGATCTTCGGGGCCATCGCCGAGGCCGGCCTCAACATCGACATGATCGTGCAGAACGTGTCGGCCGCCGAGACGGCCAAGACCGACATCTCCTTCACGCTGCCCAAGGCCGACGGCCCCAAGGCGATGTCGGTGCTCCAGTCGATCAAGCACGAGGTCGAGTACGCCGACCTCCGCTTCGACGACGGCGTCGGCAAGATCGCCCTCGTCGGCGCCGGCATGAAGAGCCACCCCGGCGTCTCGGCGAAGTTCTTCGGCGCGCTCGCCGAGGCCGGCATCAACATCGAGATGATCTCGACGTCCGAGATCCGCGTCTCGGCCGTGACCCGGGCCGAGGACCTCGACGACGCCGTCCGCGCCGTGCACACCGCCTTCGGTCTGGACTCGACCGAGGACGCCATCGTCTACGGCGGCACCGGCCGCTGAGCGCGCCGACCGGCCCGATCGCGGCTAGTTTCGGGAGGCATGAGACTCCCGACGCGATCCGTCCTGCTCGCAGCCGCCACCACCGCGCTCGTCGCCTCCGCGACGACTGCGTATGCCGTGTCGCCCGGTGCCGTGGGACGTGACGCTCCCGCGAAGGCCGGGGTGACGGCATACGGCTGGACGGTCACGCCGACCGGGACCACCGAGCGCTTCCGCGGCCTCGCGCCCGTCTCACGCGACGTGGCGTGGGTGAGCGGGACGAAGGGCACCGTGCTGCGGACGACCGACGGCGGCCGCACGTGGGGCGACGTCAGCCCGCAGGGGCTCGGCACCGACGCGCTGGAGTTCCGCGACATCGAGGCCTCCGACGCGCGGCACGCCGTCCTCCTCTCGATCGGGGAGGGGGAGGACTCGCGCATCCTCGTCACCGACGACGGTGGCGCGACCTGGACCGAGAGCTTCCGCAACACCGACCCGGCCGCCTTCTACGACTGCGTGGCGTTCAGCTCGCCGCGGCGCGGGCTCGCGATGAGCGACCCGGTCGACGGGAGGTTCCGGCTCGTCCAGACCTCCGACGGCGGCCGCTCGTGGACCCCCGTCGACCCGGCCGGGATGCCGGCCGCCCAGGCGGGCGAGTTCGCCTTCGCGGCGTCGGGCACCTGCCTCTCGTCGGGTGTCGACGGCCGCACCTACCTCGTGAGCGGGGGCGTCGACCCGGCCCGCGTCTTCACCTCGACCGACCACGGCCGCACGTGGACCGTCGCCGACAGCCCCGTCGCCGGTGGTGCGTCGGCCGGCATCTTCTCGGTGAGCTTCCGGGACGCCCGGCGCGGCGTCATCGTCGGCGGCGACTTCGCGGCTCCGACCGGAGCGGTCGACAACGCCGCGTGGACCGCCGACGGCGGGCGCACGTGGACGAAGTCGACGACCAACCCGTCGGGCTACCGGTCCGGGTCGGCCTGGGTGCCGCGGACGGCGCGCACGGTGCTGGCCGTGGGCCCGTCGGGGTCCGACGTCTCGACCGACGGCGGCCGCACGTGGTCGACGTTCGACACCGGGAGCTTCGACTCCGTCGAGTGCACGCACGACGGTGCCTGCTGGGCGTCCGGCGAGCAGGGCCGGGTCGGCGTCCTCACCCGCTGACGGGATGCGCCGGGCCATCACCTGACTCTCGTCGGGATGGTCCGGCGCCCCGGGGCGGCGCCGAAAGGCACAGGTTCGCCTCAGTGAGCCGCGGGTATGGTCGAAGAGGAAGCACGACAACCACCTACTCGGGGCGATAGGTAATGACTGACGTGACCCCTCACGAATCACATCTGCAGAGCGACGGCTCGGTCTTCCCGCCCGTCACGCCCGACCCCCCTCCGCCGCCCGGTCAGGCGGAGATCAAGGTGCCCGACATCGTGCCGGTCGCCTCCCCGGACGGTCCCGACACCGAGGCGTCGACCCGCGATACCACGGACGCGACGTCCGAGGTCGGGGGCGTGCGCCCCGACCCCGCTGACTGAGCACCACCCGTCCGCCCACCACGCCGAGCCGCGCAGCACCGCGGCGCGGTGCGGTGGGGGTGCGGTTGGGGCTCGACCCGGTGCGGGTATCTCCTCGGTGTGAGACTGCGCCGGAGCACCATGGACAAGCCCGGGATCCGTCGCGTGCGACGGGGCAAGGGCTTCAGCTACGTCGACGCCGACGGCAGGGCCGTCGATGCCGAGACGCGTGGACGGGTCACCGCACTCGTCATCCCGCCGGCCTGGCAGGACGTCTGGATCAGCCCGCACCCGAACGGCCACATCCAGGCCGTCGGCACCGACGACGCGGGGCGGCGTCAGTACCTCTACCACGACGCCTGGCACGAGGCGCGCGGCCGCGAGAAGCACGACCGCGTCATCGTGCTGGCCCGCAAGCTGCCGGCCGCCCGCAAGCAGATCGCGGCCGACCTGCGCACCAACGGCCTGACGCGGAAGCGCGTCACCGCCGCCGGCCTGCGGATGCTCGACGCCGGGCTCTTCCGCAGCGGCGGGGAGGAGTACGAGGCCGAGCACGGCTCGCACGGCGTCGCGACGCTGCTCCGCTCCCACGTCACGGTGAGCGGTGAGGACGTCACCTTCGAGTTCCCGGCCAAGTCGGGCGTCACCCGCGAGGCCGTCATGACCGACCAGCTGTTGGCGCGGATCGTGTTGTCCCTCAAGCGAAGTGGCTATCCGGGTGAGCGCCTGCTGGCCTACCGCGACACGAACGGCTGGCACGAGCTGCGCTCGAGCGACCTCAACGTCGCCTTCAAGGAGCTCGTCGGCGAGGAGTACACCGTCAAGGACCTGCGCACCTGGGCGGCCACCGTGACGGCCGCCGTCGCGCTCGCGCGGACCGGCCCCGTCGACTCCGAGCGCGAGCTCAAGCGCGCTGAGAAGGACGCGATGAAGGTCGTCTCCGAGCACCTCGGCAACACGCCCGCGGTCGCCCGCAGCTCGTACGTCGACCCCCGCGTCCTCGACGAGTACGCCGTCGGCCGCACCATCGCACGCAGCCTGTCGCGCCTGACCAAGGCCGACCGCACCCGACTCGAGCTGGGCGAGCTCGTGCGGGTGCGCGACCGCGACGCGCTCGAGCGGGCCGTCATGCGGCTCGTCAAGGGCGCTGCCTGAGGCTCGTCTGCGGCACGCCTGAAAGCACGTATGCCGCCGGGTTCCCTTCAACGCGAAGGGGGCCCGACGGCATACGGCCTTGTCTCAGGCGGTCAGAGGTCGACGACCTCGTTGTCACCCTCGATGCGCTCGCCGGTGACCTTCGCCTTGACGAAGTTGGCGATCTGCGTGACCTTGGCGCCGGGGGAGTCCCAGTACTCGGCCGAGTCGGCGCTCACCTTGATGATGATGTTGTTCGGGTTCTCCGGGCCGCCCTCGAGCCAGGCTCCCGTGAAGGAGCTCCACAGCTCGGCGAGCTTGGCGTTGTCGTCGACGATGGTAGCCGTGCCCGACAGCGAGACCCACGAGCTGTTCGAGCTGTAGGCGACGTTGACCCGCGCCGGCGACTGCGTGGCGATGTCGCGCGCCTTGTGGCTGTCGCGCTCGGCGACGAAGAGCACGTCGCCGTCGAACTCGACCTCCTGCGTCGCCATCGGGTGGCTCACGAGGATGCCGTTCGAGTCCGCGTGCGTCAGCATCGCGATCCGGATGTCCTTGATCAGGTCGGCGACCTTCTGGATGCCGTCGTCGTGCTCGCTCATCGCGTTCTCCTCGTCGTCGGGGTCTGTGACGCTGTCCCTGGCGACGTACCCGATGCCTTCGAGCGCTACTCGTTCCTGTCGAGGGTTGGCCGGCCGGTGGCCACGGCTCATGCGGTGGAGGGCTCGGTCTGCGCGACGTCGGTGGACTCGTTGTCCGACGAGCCGCCGTGGGCGACGTCCTCAGCCCGCGTGTGGGGCATGAGCAGCCCGGCGGCGACGGTGACGAGCGCGACCACGAGGACGGCGAGGAAGACGGCCGTCGAGCCGGCCTGCACCGCCTCGCTCGACGCCTCGCCACCATGGGACGCGATGACGGCGTTCGCGATGGCGCCGAAGATCGCGACGCCGACGGCGCTGCCGACCGAGCGCATGAACATGTTGGTGCCCGTGACGACGGCACGCTCGTTCCACGGCACCGAGGCCTGCGCCGCGATGAGCGTCGGCGTGGCGACGAGGCCGAGGCCGAAGCCGACGACGAGGCACGATGCGGCCGTGGCGAAGACGTTCGGGGTGGCCGAGGTGAGCCACAGCGCGAGGGCGCCCACGGTCGCGACGACGAGGCCGATGAGCGCCGTCGGGCGGAAGCCGATGCGCATGTAGAGCCGACCCGACTGCGAGGCCGAGATGGGCCAGCCGATCGTCAGGGCGGCGACCGCGAGCCCCGCCACGATGGGGGTGGCGCCGGTCGAGCGCTCTAGGAAGGTCGGCACGTAGGAGGTGAGCCCGACGAGCACCGCACCGACGCCGATGCCGATGAGGCACGTCGCGACGATGAGCCGCCGGGTGAGCACCTCGAGCGGCAGGATCGGCTCGGCCGCCCGGCGCTCGATGAGACCGAAGGCGAGGAGGAGCACGCCGCCGACGGCGAAGGAGCCGATGCTCTGCCACGAGCTCCACGCCCAGGCCTGGCCGCCCTCGAGGACGGCGAGGATGAGCAGGGTCAGGGCGACCGTGAGGACGGTGGCCCCGGCGTAGTCGATGCGGTGCCGGCGACGCTTGACGGACTCGTCGTACTTGCGCCAGATCATGCCGGCGGCGAGCAGGCAGAACGGGATGTTGACGAAGAAGATCCAGCGCCACGAGGCGAACTGGGAGAAGACGCCACCGAGCGTCGGGCCGACGACGGACGACACGGCCCAGACGCTCGCGATGTAGCCCTGCGTCTTGGCCCGCTCGGCCACGGTGTAGATGTCAGCGGCGATCGTCGTCGTCATCGGCAGGACCGCACCGGCGCCGAGCCCCTGCAGTGCTCGCATGACGATGAGCGAGCCCATGTCCCAGGCGAACCCGCAGAGGATGCTGCCGATCAGGAAGAGCCCGATGCCGACGAGGATGACCGGCTTGCGCCCGACCGTGTCGGCGAGCTTGGCGTAGACGGGGACCGACACCGCCTGCGCGAGGAGGTAGACCGAGAAGAGCCACGGGAACTGGGTGAGGCCGCCGAGGTCCGCGACGATGGAGGGGACCGCCGTGGCGAGGATCGTGGAGTCGAGCGCGATGAGCGACGTCGACAGCATGAGGGCGATGAGGATGGGCCCGCGTTCCGAGCGAAATCCGAGGGTGGACGAGGTCGACACGATGCTCCTGCCGGTTGGGGCGACAAAGAGGGACAACGCACGCGCCCGCCGTTCATTCCCGCAGGTCCGACATCCGGGCCCTTCGTCCCTCCCGCCGGAGCCCACCACGGGCCACACTGGTCACGCGGAGCAACGGGCGTATGCCGTCCGGCGCGCCGGGCGCCACACGGTGCCGTGGCGCGTCACCGGGCCACACGGCATACGTCCGCGGTCGTGCTCCGGAAGGAGCACCATGGTGCGGACCCTCGGTGTCGAGGAGGAGATGCTGCTCGTCGACGTCCACGACGGACGGCCACGGTCGGTGTCGGGCCAGCTGCTCGTACGGGCCGCGCGGCGGCATCCCGAGGAGTCGGGCGCCGGCGTGCGGGGGGCCGTCGAGGGGGAGTTCCAGCAGCAGCAGATCGAGACGCACACGCCGCCCACCGCCGACCTCGACGCGCTGCGCCACGAGGTGCGGCACTGGCGCACGGAGGCCGTCGCGGCAGCCCGGGGGACCGGGTCGAGCGTGGCTGCGCTCGCCACCTCGCCGCTGCCCGTCCGCCCGGTCGCCGTGACGTCGCCGAGGTACGCGTGGTTGCAGGAGCGCTACCAGCTGACCGCCCGCGAGCACCTCATCTGCGGCTGCCACGTGCACGTGTCCGTCGAGGGCGACGAGGAGGGAGTCGGCGTCCTCGACCGGATCCGGGTCTGGCTCCCGGCGCTGCTCGCGCTCAGCGCGAACTCGCCCTACTGGAACGGGGAGGACTCGGGCTTCGCGAGCTACCGGAGCCAGGAGCTCGCCCGGTGGCCGTCGTGGGGTCCGACGGGGCCCTTCGGGTCGGCGGACGCGTACCGCCGACTCGTCCGCGACATGGTGCTGTCGTCCGTGGTCCTCGACGAGGGGATGGTCTACTTCGTCGCCCGCCTGGCCCAGCACTACCCGACCGTCGAGGTCCGGGCCGCGGACGTCTGCTTCACGGTCGACGAGGCCGTCGTCGTCGCGGCCCTGTGCCGGGGGCTCGTCGAGACGGCCGCGCAGGAGTGGGCTCTCGGCCGTCCGGTGCCCGACGTGGCGACGACGATGCTCCGGCTCGCGACCTGGCAGGCCGGGCGCGAGGGTCTCGAGGGTCGACTCCTCGACTGGCGCACCGGTCTGCCCGTGCCGTGCTGGACGGTCCTCGAGTCGCTGCTCGACCACGTCGGACCCGCACTGGAGGCGGCGGGCGACCTCGGCTTCGTGCAGGAGGGGCTTGCGCGGGTGCGGGAGGAGGGCAACGGAGCCGTCCGGCAGCGCGCGATGCTGGCGCACACGGGTCGGCTCGTCGACGTCGTCGCCGAGGCGGTCCGCGAGACGGCACTGGCGGACGAGCCGTAGCGCTCCCGCCGGGCGTCAGCCGGGCGTCCAAGCGGGCATCGGTAGGGCGTCAGTCGGGCGTCAGTCGGGCGTCGGGAAGCGCTCGTCGTCGTTCGGTCCCGCGAAGACCCGACGTTCGATCGCCAGGTGGCCGGCGAGGTAGGAGACGCCGGACAGGCCCCCGACGACGGCGATGACCGCGGTGCTCGCACCGGCGATGTCGGCGATGAGGGCGCCCAGGGTGCCGGCCACGATCCCGTTGACGACCATGAGGAAGAACGCGGTGCTGCCCACGACGTGCAGCACGAGGTGGCGTCGGTGGCCCAGCGAGTACGTCTGCAGGAGTCCGCGGGTGTCGTCGTGGATCGAGGCCGTCAGGTAGGGCGCGAGCTCGGGCGCCAGCTCGACGTAGGCGTGCCGGAGCCGGTTCATCGCCCGGATGAGGTCGGCGTCCTCCCGGCTCGCGAGGTTGACCCGGATCGCCGTGAGCGAGCCCATGACGAGGGCGGCCGACGCGAAGCCGACGGCCATGACCCGGAACGGCGTGCCGAAGCCGGTGGCCTGCGCGGTCAGGGCCAGGACGACGAGGAACGCCGACACGACGGTGAGGTAGATCGTGATCCGGCTCATGATCTCCGACCACGTCATGGAGCGGGTGCCGAGCAGGCTCCAGTGCTCCGTCGACAGGTAGACGGGGAGGCCGGGTGTCGTCGAGTCGCGCAGGCGGGGCGGGTCGGTGGCTCCCTCGGTGGCTCCCTCGGTGGCTCCCTCGGTGGCTCCCTCGGGGTCGACGGACCGGCCTGCCGAAGGGGGCACGTCGCTCATCGCGGTCTCCGTCCCTGCTCGGGGGCCGGCCGCCCGGCCGGCACCTCCGCACCAGTGTCGCGCCGCGCCGGGCTCGACACCCGGGGTTTTCGGTCGGCCGGGTCGGCACGCCACCCGGACGGCGTGGGGGCGGGCTGTCAGGATGTCCGGATGACGTGGACCGCGCCTGAGGTGTCGTTGCCGCAGTTCGAGCCGGTGGGGGACGAGCGGACCCTGCTCGAGGCCAGGCTCGCCTGGCGTCGCGCCGTGCTGCGCGACAAGTGCGCGGGTCTGACCGGAGAGCAGCTCGGGCAGCGCTCGGTCCCGCCGTCGAACCTGTCGTTGCTCGGGCTGGTCCGGCACATGGCCAAGGTCGAGCGCGGGTGGTTCCGCGAGTTCATCGGCGGGGAGGCGCTCGAGCCGATGTACGACCCGGCGCTGGGACCCGACGCCGACTTCGAGGACCTCGACCCGGCCCGGGCGCAGACCGACTACGAGCGGCTGGTGGCGGAGTGCCGGCTCGCAGAGGCGGCGCTCGCGACGGTCTCCCTGGACGACGTCATCACCACCGAGGGGGTGACGTGGTCGGTGCGGGCGGTCGTGGGTCACATGATCTCGGAGTACGCCCAGCACAACGGACACGCCGACCTGCTGCGCGAGTGCATCGACGGCCGGACGAACCGGTAGGGGTCGACACCGCTCGCGACTCACCCTTGACGCCCCCCTGGATGGCTGGAGGAGGATTCGGGTGAACCCGTCCGGTCCCAGGAGGAGAAATGTCCGATCACACGATCGCGTCCGACCACGAGCACGTTCCTGACGACGGCTGCGAGACCGTCGAGCACGGCGACCACCTCGACCACGTCCACGGCTCCGAACGTCACGCCGAGCAGGCGGTCCACACCGACCATGGCCACGTCCACGCCGAGGGTGACGGGTGCGAGACGGTCCAGCACGGCACCCACGTGGATCACCTGCACGATGGGCATCGCCACTACCAGCACGGCGACCACGTCGTCGAACACTGAGACTCCGCGTCTGCATCCTGTCCCCGACAGACGCCGAAGGGCCTGCTGGAACGACTTCGTCGTTTCCAGCAGGCCCTTCGCGGATGGTCGGGGTGACAGGATTTGAACCTGCGACCTCTTCGTCCCGAACGAAGCGCGCTACCAAGCTGCGCCACACCCCGGTGCTGCATCTACCCCTGATCCGTCGACCGGAGGCAGCAAGCAGAGATGCTAGCGCAGCCCCCGGCCCATCTCCGAATCGGGCTCGTCGTCCGCCGCGACGGACCGTGCCGGTTCAGGCCTGCGAGCGGGGGACGAGCGTCAGGAGGGTCGCCTCGGGACGGCAGGCGAGGCGTACGGGAGCGGTGGGCGCGGTGCCCAGACCGGCGGACACCTCGAGCCACGCAGCGCCCTCAGGAGCCTCTGACGACGGCGTGGAGCCAGCTCCCGGCCACCAGCGCGACAGGCCCTTGACGCGGCCCGTGTCGAGGTCGCAGTTCGTCACGAGCGCGCCGTAGCCGGGCACGCAGACCTGGCCGCCGTGCGTGTGTCCGGCGATGACGAGTTCGGCGCCGTCGGAGGCGTACGCGTCGAGCACCCGCTGGTAGGGCGCGTGCGTCACGCCGAGCGTCAGGTCGGCCTCGGGCGACGCCGGCCCGCGCACGAGGTCGAGGCGGTCGTAGCCGAGGTGCGGGTCGTCGACGCCACGTACGTCGATCCGCAGGCCGCGCACCGTGAGCGAGTCCCGACGGTTCGTCAGGTCGACCCAGCCACGGGATCCGAGCCCGCGCACGAGGTCGGCCGTGGGCAGCCGCTGGGTCGTGCCCACGCCCTTGGCGAAGTTGCGGGTCAGGTAGCCGAGGGGGTTCTTCAGCTTCGGGGCGAAGTAGTCGTTGGACCCGAGGACGAAGACGCCGGGGATGCCGAGGAGCCGGTCGTACGCGTCGAGCAGCGCGGGCACGGCATCGGGGGCCGCGATGTTGTCGCCCGTCGTGATGACGAGGTCGGGGTCGAGCGAGGCGAGGCTGTGCACCCAGGAGCGCTTCGCGCGCTGGCGCGGCAGCAGGTGCAGGTCGGACAGGTGCAGCACCCGAAGCGGCCCGGCGCCGTCGGGCAGCACCGGCACGTCGAAGCGACGCAGCACGAAGGCGTTGCGCTCGACGAGCGAGGCCCAGCCGAGCACCCCGGCGCCGGCGATCCCCAGGCCCAGGACGGTCTTGGTCACGGCACGCATGGGGCCATCCTCGCACCCGGGGCCGCAACCCCCGACCAACCGGTCGGGGGCCGCGTGGCCGACCTGACAGACTGGCCCCATGAGCACCCTCAAGGAGCAGCTGAAGTCCGACCTGACGTCCGCGATGCGCGAGCGCGACCAGGTCCGGGCCGGTTCGCTGCGGATGGCCCTCACCGCCGTCACCAACGAGGAGGTCGCCGGCACCGAGCACCGCGAGCTGACGGACGACGACGTCCTCAAGGTCCTGACCAAGGAAGCCAAGAAGCGTCGTGAGGCGGCGACGGCATACGTCGGCGCGGGACGCCCGGAGCTCGCGGCCAAGGAGGACGCGGAGCTCGCCGTCCTCGAGGCCTACCTGCCGAAGCAGCTCGGCGACGACGAGCTCGAGGCGATCGTCCGCGATGCGGTCACCGCCTCCGGCGCCACGGGTATGCCGCAGATGGGCCTCGCGATGAAGGCCGCCAACGCTGCCGTGGCCGGCCGCGCCGAGGGTGGACGCGTCGCCTCCATCGTGCGCCGGGTGCTCGCGGGCTGAGGCCCCGCCCACGTCGCAGACGGACGACGAAGGCCCGACGCGGATCGCGTCGGGCCTTCGTCATCGCTGGGTCAGCCGCGACCCGGCGGCTTGGTCGGTTTGCCGCCTCCGTTGCCGTTGCCGTTCCCTCCGCCACCGCCACCGCCACCGCCACCGGTGCCCCCGGGGTTGAAGACGGTGGTCTGCGGGGTGGGGAGCGCCTGTCGGGACCCGCCGCGCGAGGTGTAGATCGTGATCATGCTGCCGGGCGGCGGCGACTGGTAGGGCGAGATGCCGGCCACGAGGCCTTGCGGCACCTGCGAGGACATCGTCCCGCCGACCTGCGTCTGGAAGCCCGCCGCCTGGAGCAGCGACTCGGCCTCGGCGACGGACCGCCCGACGACGGCGGGCAGCTGGCCGGGAGTCACCGTCTGGTTGGCGGTGTCGGTGCCGAGGTACTTGTCGGCCGGATCGCCGAACTTGACCTCGGGCTGGCCGTCGAGGGCCTTGTTCATGATGGCCTTCCAGATCGGCGCCGCGATGGCCGCTCCGTGCATGACCGGGTAGAACTCGCCGCCGACGCGGACGTTCTTCATGACGCGGGTCACCGGGTCGTAGGGCGTGCCGACCCAGACGGCCGTCACGAGCTGCGGCGTGTAGCCGACGAACCACGACTCGTTGTTGTTGTTGGCGGTACCGGTCTTGCCGGCCGACTCACGGGTGCCGTCGTTGAGCTGGTTCCGGATGCCCGAGCCGTGGGTCATGTTGTACTCGAGGAACTTGTCGGTCGCCTTGGCGACGTCCGGCTCGACGACCTGGTCGCACTTCGACGCCGGCAGGGCGACGTTCTTGCCGCCCTGCGTGATCTTCGTGATGGCCACCATCGGGCACTTCTTGCCGTCCGCGGCGAGGACGCCGTAGGCGTGCGCCACACCCTGCGGGGAGACGTCGTCGCCACCGAGGATGTACTGCGGGGCGTACCTGCCGATCGTCTGGCCGTCGGAGCGGTGCAGACCGAGGCGGATCATCGTGTCGCGGACCTTGCAGCCGCCGAGCTGCTCGACGAGGGCGACGAACGCGGTGTTGGTCGACAGCGCCGTGGCCTCCATGAGCGAGATGTTGCCGCCCTTGAACGGGGTGTCGTTGCGGACCTTCCACGTGTCGCCCGGACCGCAGTTGGCGGTGCCGCCGGGCCACTCCTTGGGCGTGTACGTCGCCTTGCTCTCGCCGCCGGCCGCCTTGGCGTTGACCGACGACTTCGTCGTCATGCCGGACTGCATGGCCGTCACGAGGGCGAACGCCTTGGCGGTCGAGCCGAACTGGAACCCGCCGGACCCGCCGTACTTCTTGTCGAGGGCCCAGTTGATGCCCGTCTCGCCGCCGGCGTCCTTGGTGACGGAGTAGGCGGTGTTCTGGGCGAAGGCGAGCACCTTGCCGGTGTTGGGGTCGGCGACGTAGGCCGCGGAGCCGATCCGGGCCTTGTTGCCGATCGGCACCTTCTTGGTGATCTCCTTCTGCGCGTAGTCCTGCAGCTTCGGGTCGAGGGTCGTCGTGATCGTGACGCCGCCGCGGTAGAGGGTGCGCTTGCGCTCCTCGAGCGTCTTGCCGAGCTGCGGCATCGTCAGGGCGTAGTTGACGATGAAGTCGCACCAGTAGGGGTACGGCGAGGCGAGGCACGTGCTCTTCGGCTGCGTCACGCGCATGTCCTGCTTGAGCGTGCGCTTCTTGGCGGCCTGCCACTGCTTGTCGGTGATGCGGTCGAGCTCGTGCATGCGGTCGAGCACGACGTTGCGTCGGGCCAGGGCCTTCTTCGGGAAGTTCACCGGGTCGGTGGTGCCGGGGTTCTGCGTCAGCCCGGCGAGGAGCGCGGCCTGCGACAGGGAGAGCTTGTCGGCGTGGACGCTGAAGTAGTGCTGGGCCGCGGCCTCGACGCCGTAGGCGCGGTCGCCGTAGTAGACGAGGTTGAGGTAGCCCTCGAGGATCTCGTCCTTCGTCAGCTTCTTCTCCAGCGTGATGGCGTACTTCAGCTCCTTGAGCTTGCGCATGTAGTCCTTCTTGACGGCCTCGGCGGCCGCCTCCTCGTTGCCGGAGCTGAGGGCGGAGTACTGGAGCGAGATCTTGACGTACTGCTGGGTGAGCGACGAGGCGCCGACCGAGGAGCCGTTGCGCAGGTTGGAGATGACGGCGCGGGCCGTGCCCTGGATGTCGATGCCACCGTGGTCGTAGAAGCGGTGGTCCTCGATCGCGACCTGGGCCTCACGCATGATCGGCGCGATCTTGTTGAGCGGCACGATGGTGCGGTTCTGCTCCTGCGGCGTCGCGATGACGGTGCCGTCAGCGGCGAGGATGCGGGAGGTCTGGGCCAGCGGGTCGGTCGTGAACTCGCTCGGGAGCTCGTTGAAGACGTCGACGCCGCTGCGCGCGAGCGCGCCGGTGGCGCCCACCGCGGGCATCACCAGGCCGGCGGCGAGCAGTCCGAGCACGAGCGCGGACGCGAGAAACGCGCCGAGCAGGCTGATGACGCCACCGATCGAGGTAGTGCGTGAAGACATGGGCCCAAGGGTAACCGCTCACCCTATGGCCACTGGATTTGTGCGCACACCCGGGTCTGCAGGTGTCTCAAACCACCCGCCCGCGCCTCTGGATGACCAGGGGGCCGAGGTCCAGGTGACTAGTCACCGCCTCAACTAAATGGTCCATAGAGGCTATGTCCGGCGCGGCCCAGCGCTCGTAATGTCTCGTTTGGGCCTTAGGGGGGTCCACATGATCAGGATCGGTGGGACGGTCCGCGGTCAGTCCGGATGTCATGGGAGGCGCCGGGCGGGGAGGGGAAACAAAATGAGTGCTGTCGCAATCGTGGATCCGTGGGTGAACGAGTGGGCCAGTCAGGCCAGCTGTTCAGGCGTGGACCCGGATGCTCTGTTCGTCCGAGGCAAGGCCCAGCACGACGCGAAGGCCGTCTGCAAGACGTGTCCTGTTCTCGCGCAGTGCCTGGCCGAGGCTCTCGACAACCGGACCGAGTTCGGCGTCTGGGGAGGCATGACCGAGCGCGAGCGCCGGGCCCTGCTCCGCAAGCGTCCGGACATCACGTCCTGGAAGTCGGCGCTCCGTGCGGGCATGGCCTCACAGGTCAAGCACGACTGAGCCGGCTTGCGCCGACCGGTCTCCGGTCGGTCCACGTCGTACGTGAGCGGGGCCGTGGCCACCTGAGGGTGGGTCACGACCCCGCTAACGCATGCCCGATCTCACGCAGGCCGTCGAGGTCGTGGACGTCCCGTCCCAGAGCCGGCACGTGCACGACGGGTATGCCGGGGTGTGACCGTGAGAAGCGGTCCGCGAGCTCGCGCTGTCGCTCGGCCGTGCGCACGAGCGATGCGTGCAACCGCAGCAGGCCGGCGGCGTTGGATGCCGACTTCGGTCCGCCGCTCTCCTCGAGCGACTCCGCGGCGGCGAGCGCGCGCGACGGGGTGACCCCGGTCGCCGAGACGCGACCGATGCGGTTGACGACGAGCCCGGCGAGCGGCATACCGTCCGCTTCGAGGCGGTCGACGAAGTAGGACGCCTCGCGGAGCGCGTCGCGCTCCGGTGCGGCGACGACGAGGAAGGCCGTGCCGTCCTCGGAGAGCAGGCGGTAGGTCTCGTCCGCACGCTCGCGGAAGCCGCCGAACATCGTGTCGAGCGCGTTGACGAACGTCTGCACGTCGCTGAGCATCTGGCCGCCGAGGATCTTGGTCATCGTCGAGGTGACGATCTGGATGCCCACGCCGAAGACCTTGAGGCCGGCGCGCCCGCCCGCCTTGGCCGGCGCGGTGAGCAGACGGATGAAGCGTCCGTCGAGGAAGCTGCCGAGGCGGTTCGGGGCGTCGAGGAAGTCGAGGGCGGAGCGGGACGGCGGGGTGTCGACGACGATGAGGTCCCACGGGGCGTCCTCGGTGCCGGCGCTCGCCTTGAGCTGGCCGAGCTTCTCCATCGCCATGTACTCCTGCGTGCCGGCGAAGGAGCTGCTCACGGCCTGGTAGAAGGGGTTGGCGAGGATCTGCTCGGCCTTGCCCGGCTCGGAGTGGGCGATGACGACCTCGTCGAAGGTCCGCTTCATGTCGAGCATCATCGCGTGGAGGCTGCCGCCGGCCGCCGTGTCGATGTCGGTGACCGGCCGAGGGGTGTTGTCGAGCTCGGTGAGCCCGAGCGACTGGGCCAGGCGGCGGGCGGGGTCGATCGTCAGGACGACGACCTTGCGGCCCGACTCCGCGGCGCGCAGGCCGAGGGCGGCGGCGGTCGTGGTCTTGCCGACGCCGCCTGAACCGCAGCACACGACGATCTGCGTCGCCGTTTCGTCGATGAGGGCGTCGATGTTGAGGAGGGGCGCCTTGGTCGAGACGGGTCCGGGGCTCATGCGTGGGCCTGCTCGTTCCCGGTCGGGGCTCCGGCGCGGTGGACGAAGAGCGGGACGAGGAGGTCGGCGAGCTCGCGGACCGAGCCCGAGTCGACGCCGCCCGGGAGTGCGGGCAGCTCGGCGATCGGCAGGCCGGTGGCCTCGAGGAGTGCGAGCTGCTCGCGCTCGAGGTCGATCCGCTGCGCGTGGTCGCGGGCCTCCTCGAGCAGGCCGTCGACGAGCTCCGGTGTGGCCTTGACGCCGGCCTCGCCGAGCTGGGTGCGGATCGACGGCTTGTGCAGCCGGCCCGCGCGCGCCTGCTCGAGCGCCGTGTCGTCGAGGAGCGGCTCGCGCACCATGTTGACGATGATCGCGCCCGGGTGCAGGCCCTTGGCCCTGAGGTCGGCGATGGCCTCGAGGGTCTCCTGCACAGGCATCTCCTCGAGGAGGGTCACGAGGTGGACGACGGTCTGCTCGGACTCGAGCAGGCGGGTGATCGAGCCGGCCTGCGAGGCGATCGGTCCGACGCGGGCGAGGTCGGCCACCTCGGAGTTGACCGAGAGGAAGCGTCCGATGCGTCCGGTCGGCGGCGCGTCGAGGACGATGCCGTCGTAGACAGGGGGTGCGTCGCCCTTGTGCTTGCCGTCCCGGCGGCGGCGGTTGGCCTCGTAGATCTTGCCGATGAGCAGGACGTCCCGGACGCCGGGGGCGATGGTCGTCGCGAAGTCGATGGCGCCGAACTTCTCGAGGAGCTTGCCGGCGCGGCCGAGCTTGTAGAAGAGCTGGAGGTACTCGAGCAGCGCGGCCTTGGGCTCGATGGCCAGGCCGACGACCTCGCCGCCGCCGGGCAGGCGCACGATGCGGGTCTCGTCGGTGCCGAGCGGGGGGACGTCGAAGGTCTGGCTGATGCCCTGCCGGCCCTCGACCTCGGTGAGCAGCACGTGGGCGTGGGCCGACGCGAGGGCCAGCGCGATGGCCGAGGCGACGGTCGTCTTGCCCGTGCCGCCCTTGCCGGTGACGACGTGCAGCCGCGCTCGCGCCCAGGAGGGGTCGGTGGGGCCGGTCGTCACCCCTCCACCTTAGGTGGCGCCCCACCCAAGGCCCGTCCGAGGTGAACACGCCGCAGACGCGTCGACCGCATCACCTCAAAGCGCCGCGTTGCTGCAACGCCTGCGCCACCTGGTCCATGAAGGCGTTCTCGTGCAGGCGCAGCCCGATGTTGGGGATGCGCAGCACCGTGTCGCGCGAGAGCGTTACCCCGTTCTGGCGCAGAGCATCGAGGACCGGTGCGAGGCCCCACGTGTGCTGGATGCCGTCGATCTCGACGACGACCCCGCAGCGCCAGCGGACGTCGAGGTAGATCCGGCCCTTCGGTCCTCGGCGTACGACCTGCCGGTCCGGCGCGGGGAGCCCCCGGGCACGGCAGAGTCGGGCGAAGTCGAGCTCGCCCAACGACTGCGCACCGAGCGCGATGTCCTCGACGACTCCACCCACGAAGGCGCGCCGTCGACGCCCGCGGATCGTCCGCGCCGTCTCCAGCAGATCTGACGCCCGAACGAGCCCCTGCTGCGTCGGCAGGACGAGCAGCAAGGCGGCCTGCCGATCGGAGTCGGCCCAGTGAGCGGCCCGGATCGCGGCCACGGCCGGCCGCACTCGGGGTATGCCGTGTGGCTCGAGCTCGCGGTCGTGGCGGCGCGTGATCTTGTGCACTCGAACCCCCGGTAGTCGCTTGACGGTGTGGGAGTGGACGACGGAGAGATGGATGCGATCGTCGCAGTAGCCCTTCATCCCGGCCGCGAGTAGAGCGGTCACGCCATCGAGGGCCGCGACGTCGGCGCCGGTCTCCCAGACCGCGCGCCACTGCAGCTCCTCCTGACCGAGTGGTCGGGTGTGCAGGGCCACCGTCTGCAGGCCGTGCGTCGTCCAGCGGCCGGCCCTGACCTCTGCCCGCACGTCGGCGGCACTGATCCCGTGCGCTCGCAGCGAGGCGCGAGAGACCACGCCGAGGTCTGCGGCGTCGACGACGCGGGCCCTCTCACGGCGCCGGGTGGATCTCATGACCCGACCCTGCAGCCGCGCCGGTCGCCGGGGGCGGTCGGCGAACCGGCCTGGGGACAACTCCGAGCCGGTGCGACCGGATGTGGACGACGCCGCGTTTGAGGTATCCACGCCGCGGAAACGGCGGCGGGTCTACCTCAACTGGGTGGGAGGAGGGCGGCTACTGCCGCCTGGACGGCCTTGAAGGCCGGCGTGGTCGGGTCGATGACGGCGAAGTGGTCGGCTCCGGGGACGACCTGCTCCGTCACGTCGCCGCCGGCGGCCTTCGCCTTCGCGACGTAGTCATCGGCCACGCCCAGCGGCACGGTGTCGTCGTCGGCGCCGTTGACGAGCCGCACCGGCACCTTCGGAGGCAGCGTCGACATCGGGTCGGCCGAGGTCCACGCCGCCGTGCCCGGTCCCGACCCGACGAAGTCACGCGTGGCGTCGGAACCGAGGTGCAGCCGATCCGCCGCGCCGAGGTCGACGACCCCGGCCAGCGAGACCACGCCGGCGATGCCGCGCTCCGACGCCCACGGCTGGCCCGCCGCCCACGCGACGAGGTGCCCGCCGGCGGAGTGGCCGACGAGGACGAGCGGCTTGGGCAGGTCCGGCTGCGACGCGACCGACGCGACGAGGTCGCGCACGTCGTCGAGGGTCCCGGGGACGCCGCCACCCGGCATACCGACTCGGCGGTACTCCGCCAGCACCACGTGGTTGCCCGCCGCCGCGAAGGCGCGGGCCTCGGGGAGCGCGTGCTCGCGGTCGTACTGCGCCCGCCAGAAGCCGCCGTGGACGACGACGACCGTGCCCCTTGCCGCAGGCGTGCCTGACGCCGGCGGGATGACGTCGTAGACCTGCGCGGGGTCGCTGCCGTAGGAGCGCGTCGAGGCGCTCGCGGGGGACGTCGTCGAGGGGCTGCTCGTCATGGGCGTCATGGTGCCACCCGCGCCACCGACGCACCCCGAGAGAGCCGTGGTGACACTGAGTAGGGTGATGGCCATGACCCAGTGGGAATACCTCACCGCACCGCTTCTGATCCACAACACCAAGCAGATCCTCGACAACTTCGGGGCGGACGGGTGGGAGCTCGTCCAGATCGTCAACGGTCCCGACGGCACGAGCCTCGTCGCCTACTTTAAGCGCCCGAAGTCCTGAGGAGTCACCGCACCATGTCTGCAGTCGAAGACCGCCTGTCCGAGCTCGGCCTCACCGTGCCCGAGGTCGTGCCGCCCGTCGCCGCCTACGTCCCCGTCGTCCGTGAGGGCGACCTCGTGTTCACGTCGGGTCAGCTGCCCATGGTCGACGGTTCCCTCGCCGCGACCGGCAAGGTCGGCGCCGAGGTCGACGCCGAGACCGCCAAGTCCCTCGCCGAGACGTGTGCCCTCAACGCGATCGCGGCCATCAAGTCCGAGATCGGCGACCTCGACACGGTGACCCGTGTCGTCAAGGTCGTCGGTTTCGTCGCCTCCGACCCGGGCTTCACCGGCCAGCCCGGGGTCATCAACGGCGCGAGCGAGCTGCTCGTCAAAGCGTTTGGTGACAAGGGAATCCATGCCCGTTCGGCCGTCGGTGTCGCTGCGCTCCCGTTGGACGCACCCGTCGAGGTCGAGGTCATCGTCTCCGTCGCCCGGTGAGTGCGGGTGACGTCACGATGACGGCAGCTGAGCGCCAGGTGACCGGCAGCGGGGGGCGCCAGTTCCCCCTGACCACGACGCCCGGCATCTCCGACACCGCCACCCGCTGGCTCGCGGGGGAGCGCTGGGACGAGGCCGAACCCCGCCGCGCCAGCACCGTGATGCTCGTGCGCGACGGCGTCGGCGGCGTCGGCGGCGTCGACGGACCCGAGGTCTTCATGCTGCGGCGCGTCTCCGAGATGGAGTTCGCGCCGAGCATGATGGTCTTCCCCGGCGGTTCCGTCGACGACCGCGACGGCGAGATCGGCCTGCCGTGGGCGGGTCCCTCTCCGTCCGAGTGGGCCGACCGGCTCGGCTGCTCGCCCTCGGAGGCCCAGATGTACGTCGCGGCCGCGATCCGCGAGGTCTTCGAGGAGTGCGGCGTGCTCCTCGCGAGCCCGTCGGCGAGCGGACCGCTGGCCATGGTCGACGGCCCCGACTGGCTCGACATCCGCCTCGCGCTCGTCGACCGCCGGCTCTCCTTGGCCGACGTCCTCCGCGACAAGGGCCTCGTCCTGCGCTCCGACCTCATCGTCGCCAAGGCGCACTGGCTGACCCCGGTCTTCGAGCCGCGCCGCTACGACACGTGGTTCTTCGCCGCTCTCATGCCGCCGCTCCAGGTGGCCGACGGCGAGACCACCGAGGCCGACCAGGCCACGTGGGTGGTGCCCTCCGAGCTGCTGAGGGCGTATGCCGCCGGGTCGGCTCTCATGCTGCCCCCGACGGTCGTGTGCGTGGAGGAGATCCGCGACGCGCCTTCTGCCGCAGACGTGGTCGTGCACAGTGAGCACCTTCCGCTCATCATGCCGGAGGTCGTCGACGGCCCCGGCGGACCGGCCATGGAGATCGTCGAACGATGAGCCGGGTGGCGTCGTCGGGCCGGCCCCGGGACGTGTCGCGGTGATCGGCACCGCGGCCGACCCCGGCTGGCACGGCGGCGTCACGAGCGAGCGCGCCGAGTGCGTGCTCTGCCCCAACCCGTCGCCGATGACCCTCGACGGCACGAACACGTGGTTGCTCGCCGAGCCGGGCTCTGACGAGGTCGTCGTCGTCGACCCGGGCCCGCTCGACGAGGGCCATCTCCAGCACGTGCTGACGCGGGTCGCCGAGACCGGGCGCCGGGTCGCGCTGACCCTCCTCACCCACGGGCACGACGACCACGCCGAGAGCGCCGACCGGTTCCACGAGCTGACCGGCGCCCCGGTGCGCGCGTTCGGGCGCGGGCACGACGACCTGTGGGCCGGCGAGACCATCACGGTCGGCGGGCTCGAGATCCTGGCCGTGGAGACGCCCGGACACACGAGCGACTCGTTCTCGTTCGTCCTCCCCGCTGACAACACCCTGCTCACCGGCGACACGATCCTCGGCCGCGGCACGACCGTCGTCGCCTGGCCCGACGGCAGCCTCGAGGCCTACCTCGCCTCGCTCGACCGCATCGAGGCACTGACCCGGGCCGGGGACGTCACGAGCCTGCTCCCCGGTCACGGGCCGTTCGTCACCGACGCGGCCGCCACCGTGACCTTCTACCTCAGGCACCGCGCCGAACGGCTGGGGCAGGTGCGCGACGCGGTCGCCCGAGGTGCGCACACGGCATACGCGGTCGTCGAGGAGGTCTACGCCGACGTGCCGCGAAGCGTCTGGCCGGCGGCCGAGCTGTCGGTGCAGGCGCAGCTGGAGTACCTCCGCACCCACCCGTGACGAGGTGGGAGACTCCGACCGTGCACGGCATCGAGGAGCTCGCGGCTGCCGCGGTGGCGCTCGTGGCCGACCGCCGCCGGGTCGTGCTCGGCATCGCCGGCGCGCCGGGGGCGGGCAAGTCGACCCTCGCGGAGGCGCTGCTCGAGACCGTCGCGGCTCGCAAGGGTGCGGACTGGGTCGCCCACGTGCCGATGGACGGCTTCCACCTCGCTGACGCCCAGCTCGACCGGCTCGGCTCGCGGTCGCGCAAGGGTGCGCCGGACACCTTCGACGCCGACGGGTATGCCGCCCTGTTGCGTCGTCTCGTCGAGCAGCCCGACTCGTGGGTCTACGCGCCCGGCTTCGAGCGGACGCTCGAGCAGCCGATCGCGGCGGCCATGGTCGTGCCCCCGGCCGCCCGTCTCGTCGTGACCGAGGGCAACTACCTGCTGCTCCCCGAGGAGCGGTGGGCGCGGGCCAGGGCCCAGCTCGCCGAGGTCTGGTTCGTGTCGGGGGACGACGGCCTGCGACGGTCGCGGCTCGTCGAGCGCCACGTCCGGTTCGGCAAGGTGCCGGCCGAGGCCGAGGCCTGGGTGGCACGCAACGACGACGTCAACGCGGCGCTCGTCCTGGCCACCGGCGAGGCCGACCGCGTCGTGCTCAACGGTCCGCACGGCTGGTCCCTCAGCGGTTGAGGTTTTCGGCGACGCGATCTGCCCGCGTGTCCACCTCAACCGGCGGGAGGCGCGAGTCAGCGAGCCCGGCGCTTGAGCCGCTCGACGTCCTGCAGGAGCACGGCGCGCGCCTCGAGTCGCAACCAGCCGCGCGTCGCGAAGTCCGCGAGCGCCTTGTTGACCGTCTCGCGGGAGGCGCCGACGAGCTGCGCGAGCTCCTCCTGGG
Organism: Terrabacter sp. P2_E3; assembly: GCF_056403915.1. Lineage (NCBI taxonomy): Bacteria > Bacillati > Actinomycetota > Actinomycetes > Micrococcales > Intrasporangiaceae > Terrabacter > Terrabacter sp. P2_E3. The sequence continues at coordinate 585,297 of NZ_JBFUEN010000003.1, forward strand.
TGAGGTCGTGGGAGACCATGATGCCGCCCTCGACGGGGCGGCCGAAGCGCTCGGACAGGTCGAGCAGCGCCTTGGCGACGCGACCGGGGACGTCGGTGAAGACGAGGTCGGCGAGGTGGGCATTGGTGCGGCGCAGGCGCTGCGCGAGCGCCGCGAGCAGGGCCTTGGAGACCTCGGGGCGGCCGGTGAGGATCGCCGTGAGGGAGTCGTTGCCGAGGCCGAGGAGCTGCGTCTCGGCGACGGCCGTGGCCGTCATGGTGCGCGGGCCCGGGTCGAAGAGGCTGAGCTCGCCGAACATCTCGCCGGGGCCGAGGATGGCGACGAGGTTCTCGCGTCCGTCGGGGCTCGTGCGGCCGAGCTTGATCTTGCCCTCGGCGATGACGTAGAGCGTGTCGCCCCGGTCTCCCTCGTGGAAGAGCACGTCGCCGCGCTCCATGTGCGACCGGCTCATCTCCGACTGCAGCGCGGAGGCCGCCTCGTCGTCCAGAGCCTTGAACAGGGGCGCACGCCTCACCACGTCGAGATCCACGGGGTCAGTGTGCCACGTCGCCGCCACCGTCGCCCTGCCACCACAGGGGTTTCGGGCCGCGCGTCTCAGTCGTCGATGCGGTAGTCGATCGGCTTGCAGACCCCGTTGTTGGACTTCTCGGCCGAGCAGGCGGTCAGGCCGACGACGAGGTCGGCCTCGGCCCGCAGGACGAAACGGTCACCGGCCGTGGAGGTCGGCGGGTCGATGTGCAGCTCGCCGTGGCGCTCGGTCCACACGTTCATGAAGATGTTGAGCGTGGTCGAGATGCGGTCGGGCTCGACGTCGAACTCCGCCATGGTCGTCGCGAGGTTCTCGAAGCAGCTCGGGTGGTAGGCGCCCTCGAACTCGGGGTAGAGCAGGTCGAAGGTCTGCTGGGAGCACGGGGTCAGCAGGATGTCGTGGTGACCGCACGTGTCCTCGACGACGGTCGCCATCGGCCGGCTCCGGTTGCTGTAGAGCACGCTGCCGGTCGTCACGGCGGTCGAGTTGGCGTAGTCGATCGTGCGGCCCGAGCTGAACCACTCGTCGCGGTCGTCGTCCATGACGGCGAAGAAGTCGCTGACCTGCTCGCCGGTCGGGTCGATGACGGTGAGTCGCTGCCCGGCCCTGAGGACGAAGGCGGCTCCGGTCTGGGGGGCGAGCCGGGTCAGGTCCATGCCGTCACGGTAGTCGCCGGCCGGTTGCAGCACTGGGCCGCCCGGGCCGAAGAGTCGGTCGGTCATGAGTCGGGCGTCCTGCGAGATCGTCATCCTTGCTCCCCTGTGGTCCTCGGTCGTGTGTCGGGTCGTCGGGTCGTGCGTGCGTGCGTGCGTGCGTCTAGTCGGCGTCGTGGACGTCGAGGGGCGGCTCCCAGCCGGCCTGGTGATGCCGCCCCGAGTACTGCATGGCCTCGCTGCTGTCGCCGTGGTCGGCGACCATCGGGTTGACGAAGCCCTGGAGGTCCTCGTCGCGCCGCCGGATCGTCGTGCGCATCCCGTCGAAGCGGCCCTCGGTGCGCAGCTCCTCGAACTGGGCGTGCGGGTTGAAGACGAGCGTGGGCAGCGGCGCGCGGCGGGCCACCCGGGAGGCGGCCGGGTGCAGCCCGACGATGAAGTACGCCGTGCCGCCGGCGGAGAAGGCGAAGTGCGGGTCGTTGGGGTCCGAGCCCACCCCGTCGGCCCAAGAACTGTCGTCGGCGTCGTGGAGCCGCTGGAGCAGCCCGAAGAGGGCCGACTCGAAGGCGGACTCGTCGCTCGGCAGTGGTCCACGGAAGGTCGCGATGAAGGAGTGGAAGCCACTCTCGCCCTCGATGGCCCGGGCGAACGTCTCGAGGCGCTCGAGCAGCTGGCCGGGGACGTCGGGATCGGTCATGTCGTCGAGGACGGCGTGCGCGACGCTGCCGCGGCGGAAGACGGACTTGGCCCCGAGGCAGGGGAACTCGGCATGGGTGACCATGAGCTCGAGGGCTCGGACGACGTCGGCGTCGGACGCGTGGGCGAGGTCCATCCCGGCCAGCAGGTCGAGGGTCGTCTCGAGCCCGTGGTGCTCCCCGGGGACCTCCATCGCGGAGGCTCCGGTCGGGGTCGGTGCTGCGGTGCGCGTATCCGTTGACATGTCGGACTCCTCCCGTGCACGCAGGACGTACCCACCTCGGGTTCGCTTCTTGCGCAACCTTGGACGCGCCCGGGACGTAACCGCACCAAACCCTGGACGAACGCGACCCGAGCGACCGCCCCACGGAGGCGGACAGCGGGTGACAGCGCGGCGGCATACAGTGTCGTCCGTGTCCCCCCGAGCCCTCGTGATCGACGACGAGACCCCTGTGGCGCGGACCCGGCGCGCCCGGAAGATGTACCGCTCCCTCCATGAGCGCTACCCGTATGCCCACTGCGAGCTCGACTTCAGCACGCCCCTCGAGCTGCTCGTCGCGACGATCCTGTCGGCGCAGACCACCGACGTCGGGGTCAACAAGGTGACGCCGATCGTCTTCGCGAAGTACCCGACGGCCGCTGACTACGCGAACGCCGACCGCACCGAGCTCGAGACGATCATCCAGCCGACCGGCTTCTACCGCGCCAAGACCGACTCGCTCATCAAGCTCGGGATCGCCCTCGTCGAGCGTTTCGACGGCGAGGTGCCGCCGCGCCTCAAGGACCTCGTGACGCTCCCGGGTGTGGGCCGCAAGACGGCCAACGTCGTGCTCGGCAACGCCTTCGGCGTCCCCGGCATCACCGTCGACACCCACTTCGGCCGCCTCGCACGCCGCTTCGGCTGGACCGAGGAGGAGGATCCGGTCAAGGTCGAGCACGAGGTCGGCGCGCTCTTCATGCGCAAGGACTGGACGATGCTCAGCCACGTCGTCATCTTCCACGGCCGCCGCACGTGCCACGCGAAGAAGCCGGCCTGCGGGGCGTGCCCGGTCGCGCGCTGGTGCCCCAGCTACGGCGCCGGCGAGACCGACCCCGACAAGGCGGCGAAGCTCCTGAAGTACGAGCTGGCGCCGAAGTGACCCACACGCTCAGCCGGATCGCGTATGCCGGCAGGTCGGGTTCCATCGAGCCCTCCCCGACGCCCGGGGCGGGGACCGTGCCGCGTCCGGCGTGGATGGACGAGCTCGCGGTGCGCCTCGAGGAGGTCGCTCCCGAGTGGTTCTCCCGCTTCCTGCCGCCGGAGGAGGGCGGCCGCGAGTCGGCGGTCCTCATCCTCTTCGGCCCCCCACCCGCCGGCGCCGACGACGACGGCGAGCACGTCGTGCTCATCGAGCGCTCGCACACGATGCGCACCCAGCCGGCCCAGATCGCCTTCCCGGGCGGCTCCCGCGACCCCGAGGACGACGACCTCGTCGCCACCGCGCTGCGCGAGGCCGAGGAGGAGACGGGCATCGACCCGTCGGGGGTCGACGTCGTCGCCCAGCTGCCCTCGCTCTTCCTCGCGCCGGCCCAGTTCGTCGTCGCGCCGGTGCTCGGCTGGTGGGCGCAGCCCTCGCCGATCGGGGTCCGCGACCCGGCCGAGGTGCACGACGTGCTCTCGGTGCCCGTCTCGCACCTCGTCGACCCGGCCACCCGCTTCTCGGTGACGCATCCCTCGGGCTACGTCGGACCGGGCTTCGACCTCGACCACCTGCTCCTGTGGGGCTTCACCGCCGGGCTCGTCAGCAGCGTCCTCGAGCTCGGCGGACTCTCCCGGCCGTGGGATCCTGAGATCCGGCGCGAGCTCCCCGAGCGCTACCTCGGAGGGAGGCGGTCATGACCGGCAGTGTCGTGCTCGACATCGCCCTGGTCCTGCTCCTGCTGGCGTACGGCTACTCCGGCTACCGGCAGGGGCTGATCCAGAGCGTCTTCTCGCTCGTCGGCTTCTTCGCCTTCGCGATGTTCGCGGTGTGGCAGCTGCCCGAGATGCTGGCACGGTGGCAGTCGGTTGCCGACAACGACCGAACCCGGGTGCTCGTGCTCATCCTCGGTGTCGTCGCGTTCGGGTGGCTCGGCCAGTACCTCGGCAGCCTCCTCGGGGCGCGGATCCGGCGCCGCGTCGGCCAGACCTCGCTGCGTCAGGTCGACTCGGTCCTCGGTGGCATCGTCGTCATGCTCGCCGCGAGCCTCATCATCTGGTTCATCGGCGGTGCGCTGCGCACGGCCGGCAACCCGGCGCTGTCCAAGGCGATGGCCGACTCGAAGGTGCTGCAGGTCGTCAACTCCGTCGTCCCCGAGCAGACCGGCCAGGTGTTCGCGAGCTTCCGCGGCTTCCTGTCGAGCCAGGGCTTCCCGCAGGTGTTCGGCGATCTCGCACCCGAGCCGATCACGCCGGTGCAGGACCCCGACCCCGCTGTCGCGCAGTCGGCGGCGATCCGCGCGGCCGGCCGGTCCGTCGTCAAGGTGACGACCCAGTCCCAGTCGTGCCAGCGCGGCCAGGAGGGCACCGGCTGGGTGCTCTCCCCGGGCCGCATCGTCACCAACGCCCACGTCGTCGCCGGCGCCGACGAGGTGCGGGTCGAGGGCGGCGACCAGACGCTCCGGGCGCGTGTCATCGTCTTCGACTCCCGTCGCGACCTCGCCGTGCTCAGCGTGCCGGGCCTGGCGCTGCCGGCGCTCCCGCTCGGCGGCGAGCTGAAGCGCGGCGAGTCGGCCGCGGTCCCGGGCTTTCCGCTCGACGGCCCCTACCGGGTCGTGTCCGCCCGCGTCCGGGCCCAGCTCGAGGCCCGCGGGCTCGACATCTACGGCAGCGAGCGCGTCATCCGCGAGATCTACTCGCTCGCCTCGACCGTGCAGCCGGGCAACTCCGGCGGGCCTCTGCTCGACACCGATGGCCGGGTCGTCGGTGTCATCTTCGCCAAGTCGCTCGAGGACGACGCGACCGGCTACGCGCTGACGCTCGCCGAGGCCAAACCGGTGCTCGACGAGGCCATGTCGGCGGGAGCCCAGGTCGACACCGGCGCCTGCGTCGCCGGCTGACCCGCCTGCCCCTTCACCGTCGAAGGGCCGAAGTTCGTCGGCGTGGCATGTCGACGGTGGAAGGATCGGGGGGTGCGCATCGACAGTCCCGGGCTGACCACCGACCTCGACCTGCTGCGGCTGCAGGGCTCCACCGTGACCGAACACGGCGACCACCTCGTCGTGCGCACCGAGGCAAACCCGACCTTCTGGTGGGGCAACTTCCTGCTCGTGCCCTCCGCGGCCCGTTCGGACGAGGTCCAGCGCTGGACCGCACGTTTCGAGGAGGAGCTCCCGGATGCCGACCACCGAGCGATCGCCTTCACGCACGACGGCGGCGACACCGCGGCCTGGGCCGCCCAGGGCTGGGACGTCGAGGTCGACGTCGACCTCGCCACGACGTCGGTGCCGGTGGCAGCGGAGGTGCCGGACGGCATACGGATCCGGGCGCTCGAGTCCGACGACGACTGGGAGCAGTCGGCCCACGTCGGCGGGAGCGACACCCCCGAGGACCGGCGCGACCGGCGTCTCGTCTTCGAGCGGCGGCGGGCGGCGGCGCAGCGCGGGCTCGTCGAGTCGGGGCGGGCGGGTTGGTTCGGGGCCTTCGACGGCGACCGGCTCGTGGCGAACCTCGGCATCGTGCGGCTCGGCGACCTCGCCCGCTACCAGGACGTCGTCACCCTCGAGAGCCACCGGCGGCGCGGCATCGCCGGGGCGCTCGTGCGTGCCGCGGGGGAGTGGGCGCTCGAGGACCCGGCCGTCGGGCGGCTCGTCATCGTCGCCGAGGACGGCGGGCCCGCGATCGGGCTCTACCAGCGCGCCGGCTTCGCCGAGGTCGCCCGCCACGTCGGCGTCTCCCGAGCCCCCGCCTGACCTGTCCCCGGTTCGAGGTGATGACGGCACCGAGGGGGCGCCCGCCATCATCTCGAACCGTCAGGGGCCGGGCGCGCGTCGAGGTGATACCGGCAGCACCGTGGCCTCCGGTATCACCTCGAACGGGGGCGTATGCCGGCTCGCTCAGTTCGCCTTGACGGCGAGGACCGGGCAGGTGGCGTCGAGCAGCAGGCGCTGCGCGGTCGAGCCGAGCAGCAGCTTGCCGACGGCGCTGCGGTGCCGGATGCCGATGACGAGCATCCGGGGCTGCTCCCGGTCGACGAGCTCGAGGAGCTGGTCGGCCGGGTCGGTGCCGTGCTCGATGCGACGCACCTCGTGCGTGACCCCGGACTCGGCGAGGTCGGCGTCGAGCCGGTCGAGGTCCGAGCCCTCGGCGCGGTGAGCGTCGACGAGCTTGTCGTCGCGGGACATGTTGATGACGAGCACCGACTCGTCGTGCGCCTTCGCCTCGGCGATCGCGGCCGCGAGGGCCGCCTCGCCCTGCGACGTCGGGATGTAGCCGACGAGGATCGTCATGCCATGACCTCCGTCGTCTCCGGAGCGCTCGGGCCGACGCCCGTGCCGGGACCGTCGCCGCCGCGTCCGCGACCGCGGCCGATCAGCCTGCCGACGAGCGGCCACAGCAGGACGAGCGCGATGATCGCGTAGCAGACCCAGGCGACGGGGCCGCCGACGAGACCGCTGAGGTCGCCGCCCGAGAGCTGGAGCGAGCGACGCCCCTGCAGCTCGGCGAGCGGGCCGAGGATGACGCCGATGATGAGCGGCAGCACCGGCAGCCCGAAGCGGCGCAGCGCGAAGCCGACCATGCCGAGCGCGAGCAGCAGGAGCAGGTCGAACGGCTGGGCGTTGACGGCATACGCCCCCATGGAGGCGAAGAAGAGGATGCCGGCGTAGAGGTAGGGACGCGGGATCTGGAGCAGCTTGGCCCAGGCAGGGGCGAGCGGCAGGTTGAGCAGCAGCAGCATCGTGTTGCCGACGAAGAGGCTCGCGATGAGCGTCCAGACGAGCACCGGCTGCTTCTCCATGAGCAGCGGCCCCGGCTCGAGGCCCCAGCCCTGCAGCGCGGCGAGCATGATCGCGGCCGTCGCGTTGGTCGGCAGCCCGAGCGCGAGCATCGGGACCAGGGTGCCGGCGGCCGAGGCGTTGTTGGCGGCCTCGGGTCCGGCGACGCCCTCGATGGCGCCCTTGCCGAACTCCTCCGGTCGCTTCGAGAGCTTGCGCTCGGTCATGTAGGACAGGAAGGTCGGGATCTCGGCGCCACCCGCGGGGAGGGCGCCGAACGGAAAGCCGAAGGCGGTGCCGCGCAGCCACGGCTTCCACGAGCGGCCCCAGTCGTCCCGCCCCATCCACGGGCGGCCGACCGGGATGACGCCGGCGGCCTTGCGCCGCAGGTGGGCCGCGACCCAGAGCGCCTCGCCGACGGCGAAGATGCCGACCGCGACGACGACGACGTCGATGCCGTCGGCGAGCTGCGCGGTCCCGAAGGTCATGCGCTGCTGGCCGGTCACCTTGTCGATGCCGATGAGCCCGATGGCGAGGCCGATGAGCAGGGCCGCGAAGCCGCGGATGCGTGAGCTGCCGAGCACCGCGCTCGCACCGGCGAAGGCCAGCAGCATGATCGCGAAGTACTCAGGGGCGCCGAGGCTGACCGCGAACTTCACGACCTGCGGCATGACGAGCGCGAGCAGCAGGGTGCCGATCGTGCCGGCGACGAAGGAGCCGATGGCCGCGGTCGCGAGCGCCTGCGCGGCCCGGCCGGCCTTGGCCATCTTGTTGCCCTCGATGGCCGTGACGACCGACGAGGACTCACCGGGCGTGTTGAGCAGGATCGAGGTCGTCGAGCCGCCGTACATGCCGCCGTAGAAGATGCCGGCGAACATGATGAGGGCCTGGGTCGGCTCGAGGCCGTACGTGACGGGCAGGAGCAGCGCGACGGTCATGGCCGGGCCGATGCCGGGGAGGACGCCGACGGCGGTGCCGATGGTGACGCCGATGAGGGCGAAGAGCAGGTTCATCGGGGTCAGGACGTGCCCGAACCCGTCGATGAGGTTGGCGAAGTTGTCCATCAGAGGATTCCTTGCAGCACGCCGGCGGGCAGGTTGACGTCGAGCCCGATGGCGAAGGCGTAGAAGGTGGCGAGCGCGAGGCCCAGGCCGAAGAGCAGACCGCGCACGTGGTGACGGTTGCCGAGGGCGAAGGCTGAGCCGGCGAAGAGGATGGTGCCGCTGATGACCCAGCCGAGCGGCTCGATGAGCACGGCGTTGAGGACGAAGAAGCCGGCGAGCAGGCCGAGGGTCTTCCAGTCCGAGCCGGTCGAGAGGTCGACGTCCTCGCCCTCCTCGGCGCTGCCGACGCCGCCGCGGTAGACGTCGACGGCATACAGGACGGCGGTCACGAGCAACAGGATGCCGAGGATGATCGGCACGGGACGGGGACCCACGGGGTCGTTGCTGCTCGTCGCGTGGCCGATGCGGGCCGCATCGAAGAGCAGCAGCCCGCCGAGGACCGCGAGGAACGCGCACATGCCGTACTGCGCGCGATCCCCGCGGCCCTGCGTGGCCACCCCGTCGGACATGACGGCGGACGTGCCGCCGGTGCTGGTCACAGCACCGGCGGGCGCGTCGCGCGTGGGGTCGGGGGTGTGGTCCGACATGGTCAGTTGGCCAGTCCGAGGGTGGTGAGGATCTCGGCGACCGAGGCGTCCTGCTCCTTGAGGAAGGTGCCGAACGCGTCACCGGTGACGAAGGCGTCGGTCCAGCCGCGCTTCTCCATCTCGTCCTTCCATCCCTGCGAGGCGTGCATCTTCGTCAGCGCGTCGATCCACGTGGCCTTGTCGGCGTCGGAGATGCCGGGAGGGGCCACGATGCCGCGCCAGTTGGTGAAGACGAGGTCGATGCCGGACTCCTTGAGGGTCGGCACGTCGGGCAGGGCGTCGATGCGCTTCTCGCTCGTGACCGCGAGGACCTTGACCTGGCCGGCCTTGACCTGGTCGAGGAACTCGCCGAAGCCGCTGGCACCGAAGGAGATCTTGTTGCCGATGAGGGCCGGGAGCAGCTCGCCGCCGCCGTCGAAGCCGATGTAGCTGACGGTCTTGGGGTCGATGCCGACCGCCTTGGCCAGCTGCATCGGGAGCAGGTGGTCGGGTCCGCCCGGGGACGAGCCGCCGCCGACGTTGACCTTCTTCGGGTCGGCCTTCCACGCCGCGACGAGCGCGTTGACGTCCTGGTAGGGCGAGTCCTTCGGCACGACGATCGCGCCGGCCTCCTCGATCAGCTTGGCGATCGGGGTGGTGTCGTTGAGCGTGGCCTGGCTCTTCTGCGTGTAGGCCGCGCCGACGACGCCGAGCCCCATCTGCATGGCGAGCTTGCCGTTGCCCTTCTCGTTGACCGTGCGCTGCAGGCCCACGGTGCCGCCGGCGCCCGGGAGGTTGAAGACCTGGATCGCGCTGGTGATCTTGGCGGCCTCCATGACCTTCGCCGCGGTGCGGGCGGTCGTGTCGTAGCCGCCGCCGGGGGCGTTGGGGACCATGATCTGGAGGTTGCTGGCGGGGGAGCCACCGGCCGCGCCGGTGGCGGCGTCGTCCTTCTTGGCGGTGGCGCCGCAGGCCGAGAGGGCCAGGGCGGTGACGCCGACGGTGACGCCGAGCAGGACGGACCTGCGGGCGGGAGTGCGAGTGCTCATCGTTGAGGTCTACTTTCGCGTTCTGTGGCTGGAACGGCATGATCGTGGCCTGCGTCACGACGCCGTGTCGCCCTTGTGTCAGCAATGAAGGTTGAGTTCGTTTTGGTCACGCAGAGACCGGGCCGCTTCGGTCGCCTCTCCCTCGCCGGGCAGCTGCTCGTCGTGCAGATGGTCATCCTGCTCGGTGTGCTCGTCACCGTCGCACTGGTGTCCCTCGCGCAGTCGGAGTCGACGTTCACCCGGACCGAGGGCCGGCGCATCGCGGCTATCGCCGAGCAGGTCGCCAGCACCCCGATCGTGCGCGCGGAGATGAGCCCAGGCGGCGTCGTCAACGTCCTGCCCACCATCACCCAGTCCGTCGTGACCCAGTACGACGTCACATCGGTGACGTTGGCCGACGCCGACGAGGTCGCCCGGGTGTCGTCGGACCCGACGATCGACAAGACCCGCATCCCGCTCGGCGCGCCGGCCGTCGGTGAGGGGGCGAGCTGGACGGGCGTCATGGACGTCCAGGGCGAGCGGATGCTCGTCGCGCAGAGCCCACTTCTCTACGACCCGCCTGCGACTGGACCCGCCGTGCTGCCGGTGGGGGCACAGCTCGGCACCGTCATGGTCGCCGTGCGTATGCCGTCCGCCCTCGACCGCCTCCAAGGGGCCTCGTCGTACCTTCCGACCTACCTGGGCATCGCCCTCGTGCTCGGAGGCGTGGGCTCGTGGCTGCTCGCCCGGCGCATCAAGCGGCAGACGCTCGGGCTCGAGCCGGCCGAGATCACGGGCCTCGCCGAGAGTCGGGAGGCGATGCTCTTCGGACTCGCCGAGGGTGTCGTGGCGCTCGACACGAACGAGCGGATCACCTTGGTCAACAACGTCGCCCAGCGTCTGCTCGACCTGCCGGAGCACGCCGTGGGGATGCGTCTCGACGACCTCCCGATCGGTCCACGGCTGCGTGACGTGCTCCGGGGGGTGACGGACGAGAGCGAGTCCTCGGATGCCGTGGTCGGGGCCGACGACGGTGGCGAGGCGGATGACGCCACGGGCGACTTTGCGGATGACGCCACGGGCGACGGTGCGGGCGACAGGGCCCGGACGAGGCCTCGCGACCAGGTCGTCCTGCGCCGCGGCCGGGTCCTCGTCATGAACCGCATGGAGGTCAGCAAGGACGGCCGGCCGCTGGGCTCGGTGACGACCCTGCGCGACCGCACCGAGCTCGCCGACCTCGAGCGCGAGATCGGCTCGTTCCGCAGCACGACCGAGCTGCTCCGGGCCCAGGCGCACGAGTTCGCCAACCAGCTGCACACGATCTCGGGGCTCATCCAGCTCGGCGAGTACGACGAGGTCGTCGGCTACGTCGACGCCGTGAGCGAGCACCGTGCCCAGCTCGACCTCACGGTCTCGCGGCGCATCCGCGACACCGCCGTCACGGCGCTCGTCATGGCCAAGGCCGCGCAGGCGACCGAGCGGCGCGTCGAGCTGCGGGTCTCCGACGACACGTCGCTCGGTCGCGTCGGCCCGCGCGACTCGGCCGACGTCGCGGCCGTGGTCGGCAACCTCGTCGACAACGCCATCGACGCTGCGGCGTCGTCCGACGGCCCGGACAAGTGGGTCGAGCTGACGATCCGCCAGGACGCGAGCTCGCTCGAGGTCAGCGTCGTCGACTCGGGGCCCGGCATTGCGCCCGAGGTCGTGACGGAGGTCTTCACCCACGGCTACACGACGAAGGCGGCCCGGGCGGGCGAGCGTGGCATCGGGCTGGCGCTGACGCGCCTGATCTGCCAACGTCGGGGCGGCGAGGTCGAGGTGGAGAACACCCCGACGGGCGCGAAGTTCGTCGCCCGCCTCACCGTCGAGGCCGCCATCGGGCACGCGGAGGAGAAGCGATGACCACGGTGCTCGTCGTCGACGACGACTTCATGGTGGCTCGCATCCACCGTGGCTTCGTCGAGCGGATCGACGGCTTCGAGGTCGTCGGCACGGCTCAGACGGGCGACGAGGCCGTGGCCCTCGTCGAGTCGCTCCGGCCCGATCTCGTGCTCCTCGACCTCTACCTCCCCGACGCGTTCGGGCTCGACGTCGTCACCCGCCTGCGCGCGGCCGGGCACACCTGCGACGTGCTCGTCATCACCGCGGCCAAGGAGGCCGACGCGGTGCGGGGCGCGGTGCGGCAGGGCGTCGTCGGCTACCTGCTCAAGCCCTTCGCCTTCGCCGACCTCGAGCAACGGCTGCGGACGTATGCCGCCGAGCGGGCCCGCGGCCTGAGCGACGACCTGACGCAGGAGGAGATCGACGCGGCGTTCACCTCGCAGCCGGTCGGCCGCGGTCCGGTGGCCGTGCTGCCGAAGGGCCTCAGCGCCGAGACGGCGGAGGCTGTCGAGAAGGCGCTCCGCGAGTCGCGCGAGACGCTGTCCGCGACGGAATGTGCTGAGGCCGTGGGCATCTCGCGGGTCAGTGCCCGTCGCTATCTCGAGCACTTCGTGTCGTTCGGCCAGGCCGAGGTGACCCTTCGCTACGGCACGACCGGTCGCCCGGAGCGCCGCTACCGCTGGCTCTGACCGCGCCGGCCGACCACGAGCCGCCAGGCCGATCGTGCACTGACCCCACCGTCGAGAGGCCCCGCTCTCACGCAGCTGCAGTGAGAACGGGGCCACTCGACTGGGACGGGGCGCTCACTCGAGTGGGGCTGGGCGCTCACTCGAGTGGAGGGGGGCGGACGCCCGCGCGTCAGCGGACGGTGACCCGGCGCAGTGCGCTGCTCGAGCCGACGTAGGCGCTCGACCCGCGGTAGACCCACATGTAGTCGACCGACGCGCTGGGGGCGTGGGCGTAGGAGACCGTGCCCACGGAGCTCGACGTGCGCGTGGCCGTGAGGTTCCACGTCGTCGAGCCGACCTTGCGCCAGTAGAGCTGGACCGGGACGCCGGAGATCGGACCACTGGTGTCGCGGCGGGTCAGCTTGCTGCTCACCGTGACGAAGCGGCCCTTGGTCAGCGACGTCGTGCTGGAGCCGATGGTCTCCGCGGTGCCGACGAGCTTGACCGACGATGCCGGGCTGTACCTGCCCGAGCGGTCCTTGGCCCAGATGCGGAAGCTGTACGTCGTCCCCTGGGCGAGGTTGACCTTCGCGCTCAGCGCCGTGCCCGAGTAGACGCCGGTGCCGGCCGTGACGTTCGCCGGCGGGGTGGATCCCGTGGCCATCCGGACGATGTAGCGGTCGAGGTCGTTGACCGCCGGCGCCGTCCAGGTCAGCGTCGCCGCGCGCAGCGCGCCTGTCGCCCTGAACGCCCCGACGCCCTTCGGTGCCACGTCGACCGTGCGGAACGTCGAGGAGTATGCCGTCGTCATCGTCGTTGCCGACGTGTCCTTCACGCCGGAGACCGTGAGCCGGTAGGGGGCGTCGTCGTAGAGCGGCGACGTCGGCCTGACCGTTGCGGTGCGCTTCACGGCGTCGTAGCTGACCGTGGTGGGGACTGCGGATCCGTTGCGGCCGTTGAGGATCCGCACCGTCGACGTCGTGACGCTCGAGGGCACGACGTCGCGGGCGAACGTCACGGTGGGCGTGTAGGTCTGCGTCGTCCCCGACCCGAAGTCGTTGGGCGACGTGCTCCTCACCCACAGCTGAGTCGTCCCCGGCGTGGAGGCGCCGCCGTTGCGGACGAGGCGGAGGCCGCTGTCGGTCGCGACGACCGCATCGGGGCTGCCATCGCCGGTGACGTCGCCGACGGCCAGCGCCCCGGGACCGAAGTCCTGGACCGTGTCGGTCTGCCCGTAGCCCGTGGCGCCGAGAGTGCCGTCCTGCCCTTGGAACTCGACCGTGACGTGGCCCCACTTCTCGTGGAGGGCGATGACGTCAGGTCGCCCGTTGCCGTCGACGTCTCCGGACTCGACCGAAGTCGGCCAGTCGGTGGTGCTGCGTACGACGGGGTCGGCCAGCTGACCCGTGCTCGTCTGCGTCAGCACGACGATCTGCGACGAGGGTGCGACCTCGCCGGTGCTGACCACGAGGTCCGCACGCGAGTCGCCGTTGACGTCGGCCACCTCGATGCCGCGGTGGACGGCGCCGGCGACGGCGACGGGAGTGGTGCTCGTCCACCCGGTGGTCGTGTTGTGCAGCACGCGGACGCCGTCGGCCGCGACGGCCGCCACGTCGGGGCGTGCGTCGCCGTCGAGGTCACCGGTCTCCAGCTCCGTGGCGTGAGTGTCGGAGACGACCGTGGCGGCCCACGACCCGTCGACCTGCTGCACCAGCGCTGTGACGCCCGCAGGAGAGGAGGTGACGAGGTCGGTGCGACCGTCGCCGTCGAGGTCGGCGGTCTCGACGAAGGTCACGCCGGATGTACCAGGCACGAGGGTGGCGGGTGCGAGGTCGCCGGCTGCCGTCTGCAGGAGAACCTGCACGCCGAGATCCGTCGCGACGACGACGTCCCGGCGTCCGTCACGGTCGACGTCGGCGACGACCACGTTGTGGGCGAGCGAGGAGTCCACGGTCCCGTACGGCCGAGCGGCCCCGAACGTCCCCGAGCTGGTCTGGGCGAAGACGTAGAGCTGCGCCCCGGTGCCGGGCGCGGCCGCGGTGGCCACGGCGTCGACCCTGCCGTCACCCGTGAGGTCGCCGACCGCGGTGGCGCCCAGTGCCGCGTTGCCGCCGGCCACGGACGCGACCGGGAAGAGGACGGACGGGTCGAACTCACCGATGGGGGCGGAGTCGACGCCGACGACGTAGGACGCGTCGGTGCGGTTGCCGTTGAAGTTGCGCACCGTGAAGAAGTACTCGTCGCCTGATGGTCGGAACGTCAGCGTCTCGCTCTCGCCGGGTCCCTTGGCGTCGACCTGCCCGACGAGCCGGAGGTTCTTGTCGTAGACGGCGAGCACGGGGTCGAGGTTCTGGGCGTCGTCGGCGTTGTTGTACGAGGGGCCTACCGTGACGCTCGCCGCCCGCAGGGCCGTCGGCGTGAAGCGGTACCAGTCGACGTCGCCCTCGACGTCGATGAGACCGTAGTTGGCCTGGTCCAGCGTCTTGGCGCGCACGGGCACATCGTTGGGCTCACCGATCCACGGGGCGGGCTGGGCGAAGTCGGCGGCCCAGCCGCCGCCGAGCGCGTTCGTCGCGTCGACGACGCCGGCACCGTAGTAGGGGTCGATGCCGCGGGGCCCGGCGTCACGCGCTGTGGACCTGAGCCGCGAGAGCACCTGCGCCGGCGTCAGGGCCGGCGACTGGGTGCGGATCAGGGTGGCGACGCCGGCCACGATCGGCGCGGAGAACGACGTGCCGTCTCCGAAGTAGTACGTGTCGGCCAGGCGCGTCGACAGGATGCCCCATCCGGGGGCGGCAACGTCGATCCACGGGCCGTAGCTGCTGAAGTCCGTCAGGGCGCCGGTCGAGTCGGTGGCGCCGACGGCGATCGCCTCGGGATAGGCCGCGGGGTACTGCGGCACGTCGTCACCCCAGTTGCCTGCGGCGACGATGACGACGGCACCCTTGGCGACGGCATTCTTCACGGCGTCGTGCAGTGCCGGGTTGTCGCCGTCTCCGCCGAGCGAGAGGTTGAGGATCTTCGCGCCGTGGGAGACGGCCCAGTTGACGCCCTCGGCCACGTCCGAGTCGGTGCCGTTGCCGGTGCCGTCAAGGACCTTGACCGGCATGATCTTGGCGTTCCAGGCCACGCCCGAGATGCCCACACCGTTGTTCGTCGCGGCGGCGATGATGCCCGAGACCATCGAGCCGTGGCCGTTGTCGTCGCTCGCGGCACCGGCGGCGATGCCGACGTTCCTGATGGCGTTGTAGCCGGCAACGGTGCGGCCGACGAGGTCGGGGTGCTTGCCGTTGACGCCGGTGTCGATGACGGCGACGACCTGGGTGAGCGAGCCCTTCGAGCGATCCCAGGCGGTCGGCACGCGGACGGTCTTGAGGTAGTCCTGGTCGTAGCCGAAGGCCGGGTCGTTCGGCGTGGCCGCGGCGGAGCGCACGTAGTCGAGCGTGACCTCGGCGACCGACGGGTCGGCGCCGAGCCTGCTCGCGAGCTCCTCGGCGCGACCGTTCGTCGTGACCTTGACGAAGCTCGTGCCCCCGACCTGCGCGCCGGCATGTCCTCCTCGACGCGTGAGCGCCAGGTCCCGGCTGGCCTTGGACGCCGTCGTCTTGAACTTGACGAGGACCGTGTGCGGGTCGTGGGCGCGGGTGTGGCCGCCGGTGCGGGAGAGCCGCGGCAGGTGCTTGGCCACGACCTTCTTCGCCGTCGGGGTCGGAGCCGCGGACGCGACGGGGGAGGTGGCGAAGGCCGTGACGGGCGCGACGAGCGCAAGCGTCAGGGCAGCGGCGAACGGCCGGCGTCTGAACATGGAGGAGCCCCTGTGAGAAGTGGTGGTGCGAGCGCATCATGACAGAGCACGAGGTCCCGGATGCCTCGAATGCACCGACATCTGCACGCACCCGCAGCGGCTCGCGAACCCCGCGTCGCACGCGGACCGCGGCACCCGGCATACGCCATCGGTCGGGAGTGTGTGCCGGGTGCTGTCCGACGCGGGGAAAGGTGCGGCCCGCCGACCACAGGGGAAGATCGGCGGGCCGCGTCGCGGGCACCCTCTCGGGGTGCGGATCGTGGGGGCTCGTCAGCCCAGGTGGGCGGCGTCGATCGCCGACTGGAGGCTCTGCTGGTAGGCCTCGCTCGTGTAGGTGGCGCCGCTCACGACGTCGATCTGCGCCGACTGCGCCGCCAGCGCCTCGCGCCTCAGGGTCGGCGCGGCGCCGGCGCTGATGGACACCGACGTGCGCGAGCTGTCGGTCAGCTGGAGGGCGTGGACGTTGGTGATCTTCTTGCCCGTGAAGCTGACCCGCACCTGCACGGAGCCGTACTGCGTCCCGACGACGGCGCCGTCGACGGTGCCGGACGCTGGTGCCGCAGTGGTGGCCTTGGGCGCGGCGCCCGACGTCTTCGATCCGCTGGACGTCTTCGAGCCGCCCGTCGGCTTGGAGCCGGAGGCCTTCGAGCTGCCGGACGGCTTCGGCGGCGCAGCGGCGACGGGCGTGCCGGCCTTGGCCGACGACAGGATGTGGACGCCCGTGACGGCGGCGTGCTTCGGTGCGAGCCCGGTCGCCCAGGACGCACTCAGCGTGACGATGCCGGCCAAGCCGACGAGGGCAGACGTTGCCTTCCTCACCAGGAGAACCTTTCGTCGTGGATGTGGGCCTTGGGGATGCCGCCCTCGAGGAGGCTGCGGTGGACGAGGTTCATCCAGCCGCCGGGGCCGCAGAGGTAGGCCTCGTGCCGGCGCAGGTCGGGGACGAGCTCGGCGAGGCGCTCGGCATCGGGGACCGGCCGGCCACCGGAGTGGTCGGGCGGCAGCCACGAGCCGCCGACGGGCGGGCCGACGAGCAGGAGCAGCTGGTGGCCGCCGACCGCAGTCAGGTGCTCGAGCTCGTCGCGCAGCGCGAGCTGCGACTCGTCGTTGGCGCGGTAGACGACCGTGACGTCGCCGGGGCCGGCGTGGCCGTGGCGCACGAGCTCCTCGAGGATCGAGCGGACCGGCGTGACGCCGATGCCGGCGGCGAGGAGCAGGACGCGACGGCGGACGCGCTGGCGGGAGGTGAAGGCGCCGTAGGGGCCCTCGAAGAGGACGCGCGTGCCGGGTCGCAGGTGGGCCAGGCGGCTCGAGTGGTCGCCGAGCTCGCGCACCGTGATGCGCAGGCGGCGGCCGTCGGGGGCGCTCGAGATCGACCACGGGTGGGCGGTCGCGAGCAGCCGCGGGCTGACGAAGCGCCAGTTGAGGTACTGCCCCGCGCGGACCGGGAGCCGGTCGAGGTGACGGCCCTTCATCCACACGGACCAGACGCCGGGGGCCTCCTCGACGACGTCGGTGACGCGCAGGTCGTGGCGCAGGCTGCGGGCGACGGGGACGAGCACGCGCCACCAGAGGACGCTGGCCGCGACGATCACGAAGAGGGTCCACCAGTAGGTGCGCACCCACTGCGAGGCGGTGAAGTCCGAGCCGATCGACAGCTCGTGCGGCACCGCGAGGACGACGGCGGCATACGCCGTCAGGTGCACGAGGTGCCACCACTCGTAGGACAGGCGCCGGCGGGCGATGCTGACCGACGTCACCGCGATGACGACGAGCAGGGCGGTGGCGATGAAGGCGAAGAGGAGGTCGCTGCCGCCGGTGAGGAGCCGGAACGACTCGACGACCGGAGCGAACGGGCCGTGCAGGTCGTCGCGCGCCGCGTAGCCGATGACGATGGCGCCGACGTGGACGAGCACGAGCGGCACCGTGACGCGGCCGAGGATGCGGTGCGCCTTGAGCGCCCGGTCCATCCCGTAGACGCGGTCGATCCACGGCACGCGGGCGGCGAGGAGCAGCTGGATGAGCAGCAGGTCCATCGCGACGAGGCCGGTGAGGCGCCCGACGGCGATGAGGGTGGTGCTGCTCGTGCCCGCGACGAGGTCGTGGCTGCCTCCGCCGAGGAGGAACTGCGCCACGACGGCGAGCAGGCTCGCGATGGCCAGGGTCTCGAGGAGGTCGCCGGTGCGGGCCTGCCAGCGGCGGAAGTCCGCGCCGGCACGCAGGGCTCGACGGACCCGGCTCGGGGTCCCACGGTGTGGTGCGATGGTGGTGCTCACACAGTCGATGGTGGGCAGCCGATCTCAGAAAGTTATGAGACACGAAAGGGAGGCTCGGGCCATGACCGCGTCGCCGATCCGCCCACGGCTGCTCCTCGTCGAGGACGACCCCGACCTCTCGCAGATGCTCACCGAGCTGCTCGGCGAGGAGGGGTATGCCGTCACGGCCGTCCGCGACGGACAGGCGGGCCTGCACCGTGGCCTCGTCGACGACTGGGACGTGCTCGTCGTCGACCGCGGGCTGCCGGGCATCGAGGGGGTCGACCTCGTGACGCGCCTGCGCTCGCGGGGTCTGACGGCGCCGGTGCTCTTCCTCACGGCGCGTGGGACCGTGGCCGACCGCGTCGAGGGTCTCGACGCGGGGGCGCAGGACTACGTCGTCAAGCCCTTCGACGTCGACGAGGTGCTCGCGCGGCTGCGGGCCCTGCTGCGCCCGATGGGTGGTGCGGCCGGGGAGCTGGCCGTCGGTGAGCGACGGCTCGTCGTCGCCGAGCAGCGGCTCGTCGGCGGTGACGGCGAGGTCATGCTGTCGGGCCGCGAGGCCCGCCTGCTCGAGACGCTGGCGCGCCGGCCCACGCGGGTCTTCACCCGGGACGAGCTGCTCGTCGCGGCCTTCGACAACGCCGACACGCTTGGCGCCGTCGACACGTACGTCTACTACCTGCGCCGCAAGCTCGGGAAGTCCGTCATCGAGACCGTGCACGGGGTCGGCTACCGGCTCGGGGCCTCCTGATGGGGAGGCGCTCACGGGCGGCCGTGGGGGAGCGCGACCCGTTGCGACGGGCATCGCGGTCGGTGGCTCTGCGCGTCGGTGCGACCACGGCCCTCGTCGTGCTGCTCGCCATCATCGGCACGGCCGTGCTCTTCGACCGGCAGCAGCTCGCCGAGATCCGCGGGGGCACCGAGACGACGGCCCGGACGGCGGACGACGTCGTGGACGCGCCGCCCGGCACGTGGCTCGTCAAACTGACCGACTCCGGTCACGAGGCGACCCGGTCGATGCCTCCCGAGCTGGCCGCCGCGGCCTCTGCCGTGGGGCCGGACGTGTCGGGTGCGACGAGCCTCGCCGCCGAAGGTCGCTCGTGGCCGGCGTGGGTCGACCAGCGCGAGGGCGTGCGCTACGTCGCTGTCTACGACATCCGCCTGCACACCGGGGAGGAGCAGCGGTTGCTCGTGTCGACCGCGGCGGCCGGAGTGGTGGGGGTGCTCCTGGCTGCGCTGACCGGGCTGTTGGCGGGGCGGCGCGCGGTCCGCCCGCTCGGCGAGGCGATGGAGCTGCAGCGCCAGTTCGTCGCCGACGCCTCGCACGAGCTGCGCACTCCTCTGGCCGTCATCAGCACCCGGGCGCAGATGCTGCGTCGACATGTCGCCGCGGACGCTGCGGTCGCTGGCGGCGGGGACTCGGCGGCGGCGCGGCGGCTCGCCGAGGTCGACCAGCTCGTCCACGACACGCAGGCCATGGCCGACGTCGTCTCCGACCTGCTGCTCTCGGCGCAGCTCGAGCACGTCGACGAGGTGGCCGAGCGGGTCGACCTGGGTGCCCTCGCCTCGGAGGTCGTCACGTCGCTCATGCCGTATGCCGCGGACCACGGGGTGACGCTCGTCGACGAGGTGGCCGGGGCTGGAGGGGTCGCAGTGCTGGGAGTGAGGCCGAGCCTCCGTCGCTCGGTGCTGGCGCTCGTCGACAACGCGATCGCCCACTCCGAGAAGGGGACCCAGGTCGAGGTGCGCTCGGGCGTCGAGGACGGTCAGGTCCGCGTCGACGTCGTCGACCACGGTCACGGGGTCGATGCCGCTGATGTCGAGAACCTGTCGCGCCGCTTCTCCCGCGGTGACGGCGGCTCTGGAGGGCGGCGCGTCGGGCTCGGTCTCGCGCTCGTGACGCAGATCGTCCGGTCACACGGTGGCCGGCTCGATGTGACGGAGACACCTGGCGGGGGAGCGACCTTCTCGCTGCTGATCCCAGCGGCCGCACCCGACTGAGGGGCATCCCGCGCAGACGCAGAACGGGCGCACCACGTCGTCGTGGTGCGCCCGTCCTCCCCTGCTGCGCCGGCTACTTCAGCTTGAAGTATGCCGTGATGGTGCTCTCGTCCTGGGCCCTCATGGTGACCTGGTAGCACGTGCCTGCGGATGCCTTCGGCGTCTGCCAGTTCTGGATGAACTGGCCACCGGTGCTGTCGTAGCGAAGGCTGGTGCCGCCGGTCGTGGTCAGTTCGATCGCGTCCTCAGCCGGTGTCGTACCGCAGATGATCTGCTTCGCACCGAACGACTTCACGGCCGACACGCTCGTCAGCTCGGTGGATCCGCTGAAAAGTTCGAACTTGAGCGGCACGGTCGAGCCGGCCTTGACCGTGTTCAGAACGGTGGAGCCCATGTCAACAGGCTGGTAGAAGCCCTGGGTCCTCCAAGCGGCGATCGTGAACGTGCCGGTCTCGCTGGCGGGAGTGTAGTTCGCGCCCCCGGCGTAGGACGCCACCACGGCGACCGTGCCGACGCTTGTCACGTCCGTCGTGACGGTCCCGCCACGGGAGTACGTCATTGTGACCGGGGCTCCGGCGAGCTCGGTGCCGATGCCCTGCACGGCGGCGGTGCACGGGTGTGCTGCTCCGTCGTAGAGGACACCAGTGGGGCAGCCCACGTTCACGACGGGCGTGGCTTTGCCGATGACGAGCATTCCAGCCTGGTTCGCCGCAGCGTAGTTGTCGCCACCCGCGTAGGACGCGTTGACATCGAGCGTCCCAGAGTTGGTGACGTCGCTCGTGCTGGATGCGCCGCGCTTGTACGCGACCGTGACCGATGCGCTGGCGAGTTCGGTTCCGACGCCTTGGACCGCCGCGGTGCACGGGTGTGCTGCTCCGTCGTAGATGACGTCCATTGGGCAGCTCAGGCTCACGACGGGCGTGGCCTTGCCGATCTCGAAGGACTTGTCGTCCGTGTCGCCCGTGTGGTTTGCGTCGCCCTCGTACTCAGCGTAGGCACGGGCTGTGCCGGCGTTGAGGTTCGTGTCGGCATAGTCGACGTCGAGGTCCTGGGACAGGCCGCCCGCACCGGTGACGGTCGCGGTGCAGGGTGTCTGCGCGGTCCCGGTGTAGGTGTACGGACCTGCTGCGCACGTCACTGTCACCAAGGATTCAGCCTTGTCGATGGTGAAGGACGCGGTCTTGGAGCTGTCGTAGTGGTTGGCGTCGCCGGCGTAGCTTGCCCGGACGCTGCCGGTCCCGGCGTTGGTGTTGTCGGTGTACTGCGCGGTGGCTGTGCCGGTGACGACGCCGGCGCCGTGAACGGTCGCCGTGCACGGCTGCAGTGCAGCGCCGTTGTACGTGGCAGGGTCGCACATGATCGTCACCGAGGAGTCAGCCTTGTCGATGGTGAAGGACGCGGTCTTGGAGCTGTCGTAGTGGTTGGCGTCGCCGGCGTAGCTTGCCCGGACGCTGCCGGTCCCGGCGTTGGTGTTGTCGGTGTACTGCGCGGTGGCTGTGCCGGTGACGACGCCGGCGCCGTGAACGGTCGCCGTGCACGGCTGCAGTGCAGCGCCGTTGTACGTGGCAGGGTCGCACGTGATC